>DATJYY010000198.1:0-29936 GCA_035499395.1 Solirubrobacteraceae bacterium
CTAGGCGGCCGTGTATAGGTCAGTCCGGTCCTCGCGTCGGGGCGTGTCGAGCCGCCCGGTCGCGCTGTGTCTCAGCGCCAGAGCGAGACGTCGAAGCTCAGCTTGGATGACGGCCTCGTCCCGTCTGGTGGCCCGAGCGCGTCGGGTGGCGATCGTGGCCGCCGTTCGTGCTTCCGGGCCTCTCTCAATATCCATGAGATCTGTCCGTCCTTTCGTCGCGAGCGAGCGATTCTTCACTCCAGCAACCGCGTCATCAACCGTCCGCGTTCGCAGCCTGACGTTGCTGCCGCGAAACGCGCCCGGCGGTTGTCAGCCAGCGGACACGTTCCGGTCGCGGGAAGACACACCCGACGTTCACGACGCATGGCGGAAGGCAATCGAGCGTGCCGCTCGAGTCGGGGCCTTGAGGGTCGTCGTGTCTCATTGGGTCGCGATGTCATCTGACTGACAAATCATGACCGCGGCTCGCGACTGGCATATCGCATGAGTGTTTCAGGCATACGTTCCGCAAATCGACCCCGATTTTGAGGCCCGTGCATTCGCGCGGATCGTCGGCGACGGGTCCGGCATCTGACGTTCGCACCCCGCGCGCGAACCGCCGGTGCCCCGTCTGTGGAACGCTGGTGCGGGCTGATGACGCTGTTGGGTTGACCGGTGGCCGGCTCGCCCACGCCGAGTGCGCGTTGTTCCGTTGGCTCGAGGCCGATTGACCGGACCCCCCGGAGCCCGGCATCGCCATCCTGGACAGACCGCTACGTCTGCCCATTTTCGCCGGTCACCGAGCGACGTACTGACTTCGCTCGTTCGGTCTCGCGTAACTGACGCGTGTCTACCGGCTCGATACATCTCGAGTGGCACCGCACGGTGTCATAGCTCGAACGAAAGCCACAACGTAAGCGGAACTCTCATCGACCTGGCCGGTTACGTGCGACGTTCTTCAACCGAAGGGAGCCAGTCTTGAGCAGAATGCGCGTCGTCTTCGCGGTGATCCTCGCCGCCTGTGCGTCGATCGTGCTATCCATGTCCTCCGGCGGCGGTCCTGGCCTTGCGTCGGCGGCACCGGCTGCCCCGGCGGCGACAACGGGAACGGCAACCAACGTCGCTCAGTCGAGCGCAACGGCAGACGGAACCGTCAACCCGAACGGCACGGCGACCTCGTACTACTTCCAGTATGGGACGACGACGAGCTACGGCTCGAATACTCCCTCTGCCAGCGCGGGGGCAGGAAGCTCCGATGTGGCTGTCTCGGCGAACCTGTCGGGACTAGCCTCGAGTACGACCTACCACTATCGCGTGGTCGCAGTGAGCACTGCCGGAACGACCGACGGGACCGACCAGACCTTTACCACGACCACCCCGCCCACCGTCACAACCGGGGGCGCCGCGAGAATCACACACACTTGGGCCGGCGTCAGCGGCACGGTTAATCCACGCGGGCAGTCCACGAGCTACTACTTCCGCTATGGCACCACGACGGCCTACGGACTGCAGAGCACTCCGCAGAATGCCGGCTCGGGAACGGGCCGGGTCGGCGTCCACGCCAGCATCTACGGGCTTACGGCTGATACCACCTACCACTATCAGCTGGTCGCCGAGAACGCCGGTGGTACCTCCTACGGCGCGGACCAGACGCTCACGACGACGTCGAGCGAAGCCGTCGTGCTCGGACACGAGGGGTTCGTGTCGCCCGGCGCGGTGGTCGGTGTCGAGCTCGGCTGCTTCCACGGCACGAGCACTTGCAGCGGGCATCTGACGATGGCGCACGATGGCACCGTAATTGGCCAGCGCGACTACTCGATAGCGGCGGGCAGCGGCGGCTTTCAGAACATGGTTCTGAGCGCGGCTGGAAAGCAGATGCTCCGTTCCAACAGCACGTTCCATCTGCTCGCGGTCACTGTGACAGCGGACGGCGCCAACAGCCAGAAACTGTCGTTCGTGATCCATCTCGCGCGGTGGGTGTGGCACTGATCGGGCCGCGCTTAGTGGGGGTGGGGCGCGCCGGCACGACCGGCGCGCCCCGCGCGGCCATGACGCGCCATCGCGTCACCGAACTGGACGTGACTATCGTGTCGGCCACATCGACCGGCTTCGTCGGCCAAGCGGGTCTGCGCGAGCTAGGCCGTGTCAGGGCCGGAGTGCTCGTGCTGCCAGACGGGAAGACTCTCTGCACAGCGCTTGTGGACAACTACGTCGCCGTCGCTGATCGACTCGGCCGCAAGCGACGTCGCGTACCCCACTCGATCGACGATCTTGATCAGCGGCTCGTATACGCCGAGCACGTCGCCGCACACCGGGCATCGCGGTCGCACGTTCCCCACCTCAGTCAACCAGTCGCCGTCCGGCGACCGACCGGACGGCACATCAAGGGCGCTCCGATGGCAGTCACCACCAGCCGGTCGCATGGGGGACGCACCGTCACTCCGACTCGAGCCATCCCGGCAGCACCGCACGGCTTCTTGGACGCCAGGCACCAGCTATATCGGCAGCGGATGTTCCGCCGAGTACTGCCGACAGCTCGAATAATTTCGTATCGCGACGACCAGAATCGGTCCATGAAGAGGGACGCCGTAGCGGCTTGTCGGTTGAGGGCAAGCTACCTGGCAGTCGCGACAGCCACGTCCGTGTTTTCCCACAACCGAGTCGTGGAGACTACGTACCTGACCGAGAAAGCGGCTCGCCGATCGTTCACCGACGAGGACCAGGCAGCGGTCGTAGCGCTCGCCGGTTTCGCGGGCATCGCGATCGAGCGCGATCGACGGCAAGCCACGCCCGGCCCGGTCTGAATCGAGCTGGAAACGGCTGGCCCGGTCGAGCAGTGACTCTGCTCACGGCTCTGCGGCTCCTAGTTTCGCGCCGAACCGCCGCGCCGCTCCGGGCGACTTTCGCTCTGGCGAGCTCGCGCTCTCTGGCGGCAATCTCACGGTCCACCTTCGCGGTCGGCGTCTCGTTGGTCGCAGACGCTGCCAATCACGATTCGCGGAGCATCAGTAGATCTCCACAGCGCGCTTCGCGCAGCTACCGATGGCGCCGTGGCGACCGCGCGGTTTGATGGCGCCAAAGGAGGTGAACAGATGCCCACCAAACCGAACCTTTCTGAGACCCGCGCTGGCGACTGGATCGAATGTCGGGGCGTGCACGGCCAGGCTCCGCGCCGGGGAGAGATCATCGAGGTGCTCGGCCGGGAGGGCCACGCGCACTTCCGCGTCCGCTGGGACGAGGAGCACGAGTCGGTCGTCTACCCGGCCGACGGCGTGATCATCACTCCCGGCCCCCCCGGACGCGGCCGTGGCGCCGCCCGCGAGAGCCGAACGGGTTGACCGTCACCAGCCGCAGGCCGACCAGCGAACCAGCATGTCCTTGAGTCGCCGGCTCGGATTCCCGGTCGCGAGATGGGAAGTGGATCGGCCGCCGGCCGAGAATGTGTAGCCGGCTCCGGTCGCATGCACGTGGGCGATCGCCGGCTTGGCGATTGCGTTCGGGCGATCGGTGAGCCGCGGCACCGGGACGCGAAGACGCGAGGCCGTACCGCAAGGGTGTGTGGGGCCTTAGAGTCGGCAGATGGATTCTGGCCTTCTGGTTGCCATCGTGCTCGCGGTCGCGTTCGTGACTACCAACGGCTTCCATGACGCAGCCAACTCGATTGCGGCGTTGGTCGCAACCCGCGTAGCCACCCCGCTCCAGGCGATCGCGCTGGCATCGGTGTTCAATCTGCTCGGCCCGCTGCTGCTCGGCGCTGCAGTGGCGGACACCATCGGTGGAATCGTCACGGTGGCTCCATCGGCGGCCAATCAGGTGATTGGCGCTGGGCTCGCCGCGGCGGTTGTCTGGAATCTCGCAACGTGGTGGCGGGGTCTTCCCTCGAGTTCGGCGCAGGCGCTCGTCGGTGGGCTTGTTGGCGCCGCGCTCGCCGAGGGTGGCGCCGATGCGGTGAACTGGGGTGGGATCGAGGGCGGTCATCCGGTGGGCGTGGTCGGAACGCTGATCTCGCTGGTCATCTCGCCGCCGCTCGGCGCGCTCGCCGCGCTTCTGACGATTCGCGTCCTGAGGCGGGTCGGGCGCCGGACGACGCGCCGGTGGGTTTCCCCGGTTCGCGGCGGGCAGTGGGCGGCCGCCGCGGCGTTGGCATTCAGCCACGGTGCCAATGACGCCCAGAAGGCGGTCGGAGTGATCGCCGCGCTCCTCCTCGCGAGCGGGCGAATCACGACGCTAGCGGCCCCGACGTGGGTCACGGTCGTGTGCGCGGGGGCGCTGACGGCGGGAACGGCCTTGGGCGGATGGCGGATCATTCGCACGGTGGGCCGTGGCATATATCGCTTCCAGCTGATCGAGGGGCTGGCGTCGACGGGTGCGTCGGCCGGAGTGATCTTCGTCGCGTCGCTGGTAGGGGCGCCGACATCCACCTCTCAGATCGTGGCCTCGTCGGTCGTTGGCGTGGGAGGCGGCCGGTGGCGCTGGCGTCACGTCCACTGGGAGGTCGTTCGCCACATCGGCGTCGCGTGGTTGATCACGCTCCCGATCACGGGGCTGCTGGCGGCTGCGGTGTTCGAGCTGTGGCACGGGCTGACGTGAAACGGTCGCGGTGGTTCCTGCCGGAGACGCCGGACGTGCTGGAACTCCTCCGTGCGCAGGTCGGGGTGACGATCGAAGGCGTGGACGCGTTCGCGGGGTGGGCTCGCGGTGATCCGTCGGCCGCGGAGGCGGTGCGCGATGCCGAGCGCCGTGGCGACGCCGCGAAGCGCGAGCTGTTGGGGGCGCTGCGTGCGGCGTTCGTCACTCCGCTGGAGCCCGAAGATGTGTTCGCGCTTTCGCGTGGTGTGGACTGGATCCTCGACTACTCCCGCGATCTGATCTCCGAATCGCAGGCGATGGCATGTCCACCCGACGCCGTTATCGCTGAGATGGCGAGATTGATCGTGGAGGCGGTGCGCGACATCGATCAAGGTCTGGCGAACCTCAATTTGGACCAGGATATGGCCACCGAGGCCGCTGATGCGGCGATCCGGGCCGAACGAAAGCTCGAACGTAGGTACTACCGGGGTATGGCCGCGCTGCTCGAGGTCGAAGACCGTAGCGAACGGATCGCCCGCCGCGAGCTATACCGCCGCTGCCTCCGCATCGGAGAGATGGTGATCGACGTCTCCGAGCGGGTCGTGTACGCCGTCGTCAAGCAGTCCTGAACATCGCGCGTGGCGTGGTAACACGCGGCCAGAGTGCGAGTGGTCACCGATGGGCGCGACACCCGTGATGCGTACTGTCGGTCGCGTCACCTGTGAATGTCAGGAGGATCTGCAATGTTCAAACAGATCGTCGTCGGCGTAGACGAGGACCACGACAGCCGTGACGCGACCGCGATCGCCGAGAACCTGCTCGCAAGCGACGGACAACTCACGCTCGTTCATGTCGACACCGATTATCCACATCCCCACCGAGCCGTCGGCTCGGCCGACGAGGTGACCAAGCGCCAGCGTCGTGCGCTCGCCCCCCTCGCCAGAGCCGTCCACGAGAGTCGCGTCCCAGCACGCATACGTGTGTCCCGAGCCCATTCCGTGGGACGCGGTCTGCATGAGTTTTGCGAAACGATCGGCGCGGACCTGCTGGTGGTGGGTTCGTCTCGGCGCGGGCCTCTCGGACGCGTGCTGGTCGGCGACGATACACGCGCCGCGCTGACTCACGCTCCGTGCGCGATCGTGATCGCGCCCGCCGGCTACCTGGCCCAGTCGGCAAGGATGCTGGAGATCGGCGTCGGCTACGACGGGTCGCCTGAGAGCCAGCACGCTCTCAGGCTCGCCCGGACGCTCGCGGTGGAGTCGGGCGCAAAGCTGTCGGCATTCGAGGCGATCACCGTCCCGAGCACGGCCCTCAGCACCGGGCCGTTGCCATTCGACGAGATGGTGAGCACACTTGTGGCCGAGGCGCGCCAACGGATTGCCGCCTTCGGCGATGTCGAGCCGCACGCGGCGTACGGGCACCCAGCCGAAGAACTCGCCGTGTACAGCGCGTCCCTGGATCTGCTGGTCGTCGGATCACGCGGGTACGGCCCGATCGGTCGTCTGATCCACGGGGGCACCGCCCAGGCGCTTGCGCGGACGGCCCGCTGCCCGCTGCTGGTGCTGCCCGGTGCCGCTACTGCGATAGAGCCGCAGGAGGTGGTCGATGCGGGTCGCGAAATAGCGGCGGAAGTGCATGGGTGACGACGCGTTGGCGCCGTCGACTGCAGCGCTTACGAGCTGATGAACTCGCGCGGATTTTAGGGCAGCATGCGCAGCCCGCTTTCCGCCTCGACTACGGTAGGGCCGCTACGCCATCAGCGTGTGGTCGCGGAATGAGCACCGTCCAGTTGCGCCCGCCAGCGAGCGAGTTGCGCCCGCTGGCAATGCGGACACGTACCCATGTGACGTGTGTGCCCACAACGCTTACCGGCCTTGGCCGAGTGGATTTCCGTGGTCCCCTTGGAGCGATTCGGGAGTTGATGAAGCATTGTGCGACCAACATACGCCTCTCTTTGCAGATGTCATCGCCTCCATATGCGGATCCTGTTGCTTGATGGTCCCGAGCAGGAGTGCGGAAAGGCCGCAATCACCAGCGACCCGGCCGGTCGCGGATGGTCCGCCGCCGACGATGCTCTGGGTCTGAAGCTTCGCGGCCGCCTATGGACTGATCGCCCCGAGTGGCGGAGGCCGCACCACCCGCCAGCCGCGTCCGCGTCGCTTGCCGCTGCTACGTTCGTCTCTCCCGAAGTCACGCGATGGGTCCTCGTTGGAGGCCTGCTGGTCGGTCCCACCCTAGGCGCGCCGGTCGCCGCGAGCGAACGGGCCGCGGCGGGACCGTGCGCATCGGCAAGCGCGGCCCACACTCGCATCAGCGCAGCCGCTAGCGAGCCACCATAGGCGCTACTCCCCGAGGACCGCCAGGTCGAGCTGACGAATGCGCTCGGGGTCGGAGAGGATGTCCATCTCCGCGATCCGGCCGCCTCGGACGGTCACCGCGACGACGGAGAACGGTTCTCCGTCACGCATGGTCACGACACCCGCGGCGCCGTTGACCAGCGCCCGGCGGGAGGTCAGCTCGATGCGCGAGAACATGATCGCCTGGCGGGCGACGTTCTCCGCGCCCTCGACATGGCTCGAGATGCCCTCGAGCCCACCGTCGGCCCTGAGCACGATGTCGGGGTCGAGCACCCCGACGAGCGCGTCGAAATCGCCGTTGCGGGCCGCCGCCATGAACGCGTCGACGACCGCCCACTGGGCGCTCAGGTCGGCGTCGGGAGTCGGTGCCGAGCCTCGTACTCGACGTCGGCCGCGGCTTGCCAGCTGCCGCACCGCGTCCGGCGATCGGTCGAGGATCGTCGCGATCTCGTCGAACGGCACGGCGAACATGTCGTGCAGGACGAACGCGAGCCGCTCGGGCGGGCTCAGCGTCTCGAGGACGACGAGCAGCGCCAGGCCGACCGAGTCGGCCAGCAGCGCCTCGTGCTCGGGGTTGGTCCCGTCGACCGGGTCGACGATCGGATCGGGCACGTGCACGTCGAACGGCTGCTCGCGGCGCGCCTTACGTGAGCGAAGCATGTTCAGCGCGACGCGCGCGACGACGGTGGTCAGCCAGGCGCCTAGGTTCTGCACCTCGCTCGTGTCCGAGCGGCTGAGCCTGATCCAGGCGTCTTGGACGGCATCATCGGCCTCGCTCACCGAGCCGAGCATGCGGTACGCGACCGCCCGAAGATGAGGCCGGTGCTCCTCGAACCGCTCGGCGAGCCATTCCTGCTGATCCATGGTCACATCCCTCGTTCGCAGCTGTTACCCAACAGACCCGGCGGATCACTGAAATGTGACGTCGGCGTCGCAGTGTCATGCTGCCCCGATGACTCGCCTCGAGGTGCCTGGACACGATCTCGTGGGTATCCGCGCCGCCAACCCCGGGCCGTTCACGCTGAGCGGGACGAACTCGTGGATCGTGAGCCATGGCCCGGCCTGGCTCGTCGACCCCGGACCGAACCTCGACGCGCACGTCGAGGCGCTCGTGGCGGAGCTCGAGCGGCGGGGAGGACTCGGCGGCATCGCGCTCACCCACCACCATCCAGACCACACCGAAGCGATCCCAGCAATCCGGGCCCGGTACCCGGAGGCGCCTCTCGGCGCGGCCGGCGGAAACGCGGATGTGCGGCTGACCGACGGAAGCCCGTTCGGGCCGCTCGAGGCGGTCTCGACTCCCGGCCATGCCCCCGATCACCTGGCATACGTGACGGGCGACGCCGCGTTGACAGGCGATGCTGTCCTCGGCGAGGGAAGCGTGTTCATCTCCCCCGATCCCGGCGCGCTGACCACCTACCTCGAGGCCCTGGCGCGGCTCCGGGAGCGCCCGCTCACGGTCCTCTGCCCCGGCCACGGGCCGCCCGTGTTCAACCCAGACACGAAGCTCGGCGAGTACATCTCCCATCGCCTCGACCGGGAGCGGCGGCTGGTCGCGGCGCTCGATGAAGGCCAGCGCAGCGTGACCGACCTGCTCGACCGCGTCTGGGACGATGTCCCTGCGGGCCTGCGTCCGGCGGCGACGGTGACGCTCGCCGCCCACCTCGACAAGCTGGCCGACGAGGGACGCCTTCCGGCCGGCGTCGAGCGGCCAAGACTCCGGCTCGACGCGAGCCACGGCTGAACCGGGCCGTCGGTCCGCTCAGTCGCCGCCCGCGCCGAGGCGCTTGCGCGCGATCTCGAGCGCGGCGGTCAGCGGCGTTTCGCCGGTCGTGTCGGCTTCGTCGAAGATCTGGCGCAAGGTGTCGCCGATCAGGCGGACCCGCCGGCCGGCGGCCGTGGGGCTGTAGCCGTTCTGCTCCTCGGCGATGTTGATCAACCCCCCGGCATTGGCGACGAAGTCGGGGGCCCACAGGATCCGACGAGCGGCGAGCAGGTCCGCGATCGACTCGTTCGCGAGCTGGTTGTTGGCGGCGCCCGCCACGATCTGGCAGCGCAGTCGCGGCACCGTCCGGTCGTCGAGGACGCCGCCGAGCGCGCACGGCGCGACCACGTCGACGTCCAGTTCGAGCGCCTGCACCGGGGTCGTCCAGCGGGCGCCGAGCTCGTCGGCGAAGCGGCGCTTGCGCTCGTCGATGTCGCTCACGATCAGCTTGGCGCCGGCCTTGGCGCAGCGCTTGGCGACTCTGAGCCCTACGTGACCGAGCCCGATCACGGCCACCGTTCGCTCCTTGAGCGAGGTCGACGAGAAGACCCGCTCGCAACAGGCGCGAATCGCGGCCTCGACGCCGAGCGCCGTGTACGGGCTCGGATCGCCGGAGCCGCCCTGACCGCGGGGTAGGCCGGCCACGTGCTCGGTGCGCTGTGCGATTACGCGCATGTCGCGGCTCGAGGTGCCGACGTCCTCGGCGGTGATGTAGCGGCCGCCGAGCGACTCGACCGTGTCGCCGAAGTCGAGCAGCGCGGCGGTGCGGTGCTCGGATGAGAGGACGGCGGCGGGCGCGGTCATGATCACGCCCTTGCCGCCCCCCAGGGGAAGATCGGCGACGGCGGACTTGTAGGTCATCGCCCGCGACAGCCGGAGCGCGTCGCGCAACGCTTGGCGTGCATCCGCGTATCCCCACATCCGGCACCCGCCGAGCGACGGTCCCCGGACCGTCGAGTGCACGGCGACAAACGTGTACAGACCGGACCGCCGCCCGCGTCGCACGACCACATCCTCGTGATCGAGCGTCTCGACGTAGCCGTCCGTCGTCGGAGCGGCCCCTGAGTCGCCAGGTCGATCCGTTGCCAATTGGCTCACGGTGCGGGCGGCGGCGACCAGCTGGTGATGGTCGACGGCGACGATCCCAATCCGGTCGAACCGCTCTGTGAGCCGCCGGTGCCCGAGGTGCTCGAGGTGGTCGAGCCGTCCGAGGTGGTCGAGCCGGACTCTGTGGTCGAGCCGGAAGCGCTGCCAGGGGTCTGCGTGGCTCCCGGCGTCGTCGACGTGGTCGACGGCGCGGTGGAGGCGGTCGTCGAGGTCGAACTCCCGGTCGGATCGGCCAGTTTTGTCTTGGTGCCGGTGCCGTTGGGGGTTGCGCCGCCGCCGGTCAACATCGTCGACCTGCCGCCGGTGGCCTGCGACTTCTTGGCGGGCACCGTGATGGTGGTCGTCGAGGTCGTCACGGTTGTCGGGACGGACGTGGACGACGTGGGCGCCATCGACGAGACCGGGTGCAACAACGGGGTGGCCGTCACCGGAGTGGTTGCCGCGGCCGAACCGGCGCCCGTGTACGTGACCTGCGCGGCGGCCGACGGAGCGGTGTGGTGCCTGGCCGGCGCGATCAGGGCCGCCTTCGCGCGCGGGTGGTGGGTCGCCGGGGTCGTGATCGTGTGCTGGAGCTCGACTGCGCCGCCGGCGGTCACGACCGCGGCGGCGAGCAGCGTGGCCACATGCGTGGCTCCGGCGGTCACCGCGCCGGCGCCGACCACTGCCGATCCGGTTCCGGCTCCGGCGCTCGCGGCCAGCGCGCCCCCGGCGGCGCCGCTTCCGGCTCCGCCGATGCCGAGCACGTTGGCGAGCACGCCGAGCGGCCCCAGCGTCGGGACGATCGCCCCGAGCCGCCGGCTCACGCCGCGCAGCTGGTGGCGGAATTCCCGGCAGCCGGCGCAATCTCGCATGTGGCGGCGGGCCGTGGCGTTCGGGCGCAGCCCGCGATCGTGCGAGACGATCAGCGCCTCACGGATATCGGAGCACGCGGTGTCGCGAGCCTCCAGCGCCTGGCCGAGCGCCAGACGGGCCCGGACCAGCAGCGACTTGACGGCCGGGACCGTGACCCCGAGCGCGTCCGCCATGTCGGCGTACGACATCCCGCCGAGCTCTCGCATCAACAGCGCCGAGCGCTGCTGCTCGGGAAGACGACGGACGTCCGCGATCAGGCGCCGGAGCGACTCGCGGCGGTCGGCCTCATCGATCGGGTCGTGGACCGGCGAGCGCAGAAGCTCGAGCACTTCGGGCGGCGGCGGGGACGGCCGGCGCAGCTCGTCGATGCAGCGATTGTGGGCCACGCGGTAGAGCCAGGCGCGCAGCGCGAGCTCGCGGTGGTTGGCCCGCAGACCCGCGTATGCGCGCACGAAGATGTCCTGGATCGCGTCCTCGGCATCCTGGCGGTGCGGAAGCATCTGTCGCGTGTAGGCAAACAGCCGTTGCCGATAGCGGTCGTGGATGACTCGGAAGGCCTCGTCGTGGCCCGCGCGGAACAGGGCTACGAGCTGCTGGTCCGACCGTAGGCGGAGAAGAGGCGCCCCGATCGATGTCCGCGTCCGGGCTACTGCAGCCGGTGCTGGGAGGGCGGAAGCTTCCACGAGTACCCCCACGCACTCTAACGCCTCAGGCGGGCGAAGGTTTCGGAAACGCCTTGCGTCGGGCGGTATTGCGCCGGTAAGAGTCAGGGCCACGACAGGGTTCCGCGCCCCGAACCGCGGCGATACCCTCAGCAGGGCACGATGGACCCTGCCTCCGGGATCGCAATTCCAGTCGCATTCGGCGCCGGCTTGATCTCGTTCTTGTCGCCGTGCGTCCTGCCGCTGGTGCCTGGCTACATCTCGGCGGTGGCCGGCGTCGCCCCGAGCGAGATCAAGGCACGACGCGTGATCGGGCCGAGCCTCGCGTTCGTCGCGAGTTTCTCGGCGATCTTCATCGCGCTCGGTCTGCTCGGGCAGCAGGCGCTCCACGGGGCGCTGACCGGGCCGGCCGCACTCAAGATCTCCGGAGCCGTGATCATCGCGATGGGGGTCGTGTTCGTCCTCGCGCCGTTCGTTCCGCGCCTCTCACGTGAGTGGCATGTCGGCCGGCTGATGGACCGCGCCGGGCGCAGCGGCCCGGTGCTGACCGGAGCCGCCTTCGCGCTGGCCTGGACCCCGTGTACCGGTCCGACGCTCGGGGCGATCATCACCGCGGCGGGACTGTCGGGCTCCGCGGCCCGCGGTGCGTTCCTGCTCGCCGTCTACTGCGCCGGCCTAGCCGTCCCGTTCTTACTGACGGGGCTCGCGTTCGGGACCGTGACCTCGGCTCTTACCGTGGTGCGCCGGCACTACGCGGTCGTGATCAGCGCCGGTGGGCTGGTGCTGATCGGGATGGGGGTCCTCATCTGGACCGGCGAGTTCACCCAGCTCAACATCACGGTCAACCACTGGCTGCAGACCCTGGGCCTGCCGGACCTGAACTCGGATACCTGAGCGCCGAATAATCCGACCGAGACGGTTGGACTTAGGACGCCCTAATTTGATACCGTTCGCCGGGTAATTAGGGAGGCCTAATTCACACGGAGGTCCCAGTGTCGTTTGCGCAGACCGTCGTCCTCGGCGCCCTCGCAGGATTTACGATCTTCATCGGTCTCCCCGTCGGGCGCCTGCAGCTGCTGAACAACCGGACGCGTGTGGCGCTCGCGATGTTCTCGGTCGGCGTGCTCGCGTTCATCTTCGTCGACGTCATGCAGGGCGGACTCTCGATCGTCGATGACGCGCTGACGGCGTTCAAGGACGACAAGGGGACGCTGGGGTACGTGGTCTGGCTCGTGATCCTCCTGGCGACGGGATTCACGGCGGGCAGCGCCGGCCTGGCGATGCTCGAGCGCCGGATACGCCCCGTCCGGAGGCCTCCGATCGCCGGTGGCGCGGAAGCCGCGATTGGCGCCGCGGGCCCGGAGCCGCTGGCGCTCGAGCTACACGAGGCGCGCCGGAACGCGCTCCGCGTCGGCCTTACGATCGCCGCCGCGATCGGCGTCCACAACTTTGCCGAAGGCCTCGCGATCGGCGTGAGCGCCCGCGCCGGCGCGATCAGCCTCGCGACCGTGCTGATCATCGGGTTCGCGCTGCACAACGCCACCGAGGGGTTCGGGATCGTCGGTCCGCTCGGCGACGTCAAGCCATCGTGGAAATGGCTCGGCCTCGCCGGCCTGATCGGCGGCGGCCCGACGTTCCTCGGCTCGATCGTCGGCTATGCGGTGACGAGCGACCCGCTCGAGCTTGCGTTCTATGCGTGCGCGGGTGGGGCGATCCTGTACGTGATCGGCGAGATCTGGAACGGGATGCGCCGCTACGGGCACCGCGAGCTCGGGTTGCTCATGGTCTCGGCCGGCTTCCTGGTCGGCGTGCTGACCGACCTGGTCGTGACCTACGGTGGTGCCTGATCCCGCTGCTAATCGTCGTCGTCGCCGCCGGACTCGCGCTCGCGCCACCTGAGCGCGGCTGCCTCGGCACTCGCCGAATGCCGGTTCGGCACGCCCTCGTCGCCCTCGGGAACCGCCGACGGCGGATCGTGGTCGATGTCGTCGTCGGGGTGGCTCTGCCGCCAGCGGGCCGCCGCAGCCTCGGCACTGCTCGAACGACGTCGCGGTGTCGTCTCCTCGGACACTTCGAAACCTCCCTCCTTCGTCTGGGACAAGCCTAGCGAGGTCTCGGTTGCTGTTCTAGAAGGGCCGGAGCGGATTGCGTTGCGAACGTCGGGCACCTGAATGTGGGTGGAGCGCGGCCGTCTCGCATGGCGGCTAACGTCCAACTCGACGCCACCATCCGGGCGAGATTGCGTTTTGGCGCCACCATGGCGGGAAACTGCAAACTCGCCGAGCGCGACTGGTCGAGTTGGACGTTAGGGGTGTAGGGCGCGCGTTTGACACGGCGGGTGCATTGCCGGCAGTTCCCGGCGGATACGCTCCGCCCGCGCGATGAGCCCCAGCATCCCGATCCCGCCGCACGACCTGCCGCTCAGCGGAGGTTCGCCGTTCCCGCCGATCGCCGACTACGGGTTCCTGTCGGACTGCCATACCGGCGCGCTGGTCGCGCCTGACGGCAGCATCGAGTGGATGTGCATCCCCCGGTTCGACTCGCCGAGCATCTTCGGGGCGCTGCTCGACCGGCGGGCGGGAGCGTTCCGCGTCGGACCGTACGGGACCGTCGTGCCGCTGTCGGTGCGCTACGTGCCGGGCACGATGATCCTCGAGACGACGTGGATGACCCCGTCGGGTTGGCTCCTCGTCCACGACGGGCTCACGATCGGGCCGTGGCACGACGACCACGCCGACGAGACCTCGCACACGCGGCCGCCGACCGACCACGACGCCGATCACATGCTGGTGCGCGTGGTCGAGTGCATCCAGGGCACGGTCCAGGTGGAAGCCGTGTGCGAGCCGATGTTCGATTACGGGCGCACGCCCGCGAAATGGGAGATGGTCGAGGAGGACTGGTCGGCGGCGGAGGCGACCGACGGGGACAGCGTCCTGCGCCTGATCACCGATCTGCGCATCGGGATCGAGGGCAACCGGGCGCGCGCCCGGCACACGCTGACCGAGGGCGAGGAGCGGTTCGTCGCGCTCGGGTGGAGGCACGGTCTGAACGGCCCCGAGCACTGCGCCAACGCCAGGCAGCGGCTCCAGACCACGTTCCACTACTGGCGCGACTGGCTGGCCGGCGGCCGCTTCCCCGATCACCGGTGGCGCCAGCACCTCCAGCGATCGGCGCTGACGCTCAAGGGGCTGACGTACGCCCCGACGGGCTCGACCGTCGCGGCCGCGACCACATCGCTCCCGGAGACCCCAGGCGGCGAACGCAACTGGGACTACCGGTACTGCTGGATGCGCGACGCGACGTTCACGCTGTGGGGTCTGCACGCGATCGGCCTCGACTGGGAGGCCGACGACTTCATGCAGTTCGTCGCCGACCTCGGCCGCGACGGCGACGGCGCGCTTCAGATCATGTACGGCCTCGGCGGCGAGCGCGACCTGCACGAGCAGGTGCTGCCGCACCTGAAGGGCTACGAGGGCGCCTCGCCGGTCCGGATCGGGAACGGCGCCTACAAGCAGCGCCAGAACGACGTGTACGGCGCCGTGCTCGACTCGGTCTACCTGCACACGCGCGCCGGCGGCCACATCCCCCAGCGGCTGTGGCCGATCCTCCAAGACCAGGTCAGGTGCGCGCTCGACGTCTGGCAGAAGCCCGATCAGGGGATCTGGGAGGCGCGCGGCGAGCCCAAGCACTACGTCTCGTCGAAGCTGATGTGCTGGGTGGCGGCGGACCGCGGCGCCCGGCTGGCGGACCTCGAGGGCGAGGCCGAGCTCGCCTCCGAATGGCGCGCGGCGGCCCACCGGATCCGCGAGGACATCCTGACGCACGGCGTGTCCGACCGCGGCGTGTTCCGACAGCACTACGAGACCGACGCGCTCGACGCCTCGACCTTGCTGATCCCGCTGGTTCGCTTCCTGCCCTCGGACGACGCACGGGTCAAGGCCACCGTGCTCGCGATCGAGTCAGAGCTCCAGGAGGGCGGGTTCGTCCTGCGCTACCGGGTCGACGAGACCGACGACGGGCTGACCGGCGAGGAGGGCACGTTCCTGATCTGCTCGTTCTGGCTGGTCTCGGCGCTGTCGGAGATCGGAGAGGGCGACCGGGCGCAGGAGCTGTGCGAGCGGCTTCTGGCGCACGCGTCGCCGCTCGGCCTGTACGCCGAAGAGCTCGAGGCACGGACCGGGCGCCACCTCGGCAACTACCCGCAGGCGTTCACGCACCTGGCGCTGATCAACGCCGTCATGCACGTGATCTCGCACGAAGAGTCGACGGCTTAGCGCCGGCGGGCCAGCTCGCGCTTGGCGGTCCGGCGGAACCGCAGCGCCTTGCCGGCGTTGGCGCGCAGCATCGCCACCTGCGACGCCGGCGCCTCGAACCCGGCGACGAGCCGATGGGGGACGAGCCTCCAGCCGTCGTCCCGCTGAACGAGGTCGCCGCGGACCTGGAAGTTCTCCATCCACGACAGCCCCGGCTCGTGGCGGTGGGCCGTCAGGCAGGCCAGCCCGGGCTGGAGTGGCGCACCCTCGGCGGGCGCGTCGATGCAAATGGACCGGTTCGCCTCGTCGGCGTGGACGGGGGCGCGCATCGAGAACGGAAAGCCGTCGGGTGAGACGATCGCGACGACGGCCGTCGGGAAGCGCTTGCCCAGCTCCAGCATACGCGGATGCCAGATGGTTCCGCCGCCCTCGGGGCCGGCGTGGAACCGCTTCGGCTCCTCGGAGTGGCCGGAGCGGACCTCCTCCATGTGGGCGTCGTACAGCTCGGGCTCGGCGCCGGGCGCTCCGGCCCGCCACACGTAGACCCGCTCAGGACGGACGTGAACGTAGATCCGGTCGAAGTACCAGCCGAAGAAGCGGCGGAGCGGCTCGGGAGGCAATCGGCGGACGGCTCCCGGCAGCTTCTCGGCCGACTCCCGGGCGTAGCGCTTGCGGTTGGCCTCGAGGTTCTTGTCGTCGACCTCGGCCGAGCCCTGGACAAGCACCGTCGGTGGATCGTCCAAGCCGCTTCCGGTCGGGTCGGAGAACAGCAGCGAGACGAGCGGGTTGGCCTGCGCGTCGTTGGCCTTCTTCGGGTAGCCGAGCCCGGTCGTGACGTCGATGCACGGCTCGCCGGGGCGGTAGTACGGTGTCACCGGCCAGGTGATCGGCTGACCGGTTCGATCGACGGTGGTCAGCTCGGTCGTGATGAACCGGTCGAACACCGCCTGTACGTCAGGTGGGAGAGATGCCGTCACGACGCGTCACTCAGAGTAACCCGGTTCGCCCGGGAGGACGATCCGGGCGGTCTCACCCTGCCTGATCACCTGCGGCTGCACCGGATGGATCTCGCGTCCCCGCGCGTGTGCGAGCAGCGCATCGGCAGACTCGAAGGCCGACAGCTGTTCCAAGTGCTTGATCGTCGGGAACACCAGGAACAGCTCGCCGCGCATGCGCGCCTCGAGCGCCGCCGCCGGTTCGTACCACCGGGCATCGACGATCTCGCCGCCGTCGGCCTGCGCCTGCGCACCCGGGGGGAGCGGCGCGAGGAAGAACGAAGTGTCGAACCGGATCTTGACCTCGGCCGGAGTGATCCAGCGGGAGAACGGCACTAGCTCCGAGGGATCGCGGATCGAGATCCCCGCCTCCTCCTCGAGCTCGCGGATCGCGGCGGCGCGCAGCGCCGGGTCGCCTTCGCCCTCCTCGCGGTCGACCGCGCCGCCCGGGAACACCCATGCGCCACCCATGAAGCGGGCGTTCGGGTTGCGCTGCACGAGCAGCACCTCGAGCGCGCTCGCGCCGCCGCGCAGCACGATCACGGTGCCCGCGGCCCGCGGCACGGTGAGCTCGCCGGAGTGGAGCGGCTGTTCGGGACCCGGGTGATCGGTGCTCATGGCGTAGCCGCATTCTCCACGACGCGTACGTAGCTGGTGGGTCTCACCTCAACGTTCCGCCCGTAATGCCGGTCCGGATGACCGCCAGCGCGGGCCTGCGGCCCCCTCGGCATCCGGCCTCGCTTTATGGGCCGCGCCCGCGGTCGTCCGGAGTCCTCGGATCCACGCGCGGCACTGCTACGCGTCAGATCGTGCGTTCTCGCGTGACGGACCCCGGGTTCGGCGTTCCGGGCGGTCCGTTTCGGCTCAACCCACTAGCCTGTTCCGAGTGAAGTGGATCTGCGGATCGTGCGGCTTCATCTATGACCCCGCCGAGGGAGATCCGGACGGGGGCATTCCCGCTGGGACCGCGTTCGAGGACATCCCCGAGACGTGGTTCTGCCCGGTGTGCGGGGCGCGCAAGCGGGATTTCGAGCCCTACGACGAGTAGTCGTACGCCTAAGCCGCGTACGGGATCTGCTCGAAGTCATACGGGACGCTCGGGTCGACGTCCTCGTAGGTCTCGGGTAGCTCGATGTCGTCGTAAGGCTCGGCATCGGGCTCGGTGTACGCGATCGTCGTACTCGGATCGAAGCCGACCTGACGCGCGGCCTGGCCGAGGAGTCGCGCGGCGGCCTCGAGCTCCTCGGAGCGATGGGACGCCATCACGGACAGCCGCAGCCTCGAGCCGAGCGCTGGCACCGCCGGCGGGACGATCGCCTGGGCGAACAGGCCGCGACCAAGCGCGACCTCGCACATGCGCAGGACGAGCGCGGGCTCGCCAACCATGACGGACATGATGTGCGTGCTGGAGCCGTTCAGACCGAAGCCCTCCTGCTCGAGGGAGTCGCGCAACGTCGTCGCGTTCAACTGCAGGCGCGCGACGAGCCGCGGCCGCTCCTCGAGCAACCCGAGCGCGGCGAGCGCGCCGGCGATCGCCGGAGGCGACGGCGCGGTCGAGAAGATCAACGTCCGGGCGGCGCTGAGCAGGTACTGCGTCATCGTGCGGTCGCACGCCACGAACGCGCCGTAGGAGCCGAGCGACTTCTCGAGCGTGCCGAGGATCACGTCGACGTGATCCTCGAGTCCAAGCTCCGCGAGCAGACCGCGTCCGTCCGGGCCGAGCGCGCCGGTGGTGTGGCTCTCGTCGATCAGCAGCCGCACCCGGTGGCGCTGGGCGAGTTCGACGATGTCCTCGAGCGGCGCCACGTCACCGTCCATCGAGAACACTGACTCGCTGACCACCAGCGACGCGCGACCCTGTGCCTGGCCGAGCCCCCAGGCAAGGTGCTCGACGTCGCCGTGGTCATAGACAAACACCTCGGCGCGCGACAGACGGCAGCCGTCCACCAGCGACGCGTGGTTGAGCTCGTCCGAGAACACGACGTCGCCGGGGCGCGCCAGCGCAGCGATCACGCCGGCACCCGCGAGAAAGCGGGAGCCGAACAGCAGCGCGCTGTCGCGGTGTGTGAACGCCGCGAGCCGCTCCTCGAGACGCCGATGGACAGTCATCGTCCCTGACACCAGCCGCGAGGCTCCCGAGCCGACGCCCCAGCGCATCGCGGCCTCGGCGGCGGCCTCGCGCACGCGCGGGTGATCGGCAAGGCCGAGGTAGTTGTCCGAGCACAGCAGCAACACCGGCTTGCCGTCGAGCACGACGTGCGGGCCCTGCGGACCGCTGACCATGCGCAAGCGACGACCCAGGCCCATCGATTTCAACTCGCCCAGGCGAGCTTCGATCTCGATCATGTGGCGCTCCCCAGACGCGTTGGCGGTGGCGGCATCTGGGCCCACAGCGTAAGCGGAAGCCCGGACGGACCTCGTGTTTCGCCCGCTCAGCGTCCGCGCCACTCGGGCGCGCGCTTGTCTGCGAACGCGCGGATGCCCTCTCTGAAGTCCTCCGACTGAAAGCAGGCACGGCGAAGCTCGATCAGCTCGCGCTCGGTCTCGGGGTCCAGCGCGGCCTGAGCGTCCAGCACCGCGCGGATCACACGCTTGTTCCCTTTCTGGGCCAGCGGCGCGTTGGATGCGATCTCGGTCGCGAGCTCGACCGCCTCCTCGGCGAGGCGTCCGTTCTCTGCGATCGCGTTGACGAGCCCCCACTCGCGCGCGGTGCGCGGATCGATCCGGCGCCCGACGAGGAACAGCTCGCGCGTCCGCGGCGCACCGATCGTGTCGATGAACTTTCGGATCCCGGTGTGCGAGTAGACGAGCCCGAGCTTCGCCGGTGGCATGCCGAGCGCGATCGTCCCGGCGGCGATCCGCAGGTCGCAGGCGAGCGCGAGCTCGAGTCCGCCGCCGATCGCGTGACCGTTCAGCGCGGCCAGGGTGGGATACGGATACGCCTCGACGGCGTCGAGCGCGGCCGCGAATGGGTTGGCCACGAGCCGGTCGGCCTGGTCTGCGAACTGATCGTTGGCGCGCAGGTCGCCGATGTCGTAGCCCGCCGAGAACGTGGTCTCCTGGCCGGTGACGATCACACAACGGGCGTCGATCTGCGCCAGCGTCGATGTGAAGCCATCGAGGATCGCGTGGTCGAGCGCACCGCGCTTGGCCGGGTTGGAGATCGTCAGTCGCGTCACGCCGGGCGCCGGCTCGTCGACCAGCAGCCGCCCGCCGGTCGCCGGCCCGGGGTCGTCTCCGGAAGGGCTACTCGAGGACAACGAGCGTGTCGCCCTCGGAGACCGATTGACCCTCCTCGCACAGGATCTCCTTGACCACGCCGGGATCCTCGGCCTCGACCGGCATCTCCATCTTCATCGACTCGAGGATGACGACCGTGTCGCC
Organism: Solirubrobacteraceae bacterium; assembly: GCA_035499395.1. Classification (GTDB taxonomy): domain Bacteria; phylum Actinomycetota; class Thermoleophilia; order Solirubrobacterales; family Solirubrobacteraceae; genus Palsa-465. The sequence continues at coordinate 19,924 of DATJYY010000198.1, forward strand.
CTCCGCGACGTTGTCACCGACCTCGACCTCGATCTTCCAGACGGTGCCCGTGATGTGGGCCTCGACCTCGGGCAAGTCAGCCTCCTGTCTCGTGGGACGGCAGGAGGATAAGCGACGAACGAGGTCGGGCCCACGATGGGCCGGCGGCTAGTACGCGCCGGGGAGCGCGGGCGGGCAGCGGAAGCTGACCTTGAGCGGGGCGCCCTTAGGTCGCTTGCCCTTGTAAACGATCGCTGCCTGCTTGAACGCCGGGTTGACCTGATCGGCACAGAGCTTCGGCTTCGACAGGGTGACCTTCACCGCGACCGAGTGCGTGTGGCCGGCGGCGCAGTCGGGCGAGCAGTTGATCGCCGTGAAGTTGCCGGTGCCGACCGCCTGCGTGGAGCTCCAGCTGGACCATTTCAGCTTTCCGAGCCAGGTTCCGCCGTCCCCGCACGACAGCGTGATCCGCTTCGGTTTGAACTTGAGCTGCATGCAGTTGATCGCCTGGGGCTGGCTGGTGCTTGCGGCGACCGCCGCCGACGGGACCGCCAGAAGGCCGAGGACGATCATGATCTTGATTGCGTTACGCATGTGGGTACGAACACCTCCGAGCTGGGATCGGTGCGGTCGCCACTAGCCGAACGTGGCGGGGTCTGGACCGGTGCGCTCCTCGCGATCGAGCTCGAACAGCGCGTGCATGTCGTCGTCGCTCAGCTCGAAGTCGAAGATCCGGAAGTTCTCCTCGATCCGGCTCGGCGTGACCGACTTCGGGATCACGATGTTCCCGAGCTGGATGTGCCAGCGAAGCACGACCTGAGCGGGTGTGCGGCCGTGCGCAGAAGCGATCCGATCGATCGTCGCGTCGTCGAGGAACTGGCCCTTCCCGAGCGGGCTCCACGCTTCGGTCGCGATCCCGTGCTCCTCGTGGAACCGGCGCAGCTCGAGCTGCTGGAGGTGCGGGTGCAGCTCGATTTGGTTGACCGCCGGGACCACGCCGGTGGCGTCGATGATCTGTTCAAGGTCCTCCACCCTGAAGTTGGAGACGCCGATCGAGCGGACGCGCTCCTCGCGCTGCAGCTCGACCAATGCCTCCCAGGTCTCGACGGTCAAGCCCTTCTGCGGGATCGGCCAGTGGATCAGGTAAAGGTCGATGTAATCGCCGCCGAGCTTCTCGAGGCTTTGCTCGAACGCGCGCGAGACGCGGTGTCGCCCGTGATCGGAGTTTTGAAGCTTCGTGGTAATGAACAGGTCGCCGCGGTCGAGCTCGCTGGTGAGAACGGCGTCGCGGACGCCCGCCTCGTTGCCGTACGCGGCCGCGGTGTCGATGGAGCGATACCCGGTGGTCAGCGCGCTGCCCACCGCCTCCGCCGTCTCGTCCTGGGGCACCTGGAACACCCCGAAGCCCAGCTGGGGCATGTGGTTGCCGTCGTTGAGGCTGATGTCTGGAACCAATGTCGTCTTCGTTGTCATACGGAGAGGTTTCCCAGAGCCTCTCCCGCGAATCACACTGTTTCAGATGTCGTAGCCTGACGTCGTGGATGAGATCGATCGCCCCGCCGTCGACATGGACCTGCTCGCGGCGTCGCTGCGCGCGGACACGAGCGATCTGAACGCGTTCGTGGAAAGCCTCGCCGCCAAGCTTGAGGAGGCGGTCCCGGCTCGCGTCCGGATCGACCGGCGCCGGACCGGGATGTTCGGGCCCAAGGCGGTCCGCGGCGTGGCGGTCGACCTCGGCGATCGGAGGCTCGAGTTGCGGACCGACGGGGGTAGGGTCGAGACTCGATGCGCCCGGCTGTCGGGCGGCATCGTGCTGAAGAACGAGGTGCTCGAGACGGACGAGTGGCTGGCGGCGCTCGGCGACGCGCTGGCCGACGAGGCAAAACGCAGCGAAACGACCAGGAAGGCGCTCGAGCGCCTACTGATGCAGTGAGGAGAAATCGATGGGATTCCTGAAACGTGACGACGACAACCAAGCCGCGGCCGCCGGGGGGCCGCCCGCTGCCGGTGTGACCGAGGAGGCGCCGCACCAGGCGAGCTACGAGGCGGGGTCGCTGGCGGGCATCCCGCAGTCCGGCCGCGAGCGGATCGCACGGATGAAGCAGGAGGTCGCTCGCGGCTTCTTCACGAGCGATCTGTCGGTGGACGAGTTCCTGCTCGTCAAGCAGGCTGGGTTCGAGCCGCTCGGGCTCGTGCTCGGCAGCTCGATCTATCACATCGGCTTCCAGCAGGCGATGTGGAATCAGAGCCAGGAGCTCGGCGTGCTGACCCAGGCGATGTACCACGCGCGCGAGCTCGCCATGACGCGCATGGAGGAGGAGGCCGACCAGCTCGGGGCGGACGGGATCGTCGGCGTCCGGCTCGACATCGGACGCTACGAATGGGGCGCCGATCTGGCCGAGTTCATCTCGGTCGGGACGGCGGTCAAGCATCGCGGCGGCGAGCTGCATCGCGCGCCGACCGGCCGCCCGTTCACGAGCGATCTGAGCGGTCAGGACTTCGCCAAGTTGCTGCGGGCCGGCTACCGCCCCGTCGGGATGGTGATGGGCAACTGCGTCTATCACGTCGGCCGCCAGGGGATGCTCGCGTCGCTCAAGCAGGTGGGCCGCAACGTGGAGATGCCCAACTACACCCAGGCGCTGTACGAGGCGCGCGAGCTCGCGATGGAGCGGATGCAGAACGAGGCCGACGAGCTGCAGGCGGGTGGGATCGTCGGCGCGCGGATCATCGAGCGCTCGCACGGGTGGGGATCGCACGTGATCGAGTTCTTCGCGATCGGGACCGCGGTGGTCGCGACCAGTGAGGACCACGAGATCGAGAAGCCGGCGATGGTGCTGCCGCTGACTGGATAGCTTTATCGGCGCCATGCCCGACGTCGAGCTGAAGCCCCAGGTCTACAAGGACCCTCGACCGAAGGAGTACTTCGACCACTTCCATTCGCTCGTGCGGTCGCGGCCGCCCGAGTCGAAGGTGTACGAGACCGTTCGCGTTTTCACCGAGCTGAACGCGCTCATCGTGTACCGGGCGCGCGGGATCGGTAGCGAGAACGTCCCCAACGGGCCGGTGATCCTCGCGCCCAACCACGCCTCGTTCATGGACCATTTCTTCGCGGGCGCGTTCGTCCGCCGCCGGGTCCAGTTCATGGGCAAGTCGCAGCTGTTCAAGGGCTTCCCGGGGTGGGTTTTCAGCCACGGTGGCGTATTTCCGGTACGTCGCGGATACCAGGACGAGGAGGCGTTCATCACCGCCGATCGGATCCTGTCTCGTGGTGGCGCGGTCGTCATGTACTGCGAGGGCGGACGCTCGCGGTCCGGCAAGATCGCCGACGAGGCTCGGCCCGGGATCGGGCGGATCGCGCTCGACTCGGGTGCGCCAGTGGTGCCGGTGGCGATCCTCGGCTCACACACGGTCCGCAACTGGAGGCGCCTGCAGTTCCCGAAGGTCACCGTCCAGTACGGCGAACCGTTCCGGTTCGACGTGGTTCGCGGGTCCACGCGTGAGCAGCAGCAGGAGGTTGCGGACTACATCCTCGACCGCATCCGGGAGCTGCACGGCGAGCTGTCCCGGCTCGGCCGGCGGGGCGCGGCCAGGGCGGCGGCTGGTCGCGCGCCGAATTAACGGCGGGCATCTGGGGGAGGGCGGGACGGGATCCGCAGGCGCACCACGTGGACGCCGAGGTCTCGGGTCACCTGCATAACACGACCATCGAGCGCGACTGCGCCGACCGTGGCGTGTAAGGCGTGCCGTACGTGCTTAGTACGCCACGGTCCCGGCGGAACCGCTCCGGTGGCGCGCTTTGCAGGTGGGCCGCGTAGCCGGCTACGCGGTGGCGATCGCGGCCGGCGATGGTCGCGGTGCCGCTCTGATCACGCGGTCGCGATGCCGCTCTGATCACGCGGTCGCGATGCCGCTCTGATCATGCGGTCGCTACCGCCGCAGCCTCAGCGAGCCCAAGCTCTTCGATCGCGGTCTCGCGCATCTTGAACTTCTGGACCTTGCCGGTGACCGTCATCGGGAAAGAGTCGACGAGCTTCACATAGCGGGGGATCTTGAAGCGGGCGATCTGGCCCTTGCAGAAGTCGCGGACGTCGTCCTCGGTCAGGGTGGCGCCGGCCCGCGGGATCACCCACGCCATCAGCTCCTCGCCGTAGCGGTCGTCGGGCACGCCGATCACCTGGACGTCCGCGACCAACGGGTGGGTGTAGAGGAACTCCTCGATCTCGCGCGGGTAGACGTTCTCGCCGCCGCGGATCACCATGTCCTTGATCCGGCCGACGATCCGGACGTAGCCGTCGTCGTCCATCGTCGCGAGGTCGCCGGTGTGCATCCAGCGCTGCTCGTCGATCGAATCGGCGGTGCGCTCGGCGTCGTTCCAGTAGCCGCGCATGACCACGTAGCCGCGCGCGAGGAACTCACCTGGCCGGCCGCGCGGGACGGTCTGGCCCGTCTCCGGGTCGATGATCTTGATCTCGACGTGGGGCCCGACCTCGCCGACCGTGCCGCAGCGGTGCTCGAGGGTATCGTCGCAGCGCACCTGGGTCGTGACCGGTGAGGTCTCGGTCATCCCGAACGCGATGCTCATCTCGTCGATCCCCATCTGGTCGCTCACGCGCTTCATCACCTCGACCGGACACGGCGAGCCGGCCATGATGCCCGTGCGCAGGGGGCCGAAGTCGAACTCACCGAACCGTTCATGGGCGAGCTCGGCGATGAACATCGTCGGCACCCCGTAGACGCTCGTGCAACGCTCGTACGCGCATGCCTCGAGTGTCGCCAGCGGGTCAAACGTCTCGGCGGGATAGACCATGCACGCGCCGTGCGAAGTCGATGCCAGGTTCCCCAGCACCATCCCGAAGCAGTGATACAGCGGCACCGGGATGCACACCGTGTCGCGCTCGGTGTAGCCGAGCATCGCGCCGACGAAGTAACCGTTGTTGAGGATGTTGTGGTGGGTGAGCGTCGCTCCCTTCGGGAAGCCGGTGGTGCCGCTCGTGTACTGGATGTTGATCGGGTCGTCGAAGTCGAGGTCGTCGCCGTGCGCCTCGAGGTCGCCCGTGTAGCCGGCACCCGAGGCGAGCTCTTCCCAGTCGGGCGTGTCGAAGAAGATCGCGCGCTCGAGCTCGGGCAGCTGGGGGCGTACCTGGTCGACCATCTCGACGAAGTCGGAGTCCTTCAGTCGCTGTGAGGCGACGATCCAGCGGCAGCCCGACTGCATCAGCGCGTACTGGAGCTCGCTGACCCGGTAGGCGGGGTTGATGTTGACTAGGATCACGCCGGCCTTGGCGGTCGCGTACTGGGTCAGAGCCCACTCGGCGCGGTTCGGGCTCCACACGCCCACCCGGTCGCCCTTGCGCAGGCCCGCGGCGAGCATTCCGCCCGCGAGCCGGTCGACCGCCTCTCCGAACTGTGCATACGTGTAGCGGACGCCGTGGCCGCGGTCGACGAGCGCCTCAGCGTCGGGAACGCGCGCGATCGTCCGCTTCAGGTTGTGCCCGATCGTCTCCCCGAGCAATGGATCCGCGCAAGCTCCGTGTGCGTAGGACAGCATCTGGATCTCCACTCCTTCCTCAGTGACGGCACCGATGCTACTGGCCGGTTGTGGCGCCGTCACGGGTACGGTTCACGCGATGACGACGCTCCGTCAAGGGCTCCTCGAAGGGCGAGCCGTCGCCCTGGCCGGCGGGGTTTCTCCGACGATCGGCGGCGCGCTGAGCGCCCTCGGCGCGCGGCTTGACAGGCAGCCGGTCCAGGCGCTCGTCTACGACGCCGGGCCGGCGTTTGCCGACGGCGGCCAGGACCGGTTGCGCGAGTGCCTCGAGCAAGCGTGGGTCGCGGTCCACGACGCCGCGACGGGGGCGCTGATCCCGACCGGCGCCGGCAAGGTCGTGCTGATCGGTCCGCGGCCGGACGCTGGGCCGTTTGCCGCCGCGGCGCGGGCTGCGCTCGAGAACCTGGCGCGGACGCTGTCGGTCGAATGGGCGAGGTACGGCGTCGGGACGGTCGCAATCGTGCCCGGCGCCTCGACCACCGACGACGAGGTCGCCGAGCTCGTGTGCTTCCTGGTGTCGCCGGCGGGCGAGTACTTCACGGGATGTGTTTTCGAGCTCGGGCGCGCTGGCGATCTCATACGCAGCTCTTAGCCCGCTCACACGCGGCTGAGAGGGGCCGGGTCGAAGCTACCGGCACGCGTTAGCACCGACACCGAGGTACTTGACCATGACTGACACCAACGCTCAGGCGCGCGGGCAGGCGATGCGAGCGGCTCGCCTTGCCCGCGTCCGGATGATCCGCCGCCGCATCATCGCAGGGGCGCTCGCGATTTTCGTCGCGTCCTGGCTATTGATCACGATCGTGCTCGTATCCGGGAACGACCCCGCCCTCGCCAAGCATTCATCGGCGACCACGGTCGCATCGAGCTCGCCGAGCAGCAGCTCGTCATCGGGCTCGAGCTCCGACTCCAGTTCGAACTCCAGCTCGCAGTCGACCGGCTCCTCGAGCTCGAGCAGCGACTCCGGGAGCGGGACCGTTAGCAGCGTGACCACGAGCCAGTCATGAGCGCGACGCTGGAGGTCCCGGTCGAGCAACGCGATGCGTTCGCGTGCTTCGGCTCGCAGTGCACTGTGATCGTGGCCGACGCCCGCGCGGCCGATGCGCGGGCGGCGGTGGCGCAGGCGCGCCGGCGGCTGCTCGAATGGCACGAGCAGTTCTCGCGGTTCGAGGCCGGCAGCGAGCTGACCCGGCTGAACCGCGCGCCCGAGGAGACCGTGGCCGTCTCGCCGATGATGCGCCGCGTCGTCGACGCGGCAGTGCGCGCCGCACGCGAGACCGGCGGGCTAGTCGATCCGACGCTCGTGTCCGAGATCGAGCGCGCCGGCTACGACTCGCATTTCGAGGGCGAGGGCCTGCCGCTCGCGGTCGCGCTCGCTCTCGAGCCGCGAAGGGCGCCCGGAGCGCCTGCGCGAGACCCGAACTGGCGGCGGGTGATCGTCGACCGTCGCGGCGGGACGGTCACCCGGCCGCCTGGGGTGCGCATCGATCCCGGCGGGATCGCCAAGGGGGTGTTCGCCGACGAACTCGCGGCGCTGCTGACCGGCTACGGCGCGTTCGTCGTCGATTGCGGTGGTGACATGCACATCGGCGGCCGGCTGGCGCTCCCGCGCGAGGTCCACGTGGCGAGCCCGTTCGACGAGTCGATCCTGCACACATTCGCGGTTGCGAGCGGCGGGGTCGCCACCAGCGGGATCGGCCGGCGAAGCTGGCTCGACCGGGACGGACGCCCTGCGCACCATCTGCTCGATCCAGGCAGCGGCCGGCCCGCGTTCACCGGCATCGTGCAGGTCACCGCGCTGGCGCCGACCGCGACCGAGGCCGAGGCACGGTCCAAGGCGGCACTGCTCATCGGGCCGGCGCGCGCCGAGCGGATCCTCGTGCACGGTGGCGCGCTCGTGCTCGAGGACGGGAACTTCGTGGTGCTGGAGCCCGCCCGCGACTAGCCCGGGAGGCTCGTCTCGGGCGCCTCGGCCCAGGGGACGATCACGGCGTCCTCGAGCGGTGAGTCGCGCGCGACCACGTACTCGGCCGGCTTGGTGTCCGACACGTTCTCGAGAACGTGCGTCTCGCGCGGCGGGACGTACACGAGGTCCCGTGGCTCGATTGTGAGAACTTGCTCGAGGTGGTCACCCCACTTGATCCGCATCGAGCCCGACAGCATGTACACGGCGCTCTCGCAATTCTCGTGGTAGTGGGGCCGGGACTGCGCGCCCGGCGGCACGCGGAACACGGCCATGTAGATGTTATGCGCCCCCGTGGTCGCCTGCGAGATCTCCGATCCGCCGACCACGCCGCGCGGCACCTCACGGTCCGCGCCCGGCTTGACGACCTTCATCGGACGAGGGCTGACTCGACGACCGGCATGTGGGCCGAGTCTACCGTCGCTCGCGATCGCCGCAGGGCTGGGCCGCCACCTCGATCTGGAGCGGGCCTGTCTCGTGGTCGACCTGGAGCGTCGTGTGGTGGATGTGGAATCGCTCGTCGAGCACGTCGTGGAGGGACCGGCGAAGCTCGTGACAGTCGGCGCCGGCGCCGACGACGACGTGGGCCGACAGCGACGCGAATCCCGAGGTGACTTCCCAAACGTGGAGGTCGTGAACCTCGACGACTCCCGGTTGGGCTGCGAGCGCGCGGCCGATCTCTTCGGGGTCGAGGCCAGCCGGAGCGGCCTCCATGAACACCCGTCCGGACGCCTTGAGCAGGGTGTAGGCCGCCTGGAGCATCAGCCCCGCGATCACCAGCGAGGCGATCGCGTCGGCCCGGTTAAAGCCGGTCGCAATGATGATCACGGCCGCGATCGCTGTCGCGATGAACCCGTACAGGTCCGTGAGGATGTGCCGGAAGGATCCTTCGACGTTGAGGCTGCGCTGCGCGCCGTGACCGCCCGCCAGGACCCGGGCCGCCGCCAGATTCACGACGATCCCGGCCAGTGCGACCGCCAGCACCACGCCGCCGTGGACCGACGGCGGGGAGACGAGCCGTCCGATCGCGCCGTAGATGATCAGTCCGGCGAGCACGAGCAGGGTCAGGCCGTTGGCCTGGGCGCTGAGGATCTCGGCCCGCCCGAGGCCGTATGTCATCGACCCGTACGCGCCCCGCGCCGCCAGTCGCGCCGCCGCGAGCGACAACGCCAATGCCGCGGCGTCCGTCAGCATGTGCCCGGCGTCCGACAGGAGCGCGAGCGAGGACGCCAGCACGCCGGCGACGATCTCGACCACCATGAACGCGAGGATCAGCGCCAGCGCGATCTTCAACGCGCGCCGGTCGGCGTCGCGGTGCACGTGTGAGTGATCGTGGGCGATGCTCGGATCGTAGACCCGATCCGAGCGGACGCAGACTTCAGTTCATCGAGGGATCCGCCGGCATGCGGGCGAGTAGCGCGTAGCTTCCACCTTTGCGGGTCAGCACGTCTGACCACAGTCCACTGGCATCGGCCGAGAATGCGTCGCGGACCTGTGCCGGCTCGAGGATCCAGTCCCCGCGCTCGAGCTCGCCGTCGAGCTGGCCGGGACCCCAGCCGGCGTGGCCGAGAAAGGCGCGGCCGGATCGTACGCCGGCGGTGAGCTCGTCCTCCGAGGAGTTCGTGCCGAGGACGCCGACGTCGTCGAACGCGAGCAACGCCGCATCGGTCGCCTCCTCGAACTCCGCCAGGACGATCACCGCCGAGGGCTGGACCGGACCTCCGATGAACAGCCGTTCCTCGGGATCGAGCATCGTCTCGAGCTGCGGAACGGCCTCGGCGATGCTGGTCTCGGACGGGCGGTTGAGGACGAGGCCGAGCGCGCCCTCCTCGTTGTGCTCGACCACCAGCACCACCGTGCGCCAGAAGTTCGGGTCCAGCAGGGCCGGACCGGCGACCAGCAGCTGTCCTCTCACGGAGTCCATCACGCGTCACGGTTACCCGAATTCGAAGGGTGTCCCCCGGTCGGGGCCAGCAAGCCTAACCGCCGCGGAGATGCGCGGGTCACCGAACCAGCATGGCACGCGCGCCCGTGGTCGCTACCGCGGTCGGTGGGAGGGCAGGGACGACAATCGCTGCCGGGCCTCGTCGGCCAGCCCGGTCGCCTCCGCCGCGTCCCGTTGATCGTCGAGCTCGAGGTCCGCGAGCTCGGCGATCACCTCGAACAGATCGACACCCAGACAAACCTGCGCCTCTTCGGCTCCTCCCGCCCGCAACGCGGCGAACATGTCCTTCTCGCGCCACACGAGGATGTTCGCACCGGTGCTTGCAGTAAAGGTCACGGTCATGTTCTCACCAGCCGAGCTGCTTCTCGGAGACTCCCGTGCCATCGCCGCTGCGATGAGCGGCCACTCCTCCATGGAGCGGGGGCAGACCTTCCGGAACGGGGGCAGACCTCCGGCGCCGAAATTCAGCTTAACAGAAACTACACCGCAAAACGGTGCTTCAGGAATGATGAGGTATTAGCAGGGATCCATTCGGATCATTGCAAACGATCGCACATCGGATCGGTTGGCGCGACAGG
>DATJYY010000199.1:0-26757 GCA_035499395.1 Solirubrobacteraceae bacterium
GTGCTCGGGCAGGGGACCTGGCATCTCGGCCAAGGGCGTCATCCCCACTCCGAGGAGCTACGGGCGCTTCAGGCCGGAATCGATCTCGGGATGACGCTGATCGACACTGCGGAGATGTACGGCGCCGGCGCCGCGGAGGAGCTGGTGGGTGAGGCGATCGCCGGGCGCCGCGACGAGGTGTTCCTGGTGAGCAAGGTGTTGCCGTCCCATGCGTCGCGCGGGGGAACGGCTGCCGCGTGCCGGGCCAGCCTGCGCCGGCTCGGCACGGATCGCCTCGACCTCTACCTCCTGCACTGGCGGGGCATGATCCCGCTCCAGGAGACGGTGGCCGGATTCGAGGACCTCCGCGCTGCCGGTCTGGTCCGCAACTGGGGGGTCAGCAACTTCGACGTCCCGCATCTCGAGCGGCTGATGAACATTCCGGCTGGCGGAGCCGTTCAAACCGACCAAGTGCTCTACAACCTCAGCCGGCGCGGGATCGAGACGAGGCTGCTGCCTTGGTGCCTGCGGCGCGGAATGCCGATCATGGCCTACTCGCCACTCGATCAAGGCCGCCTGCTCGAGCATCCGGTGCTGTGGGGGATCGCCTACCAGTACCGGGTGAAACCGGCGGAGGTGGCACTCGCCTGGGTGCTCGCCCACGCCGGCGTGTGCGCAATCCCCGAGGCCGGTACGGTCGAACACGTCCGGCAGAATCGCGCCGCGCTCGGCCTGCAGCTCCGCGACATCGACATGATCAAGCTTGAGGAGGCGTTTCCGCCCCCGATCGGCCCACAGCCGCTGGAGACGCTCTGAGCCGCGGTGGAGACGCTCGCCATCGTCACTGAATGGTTAATGCCGCTGGTCTGCACGAGGCAAGCCGGCCGGCGCGGCCTCACCCCACGCGTTGCTGGGCGCCAGAGATCGCCCCGTCGGCCGCGCTGCCTGTCCTGCCTCGTCTGACCAGCTCGACGACTGCCCCGATGTCGGCGTCGCCCCATCCTTCAGCCGCCGCTTGCTCGTAGCGCCGCTTGACCGCCTCAGCCAGCGGCAGCGGCACCCCATGCGCGCGGGCGAGCCCCTCGGCCAGCCTGAGGTCTTTCGCGCCGAGCCTGGTGGCGAACCATCCTTTGTGATCGCCCGACACCATGTCGTCGAGGCGGTTTCGTAGTGCCGGGGCGACGAGTGGGAGGTGACCGAAGTAGTCGCCGATCAGGTCGTCCGCCAGCCCGACGGCCTGAGCGGTAGCAATGGTCTCGGCGAGGATCGCAATTCCGGACAGGAGCAGGTAGTTCGAAAGCAGCTTGAGGGTTGCCGCCAGCGTTGGGTCCTCGCCGACAACCCGACGATGACCCTCGTCGGCGAGCGCCTCAAAGGCCGGGCGAACCCTCTCGTAGAGTTCGTGGGGACCGCTGATGATGTAGACGGCGTCGCCCGACAGGACGGCGGCCGGGGCGCCGAGAATCGGCGCAGCGAGAAATCGTCCCGACACCGCCCGAGCAACCTGCGCCGAGGTCTCCGGGGACACGGTGCTGGCGTCGACGAGGACGCCATCGCCGAGGCCCGTGGCCGCGCCATCGGGTCCGGAAACGACTTCGCGCACAGCATCGTCGTCCGCCAGCGACATGAAGGTCACCTCAGCAACCTGAGTTGCCTCGGCGGGAGTCGCAGCCGATCGCGCGCCCTTCGCAACGAGGTCCTCGGCCTTGTGGGGGGTCCGGTTCCACACGGTGATTGCGTGACCACCGGCGAGCAGGCGCTCCGTCAGCGCGTGGCCCATCCTTCCCATGCCGAGAACGGCTAGCCGCATGATCGTGCCGCTCCGCCGAGCCGGCGACCCTAGGGCTGCCTTACCGCAGAGATGTCCAGCGATATGGTGACCTTGTCGCCGACGAGCATGTTCCCCGAGCCAAGCGCCTGGTTGAACTTCATGTCAAAGTCTGACCGCATGATGCAGCCCACGGCTTCGAGGCCGGCTCGCGTGTTGCCCCATGGGTCCTCGTCGGTCCCTGAGATGACCACATCGACCTTCACCTCTCGTGTGACTCCATGCATCGTGAGATTGCCAAAGATCTGCGACGAGTCGTCGTCGATGGCCTCGATGCGCGTCGACTCAAACGTGATCTCCGGGTAGTTCTCGACGTCGAAGAAATCCTGAGAGCGCAGATGGGCATCGCGTTGCTCGTCGTTCGTCGTGATCGAGGCCACCATCACCTTGCCGTAGGCCCTGGAATCGGCCAGCCTAGAGGCAACCTCCAGGGTGCCTTCGAACTCGGTGAACCTACCTCGCACAGTGGCGATCCCCATGTGCTTGACGGCGAACTCGACGCTCGAATGCATCGGGTCGACGATCCATGTGCCGGGGGGGATGGTCGGTGTTGTCCGTGCGGCAGCGGTTTGAGTGGACATAGTGGCCTCGCTCTCGGTCGATCGGCAGGTCAGGCCAATCAGGGACGCATTTACAGGTCCGCGGCCCGCGTAGCGACACATAGGCCTCTCGTGGCGCCATGCAACTCATGCTCGTAGGTCATCGGTGGATTTCGACGACAGAACACCACCGAGTGGCGAGGCACCAGTGCGCCGAGCGACGCCGTGCGCGCGCCGCTAGTGGCTCGGGCTGACCACCTCCGAAGCGATGGCGCGAAGCACCTCGGTGGCCAGCCGCGGTCCGTCCACAGGATCGCGGGGGGTCGCGGAGATTCGCACGATCACCTCATCACCATCGACCTCCTCCAGCGTAATGCGTGGCGATCCCCGGATTGGAGTGGTGATCGCGCCCTTCAGCAGTTCCTCGACCTCGATGGGCGTCGAGTCCGGACGCAGCCGTGCTCGCACATTCACCGCAGGCGGCTGGCGCAGCGGCACCACCGCGACGCTGAGGACCACCGAATTCGGGACCATGATCGTGTCGGCTCCAGCGGCGAGCGTCGTGTACATCAGACCCAGCGAGGCGACAACGCCTTCGACCGAGCCGGCCAGGCCGCCGCCCTGAAGCCGGATTCGCTCGCCTACGCGGAACGATCGCGCGTTCAGCAGGACGGTGCCGGCGATCACATTCGCCAGCGTCTGCTGGGCCGCGAGTCCCACGACCACGGCTGTGGCGGCACCGCCCAGCACTAGTGCCTGGGGGCGTATCCCGGCAATCCGCAGGGCCAGGGTAATCGCCCCGGTCATCGTTAAGAGCCTTACCAGGAAGCCCACCGTGCCCGCGGTTCCAGGATCCAATCGGCGGAGCAGCGTGGGGCCTAAAGCTCGACCGACGTCCCGCGCGAACTGCCAGCCGAGCGAGACCATTGCCAGCGCGGCAACCACGCGTACGGCGGTGTCCCATTCTCTCGGGAACAGTTCACGGCGATATCTGTACACAACGAAGATGCCCGCGAGCACCGGCAGCAGCACAAGCGACTCGATGCGAGCACGCTTGACGGCGCGCCGGCTCAGGTGGCGAGCGAGTGCGACCTGACGCAACGCCTGGGCCCGGCTGGAGGCCCACGCCGCATCCCGCGGCCGGTTAGGAAGCCGGTGGAAGCTCATCCCGGACGGGGCTGCCAGCCCAGGTCATGCTGCCCGAGTTAGGCCGCCGCGACGATCTAGCAAGCGTTGGCAGAGGCCGAGCCGCTCGACGAGCCGCTTCGCCTCGGCCCCGGCGCCGGCAAGGGCACACAGCACGATCAGCGTTGGAAAGGCCGTCGTCAATGTCACGGCGGCTTGACCGTTTGTCGCACGCTGCCCCGCTCATGTGCAGCGCTTTACCGTGCGCCAGCCGCACGCTCACAGACGCCGCCACCTCCGTCCGCCGTCGAGCAGAGCGTCCGACTCACGCGGGCCCGCCGATCCGGCTGGGTATTGCGGGATCGGCCAGGAGGCGTCCTCGTGCCACGCGGTGAGGATCGGGTCGGTGATCCCCCACTGGGCCTCGATCTCGTCGTCGCGAGTGAACAGCGTCGCGTCGCCGCGCATCGCGTCGAGGATCAGCCGTTCGTAGGCCTCGGGCGACTCGGACAGAAACGACGTCCCGTAGCGGAACTCCATGTTCACCGGCCGGATCCGCATCTGCGGCCCTGGGATCTTCGCGCCCAACGACACCGATACGCCTTCGTCCGGCTGGACGGCGAGGATGATCTGGTTCGACTGCACGCCAACCGATCCCAAGCCGCGGAACGCGAGGTGCGGGACCGGCTTGAGCGTGACCGCGATCTCGGTCAGCTTGCGCGCCAGACGCTTGCCGGTGCGCAGATAGAACGGCACGCCCGCCCAGCGCCAGTTCGAGACATGCAGCCGAAGCGCCGCGTAGGTCTCGGTGCGCGAGTCCGGTGCCACGCCATCCTCCTGGCGGTACCCGGGAACCGGCACCCCTCCCACCACCCCGGCGCCGTACTGCGCCCGGACCGCCATCGCGGCGACCTCCTCCACTGCCGGCGGCACGATCGCGTCGAGCACCTTCACCTTCTCGTCGCGCACACGGTTGGCCTCGAATGCGGTCGGCGGCTCCATCGTCAGCAGCGAGAGCAGCTGCAACATGTGGTTCTGCACGAGATCGCGCAGCGCGCCGGCGCGCTCGTAGTAGCCAGCGCGGCCCTCGATGCCGATGCTCTCCGCCGCCGTGATCTGCACGTGGTCGACGAAGTTGCGGTTCCACACCGGTTCGAACAGCGTGTTGGCGAACCGGAGCGCCATCAGGTTCTGGACGGTCTCCTTGCCCAGGTAGTGATCGATTCGATACACCTGCGATTCCGCGAACACCGAGAGCACGCACGCGTTCAGCTCGCGCGCCGAGCTCAGATCGTGGCCGAACGGCTTCTCGATCACGATCCTGGTCTCCGCTCGCTCGCAGCGGTGCAGTCCCGCCGCGCCGAGCTTCTCGCAGATCAGCGGGAAGAACTGCGGCGCGGTTGCGAGGTAGAACACGCGGTTCAGCGCGTAGCCGGCCCGCTCGTCGAATTCGTGCAGGACGCGATCGAGCTCGCGGTAGACGTCGTCGTCGTCGAACACGCCCGGCACGTAGCGCATCTCGGGCAGCAGCCCGTCGAGCACGTACCGGTCGGGCCGCCGTCGCGAGAACCGCTCGATCGCCTCCCTCGCCAGCTGGCGGAAACCCTCGTGCGGCTGCTCGGTGCGGGCCACGCCGACGAGCTCGAACCGCTCGGGAAGGGCGCCGTCGCGCGCGAGGTTGTAGATGGCCGGCAGCAGCTTGCGCCTGGCGAGATCGCCGGTGGCGCCGAACACCACGAGGGTGGTCGAGTGCACGGGCGGCCGTTCGAGCCCCTCGACGAGAGGGTTCTCGACGGCGAGATCTGACTCGAGGACTGCGGTCACCGGTGGCGCACCTCCCAGCGCGTCCCAGCGCGCCTAGACCCCCAGGAGCGCCGCGACCCGCTCGGCCAGCGCGCGAACGGCGGATGCGGGCTCGCCCTCGAGCCTGACCCGCTCGGCCCTCAGCCCGTGTGCCCGCAGCGTCTGAAGATCGCCGGCCGCCTGAGCGGCGATCAGCGTTCTGAACGAGTAGCCCGCGCCGGGGATGTCGGCGTCGCGCGCGGGTTCGTCGATCAGCTGCAGGAAGCGCCCGGTACGCGGCCCGCCCTTGTGCAGCTGCCCGGTGGAGTGAAGGAACCGCGGTCCGTAACCGAACGTGGTGGCGGCGCCGGTCGCGCTTCGGATCAGGGCCCGCAGCTCCGCGATCGCCTCGTCGAGCCGCGCCGACGGCGGCAGGAAGCCGGTGATCGCCACGTAGCCGGGCGGTTTGGCATCCGCGAGCAGCTCACGCAGCCGTGCGTCGCTGGCCGGCTCGATCGGAGGCGTCGAGCCCGACTCGAGCACGCGGTTGGTGGCGTCCTTCGCCTCTTGGACATTCGGCTGGTCGAAGGGGTTGATCTCGAGCGCCCAGCCCGCCACGGCAGTGGCGAATTCCGACAGGAAGAAGATCCGGCCGAGATCGGCGGGGCCGTGCGTGGAGAGCGTCAGGGCCGGCTGGCCCGCGGCGGCAAGCCGCCCGACCTCTTCGTCGAGCTCCGCGAGCGGCTCGTCGGAGTTACGTAGGTAGACGATCACGCGGTCGGGGCCGTAGGCCTCCGGAGCCGCCAGCGGCTCGT
The DNA here is from genome assembly GCA_035499395.1 of Solirubrobacteraceae bacterium. Taxonomy (GTDB): domain Bacteria; phylum Actinomycetota; class Thermoleophilia; order Solirubrobacterales; family Solirubrobacteraceae; genus Palsa-465. The sequence continues at coordinate 6,069 of DATJYY010000199.1, forward strand.
CGACCACCGGCACGATCCCGCGCCCCTGCTTCCCTGTCGATTCAGCGATCAGCTGCTCGAGCCACAGCCCCAGGCTCTCGATCGGGGGCGAGATGACAAATGTGAGCTTGTCGCGGCTGCGCCGGGCCAGCTCGCCGGCGACGGCGCCGAGCCAAAGCCCCGAGTTGGACTCGCTCGAGTCGTAGTGGGCACAGTTCTGCTCAGCCACCTGGCAGCGGTGAAGCAGCGCCTCGACATTGACGCCCATGAGCGCCGCCGGCACGAGCCCGAAGTACGACAGCACCGAGTAGCGCCCTCCATGTCCGGCGGGTTCAGGAAGCGGCGCCGGAAGTGGTTGTCGCTGGCGAGCTTCGCCAACGGGCTGCCGGGGTCCGTCACCGCGATGAACTGCTCCGGTCCAGCGCGCTCTCGGAAATGCCGGTAGTGCGAGAGCGTCTCGACCGTGGCGCCGGATTTGGAGGAGACGATGAACATCGTGCGCTCGAGCTCGAGCGATTCCTCCAGGTCGAGCACCACGTCTGGATGGGTCGAGTCGAGCACATGCAGGCGCAGCCCGTGGGGGATCTGCCCGAACGAGCGGCGGATCACCTCGGGTCCGAGCGACGAGCCGCCCATCCCCATCAGCACCACGTCGGTAAACCCGTCCGTGCGGCACTCCCGCGCGAATGCGTGCAGTTCTGGCGCGTGCTCGAGCATCGTCTCGGATACCGTCAGCCAACCCAGTCGGTCGGCGATTTCGCGAGCGCCCGGCCCGCCCCACAGCGACCCGTCCCGGCGCCAGAGGCGCTCGGCGACATTCTCGGCGACGGCACGCCCGACTCGCTCGGCGATGGGTCGCTCGAATTCGCTGGGGATGGCTGCGCGGATCGTCGGCGGCCGCCCGAGCACGACGGCTTCGCGGCGCTCGTCGATGCCCGCGAGCAGGCGTCTCATCGCGTCCGCGAACTGGTCGATCCCCTCGGCCAGCAGCTCTTCGGTCACCTGGTCCAGGTCGATTCCCGCCTTCGCCAGGGCTGCCAGGTCAGCGCTGGGGTCCTGCTCAGCGGTCGAGCCGCGCACTTCGCCGTGATCGGCGACGGCGAGCAGCGTCTGCAGCGGCATCGTGTTGACGATGTGCGGCGCCACCAGCTCCTCAACGTACATCGTGTCCGGGTAGCGCGGGTCCTTCGTGCTGGTCGAGGCCCACAGTGGCCGCTGCTCGGCGGCACCGTCCCGCAGCAGGGCCTCCCAGCGAGGCCCGTCGAAGATTTGCTCGAACCGGCGATAGGCAGCGCGCGCGTTGGCGATCGCCGCTTTGCCTTGGAGGTCGGGTCGGTCGAGCTCGGCGAGCTTGCGGTCGACCTTGGTGTCCACCCGCGAGACGAAGAAGCTCGCGACTGAGTTGACGTCCCGCGAGAGGCCGTCGCCGCGGCGGCGCTCGAGAGCGCGGAGGTAGGCGTCCGCCACTGCCTCGTAGGCCGAGACGGCAAACAGCAGCGTGACGTTGACGTTGATCCCCTCATATAGCGCCTGCTCGATCGCCGGCACACCCTCGACGGTGGCCGGGATCTTGATCATCGCGTTGGGGCGGTCGATCCGCTCCCAGTAGGAGCGGACCTGCGCCAACGTGGCCTCGGTGTCGTGCGCCAGCTGTGGCGAGACCTCGAGCGAGGCGAACCCGTCGCGGCCGTTTGTCTGCCGGTGCACTCCGGCCAAGACGTCTGCCGCCATCTGGACATCGCGGATGGCGATGTGCTCGTAGATCTCCATCGCGTCGAGCTGCTCATGCGCCAACCTCTGGAGCTCCCCGTCGTAGTCGGTCGAGCCGAGGATCGCCTTCTCGAAGATCGAGGGGTTGGCCGTCACCCCCCGCAGGCACTCCTGAGCCACCATCCGCTCAAGCTCGCCGCACTCCACCAGCGTGCGGCGGATCTGATCCAGCCAGACGCTGACGCCAGCCCGGGTCAGGGCCAGGAGGCGAGGGTTTACCTCGGTTACGGTGCTCATCGAACCCCTTTCTCCGAGCGCGCTCGTCTAACGGTTTGCCGACCGGCCTCGGCCACGCGCTCCGGCGTGAGCCCGAAGTGCCTGTACAGCGCTCCCGCCGGAGCGGAGGCGCCGTAGCTCCTCATCCCGATCGCTTTGCCCAGGTCCCCGACCCAACGGTGCCAGTCGCCCGTGCTTGCCGCCTCGAGCGACACCCGTGCCTTTACACCTGGGGGCAGCACACGGTCGCGGTAGCTCCCCCCCTGTGCGGCGAAGTTCGCCATGCACGGCATGCTGACCACGCGGGTGGCGATCCCGTCTGCCTCCAGGAGCTCGGCGGCCCCGACGCAGACGTGAACCTCCGAGCCGGTCGCGATCAGGATCAGCTCCGGCGGGTGCGGCTCGCGATACGAATCGCGCAGCACGTAGGCGCCGCGTTCGATCGCGTCTGACGGCACCGCCGCCGGGTTCCAGGTCGGAACTCCCTGCCGCGAGAGGATCAGCGCAGAGGGGTGCTCCGTGCTCGCGATCGCATACCGCCATGCGAGCGCGACCTCGTTCGCCCCCGCCGGCCGGATCACCGCCAGCCCCGGCATCGCCCGCAACCCGGCCAGCTGCTCGATCGGCTGGTGCGTTGGCCCGTCCTCGCCCAGCCCGATCGAGTCGTGCGTGAACACGAAGATCGACGGCAACCCCATCAGCGCCGCGAGGCGCATCGAGGCGCGCATGTAATCGCTGAAGACCAGGAAGGTGGACCCGTAGGCGCGCAGGTTGTGGAGGGCGAGTCCGTTGACGATCGCGCCCATCGCGTGCTCCCTGACGCCGAAGTGGAGGTTGCGCCCTCGGTAGGCTCCGGCCGCTACATCGTCGGCGTCGTCGATGCGCGTCAGCGTCGACGGTGCGAGGTCCGCGGAGCCACCAACGAGCTCAGGCACCCGCGCCGCGACCCACTGGAGCACGGTGTGGGATGACTTGCGGGTGGCGGTCATCCCTTCCGACGCCTGGAAGCGAGGAAGCCCCGCGTCCCAACCGGCCGGCAGCTCCCGCTCCACCAGCCGGTCGAACTCGCCGGCGCGGTCGGGGTGCCCGCGCCGGTAGGCGTCAAAGCGCTCCGCCCACTCGCCGTGCAGCTCACTTCCGCGCTCGACACAGCTACGGAAATGCTCGAGCGCCTCCGCGGGAACGTAGAACGGCTCGTCCTCGGGCCAGCCGTAGACGCGCTTGGTCAGCCGGACCTCCTCCGCGCCGAGCGGCGCGCCGTGCGCCTCGGCGGTGTCCTGCTTGTGCGGGGCGCCGGGCGCGATGTGGGTCCGGCAGATGATCAGCGACGGTCGGTCCTCGACCTGCATGGCGGTGTGCGCCGCCCGCTCGACCTGGTCGAGCGTGGAGCCGTCGCTCAAATGCTGCACCTGCCAGCCGTAGGCCTCATAGCGGGCGCCGACGTCTTCGGAGAACGCCAGTGAGGTCGGTCCCTCGATCGAAATGTGGTTGTCGTCGTAGAACACGATCAGCCGACCAAGGGCGAGATGGCCGGCCAGCGAGCTCGCCTCAGAGCTGATGCCCTCCTGCATGTCGCCGTCGGAGGCGATGCAGAACGTGTAGTGGTCGATCAGCTCGTCGCCGAACCGGGCGTTCAGCATCCGCTCGCCGAGTGCCAGCCCCACGCACGTGGCGATCCCCTGGCCCAGGGGTCCGGTGGTGGTCTCGACCCCGGGGGCCAGGCCGCGCTCGGGATGGCCGGGTGTCCTGGACCCGAGCTGGCGGAAGCTCCGCAGATCCTCGAGCGTCAGCCCGTAGCCGGTGAGGTACAGAAGCGAGTACAAGAGCATCGAGGCGTGGCCGGCGCTCAACACGAACCGGTCGCGATCTGGCCAGTCCGGATGCCCCGGCGAATGGCGCATAACCCGCGTGAACAGCAGGTAGCCGATCGGCGCGAGCGCCATTGGCGTGCCCGGATGGCCGGAGTTCGCCTGCTGCACGGCGTCAATCGACAGCATCCGGATCGTGTCCACGCAGAGGCGGTCGAGCTCGGTCGCTGTTGGCAAGGTCGACGTGGTCATCTGTAAATCAGGTCCTTCTGCGGTCGCGGGCTCATAGCGGCGCTTCCCTCCGGGGGCGCGGTGGGAGTCGCGGTCCAGGTGGGCTGTTAGACCCGAATAGGTCAGGGCCGCCGGCGGGCAAGGCAGCAGCGTCGATCCGTTGCACTGCACGTCGTTAGCAGCCCGGGCGACTGGCCTAACGACCTAGGAACTCCAACTGGCGCCGGCTCCCCACTCCGTGACCGGCCCGTCGCTGGCCACGATGGTGCGGGCGACGGTTCAGGCGTCGGCGGCATGGTCTGGATCTCGGTGCACCCCTCGGGGTAAGCCGCTGAGTCCGTGCCGAATATTGAACTGATCATCGGGCGGGTCTTGGCGCGGGCCGTGCTCGCCCGGCTATCCAGGCCGAAGCACAGCGCCTCAGCCAGCTGCGCCGGGCCATAGCGATGGGTCACCCGGCCGTCCGCAGCGTGTTCGAGCGCTGAGATGAACGTGTCAGCGTTGGCAAAGCGCCCCCGGGGGTCCTTCTCCAAGGCCCGGATCACGATCGAGTCGAGTTGAGGACTGACGGCGGGGTTCAGGGCGCTTGGCGGGATGGGTCGCTCCTGGACGTGCGCGCGCAACACCGCCGCGATCGTGTCGCCGTTGAAGGGGACCTGTTCCGTGAGGAGCTCGTAGAGGGTGACTCCGACCGCGTAGAGATCGGATGCGAAGCTGGCAGGCTCGCCCTCGATTTGCTCGGGCGAAAGGTATTGCACGGTGCCGATGGCGACGCCCGTCGGGGTGATGTCAGCCTGGTGCCGGCGGGCAATGCCAAAGTCGGTTAGCTTCAGCCGGTCGTCGGTGGCAACGATCGCGTTGTCGGGCTTGAGGTCGCGGTGGATGATGCGGCGAGCGTGGATGTACCGGACGGCGCGCAGCAGCTGCGTGGTGAGGTCGATCGCGCGGGCCGGGACGAGTGGCGCTGTTTCGCGGATCAGAGCTTTCAGCGAACGCCCGGCCACATACTCCATCACGATGTACGGACCGCCGGCCCACCCCCCACTCTCGTATACACCGACGATGTGTGAATGTTGGAGCCTTGATGCTGTCGACGCCTCACGGCCGAAGCGCCCGACCTCCTCGTGATCCTCGGCCAACCAATCGTGCAGTAACTTGATCGCGACCGTCCTCGGCAGCGCTAGATCCTCGGCCAAGTACACGACCGCCGTGGCGCCCGCGCCGATCCGTCGACGTACGAGGTAGCGGGCGTCGATGATGTTTTCGACGGTCGAATACCCGGTGGCGGTCAGGGACATGCGTCCGGTGTTAGGACCAAAGGGCGCCGCGTTCATGTGGCAAGCCCAAGGACGAGCGACGGGTTTGTCCCAGTGTTGCGATGGAGCAACCCGCGGTGTCCGAGGCCGGCGCTGGCTGCCTCTAGCACGGTGTCAGGTGCTGGCTCGGCCGGCATCACCCCGGCTCAAGTCCGATCGATCGCTAGTACTTCCGGGCGCTTAGCCCGACGACAGCCCGAACACGCGCAACGCCCTCATTTCGTTGGTTGTCGAGCAGCTTCTCCCCTTCGAACTGAGACAGCGGTCGGATCCTCGGCTTCACCGCGCTGACTCGTCCATTGAGTCGCGCGCAATCGAAGCCGCGGGCCGGGTTCGCTTGCCAGGCGATCCACGCGGCCTATGGCACGCATAGATGGTTGTGGAGGCCTTGTCGTCGGCGGATGGCGTCGTTCAACGCCGACACGAACCCGAACGTCAGGCGCACTCGCAGCCGGACGTTGGCCGCGATCGACCGTGCCCGCGCGCCCTGCGTCGATTTGGGAGGTTCGGGTGGTCAGCGACAACGCTGGCGCGCGCAGTGGTGATCTGATCGTGCTTCGGCACGACCGTCACCTACTCGGCGACTATCGCCAGGGCGCGGCCCCCGGAGCGGATCGCGCAACACGCGCATCGGCGGGCGATCCTCGTCCCGTGATCCAATGATGAACTCTGCGGACGCAAGCGGCGATCTGCTCGTGATGGTCGAGATCCCGCGGGGGTCTCGGAACAAGTACGAGTACGACCACGACCTGCGCGCGATCAAGCTCGACCGCTTCCTGTTCTCCTCGGTCGTGTACCCGACCGACTATGGCTTGATCCCGGAGACGCTCGGTGAGGACGGCGACCCGCTCGACGCGCTCATATGCGTGTCGGAGCCCACGTTCCCCGGTTGTCACATACCGGTGCGGGTGGTGGCTCTGCTCGACATGAGCGACGAGAGGGGCAAGGACGAGAAGATCGTGTGTGTCCCTTGCCGCGACCCAAACTGGAGCGAGATCACCGACCTAGACGCACTCCCGGAGCCGCTCCGCATCGAGATCAGCCACTTCTTCTCGATCTACAAGCAGCCGGAGGGAAAGCCGGTCTCTGTCCGCGGCTGGCGCGGACGCGACGATGCGGCCGCCGTCATCGAACGGGCACAGCGGCGCTTTCGCCAGGCGCGATGAGTGGCAGGCAGTTGCCGGGGCACGGATAGCATCACGCGGTCCGCGAGCGCGTGGCGCCGCGGGCGGCGCAATCGGCACCGCGGTCATGAGCGCGGCGCAGAAGCTCGCGACAAACCCCAGAAGATCAAGCGGGGATCAGGACGCAGGTGCGCCGATCGGTCCGAGGCTCATGCCGGAGGCCGATGCCGAGCGTGTCGTCCCAGTGCGGCGGCGACCGCCAACCAGCTGGAGGTGATCCGCGGAATGCGCTAACGGCACGCGGTTGCCAGCCGACCGCGCAGCAAGGCGCGCTCGGCAGCCTGCGCGAGGTCGCCGCGCGCGACGTCGGCGAAAATGCGGATGACCTCCTCCGGCGGTACCGGATGTCCACCGCCGCGGCCACCAAGGCCCCAGATCGCGGCCGGCGTTCCGTCGGGCTTCTCGAGCGCCACCGCGATCCACCAAGTGAGGTTAAGGCGCTCTCCGGTCCCTCCCGGCGAGCGCGGAACGGTCGGGTCGTGGACGACGAGGTGCGCGCCACCCTCGCGCAGCGCCGACCACGTCGCCGTCCCGGGCTTCGCCGGAGGCACCGCGGCGCGAAGCCAAGCGGTCAGTGCGGGGTCGTTCGCGACTTCTGCGGCGACGCGGCGCAGCACGCCTTCGTGAACGAGGTCCACATTCGAAACATCGGCGACGGTCTCGAGCGCCAGTGTGCAAAGGGTCTCCAGTCCGGGCGGGGCGTCGGCCGGCGGGGCGGGACCGAAGACCATCATCACGACCGTGCCGCGCCCGTGGGGGCCGGGCGCGATATCGAGCGTCTGCGCGAGGGCGCCCACCATGGCCAACCCGTGACCGATCCCGGGATAGCCGTGACCTGACCCGATGCCTGCGCCCTCGTCGCCTACTTCGACGATGAAATGCTCGCCGTTGGCGTGGCAGCGGACCCGGACCTGCCCGCGATCGTCGGCATCGTAGGCGTGAACGACCGCATTGGTGACGGTCTCGGACACGGCCAGGGCGATCGCTTGCGTCACCTCCTCCGAAGCTCCCGCCGTGGACGCGAACTCCGCGGCGCGGCGCCGCAGCTGGCTCACGGCGGAAGGCTCGGCTGGCAGCACCCAAGCAGCGCCTGACCCGACCGAGGCACCCATATCAGAGCCCGATCCCTCGGCGCCACACATTCGCCGGCGCGTGGAGCATCCACCAGGCATTGTCCGCAGGCGCAGACCGGCCAACGTCCTCATGGTGAACCAGATCGTCTCTCCAATCGATTTCGAGCCGCCGACTCCTGCGCCCCACCCCCGGCATGCAACGGCGGGCATCCTCGGCAACCGGTTGCAGTACCTCGTCGAGCACGGACCACACGCAATTGATGACCTGCCAGCCAGCCAACAGATTCTGGGCCTTCAGTAAATCGAACGCAGCTGGATGCCCGCAGTCTCCCTACTCCTCACCATCGCAATCGTCTGGCTCGTCCACCGCCCCGCGACATGGGCTCTTCGGGCCCCGTCAGGGCGCTGGTTCCGCGAGGTACGGCTCGATCCAGTCCCGGTGGGCACCGATGAAGTCGCGAGCTGTGTCTCGCATAAGGATCGTCGCGCGATGGACGTCGCCGGCGGGCGTTTGGACGTAGCTGTGTTCGATCCGCGCTCCGGCGTTCTGCGCCCGGACCAGTCGCCCGCAGAGGCTTGCGCTGATGATCTTGGCAGCGCTGGGTGTGGATCACGAAGAGCTACGAGCACGTCGACGTCGATTCCCGGCGCGGAGGTGCCTCTCGCCGCCGGCCCGAACAGCAGCGCATAGCGAACGTTGTGCTCGGTCCGCAGGGCTGCCCGCAAAGTCGACAGCAGCTTCCACAAGCGTCGCACGTACTCCCGCTCCGGTACACGGTTCGCCAACGTCGATGACCGTCATCGTCGCCAGAGCACAGCGATCGGCGGCGCGGCGTGTTCGCGCACGCAAATTGCGAGAACCCGGCGACGTTCCGCCGCTTCGTGCGGTATTTCAGTCGACATGACCTTCGAGCAGGCGTTGAAGGACGGCGACCTCGACGTGGCACGGGCGATCCTTGACGAGCTGATCGATCTCCCGGACACGGGCGGGCTCTGGATGCCCGAGTGCCACGCCGACCTCGCCCGCGAGTACGACCGGCAGGGTCGTCACGATGACGCCATCGCGTTGCTTGAACGCGCGATCGAACTCGGTTGGGGCGGAAAGCCGGACCCGCGATCCGACATCGCCGAGTTCCACCTCCGGGCCGGGCGACACGAGGAGGCCGCTGCGATCTGGGCCCGGTTGAAGGCCTTGGATCCGGATGACGTGTGGCTCTACAACGCAGCGGGCCTGTCATACAACGAGATCGGAGAGCACGAGCTCGCCGTCGCATGGCTCGGTGAAGGCATCGAGGTCGCGATGCGCACGGACGACCCCGAGGGGATCGTCGCTCAGCTCTCGGAGGTCCGCCGAAAAAGCCTCGAGGCTCTCGGCCATGAGCTCGACGAGCTCGAGGACCGGGTCGATCCGTTCTTGGAAGCCTGGCGCCCGGTGCAGCGGACCCCGAGCTGGCGGATCCCCCCGCTGACCGAGCCTGCGAACTCCATGCCGGTGATCCGAGCCACGCCCAACGTTCACGGGCGCGACCGCGAGGAAGTCGCCGTGTCCATCTCCTGGTTCCCAGCCGGCGAGTACGAGGAGGCTCTCAAGCGCTGGCCGAGCCTCGCCGAAGAATGGGCCGACGTCCCGCACGCCGACTACTCCGGTCGCCTCGACGGCAACATCAAATGGATGCGAAGCCAGGGCGTCCCGATCCGAGCCGTCGCGCCGATCGTCGTCGAGGACTACTCGGCTTGGTGCGCCGAGCACGATGAGGATCCCGAGGAAGCGCGGGCCGCGTATGCAGCGCACCGGATGCGCGACGGCGAAGCCATCCCGTGGCCGCCCGGGCGTAATGAGCCTTGCTGGTGCGGCTCCGGCCGGAAGTACAAGAAGTGCTGCGGGTCGGCGCCCGCCCGGCCGATGCACGACCCGCAGTGTTAGCAGTCAGGAGATACTGGATGGGCCATGCCGATTCGAAGACGACTCAGATCTACGCGCACTACGAGCCGAGCGACCAAGAGGCCGACGCGGTCGATCGGGCGTTCGCGTGATCGATCGTCGGCGAGGCCACGACTCCGGACGGGATGCGCGTGGTCATCTTCGCCGACGTGTGGCGCGATCACCAGTCGATGGCTGATGGTGGTCGTAGGCTTGGAACGGCAAACGGCGCGGGTCGTGACCGCGCTCGGTTACGGACACGGGACGTCTCCTGCCGGATGGATGCCAAGTGAAGATCAACGGGCTCGTCTTTGACCGCGCGAACTACGGCGCGGACGGCGACGGGCTCTACCTCGCGCGTCGCGAGACGACCGAAGCCTCGGACGCCGCACTTACGCCCGAGGGCCACGGCATCCGCTACGACGGCGAAGGGCACGTCATCCGCGTGACGATCATCAACGCGCGCTGGTTGCTCGAACGCAACGGGCACGTGACGATCACGCTGCCTCAAGAGGTGCAGTTGGCGGCCGGGACCTCGCCGGCGCCCTCTCGTGAGTGGTGTGCTCCAAGCGCACGGCTAGTCGCCATAAAGCCGTATCGAGTCGGCAGTGACGAGCGGCCCATCAGGGCCGAGCGAACCGAGCCGCGAAGCGGCGCCCTTGACGGCCGGGGAGCGGAGGCTACCGGGGTGCCCCAAGCACCAGCCCAGACGTGTCCGCGGCACCGTCCGGCCGGCGGGATGCAGGACTCTCACCGCGACCAGGATTGCTTCTCCTCGTTTCGGGCGCCAGAATGGACCGCCGCGCGGGACATCGAGCTGCCGTTGACCGAAGCTAGGGGACGAGGGCTCGGCGTGTCGCTTCGGCGGCGAGCTCGGAGCGCGTGGTGATCCCGAGCTTGGCGAAGATGTGGGATAGGTGCACCTTTACGGTGCCGCGGGAGATGAACATCCGTTCGCCGATTTGTGGATTGGTGAGTCCCTCGGCAACGAGCTCGACCACCCGGATCTCGGTCGGCGTGAGGCTATCCCACCCGCGACCCGGACGCTTACGTTCGCCGCGCGCGCGACGAATCCAGGCGACCGCCTCATCGGTTGAAAGCCCGGCACCCGACGAGAGCGCGGTTTCGAACGCTACCTCGCCGAGCGCTGTGCGGAGATCCTCCTCGAGCTGGGCGAACCGGGGCTGGTCCGGGCGCCACCGCTCGAGCCCGAGGTCGAGGCGCGCTCGCTGTGCCGCTCCGAGCACGCGCGCCGCCTCCTCGTAGCTTTCAAGGCCGGCGGCGACTTCGGCCAGTGCATCGAACGTTTGGGGAAGATTCAGGAGAATCCGATGCTCGACGCGAACTGCGAGCGCATCGTGGAGGAGGCTTTCGGCCTCGGTCCACTGCTCGCGGGCGGCAGCCAGGCGACCACCGATCTCTTTGGCGAACGCGATCGTAGGCGCGTTGCCGATTCGCTCGGCGATCCCCAGCGCTTCTTCCGCCCGGGCCTGTGACGCGACCGGCTGGCCGCCGACCCGCAGGATCTCCGCGAGGTTGACGATCGCGTTGCTGAGCAGAAAGCCGAAGTCCACGCCGGTCGCGACGAACATTTCGAGCGTCTTGTGTGCCTCGTCGATTTCGCCGACGGTGGCGCGGGCGTGCGCCAGGTAGGACTCGAGAATCCCTAACCCTAGGCCGGCTCCAGCGGAGACCACATGAGCGCGTGCCGGCTCCAGTCGCGCGATCGCGGCTTGCGGATCGCCGCGCATCACCTCCAGCCCGGCGAGGAAGCATTGCGCGAGCGCCTCGGTGGTTGGCTCGCCCGATGCTCGGGATGCCTTCAGCGCGCGATCGGTGAATTCGCGGACCTGGTCGAAATCGGCCGCGGAGTACGGCCGCTGGGTTTTCCCGAGCCAGTGCCACGCGCTCAACTCGAGGTAGCCGTGCTCGTCGGTGAGTGGCTGGGCCTCGTCCAGGAAGCGTTCGGCGTCGTCAAGCTCGTGTCGGAGAACGTGCGTGTAGGCAAGGTTCACGATCGACGTGATCAGCGCCCAGTCGTCCCCACACCCCTGGGCTACGTCCCGTGCGCTCGCGCTCATCGCCCGGCTGCCGGCGGGATCGGTGAGCAACTGCACCCATCCGATCATCATCTGCGAGCGCGCGAGCGTCGACTGATCCCCGACCGCCTCGGCCATCCCGCGAGCCTCTTCGAGAGCTCGGTATGCGACTTCGATGTTGAGGGCGTAGGCGGCGAGGTAGCCACGACCGAACAGCCCTTGCGCGCGGAGGTCCGAAGGAGCGTGATTCGCCGCCTCGAGTGCCCTCGCGAAGCCTCGTTCAGCAGGCTGGAAGAGGCCACGTAGCTTCCACCAGAACGTCAAAGCCACGCAGAGGCGCAGCGCAAGTTCGCCATCGGTCTCGAGGGCGCGATCGAGTGCGGAGGCGAGGTTGGCGGCCTCGTGGTCGAGCACGTCTAACCACTCGCGCTGACCGAGTCCATGAAGGGCCGGCGCGATCTGCTCGGCCAGCGCGAGCATCCCGTCGCGGTGGCGGTCTCGCATCGTGCTCAACTCGCCCGCTTCGTCCAGCCGTTCCACGCCGTATTGGCGAACCGTTTCGAGCATCCTGTAGCGCACCGCTCCGACACGCTCCTCGGCCACGACGAGCGACTTATCGACGAGCGACGCGAGCAGATCGAGGATCGCGACCCGTGGGAGCGTCTCCTCAGCACACACGCTCTCGGCCAGATCGAGGGTGAATCCGCCTGCGAACACCGCGAGCCTCCGCAGCAATGCGCGTTCGGGATCCGAGAGAAGTTCGTGGCTCCAGTCGACCGATGCTCGCAGTGTCTGATGGCGGGGCAGGGCGGTTCTGGTGCCGCCGGTGAGCAGGTGGAAGCGGTCCCCTAGACCCGCGGCGATCTGCTCCACCGAAAGCATCCGTACGCGCGCCGCGGCCAGCTCAATCGCGAGCGGCAGTCCGTCGAGTTCCTCGCAGACCTGCGCGACCGCCGGTGCGTTTTCGTTGGTGACCGCAAAGTTGGAGCGCGCCTTGCGGGCACGCTCGATGAACAGCCGGACGGCGTCGAACTGCCCAAGGGCTTGGACGGACTCGCGCTCGCGCTCGCGCGGCGGCAGTGACAACGACGGTACGCGCCAGTCGGTCTCACCCGCCATCCCAAGCGATGTGCGGCTGGTCGCAACCACAGTGACGTTGGGGCAGGAGCGAAGAAGCGTCTCGGCGACCTCGCCGCACGCTTTCAGAAGGTGCTCGCAGTTGTCCATTAGCACCAGCGCGTTGGACGTCCCGAGGTGGATACAGATCGCTTGTAGCGCAGACATCGAAGGCAGCGGCCTCACGCCGAGCGCATCCGCAACCGCGTCACTGACGAGCTGCGGGTCGCTGACTGGAGCGAGGTCGACCCACCACGCTCCATCCGCGAACCGATCCAAACAGTCAGCAGCGAGCTGCAGCGCAAGTCGTGTCTTGCCCGCACCGCCGGCCCCGGTAAGGGTCAGCAGGCGGGTCTCACCCAGCGCAGCCCGGAGTGCCCGGAGCTCCTCCGTACGTCCGACAAAGCTCGTGAGCTGGTCGGGAAGGTTGTTCGGGAACGTGTCAAGAGACCGAAGGGACCAGAAGTTGTCGTCGAGATCCGCGTATACAAGCGCAAAGACGTGCTCAGGCCGACCAAGATCGCGCAGCCGGTGCGTGCCGACATCGAGGAGCTCGACCCCATCGGGCAGCTGATCGACGACGAGATCGCGGGTCGCGCGTGAGAGCAACGTTTGACCTCCGGTCGCGATGGCTCTCAGCCGAGCGCAACGAGACAGCGCAAGCCCGAAGTAGTTGCCCTCGTCCCTCAGCTGGGCATCGGCCGTGTGCAGCGCGATCCGAACCCGCAGGTCCATCCCATCCGGCCACGAGAATGCGCGTAGCTCGCGCTGCGCCTGCAAGGCCGCCGCGAGCGCATCGGACGCCCGAGAGAACGCGCCTACGACGCTGTCCCCTTCGCCCTGCTCAACAGGCCGGACGCCGTCGTACTGCATGACCGCACGATCGATGATCGCGTACACGTCACCGATGGCGCTTCCCATCGCCTCCGGAAACGCCGACCACAACCGCGTCGACCCCTCGATATCGCTCATCAGGAACGTCACCGTGCCCGCCGGCAGATGAAACCGCGGCCCTTCAGATGTCCCGGCACCCAATGGTGCGTCACTCCACATCATCGGCCGATCGGTAGATCGCATGCGCCGAACCTAGCGCCGCCGACCCGGCCATACATCTGCCAGATGGCATACATGCTCCCTTCCACCGAACGATTACCGCCCATCCTCTCGCGATCCAGTCGCGGCGGTCAATAGCGCTCCCCCGAGGACGCCGGCGCCAATGGCCGGGTGCCCTGCGGAATATGCCATCTGCCAGATGTAGGCGGACCGGCGGAGGCGTAGCTTCGCCTCGCCGCATCGGCATCGAGCTGGGCAAGCACCAGGCCGCTAGCCCGGGCGGCAAAACCATCAACCGCCATTCCAGTCCGAGGAGCACGAATCATGAGCGACAGGTTCACACGCCAAGCCGGCGATCCTGAGAAGCACCGACCGCCACGCGTCGCGATGCTGGCAGCGGCCCTGCTGACGCTGGCCACAATGGCCCCGGCAGCAAGCGCGAAGACCGTCACCCTGCACATCTTCTCGCGCCAGACGAGCAGCACGTTCGTCGACGCCCAGGGACACCCGGTGCCTCCCAACATGCCCCCAGTGGTCGGGGACACATTCGACAACACCGGAGTCGACTACGCCGGCAACCACAAGCACCACGCGGCCAAGCCCAACGGCTCGGATCATCTTCGCTGCACGATCACCGGCATGACCACCACCGGTCCGACGGCGCTGTGCAGCGGTCAGATCGCGATCGGCGGCTCGATGCTCCTCGCCAACGACGAGACGTTGACGCTGTCCGACACTGCAACCCCGACCCCGATCAACGGAGGCACAGGGATCTACCGGCACGCGCGCGGCTTGCTCACACCGACGAACATCGGCAACAACACCGACTTCACGATCAAGGTCATGTACTGATCGGGTACCTGTCATGCACGACACAGACAACCTCAGGGTTGCGCCGTGAACGTCTCCGAGCTCACATTTGCGGTCGACGGTGTGCGGTGCGCAGCCACTCTCTACCGACCGGATGAGCACACGGAGGAGGTTCCCTGTGTGGTGATGGGTCATGGGTTGTCGCTCACGCGTCGCGACGGCATCCCCGACTACGCGGCTCGGTTCGCCGCTGCGGGGCTGGCGGCTTTCGCGTTCGACTACAGATGCTGGGGAGACAGTGACGGCGAGCCGCGGCGATGGTTCTCCGTGCGCCGCCAGCTCGAAGACTGGCACGCGGCCACCGATGCGGCACGAGCCGTGGAGGGCGTCGATCCGAATCGCGTCGCCGTGTGGGGTATGTCCCTCGGCGGTGGCCATGCCCTGCACATCGCACGAACCGACCGACGCATCGCCGCCGTGGTCGCGCTCGTGCCGATGACCGACGGCTTACCACTCGCGCTCGCGCCGGCACCCCTGAAGGTCGTGCTCAGGCTGATGGCGCGCGCCTTGCGCGAGACGCTCGGCCGGCGGCCGGTGACGGTCCAGGTCGCGGGAGCACCCGGCGAGCTAGCAGCGCTGGTCGCCCCCGAAGCGCTACCCGGGTTCACTCGACTGGCCGCCGGCAACGGTTGGCACAACGAAATCAGCAGCTCGGGGCTCTACGGAGTGGCGCGTTACCGCCCCGTACGCCGAGCCTCGCAAATCGCCCCGCCAGTGCTCCTGCAGCTCGGAGATAACGACGCGATGGTGCCGCTCGCGGCGATTGAGAAGACCGCGGCGCGAGCACCTCGCGCCGAGCTCAGGCGCTACCCGATTGACCACTTCGGGTGCTTCTGGCCCGAGCACATCGATCTCGTGGCCGGCGACCAGATCACGTTCCTACACCACCACCTATCCAAGCGTCGACCCGTCCCCGAAGGGCCTCCGGCGCCGGCATCCTGAACGACGCGAGTCGGCGCACAACTCCAACGGGCACACACCGGTAGCGGGCCCGCGCGACGACGAATGCAGGTCTAGAAAAACACGTCGCCGGTCTCGCAATTCGCCTCTATGCAAGATCCAGCATGTCGTCCCCTGGCGGCCTCGGACGGCGTTCGCCCCGGAGCACCGCGTTTTCACGAGAGCGGGGCGCGCAGTGGCGGGCGCACCGAGTCCAGAGCGTGGGAGCCAGTCCGGTGCAGAACCGAGGCATCGCGCGGGCGGCAGTGCGTTCGCTGAGGCGACCGAGGCTCCTGAGCCGCCGTGCAAATTTCTTGGTGGCCACCCGTAAGAGCCGCGGCGGGATCCCCACTAATCCCTCAACAAGCCCCACGATTCACTCGGCTTGCACGTGTTTGTCCCCGATTTCGAAGCGAAAGCAGCCAACCACCTTGACAGCCTCGGCCACAACCGGATCCAGCTGATCCAAGCCGTCCTCCGCGTGGTCCGGCGAGAATCGAAATGCGGAACGAGCGTTGGGCTCGAGCGACCGTCCAGCACGCCCGACAGGATGTCCGTTGTGCCAACAGCGACAGGAGGAAGGGCGGTCGAGGTGGAGGTACCAAGTGAGCGATCGAGTTGGTGAGCGTCGGCGCGCCGCGGCGCTTGCACGCCACTATCGCGACTAAGAGGGACTGACTCTCGCCGACGCCTTCGGCGGCGCCTGAACGCCTGGGCGTCACTGCCGTCGACATACGGATGCGCGCTTGCGCTCGGCGGTCTGTCAACAGGACCGCTGCACGACGGTCACCGCGCCAGGTATGGCGATCGGTGCGACGATGAGCAGCCACGCACGACAGCGACAACGCGCGGCCCCGTACGCCTTGGGGCCACGACGGTGGCGTGGCTGCTTGGGGCGGAGAGCGGAAGCCCGTAGGGTCGAATGGAGGACAGCGGAGACTCTGCTGTTGATTCGTGATTGCGGAAGCCTCGGGCTCGCCGCGGCACTAGCCGTCACGCCAGAGGGGTCGCGTCAGCAGCATGAGCGCCTTGGATCGTTCGCGGTTGTCTCGCCGGGCCCGATCGCGCGAGATGTCGGCCGCACGTGGATTGGGCGACCTGAGGAGTTCGTTCGAGCGCACGCTCAAGTTGGGGGGTGGCGACGTCCAATCTGGGTGGTCCTCCCGATGCGCGGTCGCTGGGGCGCGCATAGCTTCGCGTTATGCAATGTCATCGGTCGATGAGGAGGACGAGATGTTCAAGCGTAATCTGATCAAGCGCTCGCTGGTCGCCGGTCTGGCGATCGGTGCGGCGAGCCTGCCGGCGGTGGCGCAGGCGAGGCCGATCGAGGATACGGTCGCGTCGACGGGGAGCCCGGTGGTTAGCACCGCGTCGGTTGAGCAGCAACTCGCTCGGCTGCATGCCGACGTTCAGAAGCGGTTTGCGGATGAAGGTGGCTGGCCCTCGGTGGCGTCCCCGGTTCGCTCGGCGGCGGCGACGTCGCAGGGTGGATTTCAGTGGGGTGATGCTGGGATCGGCGCTGCCGGCATGATCGTGTTGCTCGGCGCCGGCGGGGTGGCCGTGGGCGTCATGCGCAACCGGCGTGTGCAACGGCCGGTCGCGGGCTGAAGCGGTGTCGATGCAAGAGCGCCGGTCGGGGTCGATTGATCGGTTCCGGCCGACGGTTGCGCTCGTGAAGTGCGGTGAGGATGATGTTGGTGTGCGCGTACCGGGGCGTGTGCTGGAGCTTGATGCGCCGGAGTTGCTCGAGCGCGAGGAGCAGCTTGGGGCGTTGGGCGCTGCGCTGACCGGGGTTGTGGAGCGTGAGGTCGGGTTGGTGGTGCTGGTGCATGGCGAGGCGGGGATCGGCAAGACGGCGTTGGTGCGCCGGTTCTGTGGCCAGGCTGGTTTGTCGGTGCGGGTGTTGTGGGCGACGTGCGATCCGCTGTTCACGCCGCGGCCGCTGGGGGCGCTGTTTGACATCGCCCGGGTGGTCGAAGGCGAACTGGGCGAGCAGGTCGAGGCCGGCGGCCAGCCGCACGAAGTGGCTCGTGCGCTGATGGACGAGTTGGATGGGCGGTCCTCGTCGGTGGTGGTGGTGGAGGATCTGCATTGGGCGGATGAGGCGACGTTGGATGTGTTGCGGCTGTGCGCGCGGCGGATCGACTCGGTCCCGGTGCTGCTGGTGCTCACGTATCGCGATGATGGCTTGCACCGTTCGCACCCGTTGCGGTCGCTGCTCGGGGAGCTGCCGACCGCCATGAGCGCGCGTCACGAGCTCCCCCGCCTCTCTGAGACTGCGGTGGCGGCGCTGGCGGGGGCGTCCACGCTCGACTTGGGTGAGCTGTACGAGCGGACGGGCGGCAACCCGTTCTATGTGACCGAGGTGCTGGCGGCCGGCGGCGGGCGGATCCCGCCGACGGTTCGTGACGCGGTGCTGGCGCGCGCGGCGGGTTTGAGCGGTGCGGCGCGGGATGTGCTCGAGGCGGTTGCTGTCGTCCCCCAGCGGACCGAGGTGTGGCTGCTGGAGGCGCTGGTGCAGCGGGCGCTGGATGGTCTGGACGAGTGCCTTGCGTCCGGGATGTTGCGCGGGGAGGCAAACGGTGTCGCCTTCCGGCATGAGCTGGCGCGGCTGGCGATCGAGGAATCGCTCACACCCCATCGGGCAGTCGTGCTGCACCGCCGTGCGTTGGCGGCGCTCGCCCAGCCGGCGATCGGCTCCCCGGACTTTGCCCGGCTCGCGCATCATGCCGAGGCTGCCGGTGACTCCGATGCGGTGGTTCGTTACGCGCCGCTCGCGGCCGAGCACGCCGCTGCCGTCGGTGCGCACCGTGAGGCTCTGAACCAGTACGGCCGCGCGCTGCGGTTCGGGACGGGCCTGGCGGCCGAGCGGCGGGTGGAGTGGCTGGAGCGGTTCGCCGACGAGGGCTACCTGACAGACATGCGCGAGGAGGCAGTCGTGGCATTGGACCAGGCGCTCGTGATCCACCGCGACGCCGGCGAGCTGCGCAGGGCGGGCAATGTCCTGCGGCTCCGCGCGCGACTTGAGGGCTGTATGGGCAGGACCGCCGAGGCCGTGGCCGACGCGCGGGAGGCAATCCGGGTCCTCGAACAGTTGCCGCCCGGAATCGATCTGGCGCGCGCCTACGCCATGATGTCCGAGCAGGCGATGCTCACCGACAGCGCAGGGGAGACGATCGCATGGGGGCAGAAGGCGATCGCGCTGGCGGATCGGATCGACGACACCCAGGCGCTCGCCAATGCACTCAACAACATCGGCGTAATCGAGTTGAGCAGTGGAGATCTCGCGGGGAAGGAAAAGCTCGAACGCAGCCTCCATCTCGCCCGCGACGGCAACCTCGCCGAGGACGCCGCTCGCGCCTACAACAACCTTTGCTGCTCGCTGAGCGAACTCGGCCGACATCTGGACATCGCGCCGTACGCGGCGGAAGGGCTCGAGTACTGCCAGGAACACGGGCTGGACGCGCACGCGAGATGTCTGGTCGCGGTGAAGGCCGAAAACCAGCTCGCACGGGGTTTGTGGGACCAGGCCGCCGAGACCGCGACATCGCTCATCGACGCGCCGCCGAGCTCGGCGATCGGGCCGATCTTCGATGCGTTGCGCGTGCGGGCGCTGGTCCGCGCGCGACGGGGGGATCCGGATCACAGCACGCCGCTCGACCGCGCTCAGGCGATCGCCGAGTCGGTCGGCGACCTGGCGTTTCTTGGCCCCGTAGCCGCCGCAGGCGCCGAATGCGCGTGGCTCGAGAGCCGCCAGGCGGAGATCGCGCGGGTTACGCAGGCCGCGTTTGAGCTCGCGCTGCGCCAACGCGCACCGAGCTTCATTGGCGAGCTCGGGCTCTGGCGGTGGCGGGCCGGACTGCTCGACGAGCCGCCGGCGGACGCCGGAGAACCGTATTCGCACCAGATCGCCGGCGACTGGGCCCGCGCCGCGAGCTACTGGCGTGAGAACGGCTGCAGCTACCAAGCGGCGCTCGCGCTCGCGGACTCGCACGACGGCAAAGCACTGCGCCAGGCGCTCGACGAGCTCCAATCGCTCGGCGCCCGACCCGCCGCGGCGATCATCGCCGGCCGTCTCCGCGAGCTGGGCCAGCGCGGCCTGCCCCGAGGCCCTCGTCCAAACACCCGCGCGAACCCGGCCGGTCTCACGGCCCGCGAGCTTGAGGTACTCGGGCTACTGGCCGAAGGGCTGCGCAACGCTGAGATCGCCGAGCGGTTGGTGTTATCCGGAAAGACGGTCGACCACCACGTCTCAGCGATCCTCGGCAAGCTCAGCGTTCGCTCCCGAGGTGCAGCAACCGCCGAGGCAGCGCGACTCGGGCTCTTCGGCCCATAGGAAACAGCACCTCACATTGTGCGCAGACGCCTTCATCGCTGTTGTTCCATCGGGCATCGCGGGGTGGACATCCTCGGCCTCACGCTCCGGGCGTGTGTCTGGCGTCCCTCCGCACGGCCTGGAGATGTGCCTCGCTCAGGCCGATAGCACGCCAAAGGCCCGTCCTCACGAATCGCGGCGGTCGACCGGCAGCACGCGGTAGCCGGCCACCGCGAGCCATGATCGCGCGCGTGCGCGCCGGCGCTCCTCGGAGAACGCGTGCCATCGCTCAAGCTCGCCGGGCCAGCGGGCAAGCTCATCCTTGAAGCGGCGAAACGCGCCGCGGCCTCTGATCGCGATGGCCAGGCGCTCGGCCCGGCCGGGGTCCTCGAGGGACGCGATGAACAGCTCCATGTCCCGGTAGCTCTCGCGTGAGCCCTCGCCGTGGACCGCCAGCCACCGCTCGGGATCATCAGCGCTGTCCTCGGCTTCCTCCCCGGTCTCGAGGGCGTATTCGATCGCTGCCTCAGGCCAGACCTCACCGGTCTTGATATCGATGCGGCCTCCGACGGTCAGTGGGTCGCCCTCGAGGATGCCGGCCAGCTCCTCGAGGTCGACGGGCAAGCCGCGCAGCATCGCCGCCGGTCCGCTGCCGAGATGAGCCTCAAGCTGGTCGGCCAGCTCATCATCCCCGTCCCAGCCTCGCTGCCGCAGAGCAACCACGAGTTTGCGAGCCAGCTCGGTGGCTCCGTCCACGCCCTGCATGACAGCCGCGATGACGCCGTCGCCAGCCAGCTGCAGCGAATCATCGTCGGCGCCGACGCCGCCGAGCAGCTCGACGACAGCCGGTCCGTCACCA
>DATJYY010000200.1:0-18066 GCA_035499395.1 Solirubrobacteraceae bacterium
CGCGATGCTGAGCAGCGTGCCGAGCGCGGCCGCGCCCAGGTGGCGCTCGCCCCACAGGATCACGATGTCCTCGCCGCCGGCGCGCAAGAACTCCGCGAGCCGCCCCGCATCCGACTCCGAATCGCCCCCGGAAGCGAGGGCGACGTCGAGCGCTGCCAGGAATGCGGACTCACCGCCGGGCGGTACGCGCACCGACAGCCGGGCGTTCGGATCGAGCGCGCTCGGTCGGTCGGTCGCGATCGCCAGCCGGACGCCGTGGCGCCGGACGCCCTTGCGGATTCGCAGGTCGAAGATCGGGGCGTCGTCGAGCGGCTCGCAGCCGACCATCAGGATCGTGTGCGCGAACTCGAGGTCGACGACCGTGGCCTGCAGCGCCGGGGCGGCGAGCGCCCGCATCAGATCCGCGGACAGCGTCGAGCCCTCCCGCGAGTCGACGTCCGACGAGCGGAGCCCCTGGCGCATCAGCCGCGCGATCAGGAATCCCTCCTCGTTTGTCGCCTGACCGCCGACGAGCGCCCCGACCGCGCCCTTATGCCGCGCCAGGCCGGTCGCGGCGTCCAGCGCCCGATCCCACGACACCGGACGCAGGCTGCCGCCGTCCCTGACCAGAGGCTGGGTAATGCGCTCGTCGACGTGGATCGCCTGGTAGGCGAAGCGGCCCTTGTCGCACAGCCACCCGTCGTCCACGTCCGGATTGCCCCCGGGGCCGCCGCCCGTGGCGGCGCCCGTCGCGTCGCGGCTACGCACCCGCACGACCTTTTCGTCTCGGACGGTGAACTCGACGTTGCACTGCGACGGGCAAAGCGTGCAAATCCCGCCGGCGCCCTCGATATCCCACGGGCGCGCGCGGAAGCGGTACGGCTGCGACGTCAGCGCCCCGACGGGGCACAGCTCGACGATGTTGCCGCTGAACGGCGCCACGTACGGATGCCCGTCGAACGTGCCCACGAACGTATGCGCGCCGCGCTCGGTGAAGATCAGCTGGTAGTCCTCGGAGATCTCCTGCGAGAAGCGGACGCAGCGGTAGCAGAGGATGCACCGCTCGCGGTCGATCGCGATCACCGGCGACAGTGCCAGCGGTTTCTCGAAATGACGCTTGGGCTCGATGAACCGCGACCGCCCGAGGCCCCATCCGAACGTGATGTCCTGGAGCGGGCACTCCCCGCCCTTGTCGCAGACCGGGCAGTCGAGGGGATGGTTGACGAGCAGGAATTCGACGATCGCGTTCTGGGCGTGATGGACGCGGTCGGTCTGCGTGTGGACGACCATCCCGTCCTTGACCGGCGTCGAACACGACGTCTGGAGCTTCGGGATCCCCTCGATCTCGACCAGACACATCCGGCACGCTCCGACCGGCGCGCCGAGCTTCGGCTCGTAACAGAAATAGGGAATCTCGATGTTGCCCTCCTTGGCGGCGTCGACCAGCATCGAGCCCTCGACGGCGCGCACCTCGCGGCCGTCGATCGTCAGCTGGATGATGTTCTGTGGGGGACGGGGCAAGGGTTCAGTGCACAGGGAAGGGACCGGCGTGCTCATCGGCGACCCCGATCGGGACCACGTCGTCCAACTCCGCCCCCTCGGCACGCTCGCGCGCTGCTTCGATCTCGTCCTCGAGCTCGCTCCTGAA
The DNA here is from genome assembly GCA_035499395.1 of Solirubrobacteraceae bacterium. Lineage (GTDB taxonomy): Bacteria > Actinomycetota > Thermoleophilia > Solirubrobacterales > Solirubrobacteraceae > Palsa-465. Next base: position 1,628 of record DATJYY010000200.1, read on the forward strand.
CTTCTCGACCATCGAACCGATCGGCATCGCCATGGCGTCGCCCAGAACGCACAGGCAGTTGCCGATGATCTGCTCCTGCACGGACGCCATGATGTCGAGATCCATCGGGGTCGCCTCCCCCGACTCGATCCGCTGGAGCATCTTGACCGTCCAGTTGGTGCCCTCTCGGCAGGGCACGCACTTGCCGCACGACTCGTGCGCGTAGAACTTCGCGACCTTCAGCGCGACCTCGAGCACGGAGTGCGAGTCGTCGACGATGATGATCGCGCCCGATCCGAGCATCGATCCCGCCTTGGCCATCGAGTCGAAGTCGTAGGGCAGGTCGAGGTCGTCCTTGGTAAGCACCGGCGAGCTCGAGCCGCCCGGGAACCAGAACTTGATTTCGCGTCCCTCCGGCGGTCCGCCGGCAAGCCCGTAGATGAGTTCGCGCGAGGGGATGCCGAGCTCGATCTCGTAGTTGCCCGGCCGTTGGACGTCGCCCGAGATCGACACGACCTTGGTGCCGGTCGAGGTCTCGGTCCCGAGCTCGGCGTATTCCTTGCCGCCCAGGCGGATGATCGCGGGGACGGTCGCGAGCGTCTCGACGTTGTTGATCAGCGTCGGGCCGTGGTACAGGCCCTCGATCGCCGGAAACGGTGGCTTCAGGCGCGGGTTGCCGCGCTTGCCCTCGAGCGAGTCGAGCAGGCCCGTCTCCTCGCCGCAGATATAGGCGCCCGCGCCGCGATGCAGCACGAGCGACATCGTGTGGTCCGATCCGAGGATCCGCTGGCCGATGTACCCGGCCGCCTCCGCCTCGGCGATCGCCGCCTCGAGGATGTCGGCCTGGTGGGCGTACTCGCCGCGGATGTAGATGAACGCGCGGCTGATCTCGCCGGCATACGAGGCGATGATGATCCCCTCGATCAGCATGTGAGGGTTCTTCTGCATGATCTCGCGGTCCTTGAACGTCCCCGGCTCGGACTCGTCCGCGTTGCACACGAGGTACTTGTCCATGTCGCCGTGGGGCAGGAACGAGATCTTCCGTCCCATCTGGAACCCGGCGCCGCCGCGTCCGCGGATGCCCGAATCCATCAGGTTGCTCAGGACCTCCTCGGGCGTCATTTCGAGCAGCGCTCGGCGGAGCGCGTCGTAGCCACCGCGGCGCTCGTACACCGGCAGGGTGTTGAGGCCCGGCTCATCGATCCTGTCGAACAGCAGCTTCATTGAGGCCCTTAGCCCTCCTCCGCTTCCTCGTGACCCTCCCCGGCCGGGTGGCGATCCTGGTCGGTGGGCGCCTCGGGCTCGGGGTGCTCGGCACGCTGGTCGTCGGTCATCTCGATCGCGGCGGTCGGCCCCGGACGGTCCTCGGTGTCGCCCTCGGGGCCCAGCCCGGCAGTATCGGTCATCTCGGTGGTGTCGCGATCTGGCGGACCGAAGTCGGTCTCCTCCGCGGCCACCTCGGGATCGGCCGAGCGGCGGTAGCGGAGCTGCTTGTGCTCGAGCACGGCGCGGCCGGCGCGCAGGTCCTCGACGATCCGGGCGGCGTCGTCGAGGTCGAGCGGTCCGACGTACTCGCCATTGACCGAAGCCATCGGAGCGATATCGCATGCTCCGAGGCACTCGAACGAGCGGACGTCGACGTCAGGATCACCCTCGGCCGCCGCCAGCATCGCCTCGAAGAACGCGTCGGCGCCGAGCAGCGAGCAGGAGATGTTCGTGCACACGTACACATCGTTACGCGGCTTTGGGACGGTCGAGAACATGTCGTAGAAGGTCGCCACCGCGGTCAGGTACGCCGGCGTGAGCTGCATCACCGACGCCACCTCGTCGATCGCCTGCGGCGAGCACCATCCGTGCACCTCCTGCGCGGCGTGAAGCGCCGGGATCGCGGCCGAGCGCCGGTCCGGGTACTTGGCCATCGCCGCCTCGATCGTCTCCCGCAGGCCGAGCGGGACCGGCGTGGTCGCCGGGTCGGGAACGGTCGCCGGGTCTTTGGTGAGGTCGACCGCCTCGTCCCACCCGGGGACGCGCGACCCGTGCCCGAACCGCGGTACCGGCGGTCTCGTAGCGCTCACCGATTGCACCTCACCTATCTATCCCTCCGAGGATCGGGTCGAGCATCGCGAGCGTCGCGATCAGGTCCGCGATGTAGCCGTCCTTGACCATCGGCGCAAGCGCCTGGAGGTTGACGAAGCTCGGGTCGCGCATGTGCACGCGCGCGGGCTTGGCCGATCCGTCGGACCGGACGAAGCAGCCGAGCTCTCCGCGCGGCCCTTCGATCGGGTAGTACGCCTCGCCGGGCGGCACGCGGAAGCCCTCGGTGACGAGCTTGAAGTGGTGGATCAACGCCTCCATCGAGGTCGCGAGCTCGTGACGGGGCGGGAGCGCGACCTTGCGATCGGTCGTGATATGCGGCCCTTCCGGCAGGCCGTCGAGGGCCTGCTCGACGATCTTGCACGATTCGTAGAACTCGGCGTGGCGGACCCGGTAACGGTCGTAGTTGTCGCCGACGGTCCCGATCGGGATCTTGAAGTCGAAGTGCTCGTAGCTCGAGTACGGGTGTGCCTTGCGGAGATCCCACGGTTCGCCGGCGGCGCGCAGCAGCGGGCCGGTGACCCCGAGCTTGAGCAGTGTCTCCTTGTCGAGCATGCACGTGCCGCGGAGCCGCTCCAGCACGATCTGGTTCTTCTCGAGCAGGTCCGCGTACTGGTCGGCCCGCTTGGGCATCTCCTTGATGTACCTGCGGACCTTGGCCTCGAAGCCGGGAGGGATGTCCTCGAACACGCCGCCGACCTGGAAGTAACGCGTGTGCATCCGCTGGCCCGAGGACATCTCGAACAGGTCGAGACACGCCTCGCGCTCGCGCCACGTGTACCAGAACATCGAGATCGCGCCGAGGTCGAGCGCGCTCGTGCCGAGCCACAGCAGATGCGACGCGATCCGGTTGAGCTCGAGGTGGATCACCCGTAGGTACTGGGCTCGTGGCGGCACGTCGATGTCGAGCAGCGTCTCGACCGCGCCGCAGTACGCCATCGCGTTGAAGTAGTAGCTCAGGTAGTCCATCCGCTCGACGACCGGGATCACCTTCCAGTAGGCCTTGTCCTCGGCGGTCTTCTCGATGCCGGTGTGGACGTAGCCGATGATCGGCTTGATGTCGCGGACCACTTCCCCTTCGAGCGTCGCCAGCAGCCGCAGCACGCCGTGGGTCGCCGGATGGTGCGGCCCGATGTTGAGCGTCAGCAGTTCGTGGGTCTCGCCAACGCCCGACGGCGAGCTCGACAGCGTGATCGATTCCTCGCGCCGGCGGTAATCCTCAGGGGTGAGGGTCGGCCCTTCGCCTGTGCTTGCGCCGGTCGCGGTCACACGTACTTCCCGTAGTTCTGCTCTTCGTTGTAGGTGAACAGGACTGGCTCTCCGCCGACCGGGAAATCGCGCCGCTGCGGGTAACCCTCGTAGTCCTCGGGCATCAGGATCCTGCGCAGGTCGGGGTGGCCGTCGAACACTACGCCGAACATGTCGTACACCTCGCGCTCGGGGAAGTCCGCGCCCGGGAACATGTCGACGACCGAATCGATGTGCGGCTCCTCGGTCGAGACCCGCGCCTTGACCGAGATGCGGTCGACACGGCGGCGGTCGAGCATCTCGTAGAGAACGCCGAGCCGGGGCTCGTCCGGGTAGTAGTCGACGCCGTGGAGGCTCGCGAGCATCGTGTAGCCCTTGCCGTAGAGATGCTCGAGCACCGCCTTGATCCGCAGGGGGTTGACGAGGAGCACGGCGCGGCCGCGATGGAACTCGGTGTCGAGGATGCTGTCGGCGTGCGCCTCGCGGATTTCCTGGGCGGTCAGCTCTAGCTCGGTGGCGTCAGGCACCGGCCGTGTCCCCGGCCTTGAACACGCTGATGTCGGCGCTGCCCAGCGACGCTGCGTTCGGAAGCAGCTCCTCGGTGCCCGTCGCGGCGTAGCGCTCGCGCCAGCCCTCCGGCTCGTTGCCCTGGATCTTGTCGCGAAGCCTGAGGATCCCGTGCATCAGCGCCTCGGGCCGGGGCGGGCAGCCAGGCACGTGGACCTCGATCGGCATGAACTTGTCCGACGGCACGATCGCGTAGTTGTTGAATACGCCCATCGACGAGCAGCAGGCGCCCATCGAGATCGCCCACTTGGGCTCGAGCATCTGATCCCACAGCCGCCGGATTACGGGGGCCATCTTGATCGACACGCGACCGGACAGGATGATCAGGTCGGCCTGTCGCGGCGATGCGCGCAACGCCTCCCACCCGAACCGAGCGATGTCCGCGCGCGCCGCGACGATCGCCATCATCTCGATCGCGCAGCACGCGAGGCCGAACGTCAGCGGGTAGATCGAGTTTCCCTGCGCCCACGCGACTGCCTTGTCGACGGTCGTTGTCAGCACCCGGTCTTCGACGTACCGGTCGAGCTCCTCGTCATCCATGTCGCGCAGCATGTCCCGCGCCTTCAGCTGCCGGACGCGGAAGTCGGTGAGCGGCTCGCGCTTTATTTCCATTCGAGCGCTCCTCGGCGCCACACGTAGACGAACGCGATCATCAGGAGCACCACGAACGTCACGGTCTCGAACATCGCGAACTTCCCGAACGCGCGCAGTTGCACCGCGATCGGGAACAGGAAGATCACCTCGATGTCGAACAGGATGAACAGCATCGCGACGAGGTAGAAGCTGATCCCGAAGCGGAAGCCGCGCTGGACCTCGGAGGGGAGCCCGCATTCGTACGGCTCCACCTTCGAGCGATTCGGTACTCGATGCGCGACCAGCATGTTGAGCGTGCCGAACAACAACCCGACCGCCGATCCCAGGACCAGAAAGACGATCGCAGGCAGATAATCGCGAAGCACGGCTGCCCGTTATATCACCGCTGGTGCTTACCTTGTAACACTGTGTTACTTAGTGATGATTGCGTCTAACGATTAGCAGGCATGAAGCAGGTTCACCTCGTCCTCGGAGTTGTGACGATCGTGTTGTCCGGGGCCGCGGCGCTGTGGGGCGCCTGGTGCTGGTGGCGCGTCCGGAGCAGCCGGTGGTTCTGGTGGCTGCTGCGCGCCTCGCAGGTGGCGATCGTCCTCGAGGCGGCGCTCGGCGGCGTCCTCCTGCTGCTCGGCCACAAGTCCCCGGGTCTCCACACCCTCTACGGCGTCTTACCGCTGTTCGTGTCGTTCGTCGCCGAGCAGCTCCGGGTCTCGACCGCGCAGATGGTGCTCGACAAGGGCGGATTCGAGTCGGCGCACGAGGTCGGCAAGCTGCCCGAGGCCGAGCAGCACGAGATCGTGCGCACGATCATCAGGCGCGAGATCGGCGTGATGGCGCTGGCGGCGCTGGTGAACACGTTATTGCTAGCCCGCGCCGCAATGACGCACTAGCGCTCGACTACGAGTCCGACGTCGTGGTAGCGGCCTCCGTACCACAGCAGCGGGTCGCCGTCGCCGAGCCCCATGGCCAACACCTCGCCGATCGCGATCGTGTGGTCGCCGCCGGCGATCAGCTCGTGGAGCGCACACACCACCCAGGACAGGGCGCAGTCGATGATCGGGACGCCGTGCTGGAAGCGATGTGCCACCGCCTCGAGCTTCTCGGACTCGGGCAGCTTCGAGGCGAACACCTCGGCCACCTCCTCCTGGCGAGAGCTCAGCACGTTGACCCCGAAGCGCCCGGCCTCACGAACGAGCAGGAGTGTGCGCGCGTTGTTCTCGAAGCACACCAGCGCGAGCAGCGGATCCAGCGACAGCGAGCACAGAGCATTGGCGGTCATGCCGCCGGAGGCCGCCGGGGTGGCGCTGGTGACGACCGCCACGCCGGTCGCGAACCGTCCGAAGACCTCGCGGAACAGCTCCGGGCGGGGCGTATCCGTCATTGCCGCTCGTTATAGCGCGCGGCCGTCCAAGGGCGTGTCGCGTGACCCGGCGCCGGCCCCTTGGTTGCCGCCGTAGGGACGATCGCGACTTGGGGCTGGCCTCAGCGAACGTCATCCGGCCGGCGCCGGGATTGGGCAGAGCTTCGGCATGCGCGGCCCGCCTCCTGCCTGATTGCCTGCCCACGTCACGAGTAGCCGAACTTGCGCGGTCCTTCCGTATGATCCCGCCCCGGATGAGTCGACCCGCCAAGGTCCTCCTATTGGGCGCGTTGCTCGCATCGGCGGCCCTGTCGACCGCATGCGGGACACAGAAGATCGCGGTCCCGAAATCGCAGCCGGTGCTCCACCAGGGGGCGGTGCTGTTCAACCAGCGGTGCTCCGGCTGCCATACGCTCCAATACGCCGCCGCCCACGGATCCGCCCAGAATGTCCGCACTGCGGAGTTCAACAACGGCCCGAACTTCGATGTCCGGTGCGAGCGGCCGGTGGCCCGCGTCCTGTACGCGATCCAGAACGGGGGATTCTCGGGCGCGATCATGCCCCAGAACATCGTCGTAGGAGCCCAGGCGCTGGCGGTCGCGCAGTTCGTCGCGACCTATTCCGGGCGCTCAGCGCCGAAGATACCCGGGGTCGTGCCATGCGAGCAGGTCCCGATCGGGTCGATCTCGGCGGCGCTCGCCGGCTCGGCCGCACCGACTGGCTCGCCCGGCACCGTCACCGGGAACAGCACGGCGACCAGCCCGTCCTCCCCCTAGGGCGAGCGTGCTCGACATCCAGCTGATCCGTCGCGATCCGGAAGCCGTCCGCGCTGCGCTTCGGCGGCGTGGCGAGGAGGCGGCGGCCGCTGTCGACCGCGTGCTCGAACTCGACGGCCGGTGGCGGTCGATCCGGACGGCTCTCGAGGAGCTGCAGGCCGAGCAGAATCGCGCCAGCCGCGGTCGCAAGGGCCCGCCGACCCCGGAGGAACGCGAGCAGCTCGCCGAGCTCGCCGCCCGGGGACGGGAGCTGAGCGAGGAGGAGACGGCGGTGGCGTCACAGCGCGAGCGCGAGCTGGCCTCGCTGCCGAACCTGCCGGCGGACGACGCCCCGGACGAGGACACGGTCCTGTACGAGGTCGGGGAGGCCGGCGCCACCGGCAAGGACCACCTCGAGCTGGCCGGCGACCGGATCGACATGGAGCGGGGCGCGCGGTTGTCGGGCTCGCGCTTCGCCTACCTTCGTGGCGACCTCGTGATGCTCGAGTTCGCGCTGGTCCGCTACGCGCTCGAGAAGCTGCGTGGCAAGGGGTTCGAGCCCATCGTCCCGCCGGTTCTGGTGCGAGAGCGCGCTCTGTACGGGACCGGGTTTCTGCCCGACACCGAGCAGCAGATATACCGGCTCCCGGACGACGATCTTTACCTCGTCGGCACCTCCGAGGTCGCGCTGGCCTCGCTGCACGACGACGAGATCCTCGCCGAGGAGGACCTGCCGAGGCGCTACGCCGGCTTTTCGACTTGTTTCCGGCGCGAGGCCGGAGCCGCGGGCAAGGACACACGCGGGATCTTCCGCGTCCACCAGTTCGACAAGGTCGAGATGTTCAGCTTCGTGGCGCCGTCGGACGCGGCCGCCGAGCACGACCGGCTGCTGGCCATCGAGGAGTCGATCCTGTCCGAGCTCGAGATCCCGTATCGCGTCGTGTCGATCGCGGTCGACGACCTCGGCGCCTCAGCGGCGAAGAAATACGACTGCGAGGCGTGGCTGCCGGGGCAGGGCCGCTACCGCGAGCTCACGTCGACCTCGAATACGACCGACTACCAGGCCCGCCGGCTCGGCATCCGCTACCGCCCGGCCGCTGGCGGGAGGCCGGAACACGTTTGCACCCTCAACGGCACCGCGGTCGCGGTCGGACGGACGATCATCGCGATCCTCGAGAACGGGCAGCGGGCCGATGGATCGGTTCGCCTGCCGGGACCGTTGGTGGCGGCCGGCGCGCCGGAGCTCCTGCCCCCGGCGGTTAGCTGACGACGCGGAGGGGGCGCGCCTGCTGGTGCTCGAGGACGACCAGCGCGGCTCGCGGCGGGCCGCACGAAGCCACCCGCGCCCGGAGCCGCACGCCGAACGTGTTCCAGGGGCGAACGAACGCGCTCACGGGCTCGTCGGCGCCGGCGGCGGCCTCGACGAGAGCGGCGGCGAACCGGGCGGGGCGGCCGGCCTCAGCATCAGCGGGGACGAGAAGCTGCATGACGGGGCGGTTGACCGCGCTGTCCTCGGTCACGCCGAGCAGCGTCTCCGCCCGCCAGGACATCGCCTGGACGAGCAGCGAGCTATCGATCACCAGGAAGGCGTCGCGGTGGCTGGGCGCGATGTCCGCCCGCGTCTCGAGCATGACCCCGAGACCGCACGAACGGCACACCCGCGCCATCGGCGCCGGGGGCTGATCGCTCTGCGCGGGGGCGGCGCAGTGCCCGCAGAACCAGCTGAACTCGACCGGGTGAACGACAGCCGGTTGAACGAGTCTTAATGCTGGACGAGAATCTGTGTGTGTCCCCATTGCCCCTGAAACGGATGCTAACTCTGATTCTGACGGAACGGAAGCGCCCGCCAAACATTTGTGCAAGTTGTAAGGCCGGTCGACTCTTTTTCAGCCGACTGTGAGCGCAGCGTTCTCGTCTGGACGGATAGGCCGTCCTCAGAAGAGGCCGATGAGAATTCGACTGCGCGAAGTTGCGCATGCAAATTGCGGCAAATCCCTCTCCTCATGGTCCCTCGACTCCTCTTTTCCAAGCGATACCCACAGATCGAAGATATCTCTCCCTAAATTCCGTTTTGGCCCCCCCAGGTGGGGGGTTTCTCATTTTCAGCGGGCGGCGCGGGCGGCGTGGCCGGTTCGCTTCGCCCCGAGGAAGCATGCTCCGACTGCATGGGCAGCACCTATGCAGATCTTGGCATCGCCGAACAGCGGAGAGGGGGGGATTCGAACCCCCGAACGAGGTCAACCCCCGTTACGCGATTTCCAGTCGCGCCCGTTCAACCGCTCCGGCACCTCTCCGTGAAGGCCGGCCAAGGGTAGCGCGGCTACGGCGCCCGGGCCGCGCGCAAACGCAGCCGTTCAGATTTGCCAGACGCCGTTCCGGAGCAGCGGCACCTCGGCGCCACCGGGGGCGATGCCCGTGACCGCGACGTCGCTGGACCCGATCATGAAGTCGATGTGAAGCTCGCTTCGGTTGATCTGCTGCCGATCGTCGTCGTCGAGCACGGTGAAATCGAGCCCCTCGCCGAGCGCGATGTGGCTCGCGGCGTTCTCGTCCAGCAGCGTGTCGAAGAACACCGTGTCGAGGTTGCCGATCCGGCTCTCGCCGTCGACGAGCGCCACCTCACCGAGGCGCGCCGCGCCTGGATCCCGGTTGGATAGCGCCCGTAGCGTGTCCGCGCCCTGGTCGGCGTCGATCTCGACCGCAATCCCGCCCTCGAACTTCACCCGCAGGCCCGTGATCATCACCCCGGAGACGAACAGCGGCTTGGTCGAGCGGACATGGCCCTCGACGCGAGCCGGATCCGGCGTGGTGAACACCTCTTCGGTGGGGAGGTTGGGCGCGTGCACGACGCCGTCGACGGTGGTTATACGCGCGCACTGCCACTGGCTCGAAGGGAGCACGCCGACGAGGAGATCCGTGCCCGGACCCGCGAAGTGGACCGACTCGAGGTGCAGCTCGTCGAGCCTGCCCGCGACCGCCGTTAGACGGTCCATTCGCTCCTCCCAGGCCGCCACCGGGTCGGCCTCGTCGACCCGGCACACGTGCGCGACGTCGTGCCAGAGGCGGTCGAGCGCATCGACAGTCGAAAGCTCCGGGCTGACGAGATTGGCCCAGGCCTCGGTCGGGCACGGCGCCGCCGTCCAATTCGTGGTCCGGTTGTTGACGATCTCGATCGACTCCCGCAGCTGCGGCAGCAGATCCTTGCCGAGCAGCGACGGGTCGACGCCGTCCATGACGCTGGGCGCGACGGGACCGGTGAGCGCAATCAGCGCGCCGCGCTGCTCTGCGAGTGCGCGCACCCGCTCGCCGTACCAGGTGGGCACGAACCCGAGTGTGTCCGGCGCTGCGTGCAGCGCCCGGGCGCGCTTGATGTAGATGTCGAACACGGACAGGTCGACGAACTTGGCACCGGCCTTGTACGCGGCCTCCGCGACGGCGCGGGCGAGTGGCTCCTTCCCCGGTTCGGAGCTGAGGGCGACGATCTGACCGGGTTGGACGTTCGCGCCGAAGCGAACGATCAGATCGGCCAGCACCTCGATCCTGTCGGTGGTGTCTGCACCCATGGCTTATGCGCAGGATGCCACCCCGCTGCCGTGCACGCATCGGCAACCATCCGCGCCCGCACCGGCAAGCGGCCGTGCACTCGGGGAGCGTAGAGTCGGGCCGGTGACGAGCGCCCTGCGCAATCTCGACGAGAGGCGCGCCGCCGTACTCGAGTCTCTGTGCGACACGATCGTGCCCGGCTCGAGTCGCGTCGGCCCGGTCGTCTATATCGACGCTGTCATGTCCAATATGCCTCCGCCCGCGCGCGCGGTCGTCGTCGACTCGATCGACGCTCTCGCCCACGCGGCGCCCGGTGGCGCCGAGGCGCTTGCGCCGCACGCACTCACGCCTCCGTTCCTGCTGATCCGCGCGCTCGCCGTCGAGGCGTTCTACAGCGACTTTGTCGCCCCGGGGGCGACCGGTCCGAGCGCGTACGAGGAGATCGACTTCCACTCGCCGCTCGCGATGCGGATCAAGAAGGATTGGTCGTATCTGGGGATCCCCGGATGACCTCGGAGCGATTCGAGGTCGTCGTGGTCGGCTCGGGCGCTGGCGGCGGCGTCGTCGCCGGCGAGCTCGCCGAGCGCGGCCGCTCGGTGCTGTTGCTCGAGGCCGGCGGCCACTACGTGGCTGCCGACTTCGTGCGCTGGGAGAGTTGGGCGGCAAACCAGTACTGGTGGCCGCTTAGCTTCGCGTTCCCGGCTGGCGATCCCGGCCTAGGCCCGGTGGTGATGATCAGCGGCTGCTGCGTCGGTGGCAGCACGGTGATCAACACGAAGGTCGCGATGCGCGCGACCCAGCGCGAGCTCGACAAGTGGTATGCCGCTACCGGCCTCTGCAACGACCGCGGCGAGCCGATTTCTCGCGCCGATCTCGATCCCTACTACGATCGCGTGGAGGCGTACCTCGGCGTGCGCGACCGCTCGAGCGACTGGGACCTGAAGCGGTGCGTTCAGACGGCCAAGCGCGGGTTCGAGGCGGTCGGTGCGACGCTCGAGCCGGTCCGCGCCTACACCGACGAGAACTGCGAGCAGTGCGGCTCGTGCCTGCAGGGCTGCCCCACCAACGCCGGGAAGTCGACGATGAACACGTACATCCAGCGCAACGTGCTTTCGGGCGCGATCGCGCTGCGGCCAAACTCGTTCGTGAACCGTGTCGTGATCGAGGATCGCGGTGACGGCCCCGAGGCGACGGGCGTCGAATACACCGATGCCTATGGGGAAACGCGGTGCGTCGGGGCCGACGTCGTCGTGGTGGCAGCCGGCTCGCTCCGAACGCCTCAGGTGCTGATGCGCTCGCAGGTGCCGAATCCGAACGTCGGCAGGCACCTCGGCCTGCATCCGGCGCATTTCGTGTTCGGCCTGTTCGACGAGCCCCAGGACGCCCACATGGTCGCCCCGATCACCGGGCACTGCTACGACTTCGCCGCCGACGAGGACGGAGGCTTCGCGGTTGAGGCGGTGACCGTGCAGGACCCGATCGGGTTCGCCGCGGGCCTTTGCGACGAGAACGGGCCGATGTGGGGGGCGCCGCTCGTCGAGGCGGCCAAGAAGTACCGCCGCTGGATCGGGCTGCTGAACATGGCCAACGACGACAACAACGCAAGCGTGTCGCTGGACGAGAACGGCAACGAGCTGTTCCTGTGGGACTTCCAGCCCCACGAGCTCGAACGGATCAACAAGGCGCGCGAGTTCTCCAGCCGCGTGCTCGAGGCGGCCGGCGCCTCCCAGATTCTGTGGTCGGGACTCGCCACCACGCACATGCAGGGGAGCTGCCGGATGGGCGCCGGCCCGGCGAATTCGGTCGTCGACACCCACGGTCAGTCGCACGAGGTCAAGCGCCTGTACGTCGGCGACAGCTCGGCGCACCCGCAGACGCTGTCGGTGAACCCGTCGTTGACGATCATGATGCTCGCGGCGCGGCTCGCCGACTATCTGGACTCGGGCGCCGGCGGCCAGCTGACGGCGGGCCGAGAGCAGCTCGTGGCGTGACGGACCTGTTCGCCTCCCCCCGTCGCGTGGACGCGCTCGCCGACCTGCTCGCGAACGTGTGGCAGTTCGGCTACGTGACGACCGATCTCGACCGCGCGGTCGCGTTCATGTCCGAGCGGTTCGGGCTCGAGCATTGCCTGAAGCTCCCCGCCGGCGGCGCCACCTTCCTGGTCGGCGACGAGCCCGCGGAGTGGGATGCGAAGTTCGCGATGGGCGCCCGCGGTGGCCACATCGTCGAGCTGATCGAGCCGGTGGCCGGCCATGTCGAGTTCTACACGCGGGTGCTCCCGCCGGACGGGTCGTTCGCCGTGCGTCTGCACCACATCGCAACGTTCATCGACACCGGCGACGAGGAATGGGAGCGGGTCCGCGCGCTCCTAAGCGCCTCCGGCCTGACGGTCGACTACACCGTGCTCATCCAGAACCGGGTGCGGGCGGGGTACGTCGATACCACAGCCGAGCTGGGGCACTGGCTCGAGGTCTGCCAGCTCCAACGCGAGGACATCAACTTCTTCAACTCGCTGGTCTCGGACAGCGCGTAGTCGTCAGCTTGCCTGGGTAGGGCTGGAGGAGGCATCCTTTCGGAGGCGCGATGCACACCGGTAAGGAGGAGAGCATGAGCGAGCCGCTGCTGAATGGGCTGATGATGGACGACTACCCGCTGTCGCTGACCACGGCAGTCGAGCGAGCCGAGCAGCTCACCGGGGACCGCAAGGTCGTCTCCAGAAGGCCCGACGGGTCGATCCATCGCACGACGATGGGAGAGTGCGCGGGACGCGCCCGGCGGCTCGCTTCGGCGCTCGGGGAACTCGGCATCGGAGAGGGAGACCGGGTTGGGACGCTGCTCTGGAACCAGCCTGAGCACCTCGAGCTGTACTACGGCGTGCCGGCGATGGGGTCGGTCATCCACACGCTGAACCCGCGCCTGCATCCCGACGAGCTCGGGTTCATCGCCGGCGACGCCGGGGACCGGGCGATCGTCGTCGACGAGTCGCTCCTGCCGGCATTCGACGCGTTCCGCTCCGCGCACGACTTCGAGCACGTGATCGTCGTCTCCCACGGGGGCGAGGTACCAGACGGCGCGATCGATTACGAGTCGCTGATCGAGCGGGGGGACCCTATGGATTGGCCGGACCCGCACGAGCGACGGGCGGCGGCCATCTGCTACACGTCCGGCACCACCGGCCGGCCCAAGGGCGTCCTCTACTCGCACCGGGCGCTCGTCCTGCACTCGATGGGCGCGGCCCTACCCGACGCGATGAACATCTCGACGCGCGACACGGTCCTGCCGGTCGTCCCGATGTTCCACGCCAACGCCTGGGGGATTCCGTACACGGCCACGATGATCGGGGCGGCGCTCGTCCTGCCGGGGCCGCGCCTGGACGCCGAGAGCGTGCTCGACCTGCTCGCCGACGAGCGCGTCACGCTCACCGCCGGCGTGCCGACCGTGTGGATGGCGATGCTGAAGGCGATGGAGGACGAGCCCGAGCGGTGGGATCTCAGCTCGCTGCGCCGGTTGCTCGTGGGCGGGTCGGCCGTCCCCAAGAGCATGATCGAGGGTTATCAACGGCACGACCTGTTCATCATCCAGGGGTGGGGAATGACCGAGACGTCCCCGCTTGCCAGCACCGCCGTCGTGCCCCCCGAGCTCGACGACGCCTCAGATGATGAGAAGTTCGAATACCGCGCGCGGCAGGGCACCCCGGCCCCGTTCGTCGACATCCGTGCCCGCGGCGACGACGGTGAACTGATCCCGTGGGACGACGAGGCGATGGGCGAGCTCGAGGTCCGCGGGCCGTGGGTCGCCGCCGCCTACTTCAAGGGGAGCGGTGCCGAGAAGTTCACCGACGACGGCTGGTTCCAGACCGGCGACGTGGTCCGGATTAACCACCACGGCTGCATTCGAATCACCGACCGGACCAAGGACCTGGTCAAGTCGGGCGGCGAATGGATCTCCTCGGTCGACATGGAGAACCAGCTGATGGGCCATTCCGCGGTCGCGGAGGCGGCCGTGATCGCCATACCCGACGACCAGTGGGGAGAGCGGCCGATGGCGATCGTGGTGCTGCGCGACGGGGCCGAGGCGACCGCCGATGATCTGCGCGAGCACCTGTCGGGTGCATTTGCGAAATGGCAGCTCCCCGAGCGTGTCGAGTTCATCGACGAGATTCCGCGAACGGCGACGGGCAAGTTCAAGAAGATCGCGCTTCGTGAACAGTTCGTGAAAACGGCGGTCTGAGAACTTATTGGACCTCGTGAGAAAACCAATATTGGTCCTGTTGGGACACAACTGAAACACGTTTCAGGTGCTATACACCCACTTGTGCCGGCAGAGGAAACCGAAGTCGCCGCTTCGGTGGACACCGCCGTCGGCGGGGTCGTCGTTGAGGCGCGCGAGCTAGAGCGCCAATACGGCGAGGGAGAGACAGCGGTCCACGCGTTGCGCGGCGTGTCACTCGATGTGGAGCGCGGCCACCTGGTGGCGGTCATGGGACCGTCCGGCTCGGGCAAGTCGACGCTGATGCACATTCTCGCCGGGCTCGACAAGCCGACGGGCGGAACGGTCACGATCGCGGGCACGGAGATCACCCGCCTAGATGACGCCCAGATGACCCGCCTGCGGCGCGATCACATCGGGTTCGTCTTCCAGTTCTTCAACCTGTTGCCGATGCTGACCGCCGAGGAGAACGTACTGCTGCCGCTGTCGATCGCCGGCGAGAAGCCCGACAAGGCGTGGCTCGAGCAGCTGCTGACGAAGACGGGTCTGTCCGACCGGCGCAAGCATCGGCCCTCGGAGCTCTCGGGCGGTCAGCAGCAGCGGGTGGCGATCGCCCGCGCGCTGGTCACCAAGCCGACGATCCTGTTCGCCGACGAGCCGACGGGGAACCTCGATTCGAAGACCGGCGGCGAGATCCTCAACCTGCTGCGTGACTCCGCGCGTGACTACCACCAGACGATCGTGATGGTGACGCACGAAGCGCGTGCCGCCGCTATCGCGGATCGGATCCTCTTCCTCGCGGACGGACTGATCGTGAAGGAGCTCACCGACACGGACGCGGGCCAGGTGCTCGAAGTCATGAGCACGCTGCAGTCGTGACGCAGGTCGCACTCCGCGGCTTGCTCGGACGCAAGCTCCGCGCCGCGTTGACGGCGTTCGCAATCGTGATCGGCGTGGCGATGGTGAGCGGGACATTCGTTCTCACCGACACCATCAAGGCCGCGTTCAACACGGTGTTCACCACGGTGTACCAGAACACCGACGCAGTCATCACCGGCAAGAGCGCGATCTCGTCCAGTAACAACGGCAACGCGCCCACGACGCCCTCGCTGCCGGCTTCCCTCCTGACCCAGGTGCGCGGGTTGTCGTCGGTCGCCGACGCGTCTGGTGGGATCTCGGACACCGCCCAGCTGGTCGGCCGGAACGGCAAGGTGATCTCGAGCGGTGGCGCGCCCGGCCTGGCCTTCAGCTATTCGCCCGCCGGCCAGCACTTCAACCCGCTGACGCTGACCAGCGGCCACTTCCCGACCAGCCCGGACGAGATCGCGATCGACGCCTCGACCGCGAGCAAGCACAACTACAAGGTCGGCGACGAGATCGGGGTCGTCGCACGGGGACCCGTCGAGCGGTTCACGATCTCCGGGACGGTCCAGATCGGCGGCGTCTCCTCGCTCGGCGGCGCCACGATCTCGGTGTTCACGCTGCCCAAGGCCCAGCAACTCTTCAACAAGGTCGGTAAGTACGACACGATCAGTGTCGCGGCCAAGCACGGGTTCTCGCCGCAGCAGGTCGTCAACCAGATCAAGCCGCTGCTAGGCCCGAGCGCACAGGTGAGAACCGGTCAGGCGCAGGCCCAGCAGGCGACCAAGGACACGAGCGGCTTCCTCAACATCTTCCAGGACTTCCTGCTCGCCTTCGGCGGCATCGCCCTGTTCGTCGGCAGCTTCGTGATCGCCAACACCTTGTCGATCACGATCGCGCAGCGAACGCGCGAGCTGGCGACACTGCGCACGTTGGGCGCGACCCGCCGCCAGGTGCTCCGCTCGGTCCTGGTCGAGGCGTTCGTGATCGGAACGCTCGCGTCGATCGTCGGCCTGTTCCTCGGGCTGCTGCTGGCCAAGGCGCTCAACTCGCTGCTGGTGTCGTTCGGGATCAACCTCCCGCAGGCGTCGACCGTGTTCAAGACGCGGACGATCATCATCTCGCTGCTCGTCGGGATCGTCATCACGATGATCGCGGCGGTGCGTCCGGCACTCCGCGCGACGCGGGTCCCACCGATCGCAGCGGCGCGCGAGGGCGCGCTCCTGCCGCCG
>DATJYY010000201.1:0-38091 GCA_035499395.1 Solirubrobacteraceae bacterium
GCACGGGACCTGGGGATAACCCAGCCGCAGGCGTCCAAGCACCTGCGGGTCCTGCGGGAGGTCGGGCTCGTGCGGGTGCGCGGTGCGGGCAAGCAGCGGCTCTACGGCCTGGACGCCCGCGGGCTGCGGCCGGTCCACGAGTGGGTGGGCGGCTTCGAGCGGTTCTGGAGCGAGAGCTTCGACCGGCTGGACGAGTACGTGCAGGAGTTGAAGCAGGCAAGGCAGGAGGGACCACACGATGACGACGACCAGTAGCGGCGGCGAGCCTGCGCACGCGACCGCGGACCGCGAGATCGTGATCTCCCGGGTGATCGGCGCCCCGCGGGAGCTGGTATTCGAGGCGTTCACGCGAGTCCGGCACCTGTCGCGGTGGTGGGGACCGGAGGGCTTCACCACCACGACGCGGTCCTTCGAGTTCCGCGCCGGCGGGGAGTGGGACTTCGTGATGCACGGGCCGGACGGGACCGACTACCAGGAGTGGATCACCTGGCGGGAGATCGTCCCGCCGGAGCGGATCGCGCTGCTGCACGGCGAGTCCCGCGACGACCCGAACGCCTTCGAGTCGGTCCTGACCTTCGAGCCGGCCGGCGAGCAGACCCGGATCGTGATGCGCACGGTGTTCCCCACCAAGGAACTCCGTGAGGAGGCGGTGGAGAAGTACCACGCGATCGAGGGCGGCGAGCAGACCCTGCGCAACCTGGCGGCCTACGTCACGGCGGTCGCCCGGGAGCGGTCCACGGGCCGCGGGCCGGCGACCGCCGGCGAAACCATGACCGAACAGGAGACCGGGCAGGAAGGGACGGTGCGCTGATGGCCGGGAAGGTGTTCTTCAGCGTGACGATGTCACTGGACGGCTTCATGGCGCCGGAGGCCGTGCCCGTCGAGCACGTCTTCTCGCCCGAAGGCCAGAACGACCCGAGGGTCCAGCGCTGGATGACGAAGTGGTCGGAGCTGCAGGCGTGGCTGTTCCCGCAGCGGTGGTTCCGGGAGAACCTCAAGCTCGGCGAGGGCGGCGAGGAAGGACTCGACAACGACATCGCACGGGCGACGTACGAGCGCACCGGCGTGAGCGTCATGGGCAAGCGGATGTTCGACGCCGGCGAGCTGGCATGGCCGGAGGAGGCCCCCTTCCACACCCCGGTGTTCGTCGTCACCCACACCAAGCGTGACCCGTGGGAGCGGCCGGGCGGCACCACCTTCCACTTCGTCAACGACGGCATCGAGAGCGCGCTGCGCCGGGCCCGCGAGGCCGCCGGCGACCGCGACGTGCGCATCGCCGGCGGCGCCGAGACGATCCAGCAGTACCTGGACACCGGCCTGATCGACGAGTTCTCGATTACGCTCGCGCCGGTGCTGTTCGGCACCGGCATCCGCATGTTCGACCGCGTGGACCCCGACCGCCTCGCGCTGGAACAGGCCCGCACGGACGCATCGTCCCGGGTGACCCACCTGACCTACACCGCCGCGAAACCCTAGCCCGCGTTCCCGCAGCGTGCGGTGCCGGGGTGCCCCCGCAGGCCACTGCGATTCGCTGGGCTCCCGCTCGTCTCGAACGACGGGATCTCTTGGGCGCACCCAGCGGCGGCGTAGCCGGTTACCTGCATGATGTGCCTAAACGGGTCACCCTGACGCGGTGGCCGCGTCGCTGGCGGTTCGGTCGCGGCGGCTGACTTCTCATGTGCGTCGCGATGCGCCGGCGCCTGGCTCTCTCAGTTGGCCTACGGGTGGTTTGTGCTAACGAGCGCGCTTGGCCCGGCTCGACCAGATGTGGGAGCCGGGCCGTTGATAGCGGCTGAGCGCTACCCCTCGTTGAGGATCAGGAGCGTCTCCGGGCGAACACCGTCAGCCTTCATCGCGTCGGCGGCCGCCTCGGTCTGCATGAACTCCTGAAAGGCAGCCATGTCGGGGATCTCCGCGATCAGCCCCACTCGGTTTGAACCCGCCGGATCCCGAAAGGCGCGCATCGTGATTCCCAGCGGCCCAAAGACTTCCTCTCGCTTGGATGAACTCAGCCAATGATCGACGTCGTCGACCTCGTGAAAGGCAATATGCGTTCCCATCGTTTCCTCGTCTCTCCACAGCAAGGCTGCGCGGATTGTGTGTGCGATCGACGCCGATCGGCGTCCTCGCTTAGATCTCAACCTGCTCGACCGATGCTCAACTGGCGCACCCCGCGCCCGGAAAGGAAACTCCCTGTCCTACGCCATCTCTAGGTGCGCGACTTCGGCCAGGCGCTCCTCAGGCGCACCCGCGAATCCGCCCTCGACCGGCAGCGCCGGCAGCAGCGTGCCGTTCATGAACCGCTCGCTGTGTTCCTTGGAGTCCCAGACGACCGAAATCAGATACCCGCCGTCAGTAGGCCCCGCGACGTGCGCCGTCTGTCCGTCTGGAAGGCCCTGAGGGGGATGCACCGCCGTGAGCATCGACTGATACTGCTCCTCAGTTCCACCCTTCCAAAAGTGCGTTTGCAGATACGCCATGGCCCCGATCCCTTCAGTTGGCTTTCGTTTGACCGTACCGCACACGTACCCGGACCGTCGCGCCCTACCACCGGAGCCGCCACGCCAGATCCGTGACGACGCAGTTGCCCGCGACCGCAAGCAGTCACGGTCACCCCGCCAGCCCACCCCGAGATTCGCATCATGCGGCCATCACCTGTCTGGCTTGATCGAGTGCCGCGCTTTGGACCTTTCCGGCGGTCACGGTCGGTTGATCTTGAGTCCGAGGGGTTCGCTAGCGACCTTGACGTTCGGTGTTCACCGAAACGAGACGGATACAAGAGACCGGCGGTGGCGGCGTCCGCGGGGGGGCGGACGCCGCCAGTGAGGATCGTCTATGTCTGCGCTTTGAACGGGCGGTCGCCGCCGCCATCGCCCCAGTGCCCATGATGCGAGCCTTGTCCCCGCGGTTCGTTGCCGGCTGGCCCGGGCTCGAACGGGTTGTCGAGCTGGACCGTGTTTCGGCAGGTGTAGCTGCTGGCCTGGTTGGGGTCGCCGCCGGTGTACACCGCGTCCGGGTCGGGGTAGGGACAGATCGGACGGGTCACCGACTGTCCATTGATCGTCCCGCTCGCATTGAGCACCGCTGGCGCCTGGCCGTGCTCGACCCAGTCGATCACCTGCTGCATCGGGTTTGTGGGCGCGACGCTGCCGGCCCCCGGTGTCCCGCAGTGGGCCACTCCGGGCACCGCGAAGTGGCGCCAGAACTGCTGGGTGCTGTGCACCCCGCCGTTGGCGAAGATCGCCTGGTTGTAGAAGTTGATGCTGTCGCCGATGAAGATCAACTGGTCGGCGAGGCCCTGCCACATGATCAGCTTCCCACCCGCCCGCCTGAATTCGCTCAGCTTCGGGTTGTCCGCCGCCATTGCGTGGTCGAACCTCTGGCCTGACTTCAGAAAATCTTGCCAGTACTGCTGGTAGGTCTCATCGGTGAAGACCCAGCTCGGATCCTGCTTGATCCAGTTCTGGAACCAGTCGTCACTCGGGATGAACGGCGCACCGGCCAGCGGGCCAGACGGCGGCGGGTTGTTGAAGGTGGTGGCGAGACCGAGACCGCCGCCGGGACCGAGGATCGGCGGCGGGACGAAGACGCCGGCCATGTTGGCTCCGGGCTCCATGCCGAACCAGACCGGGAAGCCAGTCAGGAGGTTCGATTGGCGGCCCGAGAGCCGCGGTCCCTGCCAGATCTCCTGGACGACCAGCGCGTCGGTAGCCGTGAACATCCCGCACGGCGTGTTGGTGCCGATGAGGCTTTTCAAGATGCCGATCACGTTGCAGGTGCGCGGGTCGAACACGCCGTCGATCTGCCCTTCCTGGTCGCGGCACTGCTGCTGAAGAGTCGTGTTGACGAGGTTTTCCTTGCACGCTGAGAGCTCGTCGTTGTTCCATTCCATGACCAGCTGCGGCCACATTTGCGCGACCATGAACTGGTCCCAGTTCAGCGCTGGCGCGCCGGCCAGAATGCCGTTGAAGTCCGTCGGGTATTTCTCGGCTTCCGATAGTCCTTGGCGGCCGCCGGTCGAGCAGCCGTTCCAGAACGAGTACCGCGCGCGGTCTGCGTAGTAGCGGTCGATCACGAACTTCGAATCGACCGCCTCGAGGTGGAAGGAGAGGTAGCAGAAGTCGTCGATTCGATTCCGGTTCAGCCCCAGCGGCGGATGCTGGCTGGGATCCTGATTGACCACCCACGGCGAGACAAGCGCGTTCGGATAGCCGGTGTGCCCACAGTCGGTCTGCGAGATCGCATACCCGGCGGCCAGCCACTGATCCGCCGCGAGCGTGACGAAGCTGGCCGGGCCGCAGTACACGCCGCCGCCCTCCGCCATGTAGTTGCCGTTCCAGCTGTCCGGAAGCGTCAAGTCGATCCCGAT
This sequence comes from Solirubrobacteraceae bacterium, assembly GCA_035499395.1. GTDB lineage: Bacteria > Actinomycetota > Thermoleophilia > Solirubrobacterales > Solirubrobacteraceae > Palsa-465. Next base: position 4,370 of record DATJYY010000201.1, read on the forward strand.
CAGTCCGGGCTGCCCACCGCGCGGATCGGATGTATCCGTGATCTCGATCGCCACCTGACACCCGCTGCCGGCGGCCTCCGGCGACGACCGATCGGTACTCGAGCGCGTGAACGTGTTGATCGCGGAGGTGGCGCGGTCCAACGAGTTCCAGCGAGAGCGCCTCGACGGTCTAGGACTCGGCTCGCTGGACGATCTGCGCCGGATCCGGCCCGTCGACAAGGCGGAACTGCTTCGTGACCAGCAGGCGCATCCCCCATTCGGCCGCAATCTGACCTATCCGTATGAGCGCTACGTCCATCTGCATCAGACCAGCGGCACGGCCGGCTCGACGCTGCGCGTGCTCGACACCAAGGAGGACTGGGACTGGTGGCGGTCATGCCTGCGGGACGTGTTTGCCGCGGCCGGAGTCGGCTCATCCGATCTCGTCGCATTGGCCTACTCATTCGGACCGTACATCCAGTTCTGGGCCTCTTACGAGGGCGCCGGTGCGGTCGGCGCGAACCGGATTGCGCTCGGCGGGATGGACTCCGTCCAGAGGCTCGAAACGATCCGGGAGTACTCCGCCACCACGCTCGTCTGCACTCCGTCATACGCCATCAGGCTGGCTAGCGTTGCCGCTCAGAACGGACTCATCGACGCGCTCTCGTCCGTCACCCGGATCATCTGCACCGGTGAGCCGGGCGCGTCGCTGCCGGCGGTCCGGGCGCAGATCGAGACGTTGTGGGAGGCCGGCTGTTTCGACCACGCAGGGCTCTCGGAGGTGGGCGCGTTCGGGTACCCGTGCGCCGATGGCGGCGGCATTCACCTCAACGAGCGCGAGTTCGTCGCCGAGATCGTCGCGCCCGGACGCGAGGATCCGGTGGCTCCCGGCGAGGTCGGGGAGCTGATCGTAACCGCCATCGGGCGCAAGGGGTTCCCCGCCATTCGCTACCGCACGGGAGACGTCGTCGAGTGCTGCGAGGATCCATGCCCAGCGGACCATGCCGGCCGCTGGTTACCGGGCGGCATCCTCGGACGGGCCGACGACATGGTGGTCATTCGCGGCATGAACGTGTTTCCATCGGCAATCGAGCAGGTACTGCGAGAGTTCGACGAGATCGGTGAGTTCCGGATCACCTACTACAACGAGCCGACAGCCATGGACGAGGTCAAGGTCGAAGTCGAGCTCGCACACCAGAATCAAGGACGAGCGATCCAGGCCCGGCTGCGCACGCGGCTCGGACTCAGGGTAAGGATCGTGCCGCTTCAACCGGGCATCCTGCCGATCGACAGCGGAAAGGCACGACGAGTGATCGACATGCGACAGACGCACCCGCGGCGTCTGCTGCCCGATCGCGGGGCCAGATGAGCGCTGAGTCCGGACCCGGCGACGCCGCCCGCCCGAGCGGCACGAGCCAGGCGGTGGCCGAGCGCATCCGCAATGTCGTCGCGGGCGAGCGCCTCAAACCAGGGGACAGGCTCGGGCGCGAGGAAGACCTCGCCCGCGAGTTCGGCGTCAGCCGCCCCACTCTTCGCGAAGCCCTCAGGCTGCTCTCGAGCGAGCACCTGGTCCGCGCCTCTAAAGGCCCCGGAGGCGGAATATTTGTCGCCGCGACACCTGAGCAAGGCATCGGCCTGAGCGTCAGCGCCGCGGTCGCGACGATGCTCGATGCACAGAGCATCGGCCTCGACGAGCTGCTCGAAACACGCATGCTGCTCGAGATCCCCCTAGCGGGGCTCGCGGCAGCGCGCGCGAGCGAGCAGGACGTGCTCGTCCTCCGGGAACTCGTCGAGGAGGTCAACGCAGCAGCCGACGACCATGCGCGGACGATCGAGGCAGACGCCCGGCTTCACCACCTGATCGCCGACATCGCCGACAACCGGCTGGCCGGCGCGTTCAGCGCATGGATCGTTAGCGTCCTGCAGCCACGACTCGCCGCCGTGATCCAGCCGGCCGTCGTCATAAGCGTTATCGCCGAACAGCACCGCGACCTCCTCGAGGCGATCGTGCGCGGCGACCCAACGGCCGCCGAGCGAGCCATGCGCGAGCACCTCGTATACCTCCGGGACGTGGTCAACGCCGTCGGACGATCCGAACCGGCCAAGCTCCCCATCGACGTCGACAACCCGACAGCCGCGAACCGTCGTCGAAGCATCGGCTAGCCGTAGACCCTGTCTACGCTCACTGGTGCTCTGCCCACGGCTCGACAGGGACGTTGCTCACCCAGCCCGGACCCAGTCACCGTTTTACGCGCCCCGAGCACGCGCTGAATGCGCCGCGCTCGGGGGCCTGTCTGACGGACGTACGCTGCAGCAACTCGCGGATGACGCCATCGATCCCGGCGATGTCGTATGCGGCGCGCTGCATGCCGGCTCCGCCACCGCGCTGGAGAAGCTCAGGGAGCCTTGCCAGCTCGTCGGCGCATCCGAGCTCGCCAGCCCAGGGATCGGCCCGTCGAAGCGCGGCCTGTAGGAGTTCGGAGACGGGCCGCCGTGTTCCTTGGCCATCGGGAAGCTCGCCGCGGACGCCGAATCGAGCGGCGCGGAACATGCCCTCCTCCACCAATTCCGGCGCGGGATCGTCCACGGGTTCGCGTTCGGCCGCCTCGCGTGCCAAGCAGTGGACGAGCGCGATCAGCGCGCTGGTGTCAGTGAGCGATGCCTGCGCGTCGAGCGCTCGGATCTCGACTGTTCCCAATCGCGGGTGAGGGCGAAGCTTCCACCAAAACCACGTGTAGTCCGGCACATCCGCGGCACGAGTGAGCAACTGACTCATCTCGCAAAAGTCTGCGAAGTCGCGCAATGCTCGGGGCGCGCCCGATCGTGGCCATCCCCGGAGGCTCAGCTCGCGTGCGGAAGCGAGGCCGGTGTCGCGACCGTGACGGAACGGCGAGTTCGCCGCCAAGGCCTGCAGCAGCGGGAGGTCGCACCGCAAGCCGTTGAAAACTCTGATCGCCGTCTCACTATCCGGCATGCCGACATGAACATGCAGGCCGCCGACAGGAGTGACCACCGCATCGCCGAGTAAGAAGTGGATCCGTTCATACCGCTCCTTGTCGGTAATCATTGCATCGCCCTCATTGGCGGCAGGATGAGTCCCCGATCCCACCAGCCCGGCCCCCGTCCCGACGACCGCGCGGCGGAGGTCCGCAAGCTCGTCAACCGCCCCGCCGACACCAGTGTGGACCGTCGTGATCAGTTCGATCTGACAAGCGTGTAACTCACGCTCGACCGTGCCTACCGTTTCGCCGAGCCGCTCGAGCACGGCTGCGGAGCTATTGGTCTGACGTCCGGTAACCGGATCGACGAGGAACAGCTCCTCTTCGACTCCAATCGAGAATGATTGCCCTGAGCCGAAAGTGTGATCGTCCTCAGCTGCCGCAACCACGACTCAGAGCCTCGCGAATTTCTCGGCCGAACCCGCGCGCACGGCTCTCGCCGTCACAGTGGACCCGTGCTCCCGGCTACAGGAAGTCGTTGCCGGTGAGCACGTACACGAACGGCACGAACGGAACAATCGCCGCGATACCCCAGGTCAGCTTCGCAATCAGCCCGAGGTCGCCCCGGAAAACGAGATTGATCCAGATCAGCACCACCGCGATCGGATGCAGGATGCACAACAGAAGCTCAAGGACCTTCTTCATGCCCGCTCTTCTCCCCTCGTCGGTCTCGTGCCGTGCCTACCCGCAATCGCCGTGAGGAACCCGGCCGGGCACCGCGACCCAGGATCGCAAGATTCGCCGCCCGCACGCGGCATATCGATCAGCTCATCGCTGCGAGCAAGAACCAAGACCGGATTCCCATATGGCCCCGGTTGTCCCGCAAGCGGTAGCGCCGCTCCAGCCGGGCTAATTCGCGTCGTGGCCGCGGTTCGGACACCGAGGCGGCTACCCAGGCGCCGCCCAATGCCGGTGCGAGCTGCGGGCGCCCGGCACCGAGCCGGGGCCGGTACGCTCGCGACGATGGATGCCGGCGGTCTTGTGGAGCGCGATCGCGAGGTCACCATGTTGCGAAACGCGATGGATGCGGCTCGGCGGGGTGCGGGGCAGGTGATCATGATCGAAGGGCCGCCGGGAATCGGCAAGAGCTCGCTGTTGGGGGTGTCGCTGGAGCTCGCCCGAACTGCGGGGCTGCGTAGGCTGCGCGCGTGCGGTGAACCGCTCGAGCAGCGGTTCGCCTACGGGCTGGTGCGACAACTGCTTGAACCGGCGTTCTCTGGGTCGTCGGGCGCCTTCTCGGGTGTGGAGAGTGAGGCGTGGCGGGTCCTTCTCGGTGTGTCACGCTCGCAGTTGGACGAGGAGCCCGGATCGGGGGATGTACTCCACCATGGGCTGTATTGGATCGTCGCCGGCCTGGCGGAGCGCCAGCCGCTGCTGGTCGCTGTCGACGACGCGCAGTGGGCGGATGCGCCGTCGCTGCGGTGGCTTGCGTCCCTGGCTCGCCGCCTGGATGAGCTGCCCGTGCTGCTCGTGGTCGTAGCGCGAGGGGATCGCACCGGTCGCAGCGGCGGCCTTGATGCGCTCGCGGCGGCTGCACGCGGACACCGACTCGAGCCTGAGCCGCTGACGCTGTCGGCGGTGGGGCAGCTGTTCGAGACGCGCCTGCAAGCCACGATTGACCCTGATGCGATGCGCGTCGCTCACGACCGGACCGGCGGGAATCCACTGCTTGTCGGGGAGCTGATCGGCGCGCTCGGTGGGGTGGCCACGGCCGCGCAGTTGGCGGCCGCCGCGCCGCCGAGCATTGCGCGGATCGTGAGCGCGCGCCTGGACGGGCTTGATTCCGGCGCCGGTGATTTGGCGCGGGCCGTGGCGGTGCTCGGGAATGGCGTGCCGCTGCGAGAGGCGGCTCTGCTGGCCAGGATCGAACCGGAAGCCGCGGCAGGGCTGGCATCGGAGCTCATCGGCGCAGATGTCCTCGAGGACCTTCCGAGCCTGGGTTTTCGTCACGAACTCGTTCGCGAGGCGGTGCTCGATGGTCTGGCGGTCCCGCTGCGCCGGGCCGCCCACCACCGCGCGGCGGCTCTGCTGCGCGAGTGCGGAGCGCCGCCGGAGCGAATCGCGGCGCAGCTCGTGCTCGCTGAGCGCACAGCTGAGCCGTGGGCCGTCGACGTCTTGCGGGTGGCGGCCGCGCAGGCGCTGGACCGCGGCGGTCCCGATGTCGCTGCCGATCTACTGGCGCGTGCGCTGGAGGAGCCACCGCCGGCCGAGCAGCGCGCCGAGATTCTCGCCGCGCTCGGCACGGCCGAGCTGCATGCCGGTCGGCCCGTCGGCTGTGAGCGCCTGAGGGAGGCGATCCAGTTGCAGGACGACCCGTGTGAGCGGGCGCGGCTCGGGCTGGTTCTCGGGCTCGAGTTGGCCGGGATGCAGCGTGAGCGCGAGGCCGCGGCTGCGCTCGCGGAGGCGCTGGCTTCCGCGAGCGGCGTCGATCGTGAGCTTGCGCTGCGGCTCGATGCCCATCTCGCGCATGCGGAGCGATACGACCTCAGCAGCAAGCCGGAGTCGGTGGCGCGGCTTGCGCGGCTCGCGGCCCGTGTGCTCGGCAAGACGCCCGCCGAACGTCTGGTGTTGGCGATGGACGCAGCGCTGCGGCCGGCGCGCGACGCTGCCGAGGCCGCGACCTTCGCGGCGCGGGTGGAGGAAGGCTGGAACGAGCAGCTCGTGTCGCTCAGAGCGGCGACGGGGGCGATCGCCATGTACCTGTACGCCGGCGAGCTGGAGCGGGCTCAAGCATTCGCCGAGGCGCTGCTCGCGGACGCACGGCGACGCTCGCTGGTGTTCGCTCACGCGCGCGCGAGCAGCATGGTGGCGATGGTGGCGTTGGCGTCCGGGCGGGTCGCTGACGCTGAGGCGGCGCTCGTGGCCGCGGTCGAGATCGAGACTTACGGCATGCCTCGCCCGGCCGTTGCGGTGTTGATCGAGGTGCTCGTCGAGATGGATCGACTCGAGGAGGCGGCAAACACGCTCGTCAGCTTCGCGGCGGACGGGCCGCTGCCGGGCAAGATGCTGTTGAACCCGCTGCTCATGGCGCGCGCGCGGTTGCGAGCTGCGGTGCACCGGCCGGACGACGCGCTTGACGACCTGCTCGAGCTGGGCCGGCGGTATGACGGCTGGGGTCTTGGCGGCCGGCCGCTGCCGCCATGGCGAGGCCTCGCCGGCACGCTCCTGGCCGCCCGCGGCGAGCAGGAGCGCGCCGACGAGCTCGTGCAGGAACAGCTCGAGCTGGCGCGCCGTTGGGGCAGCCAGCACGCGGTCGGCGTCGCGCTGCGAGACCTCGGGTTGGTCCGTCAGGACACCGACGCGCTTGCTGAGGCGGCTCGCCTGCTCGCGGCAACGCCGTTCCGGCTGGATCACGCGTACTCGCTGGTCGAGCTGGGCGCGGCGCTGCGGCGCAATCGCCGCCGGGCAGCGGCGCTCGAGCCGCTGAGCGCCGGCATGGACCTCGCGCACCGTTGTGGCAGCTCCGCGCTGGCTGCGCGGGCGCGGACCGAGCTGCTCGCGTGTGGGTCGCGACCCCGGCGCTTTGCGCGCTCGGGCCGCGACGCGCTCACGGCGAGCGAGTTGCGCGTGGCGCGGATGGCGGCAGAGGGCATGACCAACCGTGAGATCGCGCAGGCGCTGTTCATCACGATCAGGACCGTGACGACGCACCTCGGCCATGCCTACGAGAAGCTGGGCATCGCCGGGCGGGAAGCGCTTGCTGAGGAGCTTGCGAGCCGGTGAGCTGAGCGCCGTCAAAAGATCGTAGGGGGTCTACGATGCGAGCCGGGGCCCCGGCGCGGATTATCGCGTCATGCAACTGAGCACAGCCCCAGCCAGGCGCCGCGAGGACCGCTACGCGCTCGCGCGCACACCAGAGGAATACGAGCGTCTGCGTCTTCAGTCTCGGGCGTGGGAAACGGCCACCGGCCGGCTGCTCGAGCAGATCGGGCTCGCGCCGGGTGCGCGCTGCCTCGACGCGGGCTGCGGGCCGGGCGAGACGATGCGGCTGATGGCCGAGCGAGTCGGACCGGCGGGGCTCGTCACCGGAATCGACGTAGACGCACACCTGGGCGCGCAAGCGCTGAGGATGCTGCAGAACGCTGGCCACCGGCAATGCCGGTTTGCTCGAATCGACATCACCGCGGGCGAGCCAATTCCCGACGCGCCGTTCGACCTGGTGTACGCACGGCTGCTGCTGTTTCACCTGCCAGACCGCGTCACCGTCTTGCGCCGCCTCTGGGACGCCGTCGCCCCCGGCGGCCACCTACTCATTCACGACTACGACCTGCGCACCGTCGGCGTCCTGCCTGCGCTCGACAGCATCGAGGAGTTGGAGCGCGTGATCATCGAGGCATTCTCGGCCGTCGGCTGCGACGTACGGATCGGCGCACGGCTTCCTGAGCTGTTCGCGCGCGCGGGGGTTGGCCCCCCGGATGGCACCGACGTGTCCGGACACCTCGAGCCGCTGGCGGATGCCCGGCGGATGTTCTCCACCGTGTACCGGAGCGTCCTGCCGACCGCTATCGCGCACGGGATCACGACAGAGCAGTGCGCCGCAGCGACCTTGTCCGAGGTCTCGCGCGACGCCGAGCGCTTCCCAGCCCGACCCGCACTGTGGCCGCTCCTGGTCGGCGCATGGAAGCACAAGACCGGTGGTCTCGCGTGAACCGGATCCGTACCGAGATCCGTACCTGTACCGAAGACGGGGACCAGTTCAGGGCTTACCGTCGTCGCGACGACACCGGGACGGGCGAGCGAATCTAGGGGGCAGACAGATGCGTGGTTACGGGCTAGTCCGACGTTGCAGGGTAATGCGCGGTCTGGAGATCATCACGGCAGCGCTGGCGATGGTCGGGGCATCGCTTGTGTTCGTCTCGTCGTCGTCGGCGGCGTCGCAGGTGACGACGAGGGGCGTTCATCAGGTCGGTCCGACGCTCAATGTGTGGGAGGCCGGGGTGATCGATCAGGGTGTCGGGAGGGTGGGTCTGGACGGGGAGTTGGCGCCGGGTGTCACCCATGAAGTCGATCAGTCCGTCGATCTCGGCCCGGTGGCGTTCCAGCCCCTGAAGTTCGGGCTGGAGGGGCGCGCGACGGGGCGGGTGACCACGGTCTTCCCGCTCGGGAAGCCTTTGCTTCAGGTGGAGGCGCCGCCCACCTTCACCGATATGGCGCTCGTCCGCTACCGGCCCGACGGCACGGTGGCCGCGTCGTTGACGACCGACTTTAACGGGACCGGCGACTTCGGCCGCGCCTTCGCTGTCGACTCAAAGGGTCGAATCGTCGCTGCCGGCACCAGCGGCGACCAGTTCGCGCTCATGCGAGCCAACCTCTGACGGCCATGACTCGGCAAGTCGTGAGTCGTGATCGGACAGGAACCGGAGAAGAGAGAGATCCGATGACAATTGCTGACTGTGGAACGTCCCCGACGGTGAGGGACGTATTGGAAGGTGTCGCTCTCGATCGAGACGCTGAGCCGCTCGCCGGCGACCCCATCTGGAGCGCTAGGGACGCGGCGTTGCGGATCCTGTTTCTGGTCTCCGCGCACAACGGTCTCAGCCAGCGGGCGTGGATCGCCTTGACCGAATTTGGTCACGAAGTAACAGTCGCCGTTGTCGGTTCCGCCGAGGACATGGAGGCAGCTGTTCGCGAGCACGATCCGCAGTTGATCGTGTGTCCGTTTCTGAAGCAGATGATCCCCGAATCGATCTGGTCAACGCGCCGGTGCCTCATCGTGCATCCGGGTCCGCCGGGCGACCGGGGGCCTTCTTCGTTGGATTGGGCGATCGAGATCAGAGCGAGCGACTGGGCTGTGACGGTGCTCCAGGCGAACGGCGAGGCGGACGCCGGCGATGTATGGGCGGCACGCGAGTTCGCGATGCGCCGCGCGGGCAAGAGCAGCCTGTACAGGCACGAGATTCGGCACGCAGCGATCGACGCGCTCGTCGAGGCGATCCAACGGATCGTGCACGGTGGCTGTCGGCCGTCGGATGAGCGCCGTTCGCTCGCGGGCGGACTGAGGGGTCGCCCGCGCCCGCTGATGACGCAGAGCGACCGCGCGATCGACTGGGAACTCGACAGCACCGAAACTGTCTTGCGTAAGGTCCGCGCCGGCGAAGGCCATCCAGGCGTCCTCGACACCATCGACGGCGCGGAGTTTCATCTTTTCGGAATACATCCCGAACCGGTGCTGCGAGGTCAGCCCGGCGAGATCGTCGGGCGCCGGACCGGCGCGATCTGCCGAGCGACCGTCGACGGAGCCGTGTGGATCACGCACCTCAAGCGCCGGGACACGGCGACCGCGCGGTACTTCAAGCTGCCCGCTGAGCGCGCACTCGCCCTGGCCGGCCTGGCCGTCGACGTTCCGGAGAGTGCGGTACCGATCGCCGCCGGCTCGCGTGCTGAGGACACCTACCGCGAGATCTACTACGTGCAGCGGGCAGGCGTCGGCTACGTGCACTTTGACTTCTACAACGGGGCAATGAGCACCGAGCAATGCCACCGGTTGCGCGACGCCTACACCTACGCTCGCTCGAGGGGCGAAACCCGCGTGATCGTGCTGATGGGAGGTAGCGACTACTTTTCAAACGGGATCCATCTCAACATGATCGAGGCGGCGGAGGATCCGGCCACGGAGTCGTGGCGCAACCTCAGCGCAATCGACGATCTCGTGCGTGACATCGTCGAAACGGATTCGCACCTGGTCATCTCCGCGCTCGGCGGCGATGCTGGAGCCGGCGGCGTGCCGATCGCTCTCGCCGCCGACTACGTGATCGCACGCGAGGACGCCGTGCTGAACCCGTACTACAAGCACATGGGCGGCCTCTACGGATCGGAGTACTGGACCTACCTGCTGCCACGACGGGTCGGTCCGGCCACGACCGCGCGGCTCACCGGAGCGCCGTTTCGCCCCGTTGGGACGGCCGAGGCAGTCAGGACGGGGCTGCTCGACGCCGCCTTCGCCGCGGACCTCGACGATTTTCGGGCGCTCACCATTCGGCTCGGCGAACGGATCGGCAACGACGGGCTGTATCAGGCTCGTCTCCGGGACAAACGGCGCCGTCGCGCGCTCGACGAGCGCGTCAAACCGCTCCAGGCATATCGCGAGGAGGAACTAGCCCGTTGCCACGAGTGCCTCTTCGGTCCGGATCGCGCCCACCACGAGGCGCGGCGACGGTTCGTCTACAAGCTCGGCGAGGTCGGCGCGGGCACCTCGGATCCGATACGGCCACGCGTGCCCCCTGGAGGCCCACTCCCGACCGCATCCAGTGTGGAGCGACCCTATCTCGATCTTGTCACCCATCCGGTGTCTCATCACTGCCGAGACGTCACGGGCGAGACGCCCCGTTCGCTGACTTGCGCCGCCAAGGCGCCCCGACTCAAATCGCCTAGCGACCACGAGTTGCCCGTTGCGCACGGACCCGCCCGCTACGGCGTGCGCGGAAGCAAGGAAGACGGATGGAACTGAACGCACCTGCACTCGAGACCAGCTTCGACCTCGTCGCACCGCACGGCGAGCGGTTGATGGACGAGTTCTACGCCCGGCTCTTCGACACAGCACCGGCGGTGGTGCCGCTGTTCGCCGCCACCGACCTGCAGCATCAGAAGACAAAGCTCCTGAGCACACTCGTCCTGGTGCGCAACTCATTGCGCGACCTCAACGCAATCGTCCCGATTCTCCGAAAGCTCGGCGCCCGGCACATCGCATACGGCGCCCGGCCCGAGCACTACTCGGTCGTTGGAGAGACGCTGATCGCCGCCATGGCCACGATCGCCGGGCCAGCTTGGCGCTCCGAACATGAATCCGCGTGGCGAGACGCGTTCGCAGTCGTGGCCGCGGCGATGCTCGACGGCGTCAACGCCGCGGACCCCATGTCAGCCGCGCAAACCGGCGGGGGCTGAGGTGACGGTCAAGACCGCGTACGTGCTGGCTGGGGTTGACCTCGCGACCGAGGAGGGGCGGCTCGCGCTTCTCGAGCAGCGGTTCGACACCGGAACGATCCGCCGGCTTACTCGTCTCGGGATCGCGAGCGGCTGGCGATGTCTTGAGGTCGGCGCCGGCCGCGGTTCGATTGCCCGTTGGCTCTCAGGGAAGGTCGGCTCGGCCGGGTCGGTCGTCGCCGCCGATATCGACACCCGCTTTCTGACCCGGCTGCCCGACAACGTGGACGTGCATGAGATGGACATCCGCGATTTGGAACTCGAGCAAGACTTCGATCTCATCCATTGTCGGGCTCTGTTGATGCACCTGCCGGACCCGGATGATGCTCTGGCTCGGATCGTGACGGCGCTGCGCCCGGGCGGCGTGCTTCTCGCCGAGGAAGGTGACTTCGGATTGCTGCACTTCGGCGGCCATCCGAATTCGACCGCCCAGAACGCCGCGCACCAGCAGATCCTGAACGCAATGCGCAAAGCCCGGATCATGGACGGCTACTTCGGGCGCAGGCTCCCAGAGATGCTGCTCGCACACCACCTTGACCTCGAGTTCGCCGAGATCGACGCGGCGATCGGACAGGCCGGTGAGCCCGAGCACGAGTGGATGCGCACGACAATGCTCAACGTGACGGCCAAGCTGATCGCCGCGGACGTGATCGACGCCGCGACTCGCAGGATGGTCGAGGAGTTCTTCATGGAGGATGGCACCGTCGTGACGTCCGTCGGCCTGGTCGCGGCGGGGGGGCGCAAGCCAAGCTGACGCGCCGCGTGGAATGGCAGCACCCGTCGCTCCGCATGCCAGCAGCCCCGCCGCGACTGATCCGGTAAGCGGAACTCACCGCGGCTACCCGCTCCTGATGAAAGCAGCCACGCCGCGGAGGTGAGCGCGTCGGTGTTTCACGCATTACGGAGTCACGACGACGTCGCGACTCCTTCTCGATCTAGACAGCCAGACGACCAGTTACGACGAGGGTTACCGCTCGGTCAGGCGAAGCAGCAGGCAGCAACGACGCGCAGCTAGCCGTGAGGTGTCGGGCGGACATACTCGACGTCGATCGGATATGGCGGGAACGGCACGACGCGCGTGCGGCCGGTCAGAATCCATCCGCGTTTCTCGTAGAAGGCGCGCGCGCGATGATTTTCGGTGAGCGTCCAGAGACGCGCCTCCTGGACGTTCGTTTCGCGTAGCCGATCCAGGGCGAAGTCGTGAAGCGCAGTTCCGACGCCTCGGCCCCAGCACTGAGGCATCACATATAGGGTCTGCAGGACCCCGTCGCTCAGGGAGATCACTCCGACGGCCTCGTCCTCGTCGAATGCGATGTACGTCTCCCCGTCCGGGTTGCTAAGTGCTGACACCCAGTCCGCGCGAATCGTGTCAGCAGGGAACTCATAGAGGTCGGGCGGGAAGACGTGCTGGAAGCCTGCGACCGCGCTGGCGCGTGCAATCCGAAAGCACAGCTCGGCGTCTTCCACCGTCGCGCGCACGACCCGCACGTCCGAACAAGCTAGTCCAGCCAGAGAAGCAGCACAAGTCGCACATGCTGGACGCGTGCGCCCTGCTTCCAATAGGTGAGCGGCAGCCATCGCTGTGGCCGACCGCGTCGCCGCTCCGGCGGACAGGAAGATTACGCTGGGGCTCCGTCCGCGGTGGTGAGGGTGACGGTGTGGCCGAGTTGTTCAAGCTGGGCGAGTAGGCGTCTGGTTTGCCGTTCGGGGTCGCGGCGGGTGAAGTAGTCGCCGCCTAGATCGCGGTAGGTCTCGCCGGTGGTGAGCATGTGCCAGACGGCGCAGATGATTGTGTGCTTGACCGCGCCGAGGGCCTTCTTGTGCCCGCGGCGGGAGCGCAGCCGGGTGTATTGGGCTTGGAGGTAGGTGCCTTTGACGCGGATCGCGGCGATCGCGACTTCCTCGAGGGTGTAGTCCAGCCACTTGGAGCCGTTGCGGGTCTTGCCTGATCGGCGCTTGTCGGCGGACTGGTCGTTGCCGGGGCACTGTCCGGCGCCACCCAGCGAACGGAGTACCTCGATGCGCTCGCCGATACGCAACCGGAGGACTACCGAGCCCGGGCGCGTCCAGGTTGCACCGTCAAGATCGACTGCCCGAACGGAGCGCGAGGCTGCGACTTGGTCCGTCCGTCCGGCTGAGGATTGGTCCTTCTCAAGAGTCCGATGGCCGCGTACGTTTGATTTCGCTTGCCGGGCCGACAACGCAATTCGGCCCGGCAGGTCGACGACAAGGAGCTCAGGCAATGACACGCGCAATCAAATCTCTCATCGGCCGTGCGATCCGCCAGGCGAGAGAAACGTGGACCGAGGTCGACTACGCGCAAGGTCGGCTGCTCGAGATTCAGACGGGCAGACGATTCGTCTCACCCGCGCGACCGTATATGGCTCGGAGCGTCGACCAGCTGGAATCTCTCTTCGCGCAGTGACGCGAGTCGTGTGAATCATGCGGGTTTTTCTTGCCGGCGCCAGCGGAGTAATCGGCATCCGGTTGATCCCGTTGCTCCTCTCTGAGGGTCACGTGGTGGCCGGGATGACTCGTTCTCCCGAAAAGATGGCATTGCTGTGGAAGCTCGGGGCCGAGCCCGTGTTGTGCGATGTATTCGACGAGCGCGGGCTGCACGATGCCGTCACAGACTTCGGGCCCGATGTGGTCATGCATCAGCTCACCGTCCTGCCCGACGACGCCGAGCGGATCCCGGAGTGTCTTTGCGGCAGTAACCGGAGCCGCAGCCAGGGGACCCTCAACCTGCTGGCGGCCAAGTGGAACGCGGGGCCGAGCCGGTTCGTCGCCCAGAGCATCGCGTGGACGCCGCCGGCCGGCGGCGAAGCAGTCGCCGAGCACGAGAGCATGGTGCTCGACGCACACGGCGTCGTGATCCGGTACGGAGCCTTCTACGGCGCGGGAACATACCCCAGCAACGGCCTGGTCCCCCCACCGCCGCGGATCCACATCGACGAGGCCGCACGCAGAACGGTCCGGTTGCTCGACGCGCCCCCAGGAGTTGTCGTGGTGGCAGAGGACGCAGCATGAAGATTGACGATCGACTGATCGAGCACGTGGCCGACCCGTACTGCGGCGGGCGGACGGCACGGGGCCGAGGTGAGGGCAGCTTATGAGCGGTTCGGTCGAGTCTGTGTATTGCGTCGAGCGCTCGCGTTCGCCGCCTATGAGGTCCCACTTGATCGCGGAGCAGTCCGCTTGTGAGGACTACGCCGGGCAAATCGATGTGATCGAGTCCTTCCGGATCGGCGAACCGCGGCGCAGAACCTGGCCGACGGGGTCGTGGCCTGCTTCGGATGACGGAAGAACACACGTGAGCGAACGTCAGCAGGATCCGATCGAGCGATTTCCTCTGCATGTGATCGTAGGCACGAACATCTCTTCCGTTCATGCCTTCATGCCTTCAGGTCCTAGGTGCACCCTCCAGGCGGAGCGCGAAGCGACCGCTGGTTCGAGATCTTGATCGCGTGGGGACGGCGCGTTCCAGATGAGTCAGTCTGCTGACCAGCGGCATTGGTCCGCGGGGGGACGAGTGATATGACCTCCGGTACCTACAGGAAGGAGCGTGACTGGTGTATCTACGCGTGCGCGGGGCCACCGTCGACGGCAGCTGGCCGCCGACTGGGTCAGCATCGAGCCTGTCTAGCCGGTGGATGCGGAGGCGCCTGAGCGGCTCGTCCAGCCAGGCACGCGTCCTGCGACTGAGGTGAACGGTCACGAGCTTGTCTGCGCAGGCCCGGCAGATCGCAGTGCGTGGCGGCACGCTTGATCTGATCGGTGTCGATTACCTGCAGCTCATGCGCGCGGAGCATCCAACAGGCAACCGCGCCGAGGACGTGTCCGGTTTCTCGCGTCCGCTCAAGCAGCTCGCGCAAGAGCTCGATTGGCCCGTGTTCGTTGTAAGCAAGCTCGACCGGGGCCTCGGGCAGCGTCCGGGGCGCAATGACCGCCCGGATGGACAGCCGCCTCCGCTGACCACCGATCGCGGCGATCGTCTCTGTCGACGCGCGTCTGTCGACCGCCTGGATAGGTGCCGTAGCGTGACGGCGTCTCACGTGTCGACGACTCGGGCGAAGACGGGTCGATCGGTGATCATCGACGTATCGCGAATATCTGTCTGCAAGGGCGCCGGCGAGGAGGGAATCTTCTTCTGCCGGGGGCCTCAAGAAATGTGAGGTGAGTGTTTCTATGAGTCTTGGATCTCAGATCAGGCGTCGGAGGGTGGCTGTTCCTCTCGCGGCCGCGATGTTGGCGCTGGCCGCGGGTGGCGCCGTACATGCGGCGTTATCGCACGCGGCGTCTACGACTAATCCCGCCTGCAGTGCCAACACGATCGTTCGCACCGATGAGGGGTCGGTCTGCGGTGTCACGTCCGACGGCATTACGACCTACTTCAGCGTCCCATACGCCGCAGCTCCCGTGGGCAACCTGCGCTGGCAGCCTCCGCAGCCGCACGCACCCTGGAGCGGCGTGCTGGCTAGCACGCAGGAGGCCGTGGAATGCACGAACGTGTTCACCCAGTTCACCCACGCCAACTCAAGTGAGGACTGCCTCAACCTCAAGATCATGGTCCCGGCGGGCACGAGGCCCGACGCGAAGCTCCCGGTGATGTTCGAGTTCCATGGCGGCGGGTTCCTCGGCGAGGCTCGTACCGACGACGGGTCGAATCTGGTCCACACCGGCAATGTCGTCTACGTCTACGTGAACTACCGGCTGGGAATTCTCGGCTTCCTGGCGGACAAGGCGCTGGGTCGGCACTCCGGCGACTACGGGTTGGAGGACCAGCAGGCAGGCCTGCGGTGGGTCCGGCAGAACATCTCCCAGTTCGGTGGTGACCCGGGCAACGTCACGGTGTTCGGCGAGTCCGCCGGTGGGGCGAGCACTTGCGCTCAGGTCGCGTCGCCGACCGCCAGCGGACTGTTCCAGAAGGCGATCAGCGTCAGCGGCTTCTACAATTACCAGAACAACATCGTGTGGTCGAAGGCCGACTGCAAGTCGCACTACTTCAGCGAGAGGCAGGCGCAGCACGCCGGCGCGCAGTTCGCTGCGAAGGTCGGTTGCGGGAATGCCGCAGACGTCGCCGCGTGCCTGCGCGCGGTTCCGGCGGCGACGCTGTTGGCAGCCGGGGGACAGGTCGGCGATCCCACGGCTGGTGGCACGATCGGGCCGATCATCAACGGCACCACGCTGACGATGTCGCCCGTGGATGCACTCACCACCGGATACGCCAACCACGTCACACTCATCACCGATGTGGGGCGTGACGAGTTCAACGGCGGCGTGTACACGAACTCATTCGGGTCGACTATCGTGGTCGCCGAGACACCGGCGCAGTACGACACCCTGGTACGCGAGCAGTTCGGGAGGCTGGCGCCGACCGTGGAGCGTCTCTATCCGCTGAGCAGATTCGAATCGCCGTACACGGCATATCGGACGATCATGGCCGACTCGGCATCGGTCTGCCCGATGCTGCAGCTCGACCGCAGGGCGTCGAAGTTCATGCCCGTGTACTCCGACATCGACGCCGACTCGGACAACCCCGCCGGTGAGGATGTGACGGACGTCAACGGCGCCCAGCACAGCGGCACGAACGGGCTGGTGCATTTCAACACGTCGCAGCTCGATGCAGACCAGGGTGCGCTGCAGTTGCAGCTGCTACGGGAATGGACGCATCTCGCGCAGACCGAAAGTCCGGTCGCTCCGCAGACTCCCCCATGGGAGCGATACACCGCTGCCGGGCACCCGGTCATGACTCTCGAGCCGGGTGACACGAGCGCGACTGTGCCGTCGAGCTTCTATGCGTCACAGCACAACTGCTCGTTCTGGGACAAGGTCACTACTTACTGACACCCGTCGCAAGCTCATACGCAAGACATCGAGCACGAGGGCCCCCATCACGCTGCTGGGGCCCTCGTTCATGTTCGCCGGCACATGTGTGGGGCGGGTTCATACGATCGGGTTGCGACAAATGGCTGCGCCAACCCCAAATCGTCCCGGGCTTGATCGGAACATACGTCTGGGTGCGGCCAAGCGCTTGGATCCGGGACTTCTCCTCTGTGCACAGGCACACTGCTGCTTCGGACTGACGCTGTCGCACAAACCCGGCGAGTGTGGGATCCGTTGTGTCGAAGTCATAACGCATCGGCCGCGTCATGGACGCGCCTCGCCGAAGTTTGGCGATTTACCTGTCAAAAATGAGGGGTAGATCGCCATCGACCGGAGATCACATCATGGGGGTCGGGCACAGCGCCTCGCGACCTTGTGAGCCGACGACAACGCCAAATCGTTTACGCCATAGCCACGACTAGGCCCAGCGCTGAGTCGTCCTATCGCTCGGCAACAGCACGCGGACCGCGGTCACAAAAAGGGGCGTCAAGCCAGCGACGTTGTCGAGGCCGATCGGGGCACTCGCCTCGACAAGGATGCAGAACTCACCGCGGTTGACTGCACCCGCGGCGCGGGCTGTGTGAACGCGCGCGAAGGCGGCAGTCAGGCCTGCTGCAGTCTCGTCACTGCCGCATCGGGGACTGCCAAAGTCGCGCGAGACTCGTGCTCGTCCCTTTTCTCAGAGAGCTCGCGGGCCGCGGCCGGACGCGTCTGCTACGCACCACCCCATCTACCAGCCCCCACGATGAGCGATAACGGTCGTTCCGCGCGCCGCGGTGAGCAGTCATCTCGCCGGCGACGAGAAGGCTGCCGATGGTCTCCGTTCAGTGCGAACTGAGGCCGGGGGCGATACCGCTTCCTCGCAAGATGTGCTGCGGCTAGGCGGGACTCCCGGCGACGACCGCGTCGCTCCGAGAGAGGTCGGCGGCGGGGCCGGTAAGGATCGGCGAGTTGCGCCTGAAGCCCCAGATGGTGCAGTAGACGCCGAGGAAGAGTTCCCACGCGAACTCCGGGATGGTCAGGATTGCTTGCAGCGAGTGCAGCGAGTTGCTGGGGTTGTTGCCGGTGAACATCACGGCCGTGCCGGTGATGATGATGAGCGGGCCGCCGATGAGTCCGAGCCAGCACCATTGTCGTGGCACCAGCTGCGACTTGTACATGAGGTAGCCGAGGATCAGGCCGTTCCCCCAGCCGACGACCCAGCCCGGCCCGAGGAGGAACGTCCAGTCCTTGATTGCGGCGAGCGTGTAGGCGACGGTGCCTTCTGCCGCACCTGCAACCTGTTGGCGCAGCGTGATGATCCCGAGCATCGAGATGATGCCGAGGAGGATGAACGTGCACTCAACCAGCCGCGCGGTCACGTAGCCGAGCGCCAGTTCCTCGTTCACCCGCCGCACGATCGGGAAGATCACGAGCGCGGTGCCGATGTTCGCGATGATCAGCAGCAACTCAAGCAGAGCTGCGAACAAGACCTGGTTGTCGTGCCCGGCGCCGGCGATGTAGCTCACCGGGTGCCGAAGCACGGTCTCGTAGAGCGCCAGCGCGGGGATCGACGTGGCGAACGTGATGAGGTAGAGCACGCCGAAGATCCGCGCTCTCTTCTGGTCCCTTGCCATATCTAGCCCCTTTCCCCGGGCGTGTCGACTGCGGCTTCGGCTATAATAGGCGAACTACAAGCCACGTGTCAAGAGCCGTGGTTTTAGCAGCATCTATCGCGCATGTCGACGACCGCCACCCGCCCCAGCTGGCTCTTCCTCAGCAACCACGGTTACGTGCTGCTCTGCGTCGCCCGCGACCCGTCCATCCGGATTAGGGAGCTCGCTGACCGCGTCGGCATCGGTGAGCGCGCCGCCCAAAAGATCATCGCCGACCTCGTCGCCGACGGATACATCACGCGCACCAGAGACGGGCGCCGCAACCGCTACACGATCAATCGCGGCGCCCAGCTCCGGCATCCCCTCCTCGCCGACCTCCCGATCGGGCCACTCGTCGACGCGCTCATCGCCGGCGACGAGTCCATCGACGGCCACAAGCCCAGCTCGGCCAGATAACCGAAGCGGCGCCTGCCGAGGACGAAGCGCGCCTCGGGCAGGTTCACCTGGAGAGTGGGGTGGCAGAGGTCGCAGCGGTCACCGGTTCTCGAGCCGGCCCGCTGAACCATTCGGACACTTCGCCATTCACGCGGACCGACACCACCAATCGATTAGGCGCCTGCGAAACCTGCCGCGACCTAGCGTCGATCGCGGACAGCGATACCGATCCTGCTGATCGTCCTCCGAGCCATTCGGAGCAGTACCGTGACCGGCCGCGTTACGTGACTCCCGTTTTCGCAGGCGTTGGGACAGCCCGCGACGCACGTACAGTCAACCACGGTGAGTTCTGCATCCTTCTCCACGCGAGTACCGCGATCGGCGTCGACGACGACGACTGAGCGTCCCCCGCGATGCCGACCATCGCGGTCGTCGGCCGAGCTCCCGGGAGGTTGGTCGACAGGCGCCGCTAGTCGCGCCAGCGCTTTGGCACTCAGCATCTACCTCCGAGGCATCGACAGCAGCGAGATCGTCAGCACCGTCCGCTGGTCTCGAGATCAGGAGCTGGATGAAAGTGCGGTTGGGTCGGCCGGCGGAGCGAGCCGACCCGACGCCACACCCCCCGCCGTGGCGAATTGCGCGACTAGATCGAGTTTGAGCTCGGGCGCTGCTTTCGCATCGGCGCGGGCGTAGGCTCGATCGTGGGTTCTTTGGGCGCAGGGGGGACGCCACGAATCCTCTGGGGAGCGTCCCGGAGGGCCGAGTGCCTGCTGGGAGGTTGGCCGCTCGTTCTGATCGGTTCCCTTTAGGCCTGGTGGTTCGTCGGCGCGGTGATCGTATAGAGCTGCGTGAGTAGGCGGCGTAGCTGGCCGAACTTTCGGGGTCCGAGTTGGTGCTCCCATTCGGCTTCGACCTCTTGGACGATTTCGTAGATTGCTCTGGTTGCAGCATGGCCTCTGGGGGTGAGGCGGACGCGCTTGGAGCGTTGGTCGTCGCTGTCGGTTTCGCGGGTCAGGTATCCCAGGTGCTCGAGCTGGCCGAGCAGGTAGTTGAGCGCCTGCTTGGTCATGCGTGTCTGGGTCGCGAGTTCCGAGGGGCGCTGGTTCTCGGGGCCGGGGTACCGCCACACGTCCACGTGCGCTGCGACGAGGTCGGTGAAGCCGCGCTCGTGTAAACCGGCGAGCATACGCTCGCGCACCGTCTCCCATGGGACTCGCAACAGCGCTCCGATCAGCGGCGGCGGCGCAGGCCCAGCATCGGATTGAGTAAAGCCGCTTGACAAGCTCATCCGGCCCAGTATACAGTGGTCAAGTCGCTTGACTCAATGGCTTCTGCCCGAGGGGACCCACATGTACAACACGACCGAAAGGAGCCGCGGTGTACAAGACCACGGACAACGACACGATCACGGTCGGTGAGCTCGGCGTGCGCTTCCTGGTCGAGGCTGCGGACTCGAACGGGAGCGCGTCGGTGTTCGAGTGCAATGTTCCAGCCAACTCGCGGATGCCGGCGCCCCACAGCCATGACGGCTTCGAGGAGACGATCTACGGGCTCGAGGGCACCACGACCTGGACGATCGATGACGAAACGGTCCACGTCGGGCCCGGCGAGGTGGTGTGCGTACGGCGCGGGCAGATCCATGGGTTTCAGAACCGCGGCGACATTGACGCGACGTTCCTGGCGATCGCAACCCCCGGTGTGTTCGGGCCCGCCTACTTCCGCGAGGTAGGCGCCGTCCTAGCCGCGTCGGTCGGCGGGCGGCCAGACCACGCAGCGATCGCGCAGGTAATGCGCCGCCACGGCCTCACACCCGCCCCGCCAGCCACAAGCTGACCGGCACCCAAAGTACCAAGGAACCGATGCGATCAGCATGACCCAGCATGCCCCCCAGAGGTCCGCCGAGGCCTACGAGCAGATCATTGCCAACGTCGGACACCCGTTACGCAAGTCCCACGGGCTTATCTCCCACGCGGCCGAGATGACGCCCGACGGCGTGACGGTGACCGAGGTCTGGGAGACCCGAGAACAGTGGGAGCGCTGGTTTAACGCATCCGTCATGCCACAGCTGCCCGCCGGCGAGCCCACGGTCACCGAACTGCACAACGCGCTCGGTCGCTAGGCGTCAGCGCCGTTCGTGCGGCACTCTAGGGCAGGTCTGACGACGCCCGCGATCGCCGGGATTGATCTTGATGCACGGGGTGATGACGCGTCGACGTGGACCCCGGCTTCGGCGGCCCGCGTTTGCTCCAGCCGAGTCCTGGTCGAATCGTTGCGCTGCTGCTTAGCCGCGTTCTGAGCCTCGATCGTGCAAAGCAATTGACGGTCGGGGGTGTCGACCGACTACTCTCGACTGACGCTCTTGCGTACGTGCGCGCGCGTAAGCGGGCGGGGCTAGCGCACCCACAGCTGGTCGATGAGGATCCCGAGGAAGGGGTTTTAACGACCACCCGGAGGAGGCAGCCAGCCTGTCTCGGTTTCCCGTCGCCTTTCGGGACGGAGGTCTCCAGTTGTGCGCTCCGCGCAAATCGGACATCGGGCGCGGGGGCACACCGCCCGGTTCGTCAGCGGCAGCGAGCGCTTTCGATTGGCCGGAGGGAGCACCTCTCGTGCGGCGCCGGGCAGAGTCCTGCGCATTGCGCGCGTCGCGTGGTTCCGGATGAGCTGTTTCTCGTCGAGACGGGGTTCGGTTTGGTCGGCAGCGATTTCTCGCAAGGGTCGGGGCTGCGTCCGTAGAATGCTCGTGGGGCGCGCCTTCAGTTGGGCTCTGCTGGCGAGGAAGCTCCGTTCGGGTGAGCAGATTCGCGGCGGCGGCGATCTGTGAGGTCCCCATTGCCATCAGGCCAAGCTCGAGCTCGGGTGGACAGGTAATAGCGCATGACGACTCTCTCGCCGCTGCCGATCGGACGCGAGGTGGAGCTCATGGATCGGTACCTCCTGGAGGAGGGGCGCGTCACGTTGACGGGGGTGCAGGCGCTTGTGCGTCTTGTGTTCGATCAGATGCGGGCCGATCGGCGGGCTGGTCTGAATACCGGGGCGTTGGTCTCGGGGTATCCGGGGTCGCCGTTGGGCGGGCTCGATCTGGAGATCGCTCGGCAGCGCGAGCTGCGCGAGTCGTTGCGGGTGGTCCATGTGCCGGCGATCAACGAGGAGCTCGGCGCGACCGCGGTTTGGGGCTCGCAGGTCGTGCCCCAGCTCCGGGAGGCTCGGGTGGACGGTGTTTTGGGGGTGTGGTATGGCAAGGCCCCGGGGGTTGATCGCGCGGGCGATGCTCTCCGGCACGGGAATTTCTCGGGCGCGCATCCCAAGGGCGGGATGCTCGCGTTGTGCGGCGATGACGCGACGTGCAAGTCCTCGACGTTGCCCTCTGAGTCAGAGAGCGGGCTCGCGGCTCTGCGGATGCCGGTGGTGTTTCCCGGCAATCCGGCCGAGGTGCTGGAACTTGGCCGGCACGCGATCGCCGGTTCACGCGCCAGCGGCCTGTGGTTCGCGGTGAAGATGGCGACCAACGTAGCGGACGCGGTTATGACGGTCGATGTCTGCCCGGATCTCGAGATCCGGCCAGTCTCGGTCGAGTACGACGGTGCACGGTACGTTCATGCGCCGAGCGGTTCCCTCTTTAACCCGTTTTCGCTCGAGATGGAGCGGACGCTGGTTGGTCCGCGTATGGAGCTCGCTCGCGCGTATGCGCGCGTGAACGGGCTGAACCGGGTCGTGCTTGACGGTGAGCGTCCGTGGCTTGGACTGGTTGCTGCGGGGACGTCGTATTACGACCTGCGGGAGGCGCTTCACACGCTCGGCTTGAGCGACGCGGATTTGCGCCGGCTTGGCGTGCGCATTCTGAAGCTAGGGATGATCTGGCCGCTCGATTCCGACACTGTCCGCGAGTTCAGCCGCGAGCTTGAGGAAATCGTGGTGATCGAGGACAAGGGACCCTTCGTCGAGACCGGCGTGCGCGATGCTCTTTACGACCTAGCTGAGCGGCCGCGGGTGCTCGGCAAGCGTGATGAGCACGGCGAGGAGCTCCTGCCCGCGAGCGGTCTGGTCGAGATCGACACGATCGCGCGCGCGATTGGCTCGCGGCTGCTCGGCAGGGGCGATGTCGAGTCGATCCGGGTTCGTCTCGAGCAGCTGGCCTCGCCGGTTCCCGCAGCGGTGCCTGGTACGTCGTTGCGACTCGCGTGCTTCTGCTCTGGGTGTCCGCACAATCGCTCGACGGATGCGCCGGACGATGCGCTCGTGGGCGCCGGGATCGGCTGTCACGCCATGGCGCTCGGACACCCGAAAGGAAAGGGGACCCTCACCGGCATCACTCAGATGGGCGGGGAGGGGGTGCCCTGGATCGGTCAAGCCCCGTTCGTCTCGACGCCGCACATGTTTCAGAACCTCGGTGACGGTACGTTCCATCATTCTGGTTCACTCGCGGTGCGGGCGGCGGCCGCCGCCGGGGTGAATATCACCTTCAAGATCCTGTACAACCGTGGGATCGCCATGACTGGCGCGCAGGACGTGCCGGGCGCCATGCCGGTTCCCGAGCTAACGCGCTGGCTGCAGATCGAGGGCGCACGGCGGATCATCGTCACGACGGACGAACCGGACCGCTATCGCGGTGCGCGACTCGCCGGCATCGCTGAGGTGCGCCCGCGGTCTGAGCTCATGGCGGCGCAGGAGGAGCTTCGCCGGATCGAGGGGCTAACGGTGCTCATTCACGACCAGCAGTGCGCCGCTCAGAAGCGACGACTACGCAAGCGCGGCAAGCTCCCTGATCCCTCCGAGCGGATGTTCATCAACGAACGCGTCTGCGAAGGATGTGGAGACTGCGGACAGAAGTCTCACTGCATCTCGCTCTTGCCCACCGAGACCGAATTCGGACGCAAGACACGGATCGAGCAGTCGTCCTGCAACAAGGACTACTCCTGCGTGGACGGCGATTGCCCGTCGTTCATCGAGGTGGTTCCGGGCAGCCGGCTGCAGCGTGATATCCCAGCGCCTCCGGCGGGCATGCCCGAACCGGATGCTCGACCCACAAATGGCGAGCTCACTCTGAGGCTCATCGGCATCGGGGGGACGGGAGTCGTGACGATCTCCCAAGTGATGGGCATGGCCGCGATGCTCGACGGCAAACGAGCCGTGGGGCTCGATCAGACTGGGCTGGCGCAGAAGGGCGGCCCAGTCGTCTCGGACCTCCGTTTCCTCCGGGCTGACAACGAAGTCCGCGCAAATCGCGCGCCGTCGCGAACCGTCGACGGGTACCTCGCATTCGATGTGATTGGCGCCGTCGATCCCCTCAACCTGCAGAGGGCCGACCCTGACCGAACGATCGCCGTGGTGTCCACCTACCAGTCCCCGACCGCCGACATGGTCGGTGACCCGTCCGCGCAGTTTGGTGCACTGACCGACGCGATCGAGGCGATCGAGCGAGTCACCCGCGCTGATCGCAACGTGTACCTCGACGCGCCTGCGCTCTCGGACGTCCTGTTCGGAGATCGCATGCCCGCAAACAGCATCGTCCTCGGCGCTGCATGGCAACTCGGCCTGATCCCGCTCTCCTTGCGAGCTATCGAGGAGGCCTATCGATTGAACGGCGCCGCCGTACAGCGCAACATCGCCGCATTCCATTGGGGGCGGGCGGTGGTCGCAAATCCGGATGCCGTCGCGCGCGTCAGCCAGCGGCAGGGGGCAAACCGCGAGCCGAGCCCGGACGCTCGCAGGATCGCCGAGCGCGTGCGCGCGCAGCCCGACTCGGAGCTCCACCGGCTAGTGCTCGTGAGAGTCGAAGACCTTATTGGCTACCAAGGCCGCCGCTACGCAGAGAAGTACGCCGATTTCGTCGTCGAGGTGTTCGACCGAGAGCGCGAGACCCGTGGTACCCACGTCAGCGAGGCTGTAGCCCGCGGCCTGCACAAGCTGATGGCCTACAAGGACGAGTACGAGGTCGCCCGCCTGCACCTGGACCCAACCGAGCGGCGGCGAATCATCGCCCAGTTCGGCGAAGGGACACGCATCCGCTACAAGCTCCATCCGCCGATCCTGCGCGCCTTGGGAATGAACCGCAAGGTGTCCGTCGGCCGGTGGTTCGACCCAGCCTTTGGCCTTATGCACTGGATGCGCTTCCTCCGGGGCACTCCGTTTGACCCGTTCGGCTACACACCAGTACGCCAACTTGAACGTACGCTGGTCGATGAGTACCGCACCCTCGTACGGAACGCCCTACCGAGCATCGCGACCGATCCGGCCACC
The DNA here is from genome assembly GCA_035499395.1 of Solirubrobacteraceae bacterium. Classification (GTDB taxonomy): domain Bacteria; phylum Actinomycetota; class Thermoleophilia; order Solirubrobacterales; family Solirubrobacteraceae; genus Palsa-465. Next base: position 29,421 of record DATJYY010000201.1, read on the forward strand.
GTCATCGCGATCTGCGAGCTCCCCGACGTGGTGCGAGGATACGAGAGCGTCAAACTGCGGAACATCGAAGCCTTCCGCAAGCAGGCCGCCCAACTCACTGCTGAGCTTTCACGGCAAGGATCCTGATCGCGCAGCCGAACGCTCGCTGCGACCGGCTGGGTGCGATCCAGGCGCTCTCCCGAGCCGATTCAGGCCATTTTGCAGCACTTTCGTCGGCTACCTGCCGTGTGTTCTGTGACCAGTTGTCGCCGGATTACCAGGAATTCTTCGCCATCTGGTCAGATTTCGCGATCTGTGATCGGGCGCCCGGCTTGCCCTCGAGCAGCCGCTTAGTGGAGCTCGGCGGTCAGCCAGTAGGCCCATTTGCCGGGCTGAGGGTTTGCCTGAGCCCAGCGATCGAGCTCGCTCGCCAAGCTCGTGGTCAGCGACGCGGAAGGCCACCAGGCCTTCAGGGACGAGCAGCACCGGACATGCGCTTGTTGCGGCGAAGTCGCTCGCGTTCTCGGTGACGATGACTCGGTCCTCGGCCGCGGCCAATTCTACGAGCACGTCGTCGGGAAGATTGTGCGCTCCCAGACGCGCCGGCGCCGATACGCGAGGTTGACGTCGACGCGTTCGCGATCGATCGCGCTCCCGTCACCGTTGAACAGTTCACCCCGTCACCGAGGAGACCGGATACGTCACTGTCGCGCAGCGTTCTCCCGATCCAGCCGAGTATCGCGACGCCGACCCATCGCTACTGGTCGCCGGATCCGCGGTGTGCCATCCGACGCGGCGGTCCAATGCCGCTGTGCGACCCGGGCCGGTGGTGGGCATACGTCCCGGGCGCCAACTGCCGCCACTCCGTGGGGACCCGGGCAGCGATAACTCGCAGCGACAGGATCACCCAGTCACACATGTGCCGCACCGGGCGCGGAAGGACGCGGCGTGGATCGGCAAAGCGCTCCCGACCGACGCGGACTGGGAGTACCCGGCACGGCGCCGCCTCGACGGCTCGACCTTCGCCTGGGGCAACCAGGAGCGCCCCGGCGGTGACCCGATGGCAAACCACTGGCAGGGCGACTTTTGCTGGCGCAACACCGGCGCCAGGGGTTGGCGCGGGACCTCACCCGTCGGCCTGTTTCCTGCCAACGGCTACCGGCTGTATGACATGACCGGGAAACGTGTGGTGCTGCTCCAATTCTCGCCCGCAGCGGTCATCGCGCCGCGATCATCGGGCTGGTGGGAATCGGCGGAGTGCTGATACCGCGGGGGGTTGTCACGCTGAGCTGACCGGCAGTCAGTGTGAGGGTGTCTGGATGATGCCGCCGGAACGGAGCCGCTCGATCTCCGAGGCCTCGAGTCCCCAGCCGGCGAGAGCGTTCGCTGCTTCGGCGTCAGAGTGCCGGGGGCGGATTGCGCCCGGTGTGCGGCTGAAGCGTGGCGCGGGGGCGGGCTGCACAACACCATCAACCTCTACGAATGTCCCGCGCGCGACGTTGTGGGGGTGCGCCGGGGCCTCCTCGAGCGACAGAACCGGGGTGGCACACGCATCCGAGCCCTCGAGGATGTCCATCCACTCGGCGCGGGTGCGCGTGCGGAAGACCGCGGCGAGACGCTTCTTGAGCTCTGGCCAGCGCGCGCGGTCCCACTGTGGCGCATCGAGCCCGACGAGCCGCATCAGCTGGGCGTAGAACTGGGACTCCAGCGCGCCAACCGCAATGTGCTCGCCGTCGGCGGTCTCGTAGGTTTCGTACCAGTGCGAGCCGCTGTCGATCGAGTTAGTGCCTGGCTCGCCGTCCCACATGCGAGCCGCGCGCATGGCGTACGTCGCGGTGGCCAGCAGCGCCGAGCCATCGACCATCGCTGCGTCGATGACCTGCCCTTGGCCCGACGATCGGCCCTCGAGCAGCGCACAGATGACGCCGAAGGCGAGCAGCATCCCGCCGCCGCCGAAGTCGCCGACCAGGCTGAGTGGGGCGAGCGGGGGCTCGCCGTTGCGGCGTATCGCGCCGAGAACGCCGGCGATCGAGATGTAATTGATGTCGTGGCCGGCGATCCCGGCGAGTGGACCGTCCTGACCGTAGCCCGTCACCCTCCCGTAGACAAGTCGCGGGTTGACGCCGAGCAGCTCGTCCGGTCCAAGACCGAGGCGCTCCATCACGCCTGGCCGGAAGCCCTCGACGATCGCCTCGCCCGACATCGCCAGGCGGACGACAAGGTCGCGACCCTCGGGGTGGGTGAGATCGACGGCGATGGACGGCCGACCGCGGTTCATCGCGTTCCAACGGCCGCTGCCGAGCGCGCCGCCCGGTCTCTCAAGCCGGAGCACGTCGGCGCCCATGTCCGCAAACATCATGCACGCGAACGGGCCCGGGCCGAGGCTCGCCACCTCGATGATCCGCACGCCACGCAGCGGGCCTCGGGCCACGTCGGCAACGACCTCTGCGCTGTCCATCACACCACCAAGCTGAGCCACGACGCCCCATCAGAGCGTGCGGGCGATCAGCTCCTTCATGATCTCGTTCGTGCCGCCATAGATCTTCTGGACTCTCGCGTCGGCGTACGCGCGCGCCACCGGGTACTCGAGCATGTAGCCGTAGCCACCGAACAGCTGTAGGCAGCGGTCGATGACCCGGCATTGCGTCTCGGTCGTCCACCATTTGGCCATCGAGGCGGTGGCGGCGTCGAGCTCGCCGGCGATGTGACGCTGGATGCAGTCGTCGAGGAAGACGCGCGCGATCCTCACCTCGGTCGCGCACTCGGCCAGCTCGAAGCGTGTGTTCTGGAAGCGCAGCAGCTCGCGGCCGAACGCCGTCCGTTCCTTGGTGTACTGGACGGTCAGCTCGAGCACGCGCTCCATCGCCGCCACTGCGGTAACGGCGATGCTCAGGCGTTCCTGCGGCAGCTGCGTCATGAGCTGCCCGAAACCCTGCCCTTCCAGCCCGCCGAGCAGGTTGCCGGCCGGCACGCGGACGTCCTCGTAGAAGAGCTCGACGGTGTCCTGGCCCTTCATGCCGATCTTCTCGAGCACGCGCCCGCGCGAGTAGCCGGGACGATCGGTCTCGACCACGAGCAGCGAAATCCCGCGGGCGCCCTCATCTCCGCCGGTCTTGGCCACGGTGATCATCAGGTCGGCGTTGATCCCGTTCGAGATGAACGTCTTGGCGCCGCTGACCACGTACTCGCCACCGTCGCGCACGGCGCGGGTCTTGATCCCCTGCAGGTCCGAGCCGGCGCCGGGCTCGGTCATCGCGATGCCGCACACCAGCTCGCCGCTGACCATTCCTGGCAGCCAGCGCTTCTTCTGCTCATCGGTCCCGTAGCTGAGGATGTAATGCGCGCAGATCGTGCTGTGCACGCCGTTGCCGAACCCCTTGTCGAGCGTGCGCGCCTGCTCCTCGTTGATCACCGCCTCGTGCCCGAAGCTTCCGCCACCACCGCCGTACTGCTCGGGAACGCTGGCGCACAGGAGACCCACCTCCCCCGCCCTGTGCCAGAACTCGCGATCGACGTGGTGCTGCTCGGCCCAACGCTCATAGTGGGGAACGGCCTCGCGCTCGAAGAACGACCGCGCTAGATCGCGCAGCATCAACATCTCGTCGGTCATCCACGGCGACCGGCGCAGGGGCGAAACCGTTGCGCTCATCGAACCTTCCTCTCTGCTGATTGATCGCTCATGTGTACATCGCGTCGATCTGCGCGGCGTACTTCTCGCCGATCGACTTGCGCTTGAGCTTCATGGTCGCGGTGAGCTCTTCGCCGCTGGGGGTCCATTCCTCGCCCAGCACCGTGAACCGCTTGATCTGCTCGACGCGGCTAAGTCGCGCGCCGGCGCGCCGCACCCCCTCCTCCACGGCCGCAAGCACGCGAGCGTCGGCCGCGAGATCGGCCAGCGTGGCGTAGTGAATTTCGTGCTCGCGGGCGAACGCCGCGGCGGCGTCGGGATCGAGGACTAGCAGCGCGGTGACGTAGGGACGGCGGTCTCCGATGGCGACCGCGGCTCCGAGCAGCGGACACGCGGACTTCAGCGCGTTCTCGATGTTCGCGGGCGACATGTTCTTGCCCATCGAGTTGATGATCAGCTCCTTCTTGCGATCGATGATCCGCACGAAGCCGTCGGGATCGATCTCGCCCACGTCGCCGGTGTGGATCCAGCCGTCGGCGTCGAGCGTCTCGGCCGTCTTCCCGGGTTCGCCCCGATAGCCCCGCATCGCGCCGGGACCGCGGAATAGCAGCTCTCCGTCGGCGGCGAGGCGAACCTCGGTGCCGGGGAGTGCCTGCCCGACCGTGCCCACCCGCATCGCGCCGGCGCGGTTGGCCGTTCCCGCGGCGCAGGTCTCGGTCTGGCCCCAGATTTCGAAGATCGGCAGGCCGAGTGCGAGAAAGAACTCGAGCACCTCGCCCGCGATCGGGGCGGCACCGGAATACAGGCACCGGGCCTGATCCAGACCCAGGGCCACACGCACCGGCGCGAACAGCGTCGCGTCGGCGCGCTCGCAGGCCGCCCGCAGCTCGGCGGGAACGGGTTCGCCGGTCATCTCGAGCCGGACCCGGCGGACCCCAGCATCGAGCGCGGCGGCGATCGCGCGCCGGCGCCCCTCGTCCTCGGTGGCGAACCGAGCCTCCAACGCGCTCTTCATCTTCTCCCACACGCGTGGCATGCCGACCCAGCGCGTCGGGCGCACGTCGCGTAGCGCCTCGGCTGCGCGCCTGGGGTCGGGCACGGTGGTCACGCACGACCCGGTGGCGACGGCCGGATACAGAGAGGACATGCGGTCGGCCAGGTGGGCCATCGGCAGGTATGACATGAGCCGTCCGCGCACGGCGTAGGGGACGAGCTCCTGATATCCGCGCATCGTGCCCAGCACGTTCGCGTGCGTGATCTCGACGCCTTTGGGTGGGCCGGTCGTACCGGACGTGTAGATCAGGGTGACCACGTCATCACCGGTCATCGCGCGCCACCTCGCCTCGAAGTCGACGCCCGCCGGCTTGGGTATCTCGAGCAGCTCCTCGAACGACCTCATCTCTGCGACGGCTTCGTCCAGGACGAACACCTGCTCGAGGGCGGGCAGGCGATCTATCACCGGCGTGAGCCCGGACGAAAGCGCGGCTTCCACGAACACGACCCGCGAGCGGGCGTGTCCGATCAGGTACTCGAGCTGGTCGGGCGAGGACGTCGTGTAGAGGTTGAACGGAATCGCGCCCACGTGCACGCACGCCATGTCGAGCAGCAGCGCCTCGGGGCGGTTGGAGAGCAGCATCGCGACGGTTTCGCCCCGCTGCACCCCGAGCGCCGCCAGTGCCCCCGCGGCCGCTTCGACCCAGATCGCGTACTCGCGCCAGGTGATCGCGGTCTCGTCGCCGAGGCGTCGCAACGCCGGCGCGTCGGCGTGCACCCGCGCTGTCCGCTGAAACGCCTCGCACAGCGTGGCTGCGTCAAATGCGCTGCCGGCACCGAACCGGTCCTCCGCGCCAAGAGTGTGCTCGAGTGTTGTCATGAACGCAGGCGTCGCGACGTCATCACGCGACGACGGCAACGGCGCTCCCGCGGATCGCCTCATCGCCGGTCTGCCGGGTGACCGCCAGCCTCAGATCGGCCACGCGTACGCCCTCGATTTCATGCACCCGCTCGACCTGAGCTGTCACCTCGAGCTCGTCGCCGGGCCACACCTGACCGGTGAAGCGGATCGAGAAGGTACGGATGTTGACCGGACCGACCCAGCGGGCGAGGTGCAGGCCAAGGATCCCGCCGTGCAGCATGCCCATCCCAAACACGCTTGGGAACCCCGCCTCGCGGGCGTACACCTCATCGTGGTGGAGCGGGTGGAAATCGCCGCTGGCCCCGGCGTAGCGGACGAAGTCCGTGCGCCCCAGCGGTCCGACCTTGAGGCTCAGCGTATCGCCCTCGAGGAGGGCGACCGGCGCCGCGGGCACCACTGCTGTGTCGGTTGCGCTCATGCTCATGCTCCCCTTTCGATCAGCGTGTCGGTGCGGCGCACGGCCAGCTCTCCGCGCTGGTTGGTGAACTCGGTGTCGATCGTGATGAACGTCATCGCGCCGCCGCGCCTGCCCTCGCGCGTGCTCACGTCCTTGATCACCTGACGGGCGGTGAGCTCATCGCCGGCGCGGACGGGAGCGAGGTACTCCCAAGCCACCTCGCCGTGGAGCACGCGGGCCAGGTCGGCGCCGATCGCCTGTGTCAGTCCGGTCACGCCACCGGAGCGCCAGTGACTGATGAGGACCGTGACGGTCGGCGTGGCCGGAATGCCGTCGAACCCCGCGGTCTGCGCCGCGTCTGGATCCCACCAGACGGGGTCGTCGTCGCCGAAGGATTTGGCCAGCTCGGCGAGCTTGCTGCGGTCGATCGGAAACGAGACGGGTGCGAGCTCCGTGCCGACGGCGGACTGATCAATCATTGAACGGCTCCTCGAAGTCGATATCTCGGCATGTGCGCTCGGGCACTGTACGGACGCCGGTCGCCGCCCACTTCGGACCAGCATCCAATCCCGGGCCGAGGTTTTGGACGACGGCCCAGGAATCGCCGGACGCCCCGTTCTTAGCCTGCCCGCATGGATTTGCACGACACCCCGGAGCAGGCCGCCTATCGCGCCGAGGTGCGGGCATGGATCGAGGCGCATCGCCACGAAGCCCCGCCCCCTACACGCGGTAGCCACTCAGCCGACCCCGAGCCGTATCGCCGCTGGCAAGCTCGGCTTGCCGAGGCCCGGCTGGTCGGGGTGACCTGGCCCGAGGAGTACGGCGGTGCCGGGCTGGGACCGATCGAGCAGCTGATCGTACGCTCGGAGCTGCGCCGGGCCGGCTGCGGCGGAATCCTCGACAACATCGCGGTCGGGATCATCGGGCCGACGATCATCGTCCGCGGCAGCTCAGAGCAGCAGCAGCGGTATCTCGGGCCGATGCTGCGCGGCGAGGAGGGCTGGTGTCAGCTGTTCTCCGAGCCCGCAGCGGGTTCGGACCTGGCCGGCGTGCGGACGCGGGCGCGCCGCACCGCCGACGGCTTCTCGATCAGCGGTCAGAAGGTTTGGACAACCGGTGCTCAGCATGCGGACTTCGGCCTGCTGCTCGCGCGCACCGACCCGGACGTTCCCAAGCACCAGGGGTTGACGATGTTCCTGGTCCCCATGCGCGTCCCCGAGGTGACCGTCCGGCCACTGCGGGGGATGTCGGGCGGTGCATCGTTCAACGAAGTCTTCTTCGACGATGTTCCGATTGGAGAGGACGCAGTGCTCGGCGCCGTCTCCGGCGGCTGGGGCGTGGCGCTTACGGCGCTGATGTTCGAGCGCGCGACGCTGCTGGGGGCGTTCGACGAAATCGGGTTCAGCGCCGAACGGTTCGCCGCGCCGTTCGCCGAGTATCGCGAGCTTGCGGACGCTCACCTTCGCCAGCGGCTGGCGCAGGTGACCTGCGGTCTGCTCTCCTTGCGCTACTCCGGCTATCGCACGCTCACCGCGCTGGCCCGGGGCGCCGTGCCCGGTCCCGAGGCGGCGCTCGGCAAGATCGGCGTGATCGAAGCGGCTCGCCAGGGATGCGAGCTGATCGCCGAGCTGATCGGGCCGGACGCGCTCGAGGGCGATTGGGGCGAGACTGCATTCAACCTTCCGGGACTGCGCTCGGGCGGCGGTACGGAGGAGGTGCTGCGCAACATGGTCGGCGAGCGAGTGCTCGGTCTGCCGCCCGAGCCGCGGATCGACAAGCGGACGCCATTCCGCGAGCTTGGCCGCAGCCCGGCCGGCGCGGGGGTTCCGGCGTGAACTTCGATCTCGCCGACGAGCAGCGACTGCTCCGCGACGCCGCGCGGGACGCCCTCGCCCGGCTCGACAGCGTCGCCGGGGCGCGGGATGCGCTCGACGGCGCGCCGCTGCTCGATCCGTGGCCGACCGCCCGCGCCGCCGGGTGGACCGGATTGCTTGTCGGCGAGAAGGACGGCGGGGCCGGGCTCGACGTGTTCGACGCGATGCTCGTGCTCGAGGAGTGCGGGCGGCGGCTGACGGGCGCCGGATTGATCGGGCACCTCGCGGCCACCCGCCTGCTGGCGAGCGCGGCCAGCCGCGGCGACGGCGGAGCGGCCGCCGTTCTTCCGAGCCTCGCAGCCGGCGACCGGTGCGCCGCTTTCGTGCTGGCGCGCCCCCCAGCGGCGGACGACATGCGCTGGACGGTCGATGCCGAAGGAGGCGGAACTCGCCGCGCGCCGCTGCCAACAGCACAACCGGGTGACGGGGGCGACGCGGTGCTCGTCACCGGTACAGCCGGATACCAGCTTGACGCCGCCGGGGCCGACCTGCTCGTCGTCCCCGTGGTTCTCGACACCGGCGAGCACCGCGCGGCGCTTGTCGCCGCGGATGCCGCCGGGCTCGGCATCGAGGCGACCCCGCGCGGCGACGCCTCCCGCCCGATCGCGCGCGTGTCGCTGGAGGGCACCCCGGCGCTCCTGCTCGACGCGGGACCGGACGATCTCGCCGATGTGTGGGATGTCGTCCAGGCCTTGCTGGCCGCCGACGCACTGGGGGTCAGCGAGGCGATGCTCGACATGGGCGTCGCCTACGCCAAGGATCGGCACGCGTTCGGACGGCCGATCGGCTCCTACCAGGCAATAAAGCACCAGCTCGTCGAGATCCTTCGCCACGTCGAGGCCACCCGCAGCCTCTGATACTACGTCGGCTACGCGGCA
>DATJYY010000202.1:0-11761 GCA_035499395.1 Solirubrobacteraceae bacterium
GCGCCACTCGAGCGCGCCACGCAACACGTCCATGAACGGCTGGTAAGGGAGCAGCACATCCTCCTCCGCGCGGCCGTAGAGCACCGCCGCACCCGTGGAGTGCACGGCCTCAGCGAACTCCGCCAGCAGCCGCGTCTTGCCGATCCCGGGCTCGCCGACCACCATCGCGAGCCGCTGCTCGCCTCCGACAACCTTCCCCCACAGCGCGTGCAGCCGCGCGAGCGCGTCATCGCGCCCGACGAACCGGCTCACACGCCGGCGGATCGCGAGCGCGTCCGGGAGCGGTGGCGCGCCCGCGCCGGCCGCAGGCAACGACACCGGCGCGTCGGCGGGCGCGACAGCATGGTCCAGCCGGTCGCTGCGTACACGATCAGCGAGGGCGCGTGTTTGCGGCGAGACCGCGACGCCGAGCTCGCGGCGCAGCCGCTCCGCGAGCCGCTCGTACACGGCGATCGCGCCCGCGCGGTCGCTGAGGGCGAGGCGGACGATCAGATCCCGGTGCGCGGGCTCGTCGAACGGATCTAGCGCCACCCGCTCACGGCTGTAACGGATCGCCCGCTCAAGATCACCGGCCGACGCCCACGTGTCCGCAACCGCCTGAAGCGCTCGGCTGCGACGTTCGCGATACGCGTCGCGTGCCGCCAGCACCCAGTCATCGTCAAGACCGGCCAGCAGCTCACCCCCGCACAGCGCAAGCGCCCGCTCGTGCTCGCTGGCGGCGATCAAGGCGTCGAAGACGCTCGCGTCGACCCACGCTTCAGGCTCGCCGGCCAGGCCGACCGTCTCGCGGCCGGCGATCAGCACCCGGTCCGCAGTCGGGCCGAGCGCGCGACGAACGCCCGAGAGCGCGTTGCGCAGACTCGCCCGCGCGCTCGACTCCATCACATCCGGCCACAAGCGGCCGGCGACCTGCGAACGCGCATGGATCCCCGGATGCAGGGCCAGCCAGCCGAGCAGCGCCTGCGCGGGCCTGCCGGCCGGCGGCGCCGCCGCCGCCCCGTCCACCTCGAGCGAGAGCGCCCCGAGCACACGGATCCGGACCATTGCAGCGCAAGCGTAGACCCCAATAGCCGCGGCGGACATGCGCTTGCGAAGCGATTGCGCGCCGATTGCGCTGCGTTGACGGACGCTGTGGAGGCTGTCGCCAGCAATCAACGAGAGGAGCAGCGATGACCGTTCAAACACAGTTCGACCTCGATGCGTTCAAACACGCCGTCGCCGACAGCACACACGATGCCGACGCACAGCTCGCCTTCTTCTGCGATGACGTCGAGTGGGTCGAGATCGACCAGCGAACGCCGCCGAGCTCCCCGACTCTGCGCCACGGGCGCGACGCGGCTGCCGAGATGATGCGCGGCGTCGCCGAACGTGGGATCAAGACGACCGTCATCGACGGGCTGATCGCCGGCGATCGTGGCGCGATCGCGATCCGCTGCGAGTACCCGCAAGGCGGGGTGGTGCGCGAGAACGCGCTGATCGAGCTCCGCGACGGCAAGATCGCTCGCTGGGAGGGCGTGCAGGCCTGGGATCAGTAACACCGCCTCGATCACCGACACGACTGGAGCAGACGATGACGACAGACATCGCGATCGACCCCGAGCGCGTCCAGGACTTCGCCGGCAAGGTGCTCGGCGACCTCGCCGGCACGATGGCGACCGTGCTCGCGATCCTCGGCGACCGGCTCGGCCTGTTCGACGCGCTCGCCAAGGCCGGGCCGGCGACCAGCGCCGAGCTGGCCGAGCGCGCCGGTGTGAGTGAGCGCTACACCCGCGAATGGCTCCACGGCATGCACGTCGCCGGCTATCTCGAACACGACCGCGAACGTGCGAGCTTCACCCTGCCCGCCGAACACGCCGAGGTGCTCGCGGTCGAGGGCGGCCCCTTCTTCGTCGCCGGCGGCTACCAGGCGCTCAGCGGCGAACTGCGCATGCTCGACCGCCTCACCGAAGCCTTCCAGTCCGGCGGCGGAGTCCCCCAGACCGCCTACCCCGACGACACCTTCGAGGGCATACGCCGCTTCTCGCTCCCCTCCTACGAGCACCAACTCGTCCAACAATGGATCCCCGCCGTCGACGGAGCGTACGAGAAACTCCAAGCCGGCGCCAGCTACGCCGACATCGGCTGCGGCGCCGGGCACGCCCTGATCAAGCTCGCGCAAACCTACCCACACTCCACATTCGTCGGCTACGACTCCTTCCACGCAGCAATCGACCGAGCTCGGCGCGCCACCGAGCAGACCGGGCTCACCGATCGAATCCGCTTCGAGCTGCTCGACGCCGCCGACGGCCTGCCCGAGCAATACGACCTGATCTCAACGTTCGACGTCGTGCACGACACGATCGACCCCGTCGGTCTGCTGCGCGCGATCAGACGCGCGCTCAAGCCGGACGGGACCTACCTGATGCTCGAGATGAACTGCGCCGACGACCCAGCCGACAACACCGGCCCAATCGGCACGCTGCTCTACGGCATCAGCGTCCTCTACTGCATGACCACCTCGCTCGCGCACGACGGCGCCGGACTGGGCACCTGCGGCTGCCCACCCGAAAAAGTGCGTGAGCTATGTAACGAGGCCGGGTTCTCGGAAGTCCGCCAACTGCCGCTCGAGAACCCGTTCAACGTCCTCTACCAGATCAGGCCCTGATCGGCCGAACGGTCCACCGATGACCTAGATCCCCAGCGTGCACGCGCTGGTACCAAAGGAGGGCGCCACTCCGACCTGAACGAGAGCCTCGCAAATCGCCTCAGCAGCGAGGCGCGCCGCGTCGTCGACCGTCGGATGTCGGCGCCGATCGGGCTGACGTTCCTGCTTTGCGTTCTCCGCGCGTACGCGCGACCGGCCAGCGCGAGGCCGATCCGCGGCCTCGCTTTCATGCGGCGACAGGTCTGTTGGCCGCGAATGCGAGGAACCTGCGTTTCGCCAAACTCGGGCATCACAGTGTCGTCGACCGTGCGGGCATCTGGCGGGATCGGCCAAGGGCCTGCTTTGCCAAGGTTGCGGGAGTCGCCGAGGAGCTTGCTGGCGGCCCGACCGGCGGCGACTTGCAAGCACACCGCTCTGGCCCACGGTGGAGCTATCGATGTTGCGGCCGCCGCGGCGCGACCGCACGCGGGTCCAGTGCAGGCTCGACCGGGTCACGCGCGAGCTTGCCCAGGAACTTGATGTCGATCCGGCGAGGGTCCCAGAGGCGACTGGGGCGCCCATCCACCGTCATCGCCGGCGCGACCGTAACGGACTGGACGGTGTCGCTGATCAGCCGTCGCCAAGCCGCGAGCCGCTTCGCGGGGTCGCTCAGCTTGTCGATCTCGTCAGGACCGATGAGGTTGCTCTCGCCCACATCACCGAGTCGGGCCCGGGCAGTGTGCGCGTGATCGAGGGTCTTCGTCAGTTTCTCCAAAGGTCTCCTGGCTCACAGGCCGGCCCAAACAATCCAAGCTCTGAGAGCTGCCGGATCGTGTCGTCGAGATCCGCGTTGGCGCGTGCGATCGCCTCGTCCGCCTCACGGATCCGCTCCCAGGGCGACGCACCTCCATGCACGCCGGCTCTGGCCGAGTGCGCCCGGACCGCGTCCAGCACCATCTTCTCCACGCGGCCGGCCTTGACCGCCGCCCGCCGCTGGCACGGGTTCGCGCTCGTCTCGCCGCAGCGATAGTTGCCGCTGTAGGTGTTGATCACCATCCGCGACCCACAGGTCCCGCAACGCAGCACACCGAGGCGCACCAACAGCCGCTCAGACTTGGGTTGGCGCCCGCGCGAGACCGTCCGCCGCTGCACGCGCTCAAACAGGCCACGATCCCTGATGATCGCCTCGTGCGCGTTCAGGTTATGTAAGTCGCCGAAGTGGATCTCGCCGAGATAGACCCGCGAGTGCAGCATCGACGCCACGCCGGCAACCGACCGCTCGATCCCGCGCTCGAGCAGGAACGCCTGCAGCTGGACGATCGTCGCGGCCCGGTCGCGGCGCTGGAATACCTCGCGCACGACCGGCGCCAGCCCGGGCACGACCACCAGCACGCCGTCCTCGCCGCGCACGTACCCGGGCACGATCCGCGAGTTAGGCAGCACCCCGCGCGCCACGGCGCGCGCCTGCGCCGTGGCCACGGCGCCGCGCCTGCGCCGCCGTCACCTTCTCGCCGGTCACTTCGGCGAAGTACTGGAACACCGCGCCCATCATGTTCGTCGACAGCCGCGTGGCGGCGGTCCCTTTGGTCAGCTTGCCGTGGTCCAGCGCGAATATCTCGCCACCGGCCGTCTCGACCCGCTCGATCACCTCGAGCTGCACCTTCAGCGACCGCACCAGCCGGTCGAAGTAGGCGACGACGATGTGGTCGGCCTGCTTGGCCTCGACCATCTCGACGGCCTTGAGCAGGCCGGGGCGCTTGACGAGCGGGCGCTTGCCCGAAACGTCGATCTCGGGAAAGTGGGCGACGAACAGCTCTCGGCGCCTGCGCGCCCAGCGCTTGGCGCTGGCGAGCTGCACGTCGGGAGAGTGGAAGTGCTCCTCGGGGCGCTCGCCCTGGGCGCTGACGCGGACGACGGCTACGGCGCGGGGGTTGCTGGTCACTGCGGGCTCCTCTCAGCCGGCGGGGAAGTCGCGCCCTTTAGAGGCATTAGACCCGACGGGCGAGAAGGCGCCGGGGAGAGGCACTCGAGCGGCTCGCCCGATCGGAGTGGCCGCGGCGAGCGTCGTTTCGCGGCTGTGGGGTGCCGCACGCGCCGGTCTCACGCCATGACGGGGAGCTGTCGTGAGACGCGAGTCGCCGGTGCGACCGGGCCTCCCGTTCGGCTCGCGGACTAGGGGAGCGCGAGGACGTCGTCGAGGGGGATGAGCGCGTCCGCCCACCAGTCGGGCTGCGCGGGGGGACGGGCCGTCGGTTCGGTCCTCGGCTTCCCGGGGACGGGTTGCGGCTGGGACTCGACTTGCGCCTGTCTGGCGACGACTGCCTCCGTGGTGACATTGAAGACGGTCAGGTCCTGGAGCTGAACCACGGGGCCGTCGTAGACCTTGCGCAGGTCCTCGAAGATCAGCGGCGTGCTCGCTGGCGCGAGCTGCGTGTGCCATAGCCCGGCCATCCGGGGCTTGACGAGAGAGAAGACCTTGCCCGCCCCCCGTGGCGAGGTATGCGCCTGATTGAGGATCACGGTCGCGCGCTCGATCGGCATCCCCATCCCCGCCGCGATCACCTCCGCCGGCGGGAAGCACTCATGGATGAGTAGATCGACGGGGCGGCCCTCGCAGGCGTGCACGAGTGGCCATCCGGGACGCGTATCCCCTGAATGCACGAACGTCAGGCCCGCGAAGTCGATCCGGTAGCCGACTGCTCCCGAGAGCGCGTGGACGACCGGAAAGGATGTGATCGTGACGCCGTCCGCCTCGTACACGACCTGCGTCTGCGCGTAATCGAACTCGGTCACCGAGAGCTTGAAGCTCTCCTCGGCGTGGATCGACCGCGTCGATTCCGAGTCCCAATTGCACGCTTCGCGAATCGCATTGACGAAGTGCTCGGTCCCGAACCGCGGCTCTGAGCCGCTCGGCCCCCATACATGCACCCCGCGGTCGACGCGCCCCGACTTTCGATAACTCCCAAACAGCGTGATCAGATCGGGCGTGTGGTCGGCATGAAGATGCGTGATGAACACCTTGTCGAGCTTGTTCACCGGCAGTTTCAGGCTCGCGAAGTTCGCCAGCGACCCGGTCCCCAGGTCGAGCACGAACAGATCGCACTCAGAATTCCCGACCTCGACAAGGATGCTCCCCGACGCCTGCGCCCGCGTCACCCACGGGTTGCCGCTCCCGAGCACCGTGACCCGCAGCTCGCCGTCCTCGAGCTCCTCCTCACCCGGAACGAATACATCCGCATACTCCCGGACTGGTTCACCGACCACCGGCGTCGTCGTAATCGCTCCCGATCCGCCTGCGAAGGCCGGCGGAGGCAGAGCGCCTACGTCTTCGGTCGCCACATCGGCCCCTTTCTCGTACGCAGTGTGACCGTCTGGTCTCGCACCAACTTACGCGATCCGGAAACCACAAGGCTTCCGCTCGGGGCTACGACCAACATCGGGAGCCCAGCATTAGCCCTGTCCGAGATCGCTCCTCCCGGGACAAAAGGCAGCCACGAGAGCACCACCACGTACACGCGCGAGCACGGACGCAGGTCCAGGCCCGCGAGCTTTCGCCAGTCTCGCAAGTCGCCACGCTGGGGTGCGGGATCGGGTCGGCCAGGCTGGTATTTGGCCGACCCGATCGTGCGTGATTTATCGCCTCAGTTGAAGGCCGGCGGTCGCTGAGATCGTCGGTGACGGCCGTCCGTGAACGGTGCAGATAACTCCCGTGTGTCGATGCCCTGCAGATAGAGTGATCCCGAGGTTGGCGTGTTGGATATGCCCTAGCTGGCGCTGGATCACGACGAGCGGGACACCCTCACGCGCCATCGTGGGATGAACTTGACGATCCGCTGCTGTACTGCCATTGTGAGTACACGTCAACGATCAAGGAAGAGCGGCTTCAGATAAGGGTCGACCCGGCGGACAAGCTCCTGCTCGAACGGGCAGCCGCCGCCTCGCATCTGAACGTCTCCGCATTCGTCGTCCAGGCCGCAGCGGCAAAAGCCGAGGAGATCCTTGCCGAGCGCTCGAGCATTCGGCTCTCGCGCGAAGCCGCGGTGGCGTTCAGCGAGGCGCTCGACCAGGGTTAGGGATCGGGACCACGCTCGCTGCGCACGTTCTCGCCACCGCAGTCGAGCTCAACGAGAAGGCGGCATCCCGAGCGGTCGTCGTCAGCGCCCTCACCCAAGGCGCTCGTACCTGGTGGGAACGACTCGGATTTCATCCGTTCGATCCGAACGATCCCGACCAACTCGAGCTGTACCTCCTGACCGCCGACATCGACGCGACTCTCCAGCGCATGCGATAGACAGACCGACGCGACCCTGAATGGTGGCTTGCGCGCCCCGAGGGATCGCCGCAAGGCAGACTCGTGAGATGGGTTCGGTCCGGATGCTCCGAGGCGTTCCGGTAGCGAGAGTTCAGTCGTGGCCTGCCGTGTTGATCGAGCTGTCCGGGGGCGAAGGCGTCGTTCGCTGTGACGATGGCGAGATCGTGCTTGAGCACGAGGTCAGGCTGGAGTGGAGCCAACTGCTGCAGCCGACGACAGCTATTGGTGGCGGATGTTGGCTTCAGTGGGCCTCATCTGTGATCCGCGGGAGGCGAATCCCTTTGGCGACGAGCCAGATCGGGAGGATCAACTCGAAGAGCCACCGGGGACCAGCGCGAGCATCCCGGCGCCGTGAGTGACGTTGATCAGGTTGAACATGGCCAGGACCGTGCCGACCGAGAACACCGGGTAGCCGATCAAGCCGAGCATGGATACCTTCCGCGGCACGAGCCGCGACGTCAACAGCGCAGAGGACAGGATGAGCCGAGCTGCACCGGAGACGGCGTGGACCGGAAGCACGGAAGCGTTCCACTGTGTGCGGCGGCTTGTCGACTGGCTGAGCGTCGCGGTCTTCATGGTTCCTCCGATGATCGAGCCTTACGTTGCATGACGTGGAGGTCTTCCGCGCAATCTGCCCTATGGGGCGGGGCTATCCGGCGTTTCCCACCTCACCTGATTAGGATGAAGGGAAGGTTTGCCGCTCGGGCAGGGACGCTTGGGAGCTGCCAGGTGCCGACCGGAGGTCTACTCTCGCGCCCCGATCGCCTCGATCGGCCGCGCGCGCAGCGCGTGCCGGGTTGGCAGGGTGAGGGCGAGCAGGGCGAGGATCGCTGTTACGCCAATGATCGCCAGGAACGGGCGGGCGGGCACGTATGGGACGCCGCCGTTGAGGGCGTTGCTGAGTGGCAGCAGTGCAATGGCGGCGATCGCCAGGCCGAGGCCGAGGCCGATGGTGATGATCAGGGCGGCCTCCCACCGGGCCATTGACCGGACCTGGCGGGGGGTGCCTCCGACGAGCCGCAGGAGCCCGAGCTCGCGGCGGCGCCGGAGCGCGATCATGATCAGCGTGGTGATCACGGCGATTGAGGTGAAGGCGAAGATCTCGGCGACGAACTGGGGGCCGAACCAGCGGTTCATCTCGCGGTCGGCGTCGGTGGCGGTGGCCAGTGATGCGCGGTCGCTGATCTTCAGTCCGGGATAGCGCGTAGCGAGGGCGTGGAGGCGTCGGGCGACTCCGGCGGGGTGGTCTGTTTGGATGAGGATCGTCCCGAGCAGCGGGATCGTTTGGTGGCCGGCGGCGAGCTCGGGGGCCAAGAGAGCGTCTCCGAAGGCCACATCGCGGCTGTAGATCGCGACGACGGTGGCGTGGGCGAGTGTGCCGTCGCCGAGCATGATCTGGACGCGTTCGCCGATGTGGGCGTGGGCGGCATTGGCGCGGTGGCGCCCGAGCGCGATCGTGTTGCCGTACAGGGCGTTCAAGGATCCGGCGGTGACGCCGACGTCGAGGCCGCCGCCCTGCCCGCCGGCGAGGATCTGGGCGGGGAGGGTATCGCCGGAGTCGCCCAGGCCGGGGCCGAGCGTGGTCGAGGTGAGCGCGACGGCCGAGCGTACTCCGGGGGTGGCGCGCACGTCGGCCAGCGCTGCGGCGGGCAATCCCGGACCGGCGGTGGTGATGGCGAGCTGGCCGGTCAGGGCCGCGTGCCTTTGCTGGGTGATGGCGTGCTCGATGGTGGTCGTGCTGAACAGGAGCGTGCAGCTCATGGCGACGGTGAGCACCAAGGGGGTGCTGGCCGAGGAGAAGCGCCGGGCGGCGGTGCGCAGGTTGGCGGAGGCTAGGAAGCCGCCGACGGGCGAGAGCGCCCCGAGCGCCGGCGCCAGCAGCCGGGCGATCACGTACGCGAAGATCGGTCCCAGGAAGCCGACCGCAACGACGAGGAGGATCGCGGTCATTTCCGCTGTCGCCGCGGCGGTCTCGGGCGTGCTGGTGGTGACCGACACGGTGAACAGCGGCACGGCGCCGGCGAGCGCGAGCAGCCCGCCGATCATCCGCCCCGGGCCGAGCAGCCGCGGCTCTACTGCGGCGTCGGTGAGCGCGAGGGTTGGCGGCACGCGGGCGGCGCGCCTCCCGGCGGCCAGGACCGCGAGCAGCGAGGTGGCGACCGCGCAGCCGATCACGGCGGCGGCGGGGAGCCAGTCGTAGTTGAGGGTGAAGTTCGGCGGGGCGATGCCGTGGCGCACGAGCCCGTGTGCGAGCGTGCGGCCGAGCACGATCCCGGGCCAGATCCCGGCGGCCGAGCCGATCAGGGCGATGATCGCCGCTTCCCAGGCGATCATGCGGCGGATCTGCCCGGGCGTAGCGGCGACCGCCCTGAGCAGCGCGATTTCGCGCTCGCGCTGCTGGATTGAGAGGCTTAAGGTGCTGGCCACGACGAACATGGCGATGAACAGCGCGAGTCCGCCGAAGGCCGCTGTGACGGGGATAAGAGTGGTGCGGGTCTCCGCGAGCTCGGGGTATTCGCCCTGCCCGCGGGCCACGCCGGTGAGCACCTGTGCTCCCGAAGCGGCGGCGCGCACGCGGTTGATGTCAAAGCCGGGCCCGGCGAGCAGGCCGATCGCGTCGACTCGCCCGAGGTGGCCGGCCAGCGCGGCTGCCTCGGCGTCGGTGAGGAAGATCGCGCTCTCCTGGGTGACGGGATGGCGGGTGCGAGCGACGCCGACCACGGTGACCATGCGCGTGCGCGCGGTCGATGCGAGCGGCAGCCGCGCGCCGAGCGCGGCGGGATAGCCGGTGACGACTTCGTCGGGTCGGGCGGGTGGGCGCCCGGCGCTCAGCACGTAGGGGGTGAGCGCGGCGCTTGACCACCCATGGGCGACGGCAGCGCGGTCGCCGAGCCGGGCAGGCACCGACACGTCGCCGATCGCGGCCCGGACGCCCGGCAGCCCTGCCAGGCGAGCGGTGAGCGCGGTGCTGACCCGCGCGCGTTCGGTGAGCGGCACGTCGTGGTCGGCGCCGACGTTCTGTTGTCCGGCCACGACCGCCGCGGCGCCGGCGTACCGCTCGACGGGCGGATGGGTGCGGAGCATCGATTCGAGTTGCATGCCCCAGGCCATCGCGAGCACGGATGCGGCGAAGAGGGCGATCAGGGCGCCGGCGAACGTGCCGAGGCGGCCGCGGGCGCTGAGGATCGATAGACGCAGCATGGCTCAGCCCCCCAGATGCGCGAGTTGCTCGGCGACGTCGTCGGCGCTGGGAGCCTCGAGCGTCGCGGCCACGCGTCCGTCGGCGAGCACGATCACGTGGTCGGCGTACGCCGCGGCCACGGGGTCGTGGGTGACCATCACCACGGTCCGGCGGTCTTGGTCGACGATGTCGCGCAACAGCGCGAGCACCCCGCGTCCGGTGCGGGTGTCGAGCGCTCCGGTCGGCTCGTCGGCGAACACGACCTCGGGCCGGGTGACGAGCGCCCGGGCGATCGCGACGCGCTGCTGCTGTCCGCCGGACAGCTGCGAGGGACGGTCGCGCAACCGCTTCTCCAGGCCGACGCGCGCCGCGACCTCGCGCACCGTCGAGCGCCGCGGACGGTGACCGTCGAGGCGCAGCGGCAGGCCGATGTTCTGAGCCACGGTGAGCGAGGGCAGCAGGTTGAAGGCCTGAAAGACGAACCCGATCCGCTCGCGCCTCAGGATCGTCAGCCGCCGCTCGGTCAGTCCCGCCAGCTCGGTATCGGCGAGCGTGACCGTGCCCGACGTCGGCCGGTCCAGCCCCGCCGCCACGTTCAGGAACGTGCTCTTGCCCGAGCCCGATGGGCCCATCAAAGCTGTGAACGATCCGCGCGCGAGGCCGACCGTGACCCCGTCGAGAGCGACGACCGATCCGTCGCCCCGGCCGTACACCTTGCGCACCTCACGCAAGGCAACTGCCTGAGTCGAGGTGACCGCCTCGGAAGTGCGGAGAATCGAGTTGAGCATGAAGTTCCTCCTAGCCGGGCCGGCGGCGCTCGGTCGCGCCTCGCGTGCGGTCCCTCGTTGTGCCATGCGACGAACCTAAGGTGCGATCGCGAGATCGGCATCGTCGCCAGGCCGGATTGCGGCTCCTACCCTCCGACGATTTCGACTCCTACCTAGGTAGGAGGCGGGAGCCGCGGGGGTGGAGTACGTTCACCACGTGAGCCGGATCGAACATCTCGCCCGTACGTACTGGTTCGACCTGCTGATCGCGCTCCTGGCGATCGTGGCGATCCTCGACGTGGTGCTCGGACGCGGCTCGCCCGGAGCTCCGACAACGACGCTGTGGTTCTGCCTTCCCGCGCTCGCGATCCTGGTGCTACCGATCTTCGCGCGGCGATGGTTTCCGTTTGCCGGACCGGCGGCGTACTGGCTTTTAGCCGCGGGAATCTCGTTCGTCGACCCGCTGCTGATCCCGTACCCCGAGTCCCTCTTCCCGATCGGGCTGGCGACCGCATTCCTCCTCGGGAACCTCCGTGACCTCCGCCAGGCGGGCGTCGGCCTGGCGGTCGTCATCGGTGCTACGGCGACCCTCGTCTACAACATCCCCGGACACTCAGTCAGCCAGCTCGTCTTCATCCCCCTCGACTTCGCGATCAGCTGGGTCGCGGGCTTTGCCGTCCGCGCGCGGGCCGAGCAGGCCGACGTGGCGGAGTCACGTGCGACCCAGGCCGAGCATGAGCGGGATGCAGCGACCCGCGTCGCCGTGGCCGAGGAGCGCGCGCGGATCGCGCGCGAGCTGCACGACATCGTCGCGCACG
Organism: Solirubrobacteraceae bacterium; assembly: GCA_035499395.1. Taxonomy (GTDB): domain Bacteria; phylum Actinomycetota; class Thermoleophilia; order Solirubrobacterales; family Solirubrobacteraceae; genus Palsa-465. The sequence goes on from DATJYY010000202.1 coordinate 11,702, forward strand.
CCGTCAGCGTGATGGTGCTGCAAGTCGGCGCTGTCCGCCACCAGCTCCCCGACGCGATGG
>DATJYY010000203.1:0-3243 GCA_035499395.1 Solirubrobacteraceae bacterium
TCAGCCACCCCCCGTGTGGCTAACTCCGCTTTCGGCGGATGGAGGCGCGCGAGTGCGCCGTTAGCCGGGTTGCCGACCCAAGCGTCCGCGCCCTGACCGCAATCGGCGCGTCCGCATCAACCCATCCGCCCCCACCTCCGATGTCCGCGGGCTAAAAGACGTCCCGAAGCTACTTAGCTCCCCTTCCTGGCATCCATCTGATATATCAGGGGTCGGCGAGCAAGCATGACCGTGGGCGCGGGAAACAACAAACGGGTCGTGGTGATCGGGGCCGGCATCGTCGGCAACAGCCTCGCGTACCACCTGACCCGCCTCGGCGTCACCGACATCACGATGATCGACAAGGGCCCGCTCCCGAACCCGGGCGGCAGCACCGGGCACGCCTCGAACTTCATCTTCCCCGTCGATCACTCGAAGGAGATGACCTCGCTGACGCTCGAGAGCATGCGTCAGTACAAGGACCTGGGCGTGTTCGTCGAAAGCGGCGGGATCGAGATCGCGCGCACCGACGAGCGGATGCAGGAGCTCACGCGAAGGGTCGTGTCTGCCAAGTCGTGGGGCATCGAACCGGTCGAGCTGCTCACCCCGCAGCAGATCAAGGACAAGGTCCCGTACATCAACGAGACGCTGGTCCTCGGCGGATTCTTCACGCCCGGCGCAGGCGTCGTCGACTCGCTCCGCGCCGGCACGATCATGCGCGAGCGCGCCCAAGCGGCCGGCATGAAGGTGTCCGCGAACACCGAGGTCCTCGGAATCGACGTCGAGAACGGCCGCGCGACCCGGGTCAAGACGACCAAGGGGGACTTCGACGCCGACCTGATCGTGATCGCCTGCGGCGCCTGGAGCCCCCGCATCGCCCGCATGGCCGGCGCCTCGATCCCGCTCACGCCGATGATCCACCAGATGATCGACATCGGGCCGGTGCCGCGGTTTGCGAACACCACCGGCATGATCGAGTATCCGATCGTCCGCGACGTCGATACGAACATGTACGAGCGCCAGGAGGGCACCGGCCTCGAGATCGGGTCCTACGCCCACCGCCCGATCACGCTCGACGCAGACGAGATCCCATCCATCGAAGAGTCGGCGCTCACCCCGACCGAGCTTCCGTTCACGCAAGACGATTTCGACCCGCAGATGGAGATCGCGCTCGAGCTGATGCCGGAGATCGTCGGCGACGAGAGCGTTGGCGTGAAGTACGCGATCAACGGCGTGCTGTCGGTCACCTACGACGGAATGCCGCTGCTTGGCGAGACGCCAGAAACCCGCGGCCTCTGGTCGGCGGCGGCGATCTGGATCAAGGAGGGCCCCGGCGCCGGCAAGACAGTCGCCGAGCTGATCGTCCACGGCGAGTCCGAGATCGACGTGTTCGAGTCGAACATCGCGCGCGCCTACTCATGCCAGAAGACCCGGACGCACATCGTCTCCCGGGCCTCGGAGGGCTTCAACAAGATGTACGGAATCGTCCACCCCGGCGAGCAGTGGGAGTCGGATAGAAGAGTCCGGCTCTCCCCGTTCTACGAGCGCGAACGCGCCCTGGAAGCCGTGTTCATCGAGGGCGCAGGCTGGGAGCGGCCCAACTGGTACGAGTCGAATGCGCCGCTCCTCGACGAGTACGGCGACCGCGTTACGAGACGCGAGGCCGAATGGGAGTCGCGCTGGTGGTCGCCGATCATCAACGCGGAGCACCTGGCGATGCGCGACCGGGCCGCGATGATCGACCTCACCGCGTTCGCGATCTTCGATGTCGTCGGACCGGGCGCGCTCCAAACGGTCCAGAACGTCGCCATGCGCCAGATGGATGTACCAACAGGTCGGGTCGTCTACACGCCGATCCTCACCCCAAGCGGCGGCTTCAAGCAAGACCTGACGATCATGCGCATCGCCGACGACGTGTTCCGCGTCGTGACCGGTGGCGCCTACGGGATGTCCGACGAGAAGTGGTTCGCCGACCATCTCCCCGAGGACGGGTCGGCTCAGATCCACGACGAGACGAACGCGTGGACGACCCTCGGGCTGTGGGGCCCGAAAGCCCGCGACATCCTATCCAGCGTCACCGCCGACGACGTGTCCCACGAAGGGATGCCGTTCGCGCGCTGCAAGCAGATCGAAATCGGCCCCATCCAAGCCATCGCCTCCCGGATCTCGTACGTCGGCGACCTCGGCTGGGAGCTCTACGTCCCGATCGAGCAGGGCGCGAAACTGTGGGACATCATCGCCGAGGCCGGCGAGCCGCACGGGATCGTCCCCGCCGGGATCGGCGTCTACGGGACCACGGGTCGCCTGGAGAAGTGCTACCGCGCGTACGGCGCCGAGCTCGAGGGCGACTACAACGTCGTCGAGGCGGGCATGGCCTGGGGCAAGGTCAAGGACCAGGACTTCGTCGGCAAGGAGGCACACCTGCGCCACCGCGACGAAGAACCCGCCGCTCGGATGTGCACGCTGACCGTCGACGACCACGCTTCGCAATCGGGAACGAAGCGGTACATGCTCGGCCACGAGCCCATCCTCACTCGCGACGGCAAGCCGATAACCGACCGCAAGGGCCGCCGCTCGTATGTGACCAGCGCAGGCTCGGGACCGTCGCTCGGGAAGTACCTCCTGATGGGCTACCTGCCGCCCGAGCAAGCGGTGGTCGGCAACCAGCTCGCGGTCGAGTACATGGGCGAGCAGTATCCGGTGACGGTCCTCACGAACGACTCGACCCCGGTGTTCGACCCCGACAACACTCGCGTCAGGACCTAGATGAACGTCCTGGTGTGCGTTAAGCGTGTACCCCTCACGGGCGGCAAGATCGTGCTGACCGACGATGAGCGCGCGATCTCGACCCGCCACCTCGGTTTCACGGTCAGCCCCCACGAGGAATGCGGCGCCGAGGAGGCAGTCCGCCTGATCGAACAGCACGGCGGCTCCTCGACCGTGCTCACGCTCGGCCCACCCGAGGCCGAGGAGCAGCTCCGCGACATGATGGCGCTCGGAATCGACCGCGCGGTTCATCTCGTGACCGACGGCTCAAACGAATGGGATCCGCAGGCCACGGCGAGCGCGATCGTTCAAGCGATCCGAGCCCGGCCGGAACCGCCTGACCTGATCCTGTTCGGCAACGAGTCCGCCGACGCCGGCAACTATCAGGTCGCGATCCGGGTCGCCCACAAACTCAACCTCCCCGTCGTGACCGGCGTCAAGGGCATCACCGCGACCGGCGGGCAGCTGAGCTGCGAGCAGGAGGTCCCGGGCGGGCGG
>DATJYY010000204.1:0-11504 GCA_035499395.1 Solirubrobacteraceae bacterium
CCCGCGGTCGTGCCGGCAACCTCGACGCTCGTCAACCAGGGACCGAAAGTCGCGAGCATCGTGGCCAGGTATCCCGCGCAGGTCAAGGTGCTCCAGACGGTCGACCCGACCACTCTGGCAGCGCTGACCCGCGACCCGAGCGACCGGCTCGCGCAGGCCAAGGCGACGTCCGAGCTATCGGGAGTCCCTGTCGCGTCCGTCGCCAAGGTCGCCGCTCTGAACGCGACCTACGGTTCGGAGCTGGTGACGGCCCGGGCAATCGCGCCCGCCACGCAAACAGCACTCGTGAGCAACCCGAACAGCGTCGTCGCACAGCGAGTCGCGGTCGCGGAGATCGCACAGGGGCTGCGGATCCCACCCGCGCAGGCGGCCATGAGGCTACAGGCGCTGGCGAAGGTCCCCGTTGCGGAGCTCGCGTTCCTCCGGACTACCGGGCCTCACGTCCGTGCCGCGGCCACCCGGCTGAAGTCGATCACGACCGTGCCGCCGGCCGACCTGGCCTACCTGCACGCCAACGCGGCCCACGTGGCCGCGGCCAAGCAGGACAGCCCGGGCCAGTGGCAGACCTGGTGGTGGGTGTGCTTCGCCGGCCAGCTCCTGTTCATACCCCTCTCGCTACTGCTGACCGGGCGCTGGAGCCCCCGCAAAGCACGCGAGGACGAGCGCCAGCACGAGCAGATGGTTCAGCACGAGCTCGCGCTGCTGCAAACCGCTCACCCGAGCGACCGCGCGGCCGACCTAGTCCCGGTCGCGAGCTGACCTGAAGGCCCCTCAGCGCCGGCCGGCGTCTTGACGCCGGCCGGCGCTTCGGGTTAGCTCGACGCGGCCTGGATCGTGGCGCCGAGGGTGTCCGACAGCAGCTTCGTCACCCTCTTGCGCGGTGCCTTCGTGATCCGCGCCTCATCGAGAGCAGCCTCGGCAAAGGCGAGGAAGCCGGTCAGCGCGAGGTGCACGAGCGCCGGTGGCTTCGACCTCCCTAGGTGGTTCAGGGAGATACTCGAGATCACCCTCTCGGTGTAAACAGCGACGATCTCGTCGATCTCCGGCTGACCAGCCGCACGTGCTCGCCGATAGACCCGCCACGCGACGCTCGGCGCAAGCGCCTGACCCATCGTCCGAGCGAAATTTGCGGTCAGCCGATCGGACAGCGGGAGACTCTCGTCGACCACCCAGTCCTCGCTCAACTCGCGGCAGGCCCGATCGACCACAGCGAGCACGACATCGTCGCGACCCCGCGGGAAGTAGTGATAGAGGAGATTACGAGTGACATCCGCACGATCAGCGATCTCATCAAGCGAGAACTCGCCAAAACCCTGCTCGGCGACTATCGGCATCGCCGCCGCAACGAGCTGCTCACGACGGGCCTCCTTGGACAACCGGCGTGGAGGTCGAACGACAGTCACGACACACGCAGCCTAGCAAGCTATTTCCTCGGGATCAATTTGACGCAACGTAAAGAACCCGCGCCCCCGGAGGCCCTTCGATTCGCTCCACCTCAAGACGCCAGTCAGCCATGGCGGCAACGCCGACTTATTCCGACCTCGGAATAAGGAAATCTATTCCGATGCGCTGGTTATGCCGACGTGGCGTTGAAAGTCCTTGCATGTTGCGGGATCGGTGGGTGTTGAGGTCGGAATAATCCGCGTGTTCTGATCGACGCTCGTCTCTCGGTTCTCGAGAGGGGAGGTCGTGATGGGGGTTGCGGCATCGCGGGTTCGGGTGGTCGGGCCGCTCGCGGTGGCGCCCGGGTTCGTGTCGGAGTTGGAGCGCTTGCACTACGCGTCGGGTTCCGCGTACGAGCAGGCGCGCGTGATGGCGCAGCTCAGCGGGTGGCTCGCGGCTGAGGGGTTGGAGGCGTCGGACTTGACCCCGGCGGTGATTGCGAGGTTTGTCACGGAGCTTAGGAGGAGTGGGTATCGGAACGCGCGGGTCGTGGAGGCGCTTGAGACGTTATGCACAATCCTACCTGTGCGCTTGGTAAATACCTACCGGTCGTTCGAACAATCAGCCCGAACCAGCCTCAGGTTATTGCTCGATAAGGACTTGAAGGTCGTCGCTGCTCAGTTGTAGTGCCGGGGTCAGGCTTGCCGTTGACGAGCGCCCCCTCGGCTCGCAGCATCTCCATGGGGTCGCGGTCGTCGTCGGGGTCGCTCGATCTGAAGTTCGGGGCGAGCTTGCCATCGCTGTTGAGGATTCGGTGGGCGTTCGTGCACTGTTCGCATCCGGCGACGTGCGCGGTGAGAGGTTGAGCGGCCGTTCCAACCGCGTCTGCCAGGCTGCCATAGGTGGTCCAGTGGCCCGCTGGCAATGCTTCGAGGATGGCGTGGAGCGCTGACCAGTCAAAGCCTGGTGCTGCCTTCTTGGGATCCTTGGCGGTGTAGGCGGCGCGGACATCCCGAAGTTTGCGACCGTCGGGCAGGGTCCAGAACCCCCAGCCGTTCGCTCGTGATCCTCTGACGTAGGTACCCGCCCCGGAGGGGGATTCGAAAGCTTTCCCGTCAACGTCGAGCAGACCGTCCGGGCGGACTTCGGCGGTCCGCGTTCCCCACGTCCCTTGTCGAGACATCAGCTTGGTTCCAGGGGCGAGAAGCCCGGCATCTATGAGGTGTTTGATTTGGATCCAGCCGGAGGACTTCTCCTCCGGATCGACGACGATCCCCGTGTGTCCCTCCGGGACCGGCCATATAGCGAATAGGACGTCGAGCATGGCGTCGGGTCGCGAGTCGATGCCGGCCTCGTCCCAGGTGCCGTCGACTGTTGAGAGGAGGCGACTGTTGAGTAGCAGGGTGTCGTGAGCCCGCAGCGCGTCACGCTTGGACGTCCAGGGGCCGTTCGACACCTTCGAGTTCAGCGATGTGGTCAGCAGGGTGAGGTTTCCGAGTCGGTGTACGTGTTCGGCCCGGACCTCCTCGGCCTCCGCATCGTGCACCGGCCAGTTGTTGGCCCATCTCTGCGGCAGGATGTGCTCGATCGGGTACCCGCGCCGGGGCACCTGCGGCTGGTTGGTCCCGCGCCGGTACTCGTCCTCGATTGCCTCGAGCAGCATCCGCAGACGCGCCTTCTTGAAGCGGCGGAACGCCTGCTCGGTCCGCAGCGCTTCACGGATCTCGTGATCCCCTGGCCAGTACGTGCTGGTCACGTTGAGCCGCGACAGGGGCAGCTCGATGCTGTCAACCAGGTCGGCCGTCGGAGTGTGGTTGTACAGACGGATCATGTCCGCCACGATTCGACCCATGTCCGCGGTGCTCAGACGCAGGAGCTGACGTCGGACCAGCCAACTTTCGGCTGCCGCCGTGACTCGGCCAATCACGTCGGCCGGCAGCCCGCGGCCCGGCTCGTGAAGCCAAATCAGCAGCGGCTTCAGTAGTTCGCTATCCGATGCCTTCATCCGGTAGACCGCAAGCTCAACGCGGCTGAGCTGTTGATCGCCAGCATCGGACGCCTTCGTCCAGGCCTCGTAGGTCTCCGCCTGGCTGCGGATGACGGGGAGGAGGTCTGCGACCTTCTGCCCGTTCTCGAGCTCGACCTGTTCGACGTACTGCTTGAACCGGGTGAACGTCGCGCGAGGGCTGACTTCCTCTCCGATCCGCGAGCCCAGCCACTGGTTGAAGAACAGCGAGCTTCGCTCCATCGTGTAGCGGCCGACGCTGACCTCCTTCTCCCAGAACTCCGTCTCGAACGGCCAGTTATCGAGATGGGCACGTGTATTCGCGCCCTCCGCGGCCAGTCGCTGGAACACGAAATTCCTAATCAGGTCCGCCGCCGTGAGCGGAGTTCCCCGCGCGTTCAGCGTCTCGAAGATCTCCTGCGAATTCTCGTTGACCGTAAGATTGATCGCGACGAGCTGCAGTCCGCGGGTGAGAACGCTCGTGAGCGCCTGGGCACGCTCGGAGGCCCCGTCCATCCCTGAATCCAACCACTCGGTTACGGCGGCTGTGAAGTACTCGTGCGCGCGAACAACACGTGACGCCGCATGGGAGAGCGTCTCATGATCGACGGGCACCTCTGCGTCCATCACCTCCTCGAACGCGGCGCCATCCTTGTTGCTGTGGCGGAGCTTGAGCCGCGTGTCCGCCGCGCCGGGAACGTAGATGTCCTCGTTGTGGGTGAGTCGATCAAGCTGCCCCGCAAGTGCGTCTTCGCCGACCGCCTCGAGCGCCCCCGCGGTTGCGTCCATGAGCAGCTGCAAGGTCGTCAGGCGCTGCTGGCCATCGATGACGCTGTCGCTTGTAGATCTCCAAGGATCGGCTCCTGCGCCTGAACCACGATCGCACCCAGAAAGTGCCTGGCATCCCCGGCCGTCTGAGCGAGCTTGAGCTCCGCCAGCCGCCGGACATCGTGCCACAGCGGCGCCCACTGCTCCTCCTTGTCCCAGACATACGGTCGCTGGAACGGCGGCACCACGAGGTGCTGCGGCTGCATGAACACATCCTGCGGAGTGCGGACGTTCGTCTCCATCAGACAGCCCCCGCCAGTCTATTCGCCGGCGATACCGCCCCTAGCCCGCATGCTTGCTCGTAGGAGGCTTTCACTGCGTCCTCGCGCGCCTGCGGTTGGTCGCCAAGGGAGTGGCGTGACCAGCGCCGGCCAGATCACGAAATGAGTCGTCCAGGACCGGCGCCGAAGGCGCAGATACGCCGAACGTGAGGCGTTTATGAGCGGGACTCGACTGTCTCGGGGCAGCTCCTTTCGACCTGCTCCTTACCCTGCGATCCCATCCACGATCAGCTCGAACAGGATTCTCCTTTAGCATCGGTAGTTGTCGCCGCGGCGTCGCCCAATCCGTGACGACATCCGCTCAGGCGCGCGCGATCATCGCCCCGGGGGCCCTCGTCGCTCCGAGCTGCTGAAGCCACGACTCCGTCCGGGCGGCAGCAGTCAGTCACGCCCGATCCTCCGTGCATCGAGCGTCTCGGCAGCCGCTGCACACCCCGGATCGCGCCCGTGCCCAACCGGTGCCCGTCAGAGCTCACGATCGCGCTCCTATCACATACCAGCGGCTCGTGGCCGGGCCCGGCCGCTAAAACAAGCGGACCTACTGCGGTTCCCAGCGCCAGCCATTGTTGTTCTCGCAGATGATCGCCTCGCCGTCGCCGGCGACTCCACTCATTCCGTGGTCTGCGTTCGAGCAGTACTCACCCGGCTGGTAGCACTTGCCCGTGCTGGTCAACGGATAGCAACCGGTCGGCGTCGGTGCCGGTGTCGTCGGCATCGTCGTCGTCGTCGTTGTTGTCGTCGTCGTTGTCGGACTTGGTGTCGACTGGGCGCCCAGCAGATTCAGACCGGTCAGGAACTTTTTGCGGCCCTTCTTGTCGGTGTTCACGGCCGCGGTCACCTGCGCCACGGGGACCGGGCCACCGCTCGCGGCCACCACGTCGTCGCGCAGCGTCCCGTAGGCCGACGCGATCAGCCCGAGCCCCTGGATGATCTCCTTCTTTGCCGTCGCCCCGGATGCCGTGGACGCCGACTCGTGCGACACGCGCGATTTGAGCGTGCGGAGGTCTCCGACTTCGTGCTGCAATGCACGCGTGAGCGGCATGACGTTGCCCTTCGGATATCCCTTTAGTCCCTTTGTCACCGCGCTCTCGTCCTTGACGATCTTCGGCGCGAAGCTGTTGAGCGTCTGCTTGATCGTGTTATCGCTCGCCTGCGCGACGGCGATCGCCCCCCCGAGACCCGCACAAAGTGCTACCCCGAACAGCAGCGAGAAACGACGAACTCCACGCGGCACGTGACTCCTCATGATGGCACTTGTCTTCTTGCGGTTGGCTGCAATGCCTGGCGCTCGAACATGTGTCGACATTCTGGCGGAAACCTTTAGCCCCCCGAGCACGGATCTTCCGTTGGCATTTACCGTTTTATGTGGCTGATGCCCTCGCTTGCTGTGTCGGAAATGTCCGCCGCCAACATTGGCGCTACCCGCTGCGGCCTTCCTCGGCCCTGCGTGGTCGATGGGCGGCGGCGGGCGCCACCGTGCGAGAAGTTGATTGTCCAGTCGTTCCCTTCCTTGGGACCTGAACGTCGTGATAACCCGGCCGTGGGAGTTCGGGGTGGCTGTCGTCGGTCCCGACGATGATCCGATTCTCGAGCACGAGACGCCGATCACGCTCCATTCGCGCTCGTGCCGGGGTGGCGGGGCGATGGCGGTTTCAACGTGAGCAGCTATCCGCCGACGCCCGCTATGCGTATCCCGCTCATGTCGAGCACAAGTACTGCGCAGGCAGTAAATGTGACGACGACACATTCGGTGGTCGACATCGGAGTAGAAAGGACTGCGATAGCCATTGTCAGGCCGGTGCGCGATCCGGATGTTCGGATGTCGAGGAACCAGTCTCGCTCCCCGACGACCCGCAGCATGTGGTGACCATTAATTACCCGCCTGAGATCAACATGCGGTCCGTCGATCAGCGAAATCGTTCCTCCTGGCAGCCAGCGGCGGCCCGAATACGAGCCAATCTGATGTCCGTCCGGGGACTCGATGTCGAGGTCCCATCCGATGCGGTGTCGCTTTTTCAGAGACCAAGAACCGTCAGAGCCAGCCATAGACGCCAGCCCCGCCTCACCGCCGAAGGCGAGCAGCCCAACGAGCCCACCTGGCGAGCGCAGCTCGTATAGGTCAGGAACCAAGGGGGCGGCCCCCGAGACCACCAACCTGCTTCGCGCGCCAAGACCGAGCTTGCTCCAGGACGATCCCGCATCACACGGAACGATCTCCAACCGCTCGCCGGCGCTCGGTTGCATTCGGACGGGGAAGTCCGTCGCCACCCCGTCGCCCTGTCCCCAGTCGGGTGAGCCACGACCCGATTCGGCCCCTGCCTCGACCGCGGCCGCTGCGAGCTCGCGCAATCGCTCATCGAGATCGCATGAAAAGCGACCGGCAGACGTGGCGGGGAGGACGAACGAGCACAAGATCTCCCTCTCGCCCTCCCCATCGCGAATCGAGACGAGACAAGACTTGTCGTCGACAGCCAGAGCTTCAAGCAGATAGTCAGTGAGCTCGCCGTTGGCGATCTCGAACGTGTGCTTAAAGCGAAGCTCCCACCAAGACCCGACCAGCCGGAGTTCCCCGGCACGCTCCGGTACGGGATGCGCCTCCAGCCCGCCGTCATAGTCCGCGAGCCTGTATCTGATGTCTTCCGACATGCCAGTCCCGTGGCGCTTCGCTCGCGCGCCAGCCCATGCGCACATTAGGCCATTGGCCGCCCCCACACCACCCGCCCCGAACACGGGAGGAACGAGGGACCGGCATGATTCGGTTGTCCGGCCCAGCGCCGAGCGGCTCACCTCACCCAGACGACAAGCATCGCCCGTCTTCCGCTTTGGGCTGAGGCTGACGCACAAAACCCGACGCGGCGCGGTCGGTTGTGGGCGGAGCACATGGCGCGGATCCGCCGAGGATGAGGCTGGTCGAGAAACGCGAAAATGAGTCACGTTTCTCGACCAACCCCCCGGGAATCAGGGGTCTTGCGTCGCGCGGCGCTCGGGCGGGTTGTGTGCTTGCACAACTCCGCAGATTTGCGCGACAACCTCCGCCTACTGCGGCAGTGCTGACGTCGACGCGGTGGTGACCGCTTTCGTGCAGCAGCCTCCCGACCTTGAGTTAGCGCCCCCAGCAACGATCGGACGCATCCGCGTGCGACACGATGCGTGCGCGCTCGTGGCTGGTTCCGGGACTATGGTTGGGCGGGGGCCGAGACCTGCTTCGTTGGCGGCTCGGTGCTTCGCGGGCGTCTCTCGAGTTCTGCTTCGGGGACGACAGGAGCGAGTTCGTCGCCTTCGAGCCCGGCGCGTCGGCGAGCGGAGAACATCGTCCCGATCGCCGGCTTCGCTGGCGCGAAGGTGAGCAAGCCCAACGGTTCCGGCACGTCAACGTAGATCGCCTCGATGCCGCCGTGCAGAAAGTAGGTCTCGTGCCAGAAGCCGGTGCCGCGGGAGTCGCGCAGGAATGCGCCCCACCACTGCTTGTGCGGGAGTGAGCGGGTCCAGCGCTCGAGGGCGTCGAAGTCGCGCCAGTATTGGCGCATCCCCCCGTGCGGCGGGACCAGCGAGTACCACAGCATCTCATGTCGGAGCAGCCCGTCGGGCTTGGCGGCAGCGGCGTGCTCGATCTCTTTCCCGATCCGGCGCAGGGTTCGCATCCCGCGCAGCGTTCGGACGCGCATGCCGAGATAGATCACGACCAGGTCCTGTTGGTCGCTGAGATCGACGGCGCTCCGGGTGGCGTGGGTCATGGCGGCTCTCACACGTTGGCGCCTGTAGGCACGCACGTCGCGTCGACGTCGCGAGGCTCGTCTAGCCGGCGCGGCAGCGACTCAATCGGCGGTGTAGACCAATGACCGACAACGCACACCAGCTTGACGTGCTCGACCGGGCCCGGCGACCCGTGCAACGTGAAGCGGTCGGTAATCGCTGCCGGCAGGCCGCAGTTCGGACATTGCAGCGCTTCCGACGTGGCGGCCTCGATGGCGTGGTGTTCGAGCATGTCGCGGTCTCCTTGATTTCTGCGATTTGGGCTTGCACAGCGCCGACGCCGTGCGAGGATCGCGCGGCGGGATCGGTTTCGCGACGTGGAAGACCACCTGTCATTTGGGGGGTGGACCGAGGAGTTTTGGCGGCGTACGATCGGCGTCGGTGGCCGCGGGTGAGGATGGGCTAGCGCTTCTGGAGCGAGACACCGCTCTCGCCCGGATCGACCAGTGCCTGTGGGACGCTGCCGCCGGGAATGGTTCGCTGCTGCTGCTTGAGGGTCCGCCTGGTATCGGAAAGACGCGTCTGGTCCTGGCGACGGCAGGGCGCGGCCGCGAGCTCGGGCTGGTGACGCTCAGCGGGCGCGGCTCGGAACTCGAACGGGACTTCGCATACGGTCTCGTCCGCCAGCTGTTCGAGGCACCGCTGGTCGCGGCATCGCCGCCGGAGCGAATCGAGCTGCTTGCGGGTGCGGCGGGGCGGTCGGCGCGGCTGTTCGGCGTCCCAACACCGGACGAGGACGGGAACGAGGCGCTGCTGGACCCCTCGTTCGCGATCCTGCACGGGCTCTACTGGCTGTGCGCGAACCTCGGCCGGCGCTCCCCCCTGCTGCTCTGTATCGACGATGCCCACTGGGCCGACCAGGCCTCTCTGCGGTTCCTCAACTACCTCGTGCAGAGGCTTGCCGAGTTGCCGATCGCGGTAGTCGCCGCGGCGCGGCCGGCCGACTCGCCTGAGGGTTCGCCACTGCTTGCGGCGCTCACCGCCGACCCGTCGGCCGAGATCCTGGTACTCGCACCACTGAGTGAGCGGGCGGTGGCCGAGCTCGTGCGGCTGGGGCTCGGCGCGGAGGTGGAGTCGGTTTTCGCGAGGGCGTGCCACGAGCTGACGGGCGGTGTTCCTTTCCTCGTCCACGAGCTCGTCCGCACGATCGCTGAGGAGGGCATCGAGCCGACGTCGGCAGCCGCCTCCCGGGTCTCGGCCCTCGCGCCACGGACGGTCTCGCAGTCGGTCGTGCATCGCCTGAGTCGCCTTTCTCCAGCCGCCCGCGAGCTGGCACGAGCGGCGGCCGTGCTAGGCGACGCCGACCTTCGGCTCGCGGCCGGCCTCGCCGACGTCGACTCGGGAGCCGCCGCGACCGCGGCCGACGAGCTCGCCGCGGCCGGGATCCTCGAGCGGGGTCGGCCGTTGCGCTTCGTGCACCCGATCCTCCGGGCGGCGGTCGAGTCAGATCTGTCGTCCGGCGAGCGGGCCGGCCTGCACGCGGCGGCGGCGCGCCGGCTCGCGTCCGAACGCGCGTCTGCGGACCGGATCGCGGCCCATCTTCTCGCGACCGATCCGGCCGCGGACGACTGGGTCGTCGCTTCCCTGCGGGCGGCTGCGAGGACCGCGATCGCGACCGGCGTTCCGGACTCGGCCACCGCCTACCTGCGGCGGGCGGTGGCGGAGCCGCCCTCCGAGCAGCAGCTCCCCGACGTGCTGCTCGAGCTCGGCTTCGCCGAGTCCTACGCGGGACAGCCGGAGGCAGCGGCCCACCTCGAGGCGGCCCTTGATGCCGCCGCCGATCCGACCGATCAGGTTTCGATCACGCTTGCACTCGGACGGATGCTGCAGATCGAGGGCCGCATGCGCGAGTCGCTGGATGTGTTCGACCGAACCCGCGCACGTCTCAGCAGCAGCAACCGACGCGCGGCACTCACGCTCGAGGGCGCCGCCATCGGCGCGGCGCAGCTCGTTGCAGAGACCGCGGACGAAGCCGCGCCGCGGATCGCCGAACTCCGTCCGCTGGTCGACGAGGACCCCGATGTTCCACCGAGCGTCTTCGGCCCGTTGGCGACCGCGGCCGTGATGGCGAACGAGCCTGCGGACACGGTCGCGCGCCTCGCGCTGCGCGCGCTCGAGGGAGCGCCGAAGCTGCTGCCCGAGGCGGTCGACCGACCCCCGTTCTTCTACCACGCCTGCATCGCGCTTACCTTCGCCGAGCTCCACGGGGAGGTGCTGCCACGGTTCGATGAAGCCATCTCGGACGCCCGCCGGCTCGGCTCGCTCCCTCACGTGCTCGGCCTCTCCTGCTACCGCGCCCTTGTCCATCTCCGCATCGGCGACCTCGCCGACGCCGAGGCGGACGCACGCACCGCGCTCGAGACCGGCCCCCGCCTGCCCGGCGTCCATGCCGCGCTGGCGCTCGCGGTGCTGCTCGAGACCCTCGCCGAGCGCGGTGAGCTCGACGGCGCCGAGGCGGCGGATCGGCGATACCCGCTTGTCCAGCAGTTCCCGACGATGTTCCAGGCGGGGTGGCTTCTCGCCGCCCGCGGCCGGCTTCGCCTCGCCGAGCTTCGTCCGGCCCGGGCCCTCGACGACCTGCTCGCCGCCGGCGATCTCTTCACGCGACTGCGCAGCCCGAGCCCGACTACTCCGTGGCGCTCGGACGCCGCCCTCGCTCACCTCGCGCTCGATGCGCGAGCAGAAGCGAGAGCGCTCGCGGCTGAGGAGGTCGCGCTCGCCCAGGCCCACGGTGGCCCCCGCACGCTCGGGATATCGCTGCGCGCGGCCGGCCTCGTCGAGGGCGGAACACGCGGCATCGAGCTGCTCCGCCACGCCGCAACTGTGCTCGAGAGCTCCGACGCTCGGCTTGAACACGCCCGCGCTCTGGCCGACCTCGGCGCCGCCCTCCGGCGCGCCGGACACCGAGCGGACAGTCGCGAGATCCTCCGGACCGCGCTCGACCTCGCCCATCACTGCGGCGCACTCGCCCTCTCCGAGCGAGCACGCACCGAACTCATCGCCGCAGGCGGGCGACCCCGACGACTCGTTCTCACCGGACTCGACTCGCTAACACCGAGCGAGCGTCGCGTCGCCCAGCTGGCCGCCGCCGGTCTCGCCAACCGCGACATCGCGCAACAGTTGTTCATCACCACGCGAACCGTCGAAGGACACCTGACTCACGTCTACCAGAAGCTCGACATCACCTCCCGCGGGCAGCTTCCCGCCGCACTCGCCACCCCCAATGTCGAGACCACTGCCTCTGCTGCGACACT
>DATJYY010000205.1:0-19405 GCA_035499395.1 Solirubrobacteraceae bacterium
TCGTCTCGGCCTTCCTGCACAGTGGCAACAAGCCCGAGATGATGATCCTCGAGGCCGTGCCGGTGATCCCGCCCGAACTGCGCCCGATGGTCCAGCTCGACGGCGGTCGGTTCGCCACGTCTGACCTCAACGACCTCTACCGCCGCGTCATCAACCGCAACAACCGCCTGAAGCGACTGCTCGACCTCGGGGCGCCCGAGATCATCGTCAACAACGAGAAGCGGATGCTCCAGGAGGCCGTCGACGCGCTGTTCGACAACGGCCGGCGCGGCCGTCCGGTCACCGGACCGGGCAACCGTCCGCTCAAGTCGCTGTCAGACATGCTCAAGGGCAAGCAGGGCCGGTTCCGCCAGAACCTGCTCGGCAAGCGCGTGGACTACTCGGGCCGCTCGGTGATCGTCTCCGGGCCGTCGCTGCGGCTGCACCAGTGCGGGCTGCCGAAGCTGATGGCGCTCGAGCTGTTCAAGCCGTTCATCATGGCCCGGCTCGTCGAGCGCAAGTCGGCGCAGAACATCAAGGCGGCCAAGAAGATGGTCGACTCGATGATCCCCGAGGTGTGGGATGTGCTCGAGGAGGTCATCCACGAGCACCCGGTGCTGCTGAACCGCGCGCCGACGCTCCACCGTCTCGGCATCCAGGCGTTCGAGCCGGTGCTGGTCGAGGGCAAGGCGATCCAGGTCCACCCGCTCGTGTGTCACGCGTTCAACGCGGACTTCGACGGCGACCAGATGGCGGTCCACCTGCCGCTGTCAGCCGAGGCCCAGGCCGAGGCGCGGATCCTGATGCTGTCCGCCAACAACATCCTGTCCCCCGCGCACGGGGCGCCGCTGGCGACTCCGTCGCAAGACATGGTGCTCGGCGCCTACTACCTCACGTACGGCCCCGAGGGCGAGGAGCTCTCGAAGATCGATCCGGCAACCCACGAGCCGCGCCCGCACGTGTTCCGCACCGCCCAGGAGGCGGAGTGGTCCTACGAGCACGGCGTGGTCAAGCTCCACGACCTGGCCGAGTACCGGCCGCTAGGGCGTGAGGGCGGCCACGTGCTGACCACGGTCGGACGGATCTTGTGGAACGACCGGATCGAGCGGGCGCTGGCCGAGGCGCTCGGCGACGGGTTCGACCCCAGCACGTATGAGTTCGTCAACCGCTCGATGAAGAAGAAGGACACGACGCGGCTCGTCGACGACCTCGTGCAGCTGTACGGCGCGCCGACGATCTCGCAGGTACTCGACGCGTTCAAGGACGTCGGCTTCCACTTCGCCACCCAGGCGGGTGTGACGATCTCCAAGAACGACGTGCAGACACCGCCGACCAAGCCGGAGATCCTGGCGCGGTACGAGACCGAGCTCGAGGCGATCGAGGCTCAGTACGACAACGGCGAGATCAACCAGGAGGAGCGCCACGAGGCGGTCACCGGCCTGTGGGATCGCGCCACGAACGAGGTGGGGCAGGCGCTGTACGACCACCTCGATGAGCTGAACCCGATCTACATGATGGCCAACTCCGGTGCCCGCGGGTCGTTCTCGCAGATCCGGCAGCTGGCCGGCATGCGCGGGCTGATGGCCAATCCGAAGGGCGAGATCATCGAGCGGCCGATCAAGGCCTCCTTCCAGGAGGGCCTGACGGTGCTCGAGTACTTCATCTCGACCCACGGCGCCCGCAAGGGACTCGCGGACACGGCCCTCCGTACCGCCGACTCGGGCTACCTGACGAGGCGTCTGGTCGACGTCTCCCAGGACGTGATCATCCGCCAGGAGGACTGCGGCACCGAGGAGTACATCGACATGCCGGTGTCGAAGCTCGACGCCGGTCCGGACAGCCGTGGCCTGCGTCCGACGGGTGAGCCGAACGGCAACCTGATCGGGCGGATCGCAGCCCAGGACGTCACGACCAAGCGCGGCCGGGTGATCGTCGAGAAGGGCAAGGAGATCGACCGGGCCGAGCTCGCCGATCTCGTCGAGTCCTGGCATGACGACACCGAGAAGGGCACCGTGATCACCGTCCCGGTGCGCTCGGTGCTCAAGTGCGAGGCCCCGACCGGGGTCTGCCAGGCCTGCTACGGGCGGTCGCTGGCGACGGGCAAGCTCGCCCAGATCGGCGACGCGGTCGGGATCATCGCCGCGCAGTCGATCGGCGAGCCGGGCACGCAGCTGACCATGCGTACGTTCCACACCGGCGGCGTCGCCGGCGCGGACATCACGCACGGTCTGCCGCGGGTGGTCGAGCTGTTCGAAGCGCGCAAGCCCAAGGGGCTGGCGAAGATCGCCGAGATCGGCGGCAAGGTGTCGATCGAGGAGTCCGATAAGGCCGTCACGGTCGTGATAACCGACGATTCCGGCGAGGAGCATCGGAACACGTTCCCGCGCCGGACCCGCCTGTTCGTCGACGAGGGCGAGAAGATCGAGCCGGGCACGCAGCTCAACGAGGGATCGCTGTACCCGGCTGAGCTCCTCGCCGTCCGGGGGCGGACCGAGACCGAGATGTACCTCGTCCGCGAGGTCCAGGAGGTCTACGTCTCCCAGGGCGTCGACATCGACGACAAGCACATCGAGCTGATCGTCCGCCAGATGATGAAGCGGGTGCGGGTCGACCAGAAGGGCGACACCGAGCTGCTCCCGGGGCAGTTCGTCGACCGCCAGGAGTACGGACGCGTCAACAAGGCCGTGATCGAGGCCGGCGGCGAGGCCGCCCAGGCCGAGGAGATCATCCTCGGGATCACCAAGGCGTCGCTCAACACCGACTCGTTCCTGTCCGCAGCGTCGTTCCAGGAGACCACCAAGGTGCTCACTGACGCGGCGCTGGAGGGCAAGATCGACCGGCTCGTCGGGCTCAAGGAGAACGTGATCATCGGCAAGCTGATTCCGGCCGCGACCGGACTCAAGCGCTACCGCCGGATCGAGATCGAGCCCTCCGAGCCGCTGCCGCGCGGGATGGATGACGTCGGCCTGCTCGACCACGACGATCTCGCGGCCGAGCTCGGGCTGACCGACGGCGAGGGCCTCACCGGCTTCGGTGGGCCCGAGCCTGACCTGTCCGATCTCGAGGGCATCGGCGACGGCCGATCGTCGATCGGGTTCGTCGACGAGCTCGCCGAGCTCGACGTCCCCGATGACATGGACGGCGAGGAGTAACGAAGCACTACCCCACCCCGGCGGAGCCGCATGAGCCGACGATCTCGCGCCATCGGCTTCGGCTCCGCCGGCGGGCTCGTCGTGCTCGGCATCGCCTGCGCGTTCGCCTTCAGCGGCGGCCTTGGCCAGAACCTCGCGTTCGTGCTGGTCGCGCTCGGGCTCGTGCTGGCGACTAGCCTCGTGTTCTACGAGGTCGGGCTGACCGAGGATCGAGAGCGCGCGCGTGAGGACGACGCCCGTGAGCGCGCACGCACGCCCCAGGACCCCCATCCGAGTGAGGGACGGAAGCGGACCGGCCTCGAGCGGATGCGCGGCCGTCCGCGGCGCCTGCGTTGACATCGCGCACGCCGCGGGTACCATGTGAATCCCGATTCACATGGCGACCGTCGACGTCACCAACCCGGCGCGCGAGGTCCGGAACCAGGCGCCACCGCTCCAGCCCGTCAATCTGTTCGACATCGATCTCGCGCTGCGGGAGGGGCTCGAGCGCGAGGGCGGCGGGTGGGGCATCGACCGCGCCCGCGAGGCCGGCGCGTTCGGCGGGGGCGTCGAAGCGCTCGAGCACTGCCGGCGCGCGGAGCGCAACGCACCGATCCTCCGCACGCACGACCGCTACGGCAACCGGACCGACGAGGTTGAGCTCGACCCGTCGTGGCACGCGCTCCTCGGCGGCGCGGTCGAGCGTGAGATCCACAGCCTCCCGTGGCGTTCGGTGGCCACGGGCGCGCACGTCGTGCGGGCGACGCTGTTCATGCTCTATGGCAATGCCAACGCCGGCGTGATGTGTCCGGTCTCGATGACGTACGCGGCGGTGCCGGCGCTCCGCGACGGGGCGCCGGATCTGGCGGCGCTTTGGGAACCGAGGCTGACGCTCCCGGACTACGAGCGCGGCGCGCTGGCCGGAATGGCGATGACGGAAAAGCAGGGAGGCTCGGACGTCCGCGCCAACATCACCCGCGCCGAGCCGGTCGGCGACGGCGTGTACGAGATCCACGGACACAAGTGGTTCTGCTCGTATCCGCCGTGCGACGTGTTCCTGGTGCTGGCGCAGGCTCCCGCCGGGCTGTCGTGCTTCCTGGTCGAGCGTGGCCCAGGGATGGAGTTCCAACGACTCAAGGACAAGCTCGGGACGCGGTCGCTGCCGTCGTCCGAGGTCGAGTTCCACGGGATCCACGGGCTGTTGATCGGCGAGGAGGGACGCGGGGTCCCCGCGATCATCCGGATGGTCAACCACACCCGGCTCGACTGCCTGCTCGGCGGCACCACAGGGATGCGGCGGGGCACGGTTGAGGCGATCCACCACGCGCGCCACCGCTCGGCGTTCGGGGCGCTGCTGGTGGATCAGCCGGCGATGCGGAACGTGCTCGCGGACCTCGCGATCGAGTCCGAGGCGGCGACGGCGGCGGCGCTCCGGGTCGCCCGCGCGTATGACATCGCAGACGATGCCGCGTTCCGGCGATTCGCCACCGCGGTCATGAAGTACTGGGTCTGCAAGCGCGCTGCGCCGCATGCCGCCGAAGCGCTCGAATGTCTCGGGGGGAACGGGTTCGTCGAGGACTCGGGGCTGCCGCTGCTGTATCGCGACGCGCCGCTGAACTCGATCTGGGAGGGGTCTGGCAACGTCGCCGCGCTCGACGTCCTGCGGGCGATGGTCAAGGACCCCTCGGGGTTGCCGGCGTTCCTAGCCGAGTGCTCGCTTGGCGCCGGGGCCGACCAGCGGCTCGACGCCCATCTGGAACGGGTGCGTACGGAGGCGGCCGAGGTGTTCGCCGGCGGCGATCCTCAGTTCGAGGCCCGCCGGGTGGTCGAGGATCTGGCGGTCGCCCTCCAGGGATCGCTCCTGGTCCGCAACGCCCCGGCCGCGATCGCCGACGCGTTCTGCGCGTCCCGTCTCGGCGGGGCCGGCGGTCGCGTGTACGGGACGCTCCCGGCGGGCGTCGAGGCCGCCGCGATCGTCGACCGCGCGCTGCCGGCGTGAGCACGCTCGCCGGCCTCGCCACGCGACGGCGGCTGCTGGCGGTCGCGCGCGAGTTGATCGAGGACGGCGGCTACGGTTCGGCCTCGGTGGCCGCGATCGCCGACCGCGCCGGCGTTGCCGCCGGAACTCTGTACCGGCACTTCACGTCGAAGGAGGAGCTCTTCCTCGAACTCTTCAGGGACGTTTGCGCCGGAGAGGAGCGCGCGATGCGTGCGGCGGCGGACGAGGCCGGTCCTGGAGCGGTGGACCGGCTCGAGGCCGTGCTGACGACGTTCGCGCGCCGGGCGCTGCAGAACCGCTCGCTCGCCTGGGCGCTCCTCGCCGAGCCCGTCGATCAGCTCGTCGATGCCGAGCGCCTGGCCTACCGGGAGCGCTACGCCTCGCTGGTCGCGTCCGAGCTCCGGACCGCGATCGAAGCCGGCGAGATCCCCGCGCAGGACGTGGGGATCACGGCCGCGGCGCTGGTGGGAGGTTGTGGAGAGGCTCTCGTCGGTCCGCTCTCGTCGGTGCACGGATCGGATGAGGTCGTCGCCGCGATCCAGACCCTCGTCCGCCGCGCGATCGGGGCCTCGCGGTGAGTGCCGGCGTGCGGGTCGAGCGTGAAGGGCCGGTGACGACCGTGCTGCTGTCGCGTCCCGAGCGCCGCAACGCGGTCGACGGCGCCACCGCGGACGCGCTCACAGCCGCGTTTCGGGAGTTCGACGCAGACGACGGTGCCGCGGTGGCTGTCCTCCACGGCGAGGGCGGCGTGTTTTGCGCCGGCGCCGACCTGAAGGCGATCGGGACCGACGCCGGCAACCGTGTGAGCGCCGATGGCGACGGCCCGATGGGTCCGACCAGGATGCGGCTGTCGAAGCCCGTGATCGCCGCGGTCGCCGGCTACGCGGTTGCCGGCGGTCTCGAGCTCGCGCTGTGGTGCGACCTGCGCGTGGCTGAGGAGGGCGCGGTGTTTGGCGCGTTCTGCCGGCGGTGGGGGGTGCCGCTGATCGACGGCGGCACGGTCCGGCTCCCGCGGCTGATCGGGACGAGCCGCGCCATGGACATGGTGCTGACCGGGCGGGGGGTGGGCGCTGCCGAGGCGCTGGCGATGGGATTGGTCAACCGAGTGGTCCCAGCCGGCGGGAGCCGGGCTGCGGCCGTCGCTCTCGCCCGAGAGCTCGCGGCGTTTCCTCAGACGTGTCTGCGAGAAGACCGGCTTTCGCTTCTGGAGCAGGACGGGCTCGACGAGCCGGCCGCGCTGGCGAACGAGCTCGGGCACGGTGTGCGATCGCTCGAGGGTGTTCAGGCCGGATTGGATCGCTTCCGCGCCGGCGCCGGCCGCCACGGTCACTTCGGCTGAGGGGCTCGAAAGAGCGTCATCCTGGTTCGCTTTTTCGAGCCGGTTGCGGTGAGCGATGACTTTTCGTGCGGACCGCGGTCTTACGATCCGAAACCATGGCTGTCGTATGCGTTCACGGACCACTGCGCGGCCTCGCCGGCGGGCGAGCGGAGCAGGAGGTCGCCGGGGCCACCGTGCATGAGCTGCTCCGCGGCCTCGAGGATCTCCACCCGTCGGTGGCTGGCTGGATCCTCGACGAGCGGGGCGTCATCCGCCGGCACATCAACGTGTTCGTGAACGGCGAGCGAGGTCGGGAGGAGACCGCGGTCGCCGCGGGCGATCGCGTCGAGGTGCTGCCTGCAATCACGGGAGGAGCAAGATGACCGAGCTGCTGCTTGGCACGAAGAAGGGGCTGTTTGCACTCGAGGGCGAGCCGGGCTCGGAGTTCGAGGTGACGAGCCGGGCGTTCGCGGGCGAGCCGGTCGACTTCGCGATGCGAGATCCGGCCAGCGGCCGCGCCATCGCCACCGTCACGTCGCCGTTCTACGGCCCCAAGATCTGGTACACCGACGATCCGGCCGGCGAGTGGACCCAGGCGGAGGGGGTCGCGCTGCCCGAGGGTGGCGAGCACGCGCTCGAGCGGATCTGGGTGATCGTCGCAGGCGAGGACGGGTCGCTGTATGCCGGCGGCGACCCCGGCGTGCTGTTCGAGAGCCGCGACGGCGGCGCCACCTGGGAGCTCAACCGCGCGCTGTGGCAGCACCGGCTCGACGAGCACTGGCAGCCGGGGGGCGGTGGACTGTGCCTGCACTCGATCGTGCCGTGGCCAGGCGAGCCCGACAGGCTCGCGATCGCGGTGTCCGCCGCCGGCGTGTGGCTGACCGAGGACCACGGCGCCACCTGGCGGAGGGGCAACCGGGGCATCGTCCCCCGATACCTGCCCGAGGAGACCAAAGAGGAGGATGTCGCGCTGTGCGTTCACCGCATGGAGCGCGCGAAGCGCGACCCCCAGCGGATGTTCATCCAGTTCCACGGCGGCGTCTACCGATCCGACGACGCCGGCCAGTCGTGGAACCAGATCGGTTCCGGCCTGCCGTCGGACTTCGGCTTCCCGCTCGCGCTCGACCCGAGCGATCCGGACAGTGCGTACGTGATCCCGCTGACCGGCGACTTCGACCGGGTCACCCCGGACGGCTGTGTGCGCGTGTACGAGACCCGCGACGCCGGCACCACCTGGACGCCCCGCGGCGAGGGACTGCCCGCCGCCCAGGCCTACCTGACCGTGCTGCGCCGCGCGTTCGACCGGGCCGGGGAGGGGTCCTCGCTCCAGCTGTACTTCGGGGCGACCTCAGGCGACGTGTTCGGGTCCGGTGACGCCGGCTGCAGCTGGTTCACGGCGGCGACGCGCCTGCCGCCGGTGTTCTCGGTCACGGCTAGCCCGTAACCGACTGCGCCCAGGCAAGCAGCCGCTCGACCTCTGGCTCGGTGAGGCCGACCGCCGGATCGGTGGTCACCAACAGCGTCGGCGCGACTCGCGCCGCCGCCCACGAGCGGCAAGCATCGTCGTGAGCGTCGTCGACCCAGGCCACCGGCCTGGACGGATCGACGTGGCGGTCGATGGCGCCGAGCTTCCAGTGCGCTTGGGGCGGCCTGCCGTCGTCCTCGAACACGACGTGGGCGAGCGGACCGGCCAGGCCGAGCGCCAACGGGAGGTAGTCGTTGGCCTTTTCCTCCCACCCGGTGCACCAGGCAAGCTCGAACGCCGCCTCGAGACGGCGGAGGTGTCCGCCGGCCGTTCCTGATAGGAAGTGGGCGATTCCGTCGACCAGCAGGAAGCGTCCGTCCGCGGGGGGCGCGGCGTGGTCGAAGCCGAACAGAGAGATCACGCCGTCGACGTCGATGAGGAGGATTGGGCGATTCATGACTGAACTGATGCTGGCACGGGTACTCATTTGGCCGTAGGCATCAGGTGCGCTCAAGGCCTCCGCTCGCGCTGCCGAAGTAGCTCATGGCAAGCACGGATAGCTTCGCCCGCCACCTAGCAATGAGCTCTTTTCTCGGCATCCTTCTCGCGCTCCTGTGCGCGCTCGCGACCAACGTCGGCTTCCTGTACAAGCACCGGGGAGCGTGCGCGGCGCCGTCTGTCGACATCCGCAAGCCCGTCCAGTCCGCGAAGGCGCTGTTCTCCTCGCCGCTGTTCACGATCGGGTGGCTGATCGGCACCGGCGCGTGGATCTTCCACGTCGCCGCGATGTCGGTGGCGCCGCTGTCACTGGTGCAGGCGGTGCTCGCCGGCGGCATGGTGATGCTGGCGATCATGGCCGAGCAGATGCTCGGTTGCTCGATCGGCCGCCGGCAGTGGGTCGGGCTCGCGCTCACCGCATTCGGCCTGATGCTGCTCGGCTTCACGCTCCCGACCGCCCATGGCCCCGACTCGCACTTCTCCATGCCCGGGATGATCGGGTTCGAGACCGTACTGATCGCCGCCGGAGGGCTGCTGATCATGGGTCCGAGCATGGGCGCGCCGGAGCACCACCACGGGTACATGCTCGGCGCCGCCTCGGGGATCCTGTTCGGGGTCTCCGACGTCGCTATCAAGGCGATCTCCGGGCTCGTCGGCTCCCACGGCGTGGCCGGACTCCTGACCCCGTGGCTGCTCGTCTGCGTAGCCGCGTCGGTGGCGGCGTTCTACTCCTCGGCCAAGGGTCTCCAGGACGGCGACGCCGTCCCGGTGATCGCGGTCACGGGCACGGCCGCGAACGTGGCCGGCATCGTCGGCGGGTTCATCGTTTTCGGCGACCCGCTTCCCGGCAGCCCGATCGCGCTTGCGCTCCAGTGCTTCGCTTTCATCCTGGTCGTCGGTGCGGCGTGGCTGATGCCGGCGCCGGTCCGCGCTGCTTCGCCGTCGGTCGCATCCGGCGCGGCTGCACCCGCTGCAGCCTGATCCGGGCCTCGCATCGCCGCCGTACGCGGCCATCCTCCGCTTCGGCCAACGGCTTCTCCCGTCTGCACAATTGCCGTGGCCTCCCACCGCAGGTACCGTTGTACAAAACGGCACACGACTGGAGGACACCGGATGGCGAGCACCGAGCAGACAATGCGTGCCGGGCAGAGCACGCTCCAGGAGCTGGCGAAGCGCCACCTGTGGATGCACTTCACCCGGATGTCGGCGTACGACGATGACCACGAGGTGCCGATCATCGTCCGCGGCGAGGGGTGCTACGTCTGGGATGAGCACGGCAAGCGCTACCTCGACGCTCTGTCGGCGCTGTTCTGCGTGAACATCGGCCACGGCCGAGCCGACGTCGTCCAGGCCGGCGCTGACCAGGCCAAGGAGCTCGGGTTCTTCACGACCTGGTCGTACGCGCATCCGCCGGCGATCGAGCTGGCCGCTCGGATCGCGTCGCTGGCACCGGGAAGCCTCAACCGGGTGTTCTTCACGAGCGGCGGGAGCGAGGCCGTCGAGTCTGCGTACAAGCTCGCGCGCCAGTACCACAAGGTCACCGGGAGGCCGACCAAGACGAAGCTGATCGCTCGTGAGATCGCGTACCACGGGACAAGCCTTGGCGCGCTGTCGGCGACCGGGATCACCAGTCTGCGCACGCCGTTCGAGCCGCTCACACCCGGCGACCATCACGTCCCGAACACCAACACCTACCGGATGCCTCCTGGCGTCACCGAAGAATGGTTCGCGGAAGCGATCGCCGAGAAGATCGAGTTCGAGGGCCCGGACACGGTGGCGGCGGTGATACTCGAGCCCGTCCAGAACGGCGGCGGCTGCTTCACCCCGCCCGACGGCTACTTCCAGCGGGTCCGCGAGATCTGCGACGAGTACGACGTACTGCTGATCTCCGACGAGGTGATCTGCGCGTGGGGCCGCCTCGGCGAGTGGTTCGGCGCGCACAAGTACGGATACCACCCCGACATGATC
The DNA here is from genome assembly GCA_035499395.1 of Solirubrobacteraceae bacterium. Taxonomy (GTDB): domain Bacteria; phylum Actinomycetota; class Thermoleophilia; order Solirubrobacterales; family Solirubrobacteraceae; genus Palsa-465. The sequence goes on from DATJYY010000205.1 coordinate 10,359, forward strand.
ACCACCGCGAAGGGAATCACGAGCGCCTATGCGCCGATGGGCGCGGTGATCGCGTCTGACCGGGTCGCGGAGCCGTTCATGACCAGCCACAACAGCTTCACGCATGGGTTCACGTTCGCCGGACATCCCGTGTGCTCGGCGATCGCGATGGCGAACCTGGACGTGTTCGAGCGTGAAGGCATCCTCGACCACGTTCGCGCCAACGAGGGGCTGTTCCGCGACACGATCGAGGGACTGCGCGACCTCCCGATCGTGGGCGACGTCCGCGGCACGGGGTACTTCCTCGCGATGGAGCTGGTCAAGGACAAGGCGACCAAGGAGACGTTCAACGACGAGGAGTGCGAGACGCTCCTGCGCGGGTTCCTGTCCGGCGAGCTCTACCGCCGCGGCCTGATCTGCCGCGCCGATGATCGCGGCGACCCGGTGATCCAGCTCTCGCCGCCACTGGTCGCGGGTCCCGAGCAGTTCGCGGAGATGGAAGAGATCCTGCGCGACGTGCTGACCGAGGCGGGCGAGCGAATGCAGGTCCACTCAACCCGGCCGGCGATACATACCGCGATGCCGAGATAGCGCGGATGCTGACCGTCGGGGACCTGCTGCGCGATCTCGACGTTCGCCTGCTCGCGGGCGAGCGCGGCCTGCACCTCCCGGTGAGGTGGGTGCACATCTCCGAACTGCTCGATCCCACGCCGTGGCTGTCCGGTGGTGAGCTGCTCCTCACCACCGGCATGCAGCTGGACACGCCGGCGCAGCAGCGGGAGTTCGCGGCGCGCCTGGCCGATCATCACCTGGCCGGCCTTGGGTTCGGGACCGGCTTCAAGCATGCGGCGGTCCCGGCGCCGCTGCTCGAGGTCGCCGCCGAGCGCGAGTTCCCGGTGTTCGAGGTCCCGTACGAGGTGCCGTTCATCGCGGTCACCGAGGCGGCGTTCACCCAGCTCGTCAACGAGCAGTACGCCGTGCTTCGGCGGGCGTTGGCGGCTCAGGAGCGGCTGGAGCGGATCGTGCTCTCGGAGAGGGGTCTCGATGCGCTCGTCGGCGCGCTGGCAACTTTGATCGGCGCGGCCGTGGTCGTGTTCGACGCCCGCGGCGAGCCTCTGCAGCAGCACGCGTTCCGGCGGCCGATCGAGCCGGACGCTCTCGACGGGTTGCGGGGTGAGGTCCGCGAGCGGGCGCGGCGGCGCGAGGCGCGGGCCTTCATGCCCTCGCTCGTCGATGGGAACCAGGGGATCGCGCTGCCCGTCGCCGCCGACGGCACGCCGCGGCCCGGAGCAGGTGGCGGTCCCGCACGTGCGCCGGAGGCATGGCTGGTGGCGATCAAGGACGCCGGGCCGCTGTCGGACTTCGACCGCCTGACGCTGCATCAGGCGGTGACGATCGTGGCGCTCGAGCTACTGCGCTCACGCGTGGCCGGCGACACCGAGCGCCGGCTCGCCGGCGACGTGCTCGACGCGATCGTCCGCGGCGAGCTGACGGGATCGGAGCTGGCTCGCCGGCTGGCGCCGTTCGGCCTGTCCGAGCGCGTCGCCGCGATCGTTTTGCGGCGTGCCGGTGAGGTCCGCGGCTCGGGTACTTCGGTCGAGACCGTGCTGTGGGGCGCGCTGCGTGAGGAGGCAGCGCCGGCACTGGTGGCTTCCGTCGGGCAGCTCGCGTGCGCGCTAGTCCCGGGCGGGGGCTCCGAGGACGAGCTGTTCGCGCTGGGGGACCGGGTCGCGGCGGCGGCCGGGGCCGAGCTGCACGGCGACGTGAGGGTCGGCATCGGGCGCGCCGTGGCGGCGGTAGACGCGCGGAGGAGCTTCCATGAGGCGCGGTGCGCGTTGGAGGCGCTCGCGTTGGGGGCGACGTCCTCCTCCGAGAATGGCAACGGGTCGCCGCCGTCGTTCGATGGGAACCCACGGGTTGCGACCTACAAGGACCTCGGATCGTTCCAGCTGCTGCTGTCCTTGCAGGATGACGAGGCGTTGCGGCTGTTCTGCGATTCGATCCTCGGGCCGATCGAGGCCAGCGAGGGTCCATACGGAGGTGAGCTGATGCGCTCGCTCGAGGCTTTCATCGAAGAGAACGGGCAATGGGAGCGGGCGGCCCGGCGGTTGTACTGCCACCGCCACACGTTGCGGTACCGGATCCGCCGCGTCGAGGAGTTGACGGGCCGGAACCTCGGGTCGGCCCGTGACCGGATCGAGTTCTGGCTGGCGCTGCGGGGCCGGCAGCTCGTGAATTGAGTGGTTTTGGAGATAACAACCGGAAGGCGGTCCTAGCGTGAAGGTCGGGGTTCCAACAGAGGTGAAGTCGGACGAGTACCGAGTGGCGCTGACGCCGGCCGGCGTGCGCGAGCTGGCCGACGCCGGGCACGAGGTGTACGTGCAAAGCGGCGCGGGCCTCGGGTCGGCGCTCCCCGACGACGCGTATGCGGCCCAGGGCGCGACGATCGTCCCCGATGCGGACGCATTGTTCGACGAGGCGACGCTGATCGTCAAGGTCAAGGAGCCCCAGCCGCCCGACGTCGGGCGGCTGGGGCCTCACCACACGCTGTTCACGTATCTGCATCTGGCCGCGGACGCGGAGCTGACGCGAGGGCTGATGGCCTCGGGCGCGACGTGCATCGCGTACGAGACCGTCGAGGACACCCGCGGGCGCCTGCCGCTGCTGGCGCCGATGTCCGAGGTCGCGGGCAAGATCGCCACCCAGGCGGGCGCGTTCATGCTCGAGAAGCCGCTCGGGGGGCGGGGGATCCTGCTGGGCGGGGTGCCCGGGGTCGCGGCCGCCAACGTGATGATCATCGGCGGCGGCGTCGTCGGCATGCACGCCGCGTTCATCGCGCTGGGGATGGAGGCGACCGTGTACGTGTACGACCGCAACATCGACCGGCTGCGCGAGCTCGACGTCGCCTTCGGCGGGCGGGCCGACACGTGCTTCGCCACGACGTTGGAGATCGAGCAGCGGCTGCCGTACATGGACCTCGTGATCGGAGCCGTCTTGGTGCACGGGGCGCGTGCGCCACGCGTCATCACGCGCGCGCAACTCGGGCTGATGAAGCACCAGGCTGTGCTGGTCGATGTCTCGATCGACCAGGGCGGTTGCTTCGAGACCTCGCGTCCGACCACCCACTCAGACCCGACCTACGAGGTCGACGGGATCACGCACTACTGCGTGACGAACATGCCGGGGGCGGTGCCGATCACCTCGACGGCCGCGCTGACCAACGCGACGATCCCGTACGTCATCCATCTGGCGTCGTCCGGGGTCGCCGGCGCGATCCGCGAGAACCCCGGCCTGAGGCTCGGCGTGAACGTCGCAGGGGGTCAGGTCACATACGCGCCGGTGGCTGACGCCGTCGGGGTGCCGTGCGTGTCGGTCGATGACGCTTTGGGCGTCGCGGCGGCGTAGAGGACCCTGCACAACGCCCGAGAGCTCGTTCCCGGCCGGCGGCCACCGGGAGATAAGCGTCCACCACATGCTCATCTCCCGCCCGCTCTGCGGCCCGGTGGCGGTTTCGGGCCCAGCGCGTGGTGTCGGTCGCCACACGATCGAAACAGCGCGGATTTTTCCCCCTGCTACGCTCCCGATCGCATGCCGACTACCAGCCAATTGATTCGCAAGGGCCGTACGCCGCCCAAGAAGAAGCTCGCCACGCCGGGTCTCAAGTCCGGCAAGGGCCGCAAGAAGAAAGTTGCCGCCCCGCAGCGTCGCGGCGTCTGCACCCGCGTGTACACCACCACGCCGAAGAAGCCGAACTCGGCTCTGCGCAAGGTCGCCCGTGTGCGGCTGACGAACGGCATGGAGGTCGGCGCCTATATCCCCGGCGAGGGCCATAACCTCCAGGAGCACTCGGTGGTGCTGGTTCGTGGCGGCCGGGTCAAGGACCTTCCTGGGTTCCGCTATAAGGTGATTCGCGGGACGCTCGACGCCGCCGGTGTCGGCGACCGCAAGAAAGCGCGCTCGCAGTACGGCGTGAAGGCTAAGTAGTGCCTCGCCGCGCAGCCGCTCAGGTCCGGCCGGTCGAGCCAGACCCCGTACACCGCAATCGTCTCGTCCAGCAGGTGATCAACAAGGTCATGCTGGATGGCAAGAAGTCCGTCGCCGAGCAGATCGTCTACGACGCTCTCGCGATCCTCGCCGAGCGCACCGGCAAGAACCCGGTCGAGCAGCTCGAGGCCGGGATCAAGGCGCTCACGCCAGTATTGGAGGTCAAGTCGCGGCGGGTGGGTGGCGCCACCTACCAGGTTCCGCTGGAGGTCCCCGCGCGCCGTGCCCGCACGCTGGCCGTCCGCTGGCTCGTCTACTTCGCCCGCCAGCGCCGCGAGAAGTCCATGTCGCAGCGTCTCGCGCACGAGCTGCTCGACGCCCAGCAGCAGCAGGGCGGCGCGTACAAGCGCAAGGACGACGTCTACCGCATGGCCCAAGCGAACAAGGCCTTCGCCCACTATCGCTGGTAGGCGGCTTCGGTCGCGCCCTTTCGGGGGCCGCTTGAGTTTCTGTTGGCGGCGGTGATCTACCTCCGCGCGAGTGCCCCCGAAAGGGCATCGACCTCCGCCGCCCACCGGCCCGCTGGGCTCGCTAACAGCTAACGGCCCTGGATTGGAGCGCGACGCCGCCTGAATAAAGCTGCGGAGGTGGATGCCCCTTCGGGGGGCCGTGCGTGAAGCGCGACCAACTCCGCGACGAGGTCAAACTCAAGCGCCGGCCCCCGAAAGGGGCGCCACCGGAGCTATACGCGAGGGCTGCCCACCACACGGGACCGGGGGCTGCAGTGAGACAACCCTCGCATTTGTCAAGACTAACGTCGGATTCGGGGTACATCGCCACACCGATACTGCAGTGTCAGGATGCCGACCATCGACGGCCCGCGGATAGCGAATGGTAAGAAGGTTCTTAGCGCTTTGGCGGGTCCTGGTTGCGGGGCAGGACCAGCCGGCGCAGCGTGCGATCCATGGCCAGCGGTGGCGGCTGGGGCGCGGTCTCGGACGGCTGTCTCGGGGTACCAAGTAGCAGGAGGCCGACGCCGCCGCTGAGCAGGAGCAGGATCGCTCCGAGCGTCTCCATGTACAGCCCGGCGCTCGGGGTCGAGGTGCCCTCGGCGTATTGCGATGCGCCCGACCCGACGATGCCGGTGGCGTGGGCGTCGGGCAGGTCGCCGAGCAGCGCGATCAGGAGCGTGACGAGGCCGAGCACAAGCAAAGCGACCAGGGCTGTGCGGCTGCCTTTCCGGTATATGACGAACGCGAGCACGGCCGCGAGCAGCGCGATCGGGATCGGCGCCCAGGCGTGGTTGGGTCCGGTGCCGACGGTCTTGACCGGCGACGAGCTGGTCGCGACGTGCACGTGGTAGAGCGCGGTGAACTGCGAGACCAGGATCACCAGCGCCCCGAGCGCGGCCGTGAGCGCGACGCCTAAGGCCGCGTTTGCGCCCCGCGTACGACGCTCGTCGGAGGGGCCTGAAACGGGCTGGGAAGCCTCAGATCCTCTGCTATATTCGGTGTTCGCCTCGGGTGGTGCGCTCATCCGTGCGCTCCCGTAGGCGCGCAGGTTCCCCGTAATGGAGTCGTCCACCAAATAGACACCCGCCCTTTCCCGACAGCTGCGTCGCGAGTGGGCCCGATGGGCCCTTTTTCATGTCCGCAGCTTCGGTACCCGGAACCGGCGCAGTTTGACCTCACACGACTCAGAAATTTCCGCTCCGAATAACACACACTCATGCCCCGCACATTCCCTCTGAACAAGATTCGCAACATCGGGATCATGGCCCACATCGACGCCGGTAAGACGACGACGACTGAGCGCATCCTTTATTACACCGGCCGCACCTACAAGATGGGCGAGGTTCACGAGGGCGCCGCGGTCATGGACTGGATGGCGCAGGAGCAGGAGCGCGGGATCACGATCACTTCCGCGGCCACCACGGCCGAGTGGAAGGGCTATCGGATCAACATCATCGACACGCCCGGGCACGTCGACTTCACCGTCGAGGTGGAGCGCTCGCTGCGCGTGCTCGACGGCGCGATCGCGCTGTTCGACTCGGTCGCCGGCGTCGAGCCGCAGTCCGAGACCGTCTGGCGCCAGGCCGACAAGTACCGCGTTCCGCGCATCGCCTACATCAACAAGATGGACCGGATCGGTGCCGACTTCGCCCGCGGCGTGCAGACGATCGTCGACCGCCTGGGCGCGAACCCGGTTCCCGTCCAGCTGCCGATCGGCGCCGAGGCGGACTTCCGCGGAATCGTCGACCTGATCGGGATGAAGGCGATCGTCTACAAGGACGAGCTCGGCAAGGAGCAGGACGTCATCGACATCCCCGCGGAGCTGGCCGACGAAGCGGCTGCCGCGCGCGAGAAACTGCTCGACGAGGTCTCGCACCACGACGACGAGCTGGTCGAGATGATTCTCGAGGAGCAGGAGATCTCGCCCGAGCGCCTCAAGGAGGCCATCCGCAAGGCGACGCTGGCGATCCAGATCACCCCGGTGCTGTGCGGCTCGAGCTTCAAGAACAAGGGCGTACAGGTCCTGCTCGACGCGGTGCTCGACTACCTTCCGAGCCCGCTCGACGTGCCTCCGGTTGAAGGTCTCGAGCCCGACAAGTCCTCGGACAACGGTGGCGTTCCCGCCCACCGCGATGCTTCCGACGACGAGCCGTTCGCGGCGCTGGCGTTCAAGATCATGGCCGACCCGTACGTCGGCAAGCTCACCTACTTCCGCGTGTACTCGGGGCAGCTCGAGGCCGGGTCGCGCATCCTCAACGTCAACACGGGCCGGACCGAGCGCATCGGCCGCATCCTGATGATGCACGCGAACGAGCGCGAGGAGGTCAAGGACGTCCACGCCGGCGACATCGCCGCCGCGGTCGGGATCAAGCAGGTCGTGACCGGCGACACGCTCGCCGCGCCCGACAAGCCGATCAAGCTCGAGACGATCGAGTTCCCGGAGCCCGTGATCAAGGTCGCGATCGAGCCGAAGACCAAGGCCGATCAGGAGAAGATGGCGACGGCGCTTGCGCGCCTGGCCGAGGAGGACCCGACCTTCCAGGTCCGGACCAACGAGGAGACCGGGCAGACCGAGATCTCCGGCATGGGCGAGCTGCACCTCGAGGTGCTGGTCGACCGGATGCTGCGCGAGTACAAGGTGGACGCGAACGTCGGGCGACCTCAGGTCTCCTACCGAGAGACGATCAAGGGCACCGCCGAGAAGGTCGAGGGCCGGTTTGTCCGTCAGACCGGTGGCGCGGGGCAGTACGGGATCGTCTACATCGATGTGGAGCCGGCGCCCGGCGAGGGCTTCGACTTCGTCAACAAGGTCAAGGGCGGGTCGATCCCGACCGAGTTCATCCCGGCGGTCGAGAAGGGCGTCGAGGAGGCGCTCGAGAACGGACCGCGCGCGGGGTATCCGATGGTGGATGTCCGCGTGACGCTGACCGACGGCAAATACCACGAGACCGACTCCTCGGAGCTGGCGTTCAAGGTCGCCGGTTCGCTGGCGCTAAAGGCGGCGGCGGCGCGGGCCAAGCCGATCCTGCTCGAGCCGATCTTCGCCGTCGAGGTCGTGACGCCCGAGGAATTCATGGGCGACGTGATCGGCGACCTCAACCGGCGGCGCGGCCACGTCAACGGGATGGAGCAGCGCGGCAACGCGCAGGTCATCACCGCCTACGTGCCGCTGGCCGAGATGTTCGGATACGCGACCGACGTGCGGTCCAACACTCAGGGCCGCGCCACGTACACGATGCAGTTCGAGCGTTACGAGGAAGTGCCGCCCAACATCGCCGAGCGGGTGATCGGCGATCAGGGGCAGGCGGCCGCCTAAACCCATCCCCAAGCAGAATCTTTATATCCTGAATAAGTTCGTCTGCAGACGGACACCACTACAGAAACAGAAGGAGCGAAAGCAAAGTGGCGAAAGCCAAGTTCGAGCGCGATAAGCCCCACGTCAACGTCGGCACCATCGGTCACATCGACCATGGCAAGACGACGCTGACGGCAGCCATCACCAAGGTGCTCAACGAGAGGTACGGTGGCACGGAGGTTCGGTCGTTCGAATCGATCGATAACGCTCCGGAAGAGAAGGCTCGCGGCATCACGATCGCGACCTCTCATGTCGAGTACCAGACTCCCAACCGGCACTACGCGCACGTCGACTGTCCCGGACACGCGGACTACGTCAAGAACATGATCACCGGCGCCGCCCAGATGGACGGTGCGATCCTGGTCGTGTCCGCGGCCGACGGCGCGATGCCCCAGACGCGCGAGCACATCCTGCTCGCCCGTCAGGTCGGCGTTCCCTACATCGTCGTGTTCCTCAACAAGGTCGACATGGTCGACGATCCCGAGCTCCTCGAGCTCGTCGAGGTCGAGATCCGCGACCTGCTCTCCGAGTACGAGTTCCCCGGAGACGACATTCCGTTCGTCGCCGGCTCGGCGCTCAAGGCGCTCGAGGGTGACGAGGAGTACGAGGCGAAGATCATCGAGCTCGCCGAGGCGCTGGACACTTACATTCCGGAGCCCGTGCGCGACCTCGACAGGCCTTTCCTGATGCCGGTCGAGGATGTCTTCTCGATCACGGGTCGTGGCACCGTCGCGACCGGCCGTGTCGAGCAGGGCATCATCAAGACTGGCGAGACCGTCGAGATCGTCGGCATCAAGGCGACGACCAGCACGGTCGTGACCGGGGTCGAGATGTTCAAGAAGATCCTCGACCAGGGTCAGGCGGGAGACAACGTCGGGTGCCTGCTTCGCGGCACCAAGCGTGATGAGATCGAGCGCGGGCAGGTGCTGTGCAAGCCCGGTTCGATCACGCCGCACACCAAGTTCAAGGCCGAGGTCTACGTCCTGAAGAAGGAGGAGGGTGGCCGTCACACGCCGTTCTTCACGGGCTACAGGCCGCAGTTCTATTTCCGCACCACCGACGTCACCGGCGTGGCGAGGCTGCCCGAGGGCACCGAGATGGTCATGCCCGGCGACAACGTCCAGATGGAGATCGAGCTGATCCAGCCGATCGCCATGGACCAGGGGCTGCGGTTCGCGATCCGCGAGGGCGGCCGTACGGTCGGCTCGGGGGTCGTC
>DATJYY010000206.1:0-23605 GCA_035499395.1 Solirubrobacteraceae bacterium
GGAGGAAGGCCAGACCGTGCCGATCGGCGGCGTGATCGCGAGCATCGGGGAGACGGCCGAGAGCGAGGCGAAGCCGGCCGAACGCGAGGCGAACGGCCGTGCGAAGGCGTCGCCGCTGGCGCGGCGCGCCGCGCGCGAGGCCGGGGTCGACCTGCGTGGGCTGAGCGGATCTGGTCCCGGCGGACGGATCGTGAAGGCGGACCTGCCGAAGCCAGAGCCGGCGCGCGGCGCCAAGGGCGCGGTCACGACCGTGCAGCCATCGCGCACCCAGGTCCAGATCGCACAGCGGATGGCGGAGTCCAAGGCGACGATCCCGGACTTCACGCTGCACGCCGAGGCCGACATGGAGCAGGCGGTCGAGCTCCGGGCACAGCTGCGGAAGGCCGGCCGCGCCGGTGACGCGATTCCGTCCTACAACGACATGATCGTCAGGGCGTGTGCGCTCGCGCTGCGTGACCACCCCCGAGCCAACGCCGCCTACCGCGACGGCATGTTCGAGCTCTACGAGCGCGTCAACGTGGGGATCGCCGTCGCCGCGCACGACAGTCTCGTGGTCCCGACCGTGTTCGATGCCGACCGCAAGTCGCTGGTCGAGATCGCGCGCGAGGCGCGCACGCTCGCCGAGCGCGTCCGCTCGCAACAGATCACGCCGGCGGAGCTGTCGGGCGGCACGTTCACGTTGTCGAATCTCGGGATGCACGGCGTCGCCTCGTTCGGGGCGATCATCAACCCGCCCCAGGCCGCGATCCTTGCGGTCGGGGAGCTGCGCGAGGTTCCGGTGGTCCGCGACCGGCAGGTGGTTCCCGGCTCTCGCATGAGCCTCGTGCTCACGTGCGATCACCGGATCCTCTACGGCGCCCCCGCGGCCGAGTTCCTGGCTCGCGTCCGCCAGTTGCTCGAGCAGCCGCTCTATCTGCTGGTCTAAGAGGCTGTCTCAAAAACCCCGCACGCGTCTGGCGGCGGCGGATCTGCGCGGATGCTACGTCCTCGGCACTCGACGTAGCGCTGCTACGCCTTCGCGCCTGCGTCCTTGCCCCGCTTGATCCGGCGCTCGCCAGCCACGCACGCTGGTTTTGGACAGCCTCTAATCGGGCGTCCACGGAGCGCGCCAGCCGCTGTAGCCGGCGACCAGCTTGTCCGCCTCCGGGGGTCCCCACGAACCCTGCGCGTACGGGTGGACCGGCGGCGGGGAGTCGAGCAGCGGCTGGACGATCCGCCAGCTCTCCTCGACGTTGTCCTGCCGCGTGAAGTAGGTGGCGTCTCCGCGCAGCGCCGCCTCGAGCAGCACCTCGTACGGCGTCGCACCTTCACCGCCCTCGCGCGCGAACTCGACGTCGAACTCGATCTCGTTCGCTCCCGGCTTGTCGGCGCGTTCCGCGTCGAGGATCACCCGGATCCCGGTCGACGGGTCGATTCTGAACACGAGCTGATTGGGTGACGGCGGACGGCGTTCGTCGGGGACGAAGTGCAGGCGCGGCGGATGCTTGAACAGCAGCCGGAGCTCGGTCTCCCTGACCGCGAGGTGCTTGCCGGTGCGGATGAAGAACGGCACGCCGGCCCACCGCCAGGTGTCGATGTACACGCGCAGCGCCGCGTACGTCTCGGTGGTCGAGTCCGGCGCGACGCCGTCGGTCTCGTGGTAGCCGTCGTACTGGCCGCGCACGTAGTGAGATGGATCGGCGTCCGGCATCGCCCGGAAGACGGCGCGCCGCGAGTCCTTGATCGTGTCGGAATCGCCGCCGCTCGGCGGCTCCATCGCCGCCGTGGCGAGCAGCTGCAGCAGGTGATTGACGACGACGTCCCGAAGCGCGCCGACCGGGTCGTAGAAGCGGCCGCGATCTTCGACGCCGAAGTTCTCGGCCATCGTGATCTGCACGCACGAGAGGAAGTTCCGGTTCCAGACCGGCTCGAGCATCGTGTTCGCGAACCGCAGGTAGAGGACTTCCTCGAGCCCCATCTTCCCCAGGAAGTGATCGATGCGGTAGAGCTGCGACTCGTCGAGATAGCGGTGGAGCTGCGCCGCCAGCTCGCGGGCGGAGGCGAGGTCGTGCCCGAACGGCTTCTCGACGACGACCCGTTGCCCGTCCGACACCAGATTCGCCCTGGCGAGGCCCTCGACCACGGTGGCGAACAGCGACGGCGGGATCTCGAGGTAGAACGTCGGGCTGTGGCGATCGCCGAGCGCCTGCGCAATCTTCGAATACGTCTGCTCGGCGTCAAAGTCGCCGCCGGTGTACGTGAGCCGGTCGGCGAACCGATCGAAAACCGCGTCGTCGACTGGCTCGCCGTCCTGCTCGATCGCCTCGCGCGCGCGACGGCGAAGCTCATCGTCGCTCAGGTCCTGGCGCGCCACCCCGAGCACGGGCAGGTCGAGGAGGCCACGCCGCTCGAGCCGGTAGAGCGAGCGGAACGTCTGCTTCCGGGCCAAGTCGCCGGTGATCCCGAAGATGACCAGGGCGTCTGCCTCTCGTCCGCTCATCCCTTCGCTCTCCTTCGGTTCGATTTGCCGCGCGTGCGCAGCTTCTTCGCCAGCGCGACGTCCTCGGATGCGGGACTGCCGTGGTCGCGCCCGGTCTCGAGCACGCCGGGCAGCTTCTCGAACCGGGGCTCGGAGATGAACACCGCGCAGCCCTTCTCCCCGAGCTCGCCCTCGCCCATGATCGCGTGCCGGTCGCGGTTGGACCCGAGCCCCACCATCGAATCGTTCACGTGCACCGACCCGAGGCGCTCGAGCCCGACCGCGCTGTCGAACTCGCCAAGCACCTCCCCGAGGCTCTTCGCGGTGCGGACGTCGTAGCCGGACGCGAACAGATGACAGGAATCGAGGCACACCCCGAGCCGCTTGCCTCCGCCTGCGGCGTCGAGCAGCGCCGCGAGCTCCCCGAACGAGCGGCCAAGCGTGCCGCCGGCGCCCGCCGTGTCCTCGAGATGCAGATGACAGCCGTCGGTCTCGTCGAGCGCCTCCTTGATCACCTTGCCGGCGCGCGTGATCGCCTTGCCGACGTTGTCCTTCTTTGCGGAACCCGGATGCAGCACGACAGCGACCGCGCCGATCCCCTTGCCGACTCGCAGCGACTGGGTCAGCGACGCGAGCGACTTCTTGCGCATCTCGCGATCGGTCGTGGCGCAATTGATCAGGTACACGGCGTGGATCAGGACGGCCTTGATCGGCGTCGCGGCGATTGCTTCGCGGAACTGTTCGAAGTCGTCCCCGCTGTACGCGGTCGGTCGCCACATGCGCGGAGACTGGTTGAAGATCTGGATCGCCTCGCATCCGCGCTCGACACCGCGCCCGACCGCGCGGTCGAGCCCACCGGCGTTTGACACGTGTGCGCCGATTAGCATGAGAATCTGTAGGCCATGCGCGTTCGCTTCGCTCCATCCCCGACCGGGGCCCTGCACATCGGCGGTGCCCGGACGGCTCTGTACAACTGGCTGCTCGCCCGTGGCCGGGTCTATGGCCCGGCCGGCGAGCCAGGGACGCTCGTGTTGCGGATCGAAGATACCGATCGCGAGCGGTCGACCCCCGAGAACGTCGAGCAGATCCTGGACGCGCTGCGCTGGCTGAACCTCGACTGGGACGAGGGGCCGGTGTTCCAGTCCGAGCGGGCCGACCGCCACGCTGAGGTGCTCGCCCAGCTGCTCGAGTCCGGGCACGCCTACCACTCGAACGCGACCACCGACGACGTCCAGACCTACAAGCAGCGCCACGGCTTCGAGCGCGGTTACCGGGGTGAGGAGGAGGCGTCGGGAGCGGTCCGCCTGCGTGTCCCAGACGAGGGGGAGACCGTGTTCGATGACGTCATCCGCGGCCAGATCCGGTTCGCGAACGCAAGCATGGATGACTTCGTGATCGCCCGTGCCGACGGTTCGGTGCTGTATGCGTTCGCGAATCTGGTCGACGACCTCGACGCGCGCATCACCGACGTGGTGCGCGGCGAGGACCACATCTCGAACACGCCGAAGCAGCTGCTCGTGATCGACGCGCTCGGAGTCGACGCGCCCCGCTACGCGCACCTGCCGCTCCTGCACGGGCCGGACGGGCGCAAACTGTCAAAGCGCCACGGCGCCGCCTCGGTCCAGGAGCTGCGCGCCGCCGGCTACCTCCCCGAGGCGGTGGACAACTACATCGCGCTGCTCGGCGCCGGCTTCGCCGCCGACGAGGAGTTCTTCTCGCTCGATGAGCTGGCGAAGCGCTTCCGCCTTGAGCGCGTCTCGAAGAACCCCGCGGTGTTCGACGAGCGCAAGCTCCGCCACCTCGATGGCCGCTGGATCCGTGAGCTCGGCACCGACGAGCTCACCAAACGCCTCGAGGAGTTCACCGGCCGCACCGGGCTGCGCGGAGCGGTCGAGATCTCCGAGGAGAAGATCCAGACGCTCGCCGACTTCTGGCCGCTCGTCGGGTTCCTGTTCGACGGCCCGACTGACGATGCCAAGGCGTTCCAGAAGGTGATCGCCTCCGATGGCGGGGTCGAGTCCCTGAAGGCGGCGCGGGCCGCGCTGGCGCGCGCCGAGCCGTTCACGGTCGAGAATGTCGAGCTTGCGCTGCGCGAAGTCGTCGAGACTCAGGGTGTGAAACCGGCTAAGGTCTTCCAGCCGGTTCGGGTCGCGATCGCCGGTACCACGGTGTCGCCGGGTATCTTCGAGAGCGTGGTACTGCTCGGCAAGGACGAGACTCTGGCGCGGATCGACTCCGCCTTGGAGCATGCGGAATGACGACTCGATTAAACGAACGTCGTACCCCTGCCGATAACGCTGGCTGAGGCGCCGTCCATGACTACCGTGGAACCGCCCCTACCCCCTGAGCCCCCTAGTAGGACGGACCCGAGCATCGTGGCCACCTTAGCCGCAGTCAAAAACTCAAACGATCCGTACGCCTCGCGTGAGCGTCATCACAACGAGGGCCACGGACGCCGGCTGACCGCCGCGTTCGAGGCGCTGGAAGCATTCCCGATGCTCGCCGAGTCGCGCAACCGGGTTCTGCGCCTTTTCGAAACCGGCGAGCCCTCGACCGCCGACGTCGTCGCCGCCGTCGAAGCCGACGTGGCGCTCGCCGTCACCGTGCTGCGGTTGGCCAACCGCGTCGACGGCAAGATGCGCGGCCGGGTGGAGAGCGCAGTCAAGGGCGTCGAGGTTCTCTCGCCCCGCAACGTCCACTCGATTGCCAGCAAGGCACGCACCTTCGACTTCTTCGAGCGCACCGCGGTGTGGCAGGGCGTGCCCGAGCGCTTCCGCCTTCATGCGGTCGCGACGCAGCGTGCCGCCGACCGGATCGCCCGCGAGCTCGGGTACGAGTCTCGCGACCGCCTGATGGTCACCTCGCTCCTGCACGACATCGGCAAGCTGGTGCTGGTCCACGCGTATCCGGGCTACCCCCGTCAGATCCACGCCGAGGCGCGCACTCCCGAGGAGCGGATCCAGTCCGAGCGGCGCGAGCTCGGCGTCGACCACGCTCTGGTCGGCGGCGTGCTGGCCCGCCGGTGGGGGCTGCCGAAGTCGGTCGCCAGCGTGATCGAGCGCCACCACGCCGAGGACGTGGACGGCGAGGCCGCCGTCGTTCGCCTGGCCGACATGCTCGCGCACTACACGCTTGGCGGCTCCGTGTCGCCGTCCGAGTTGCTGAACGTCTCGCGCCTCGTCGGGATCGCTCCGACCGAGCTGCGCACGGTCATGTACGACCTGCCGCTGCCCAGCTCCGGCGGTCGCCGGCGCCAGATTGATCCGTGCCCGATGTCGGGTCGCGAGGTCGAGGTCCTGCGCCGTCTCGCTCGCGGGATGGTCTACAAGCAGATCGCCTCGGAGCTCGGGCTGTCGACCAGCACCGTCCGCACGCACCTGCACAACGTGTACGGCAAGCTCGGCGCGATGGATCGGGCGCAGGCCGTGCTGATCGCCACCGAGCGCGGCTGGATCTAAATCCGTCGCCTCGCTCCGCGATTCGCGGGGCGTCAGCGTTCGGACGTTTCCTAAGGTCCCGCGGCGACTCGGTTCCTGAGATGATCGGCGTAGCCGATGATCTCGATCACGACGAAGTCGCCGTACGCGCTGAGCGCGCTTGTGGAGCTGCATCATCAGGGCGACCGCGGGCCGGTGCCGATCGCTGAGCTTGCCCGGCGCCGCCAGATCCCCGTCCAGTTCCTCGAGCAGCTGTTCGCGACGCTCCGCCGGTCCGGCGTGCTTCGCTCCCAGCGTGGCGTCAAGGGCGGTTATTCATTTGCGCGGCCGGCGCGGGAGATCAGCGTGCTCGAGCTCGTCGAGCTGCTCGACGGGCCGGTCGGGAGCGGCGCCACCGGTGTCTTTGCCGACGCGGCCGAGGCCGCCCGCACGGTGCTTGCGCAGTCCACTGTCGCGGACGTCGCCGAGGCGGAGTCCCGCGCCGCCGGCGCGGCGATGTACCACATCTGACCGGGGATCCGGCACCTTCGTCACGCGTGAGACTCGGCCCGCGTGATCCGTTAATCGTGGCGACTGGCGAAGTACCGAAAAATGGACTGAAAGGGGGAAAGGCATGGCTGATGGACCGGGTTAGCGACAGCCGAGCTACCGGGATCTCCGCGAGCGAGCCAAGCGCCAGGCGGATCGGCGCGAGGAGAACCTCAAGCGGATCGTCGACCTGCATCGCGCACGCTCGCTGCATTCGGCGCTCCTCGCCGACGGTGATCGCGAACTGCGTCAGGACGCTGGCTGAGCGCGGCTTCTCGTAGGGTTTCCGGCCACGTGGCTGGAATCCCGAACAACATCGCGGCGACCGTCGGCGGGACCCCGATGGTCGAGCTGACTCGGATGCTGCCGGGTTCGCAGGCGCAGCTGTTCGCGAAGCTCGAGCAGTTCAACCCGGGCGGAAGCGTCAAGGACAGGATCGGCGTGTCGATGATCGAGGCGGCCGAGCGCGACGGAATCATCGAGCCCGGCAGGACCACGATCGTCGAAGCGACGAGCGGGAACACTGGAATCGCGCTCGCGTTCGTGTGCGCGGCGAAGGGCTACGAGCTCGTGCTGACGATGCCGCAGGGGATGAGCCGCGAGCGCGAGGGCTTGCTCCGGCTGTACGGCGCGCACGTCGAGATCACCGAGTCGCTCGGCGGCATGAACGAAGCAGTCGACGCCGCCCGCGCGATGGCGACCAGCAACGATGTGTTCCTCCCCGACCAGTTCTCCAACCCCGCCAACCCGGAGATTCACCGCCGCACGACCGGCCCTGAGATCTGGGATGCGCTCGAAGGCGCCGTCGACGTGTTCGTCGCCGGGGTCGGGACCGGTGGGACGATCACCGGCGCCGGCGAGCTGCTCAAGGGGCGCAACGCCCGCTGCCGCGTCATCGGAGTCGAGCCGAGCGCGTCGGCGGTGCTGTCCGGCGGCCGCCCGGGACCGCACAGGATCCAGGGCATCGGCGCGGGGTTCATCCCGCGCGTCCTAAACCGCGAGGTGCTCGACGAGGTGATCCCGGTCGACGACGAGGACGCGATCGAGACCGCCCGGGAACTGGCCCGCCGCGAAGGCGTGCTGGCCGGAATCTCGGGCGGGGCCGCGGTATGGGCGGCACTCGAGGTGGCTCGCAGGCCGGAGTCACGCGGAGCGCGAATCGTGACGATCCTGCCCGACTCCGGCGAGCGCTACGTCTCGACCCCGTTCTTTGCTCCGTAACGTCCAGGAGCCCCACTGGCTTAGCTAGGCTTTCCCCATGTTCGGTTTCGGGCGGTTCGACCGCATCGTCGGCGAGGTGCGGCTCGATATCGCGGCCGCTCGGAGCCGCGATCCCGCCGCCCGCGAGGTCGGTCCGCTCGAGATCCTCGCGGCCTGGCCGGGCGTCCATGCGCTCCTGGCCCACCGGGTCGCGCACGCGCTCCACTGCGCCGGCGTTCCGATGCTCCCCCGGATCGTCGCCTACGTGTCCCGGGCGATCACCGGAATCGAGATCCATCCCGCCGCGAAGATCGGCCACGGCTTCTTCATCGACCACGGCATGGGTGTGGTGATCGGGGAGACCGCCGAGCTCGGCGATGACGTCACGCTGTATCAGGGCGTGACCCTCGGCGGGACGGGATTCGCGACGGGAAAGCGTCATCCGACCGTGCAGGACAACGTCACGATCGGGTCCGGCGCGAAGTTGCTCGGCCCGATCACCGTCGGGCACGGCTCGAAGATCGGCGCGAACAGCGTCGTGATTCACGACGTCCCGCCGAACTCCACGGTTGTCGGCAACCCTGGTCATCCCGTGCGGGTCGAGGGCCGGCGCCCGGAAGGCCCGGATGCGGACTGGGTCCACCTGCCCGACCCGATCGCCGATGCGATCAAGAGCCTGGCGGGCAGGATCTCGGCGCTCGAGCGCGGCGCCCGCGAGGGCGAGGCCGGCGGCAACGGCAGCGACAACGGCACTGACATCGGCGGGCAGGTGAACCGGTCGGTCGGACCGAATCCCGCCGGCGGCTAACAGCCGGCGCCGCTAAAACGTGGTTCGGCGAGGCTCCGTGGAAACCGGCGACACGGCCGCATCCTCATCGGGGATGTTCACGCGCGAGCGCACGAGGTAGAGCGGCCGTCCCTTGACCTCGTCGTAGATCCGGCCGACATACTCGCCGATGATCCCGATGGCAATCAGCTGGATGCCGCCGAGCAGCAGCACCGCGATCGTCAGCGAGCTGAACCCCGGCAGGTACGAGCCGAGGATGCGCAGGACGATCACGACCGGGATCGCGATGAACGCGAGCGTCGAGATCACGAACCCGAACAGCGTTGCGAGTTGCAGCGGGCGGTGCGAGAACGAAGAGATCGCGTCGAGCGAGAACCTCAGCATCTTCGGGATCGTGTACTTCGTCTTGCCCGCATAGCGTCGGTCGCGAACGTATGGAACTGCGGCCTGGCGGTAGCCGACCCAGACGGTCATGCCGCGCAGGAATCGGTTGCGCTCGCGCATTGAGAGCAGCGCATCGAGCGCCCGCCGATCCAGCAGCCTGAAGTCGCCCGAGTTGTGCTGAAGCTCGACCTGCGCCAGCTTGTCGAACAGCGAATAGAACCAGCGTGCCGTCGCAAGCTTGAACCGGGACTCGCCATCCCGCTGCTCGCGGACGGCGTAGATGACATCGCAGCCGGCCAGCCAGTGCTCGAGCATGAGCGGGATCAGCTCAGGCGGATCTTGGAGGTCGGCGTCGAGCATCACCACCGCGTCGCCGCGAGCATGGTCCAGACCCGCGGTCAGCGCGGTCTGATGGCCGAAGTTCCGCGACAGCTGGACGAGGTGCACGCGCGGATCGTTCGAGGCGAGCTTGCGGAGTTCGGCGTCCGAGCCGTCGGTGGAGCCATCGTCGACGAGCACGATCTCGAATCGGATTCCGGCGAGAGCCGCACACACCCGCGAGTAGAACTCCTCGATCGTGGCTTCCTCGTTGTACACCGGAGCGACCACGCTAAGGAGCTTCAGCGACCTCCCGTCGTCCGTGCCGGTCGTCGGCTCGGTCAGTCCTGGTTGCTCAACGGAGGTCATGGTCGATTCACAGCCCCGGCAGCGAGCTGGCGTGGGGGATGTAGGCGAGCAGCTGGAAACAGCCGATCACCAGGGTTAGCACAATCGAGACCTGCCAGAGGCGACGGTCCCGACCGAGCGCGGCCAGCGGCATCAGCCACGCGATGTACCAAGGTAGGAGAGAGGCGGCGGTGACCAGCAGGGCGACGGCCGCCCATCCGGCCGCGGCGATCCAGTCGAGATCGCCGCGCCACACGCGCCACACGAGCCAACACGACACCGCCGCGAACACTGCGGCGAGCACCAGGGCCGCCGGGTGACCGACCGATCCAAAGCCAAGGCGAGCGCCGATGAACCCGGGAATGCTCTGCCAGTTGCCCTTGCTCTGGACCCTCTCGATCGTCGCCGGCAGGTGCAACGGACCGGTCCCGAACAGCACGAACGCGAACACCGCCAGCAGCGCGGCTGTCACCCCAGCCCCGATCAGGATGTCCCGGCGGCGGGCGCGGGCCATCTGCCCACGCGCATCGGCGAGCGCGAACGGCAGCATCAGCCCGGCGGTGACCTTGACCGCCGCGCCGAGGACGATCGAAGCGGCGCCCAGGCGGCCGCGGCGCTCGAGCAGCAGGACGATGCCGCCGACCATCGGCGCGAGCATCAGAAGGTCGTTGTGGCCGCCACCGATGCCGTAGACGATGATCAGCGGGTTGAGTCCGACCAGGGCCACCGCCCTGACCTGATCGATGCCCCTCAGGCGCGCGCCGTTCCAGACCAGCGCGACGATCGCCAGGCTCGACACGGCCGCGATCGCCTTATATGCGAACACGCTCGCCGCGACCGCCAGCGGGGTCAGCAGGTAGCTGAGTCCCGTGAATACCGGTCCGTAGACCGTTGGGGTGTTCCACCACTTGGACCCGATGTATTGGTAGAGCGGATCGCCGGCTAGTGCGTGGGGACCCGAAAGGTACGGATTGAAGCCGTATAGCTGCCCGATCCGGCCGTAGAACTGGTAGCTGAAGATGTCGGTGGAGGCGAGCGGTGGGGCGAGCAGAATCACCGCGTACAGCGCTGCAATGCACCCGAGCACGAGCACCGGAGACAGTCGGCGTGCGGCACCGACAGTCACCACGTAGCAGACGAACATCAGTCCGAGCGTGATGGTCAGGCCGGCGCTCCCGAGGTCGATGCCGGTTACGCCGAAGGACCCCGCGAGGCCGCTTCCGCGGATTCCCAACTGCACGGTCTGCGGCAGGAGCTTGTCGGTGCTGGCGGCCGAGATCGAGATCAGCAACCCCGTCGCCAGCATTCCCGCGAGCCCGACCAGGCCGACTCGCGAAAGCCGAGCCCGGGTCCGGGTCTCGAGTGTCGGCGCTCGCAGCTCAAATCTGCCGCTCTGCGTGACGCCAAGCGGCGGGCTGTTCACGCTCATCGCATGTAGGTTGCCTGACGGACGATCGCCAGACGTGTGGTCAATGTTGACATTTCGTTAGGGAAGATGCGCTCACAATCTTCACGTTTCCAGCGCTACCGCTACCCATCACAAGGCGCGACGATCGCTTCTGCGGATAAAGCTTTCCTCATCCTCCGCGGCCGCGGCGTCGGCGCAAGAAGGGCACGGCCCACATGGCCTCGGCCGCAATCCGTGTCGACATCTTGCTGGAGCCGACGCTGCGGTCTCTGAAAACGATAGGGATTTCGGTGACGCGGAAGCCCGCTAGCAATGCTCGGTACGTGACCTCGATCTGGAAAACGTACCCCTCGGCCCGGATCGTCTCGAGCGAGATCCCCTCGAGAACGCGGCGGTGGATGCACTTGAAGCCGCCGGTCAGGTCGTGGATCGGGACGCCGAGGATCGTCCTGGCGTAAAAGCAGCCGCCTCGGCTGATGAGGCGGCGCAGCAGCCCCCAATCCTCGACGCCGCCACCGTCGACATATCGCGATCCGAGCACCAGATCCGCCCCTTTGGCGGCGTCGAGCAACGGTCCGAGATAGCGCGGATCGTGGGAGAAGTCGGCGTCCATCTCGATCACGATCTCCGCCTCGCCACGCAATGCCTGCGAGAACCCCGCCAGGTAGGCGTGTCCGAGCCCGGTCTTGGTCGCGCGATGAAGGACCTCGACCTTCGGATTGCCTTCGGCGAGCCGATCGGCGACCTTCCCGGTTCCGTCGGGAGAGTTGTCGTCGACGATCAGGATTCGGTAGCCGTCCGGGGCCACGCGTGCGAGCTCAGCCGCAGCGGCATCCACGATCCCCTCGATGTTCTCCACCTCGTTGTAGGTGGGGATGACGATCCAGACCGGAGCAGGCATCGTCCGGGAGCGTAATAGGAGGAGCGGAAGGCCGGTGCGCGGAGCGTTCCGGCCACGTCCTCGCCTCCTCCGCCGCTCGTCCGACGCTCGTCTGCCCGCGTCCGTCGCGTGGACGAGATCCTGCACTCCGTGCACGCGAAGCCGCGACGCGCCATCATGACTGCGGGGCAAGATTCATGGAACGCGGTGCCGGACTACACAACCCGCCGGGCTTATCCGGCGACCTCGAGCCCGCTCGACCGGGGCGCCGGTGGAGCTCGGCGCCTCATCACCGTCGCCGCCGCGCCGTGGCGGTCCTGGCGCTGACCGGGCTCGCGTTGCTCGTGGCGCTCGTCGTGATCGTGCTGTTCGCCCGTGGAGGGGCGGCTGTGCCGCGGACGGCGTTGGAGCCCGGGGGCGGGTTCTTCGCGGTGGCGCGCGAGCTCGCCGTCGACGGCGCGGAGACGCTGACCGCCCGCGAGGCGAGGGCCGAGAACGCCGCGATCAATCGGACGCTGGGGTACACGCCGTATGTTCGGATCGCAGGGGCAAAACACCGTGAGATCGCGCTGACGTTCGACGACGGCCCTGGGCCCTACACGCCGCGGATCCTGGCGATCTTGCAGCGGGAGCACGTGCCCGCCACATTCTTCGAAGTCGGGATCGAAGAGCGGTACTTCAACGCTTCGACCACCGAGATCGCCGCCGCCGGCGACGTGATCGGCGACCACACCGAGATCCACCCGGCCATGTCGATGCTGTCGCCCGCCAAGCAGCGAGCGCAGCTGCTCGAGGAGGCAAGCGCGATCGAGCGCTACGGGGCGAGCTTCCCGCGGCTGTTCCGGCCCCCTTACGGGCTGTGGAACTCGGCGACGCTCGCGCTCCTACAGCGCTACCGCATGTTGATGGTGCTGTGGACCGTCGACACCAACGACTACCTCCGGCCCGGGGTGCATACGATCGTGGAACGAGCCGTCCGCGGCGCGAGGCCGGGTGCGATCATCCTCCTTCACGACGCCGGCGGCGATCGCTCGGAGACGGTTGCGGCGCTCCCGAAGATCATCGCGGCGCTGCGGCTTCGCCACTACCGGCTCGTGACCGTTCCGCGGCTGCTGCTCGACAACCCGGCGCCGCGCGTCCAGAACATCGCATCGGTGATCGGGAGCGGGGGATAGGGGTCGCGCGTCCGCGCGAGGCGGCTCGGGCGCCGTGCTCGGTAGGTTCTCAGCGTCGCACGTAAGCGACGCGGTTCCAGCTCGGCTCTGGCGCGAGCTGGATCGGCTCGCCGCCCCGGTCGGGCTGTATGTAGATGAACGCGTGCGCGTCGGCGTCGAACCGGATGTCGAGCTCGCCCTCCTTGACGCGCTGGTCGAGCCACGCGCCGCGGAAGATCAGGCGGCGTAGCCAGTGGACCAGGGAGCGATCCGAGGGACCCACGAGGTCCGGCCAGCAATCGTTGACATGCTCGCCGAGCGCAGACGCGGGCTCGGTCACCTCGCCGTTGACGACCAGGTTGATCAGGTCCTCGCCCTCGTCCTCGTCGACCGACCCGCCGATGAACCCGAGCTTGCGGGCTGCCTGCTCGCAACGCTCACGGAAATCACGCTCGTTGAACGTGAACCGGAGCTCGCCGTACTCGAGTACGAAGTCCTCGCCGGAGCTGTAGTTCCCGCGCTGGTACATGGGCCGTCGGCATCATATGTTGGATTCCTCCGTGCCTGCAGCGCGTGAATGCGTCGTTGCAGGATGTGGCCCCGAGTGCTTGCAGGGACGTTGGCGAAACCGCTGCAATGCCTCTGTCACACGGGAAATCAGTGCTTCGCGAGCGACGCCCGGGCGATACCCTTCCAGGCGATGATGCCGGTGTCGCGATGACCGACAGTGGCCCGGTGTCCGGCGCCAGAGCTGAGCGGGCGCGGGGGACAGAGGGCGAGGACGAAGCCACACACGCGGGCGCCGCCGCCCACGGCGGGCGGTGGCCGTTCTGGCTGCCCGTCGGGGTGCTGGTGGTCGGACTGGTCGTGACCGGCGTGCTCGTCTGGATCTCGGCCTCGACGTACTCGAGTAACGAGAAGCGATTGCTCACGCTGAAGGTGCGCGACGCGGGCACACTCTTCACGGGGGCGTTCGCGGCTATCCAGACGCCGCTGTCGTCGGCCGCCGCCCTTGCGGACGCGACGAACGGCGACGTGACGAAGTTCACGCGCTTCGTTGCGCCATATACGGAGGGCAAGACCCCCCCGTTCGGGTCGGTGGCCCTCTGGCGGCTCGGCGCCGGTCGGGCGGTGCCGCTGGCGGTCGTAGGCAAGCCGTCCGAGCTGAGCGCATCCGCCCCGCGTGCGGAGGCGTTCTTCGCCAGTACGGCGGCGAGCCGTTCGCACCTCGGCGTCATGGGACTGCTGTCGCAACCGCAGCCTCGTCTCGGGTATGCGTACACCTCGCCGGGCCTGACCGGGCACTACGTCGTGTACGCCGAGAGCCGCCCGCTCCCGGCCAACCGCCGGTCGAAGTTCCAGAGCAACTCGTTGCTGAGCGATCTCAACTACGCGCTGTACTTGGGCAGGTTGCAACGCCCCGAGAACCTGCTGGTAACGGATTTGAAGGACCTGCCGCTCAAAGGTCAGACCGCGTCGATCTCGATCCCATTCGGTGACAACAGCTTCACGTTCGTGGTCAACGCCCGTCATCCGCTGGTCGGCTCGTTCCCTCAACGCCTGCCGTGGCTGATAGCGATCGTCGGCGCGCTGATCAGCGCCGGCGCTGCGCTGCTCACGCTGCGGCTGGTTCAGCGCCGCAGGCACGCCGAAGATCTCGCCGAATCGCTCGAACGGATCGCCGACGAGAACCGCAAGCTCTACTCCGAGCAGCGGACGATCGCGCAGACGCTCCAACATGCTCTGCTGCCCGAGAAGCTGCCGAAGATCCACGGTGTCGAGACCGGCGCTCGCTACGAGGCAGGAGTGGAGGGGGTAGACATCGGCGGCGACTGGTACGACCTGATCGCGCTCGACGATCACCGGCTGCTCCTGGTCGTCGGCGACGTGTCGGGACGCGGTGTGCGGGCGGCGGCGACGATGGCGTCGCTCCGCTACGCGATTCACGCGTACGCCGCGCAGAACGACCCTCCGGAGGCGATCCTGACCAAGCTCTCGAAGCTGGTCAACGTCGGCGCGACCGGGCAGCTCGCCACGATCCTGTGCGCGCTCGTCGACGTCGAAGCCCACGAGCTGACCGTGACAAGCGCCGGTCACCTGCCGCCGCTGCTGATCAGCGACGGCAAGGGGACGTTCATCAAGGGCGCGGTGGGGGTGCCGATCGGCGTCGACACCGCCGCCACGTACACCTCCACCGCCGTATCGACGCCGCGCGCCGCGACGCTACTTGCGTACACCGACGGGCTGGTAGAGCGACGAGGCGAGAGCATCGACACCGGTCTGGAGCGCCTGCAACACGCCGCCACGGCCAATCACTGCGACCTCGACGACCTGTTGAGCAGGCTGCTCGAGGAGCTGCGCCACGACGGGGACGACGACACCGCGATCGCTGGGCTCAGATGGCTGGACTAGACGCAAACAGCACGGCCGCGATGAGCTTCGATCTCGAGCACGACGGCGATCAAGGCTTGACGGTGACGATCAACGGTGAGCTCGACATCACCAACGTCGACGCGCTCGAGGCGGCCGTCAGTTCCGCGCTCGAGCGACACCCCCGTAGATTGACAGTCGAATTGAGCGGATTACGGTTTGCCGACAGCTCTGCGATCGCGTTGTGGGTGCGCTGGGCGACGGCTGTGCACGAGATCGAGTTGCGAGACGTCTCTGCAATCTTGCGAAGGGTCATCGAGTCCATGGGCCTAGCCGAAACCCTGAACGTGACGCCGTGATTTACAGCCGGACTTTTCCCCACGAACCCGAATCCGTACCTGCCGCGCGCCGTTTTGCCACGAACACGCTGCGAAGCGTCTCCGCGGACACGTTGGAAGCCGTCGAGTTGATGGTGTCCGAGCTCGCGACCAATTGCATCCGGCACACCGACAGCGGATTCGATCTGACGATCACCCGCGCCGGGGGAGACATCCGGATCGAGGCCACCGACGGGGCAGGCGGCAGGCCGCAGATGCGCTCGCCCAAGCCGACCGATCCGAGTGGCCGCGGGCTGAAGATCATCGACATGCTCTCGAGCGAGTGGGGCGTCGACCAGCGCGCCGGCGAGGGCAAGACCGTCTGGTTCACCGTGCCGGACACCGCGCCGGCGCCGGCCGCGCGGGCCTCGCGCGCGTAGCCGTAACCGCGGCGCCGCCGCACCCGACCGGGCGCCGCGCCGGGCCCGAGATTTCTTCGTCCCGGGGGTGAACTCACGGCAGTTCGAGACTCTTGGGGGCATGAACCACCACGTCGCCACGATCCTCGTCGTCGAAGACCACCGCACGACGCGCACGTTCCTCGCCGACAACCTGTCGGCCGACGGCTTCGAGGTTCTCGAGGCCGACAGCGTCTCCGACGCCCGGCACCTCCTCGAGACTGCGTTCCCGGACCTCGCGATCATCGACCTCGGCCTGCCCGACGGCGACGGCCTCGATCTGCTCGAGCGCGTCCGCGACGCCGATCGAATCGCCGGCCGACTGGATCCCGACCTGCCGCTGCTCGTCCTGTCGGGACGGGTGAGCGAGGTCGACCGGCTCCGCGGCTTCAGTCGAGGTTGCGACGACTACATGGTGAAGCCTTTTTCGTATTACGAACTGAGCGCGCGGGTCCGGGCGTTGTTGCGGCGTACCCGGCGCCGGCCGGGGACCGGCCGGATGCGGATCGGATCGCTGGAGCTCGACCCATTGAGCCGTCAGGTGTGGTTACGCGGGCAACCGGTGCCGCTGTCCAAGAAGGAGTACGCGCTGGTGCGGGCGCTCGCGGCGGAACCGACGAGGGTCTTCACCCGCGAGGAGTTGTTGCGGGGCGTCTGGGGATTCCGGTCTCTCGGCCACACGCGCACCCTGGATTCGCACGCCTTTCGCCTGCGCCAGAAGCTGAACCGCGATGGCGATCGGTTCGTGGTGAACGTGTGGGGCGTCGGCTACCGCCTCGTCGACGGGGGCATCGA
This sequence comes from Solirubrobacteraceae bacterium, assembly GCA_035499395.1. Taxonomy (GTDB): domain Bacteria; phylum Actinomycetota; class Thermoleophilia; order Solirubrobacterales; family Solirubrobacteraceae; genus Palsa-465. Next base: position 16,843 of record DATJYY010000206.1, read on the forward strand.
CACGTGATCGCGGTCGAGGCGGGTGGCTGGCTGGCGGCGAGCGCGGCGGGAATCGCGGCGGCCGGAGCGCGGCGGGCCTTCGCCGCGCGGATGGAGAGCGTCGCCCGCGCGTGCCACGAGCTGCGCGGACCGCTCACCGCCGTCCGGCTCGGACTCGACTCGGGCGCCGGCAACGGCGCGCTCACGCCCGCGCGCTTGCGCGCGATCGATCTTGAACTCGGCCGCGCCGCGCTCGTGCTCGACGACCTCGAGGCCGTGGGGACGCGCCGTACCTGGTCACGCCCGGCCGACGAAATCGACCTCGAGCAGCTCGTGAACGACTCGGCCGAGGCGTGGCGCGCGGCGGCGGCAGCGCGCGGAGTCCAGCTGCGCGTCGCGTGGTCGGGGCGCCGGGCGACCGTCTGGGGCGATCGGCTGCGCCTGGCACAGGTCACGGGCAATCTGATCTCAAACGCGATCGAGCACGGTGGAGGCGTCGTCGAGGTTCACGGACATGGGGACCGGCTGCGGGCGCGCATCGAGGTGACCGACGGCGGTCCCGGGTTGCCGGCGCCCTTACCCGAGATCGTGCGCGGCGCGCGGAGCGGGCGCGGGCGGCGGGGCCGTGGACTCGCGATCGCGGTGGCGATCGCCGCGGACCACGGCGGACGTGTCGCGGCGGCGCCGTCGGTGCACGGTGCCCGGCTGGTGCTCGAACTGCCGACCGTGAAGTGGTCAGGCGGGTCCGGCCGGCCGTCGACCAAGCCGGAGTCGCCGGCGTAGGACCCGGCGGTTCCGGGCCACGGAGGCCGGCGTTCCGGGCCACGGAGGCCGGGGACCCTGCACAGCCCGACAATCGCCGCGCTTCAGCCAGACCGTGCCGCGTTACGCGCGATTATCGTGCGCAGGTCGGCACGGTCATGCTCGCCGGCGTCCATCGTCGTGTTGCGCACGTTGCCGACGGGCTGACGGAAGGTGACGCGACGCTGCTCCGCGCCACGAATCCCCGGCTGACCCTGACACACGCCCCGGACGGAATCGCGCCGAAATTGCAAGGCGCCACCCAAACTCGCGGACTGCAACTCAGATTGCGCTACCGCGGGCGTCGAACCTCGCCGTCATTCGCCGTATCTACGGGCGTTTGCGCATGAGTGGGCCCGGAAGCAGGCCGAGTGGGGGAGGAAGTGCGATCTGGGTTGCATTGTGGGTGGCAGTGGGGTAGAGTGGGGCAGGCGCATGGTCATGCATTGCGGAACCCGGGTGGCAGGGCTCCTCCCACCCAGCCACCCGGGTTCAGATTTCGTCCGTCCGCATGAGAACCCTTGATCTTCCGCGGGACCTTCGAACACGCGCTCGACGCGAAGCACCGGTTGACGGTGCCGGCGAAGTTCCGCGCGACGCTCGCGGCCGGCGTGGTGCTGGCGGCGTCGCCGGAGACCACCGCCGCCGCGCCGAGGTCTATCGCGATCTGGACCCCGGACTCGTACGAGGCCTACACGGCCGCCGCGCTCCAGGGGCTGAGCCCGATCTCGCCCGAGGCGCGCGACCTCAAGCGCTTCTTCTTCAACTACTCACATGACACCGAACTCGACTCAGCGAACCGCGTGATGATCCCGCCGATGCTCATGGAGTACGCGGGCCTCGACAAGGACGTCGTGGTCACCGGCTCGGGCGAGTGCCTCGAGGTGTTCGACCGGTCCAAGTACACCGGCTACAGCGAAGACGTCCTGATCCGTGTTCCCGACATCGCAGCGAAGCTTGGCCACACTTCTTGACATGACCCAGACGCACATCCCGGTCCTCGCCGGGGAGCTGATCGATCTGCTCGATCCGCATCCCGGGGAGACGGCCGTGGACTGCACCTTCGGCGGAGGCGGACACGCACGGCTGATCGCGGATCGCCTCGGTCCGGAGGGGACCCTGATCGGGATCGATCGGGATCCGGTCGCAGAGGAGCGGTTCAGCGAGATGGCGGCCGAGGTGCCGTGCCGCACACGGTTCATCAGGGCGGACTTCGTCACGGCGCTCGGACAGCTCGACGAGGAGGACATCCGGGCCGACCTCGCGTATTTCGACCTGGGCATGTCCTCGATGCAGGTCGACACCTGGGAACGCGGCTTCTCGTATGCATACGACGCCCCGCTCGATATGCGCATGGGGCCTGACCAGGACCTGACCGCGCGGACGATCGTCAACGAGTGGGAGGAGCGACGCCTCGCGCGCCTCCTTCGCGAGTACGGCGAGGAGCGCTACGCCAACCGGATCGCGCGCGGGATCGTGCGCGCCCGCGACCGCGACGAGCTCGTCTGTACGCAACAGCTCGTCGACGTGATCAAGGCGGCGGTGCCGGTGCCGGCGCAGTTCGCCGGCGGGCATCCGGCCCGGCGAACTTTCCAGGCGCTGCGAATCGCGGTCAACGACGAGCTGTTCCAGCTCGACGCGGCGCTGCCGGCGGTCTGGAAGGTGCTCAGGACCGGCGGCCGGTTCGCCGCGATCTCGTTCCACTCGCTCGAGGATCGGCGCGTCAAGCGCTTCCTCGCGGACCTTGCCCGCGGCTGCATATGCCCTCCGGAGCTGCCGGTGTGCGTGTGCGGCCACCACCCGGAGGCGGAGCTGCTGACCCGGCGCGCCGTCGCGCCGACGCACGGCGAGGTCGAGGCCAATCCTCGCTCGAAGTCAGCACATCTGCGTGCCGCTCGCAAGTTGGAGGGCGACGGCGGGTGAAGCCCGGCGCGCTGACCCAGGCTGCCCGCAGCGCCGCCACCCGGCAGACGGGCGCCCAGACGGCGGATCGTCCGCAGGCGCCCCGCTCAGTCCGCGACGCGCCTGGGGAGCGCCGCGCGTCGCGGCCGTCGCGCCCGCCACGGCGGGTTTCCGGTCCGTCGAAGGGGAAGGACTATGCGAACCGGGCTCAGAGCGCCGCCCGCCCGAGCCGGTCGCAGAGTGCTGCGCGCCCGGGCCGGTCGGCCCGCTCCGACCGGCCGTCGCGCGCCCCGTTTGCGATCTTCGCGAACGGATCGGCCGCGGTCGCCGCCGCCGTGGCGCTTCCGCTTCGCCGCCCGTTTGTCGACCGCGACCCGATCCCGAGGCGCTTGCCGAAGCCCAAGCCGGCCCCCGCCCCGACGCCGGCCACCGACAGGCGGACGGAGAGATCGTCGACCGGGGTCCTGCGTGGGATCGGAGCGTTCGTCGTGTCGCTCCCCGACCACTCGCTGCTCGACCGCGTCGTCCGTGGACGGGCCTGGATCCCGCTGCTCGGCGTGCTGCTCGCAGGAATTGTCGCGGCGCAGGTCGAGACCCTGAAGCTGGGGGCGAGCATGGGGCGCTCGCTCGAGCAGACCACGACGTTGACCAGCCAGAACGAACTGCTGCGCGACAGCGTCGCCGCGCTGTCGGACGATCAGCGCATCGAGCACCTGGCGACGAACATGGGGATGGTCCTGCCGCCGCCGGGAGCGGTCGGGTATCTCACCGCCGGTCGCGGCGATGGCGCGCTCGCGAACATCCACGCTCCGGACGCCACGGCGTTCATGGCGCTGGCGCCCTCTAACGGCGCGCTCGTGACCGGTCCCGGCACCTCAATGCTCCCGACGAGCTCTGGAGTTCTGGCGCAGGCCGGCACGCCCGGAAGCGCCACGCCGACGAGCACTCAGTCCGCCACGTCGGCGGTCACGCCAACCGGCTCGACCGCGTCCGGGGCGACGACGAGCGGCACCGGCACGACGAGCAGCGCCCCGACCAACACGACCACGTCCCAAGCCCCGCCGGCTGAGCAACCACCTCCGGCGACGACCTCGACGCCAACGACGGACGCCCCGGGCACCACCACCGGTGGCGGCGCGACGAGCGGCGGGGACGCGGCCACCGGCACTCAGTCGACGACCGACTCGCAGACCGGCTCGCAGAGCCCGACGACCGGCGCCGCCGCGATCCAGCCCGCGACACCGGCGCAGCAGAGCTCCGGGGGATAGCCCGAGTGGCCGTCCTCGACCGCCGCATCGGGATCCTCTTCATAGTCTTCGTCGCGCTTCTCGGGATCGCGCTCGCCCGCGCGACGTATCTCGGCTCGGTCCGGGCGGGATCGCTGGAACGGGCGGCCGCGACGCAGCAGGTCAGCAACGTGGTCGTGCCGGCTCCGCGCGGCGCGATCACCGACCGCGAAGGCGCCGAACTGGCGATCAGCGAATCCGCCGACGACATCGTCGCCGATCCGTATCTGGTCAAGAACGCGGTGTCGGCGTCGGCTCAGCTCTCGTCGCTGCTGGGTGTCCCGCAGCTGACGGTCCTGAGCCTGCTGACCAAGCGGCACACGGGCTTCGTGTACCTCGCTCATCTGGTGCCGGCGGCTCAGGCAAACGCCGTCTCGGATCTCCGAATTCCCGGCATCTCGCTGATTCCCGAGACCCGCCGCGTATATCCGCGCGGGAATGAGGCAGCCCAGGTGGTCGGTTCGGTCCACCTGGACGGCGACGGCTCGAGCGGCATCGAGTACCAGTACGACAACGCGCTCGAGGGAAAAAACGGGCTGCGCCGCATCGTCAACGACGCGATCGGCCAGCCGATCTCGATCGACGACTTGCGACCGACAGTGCCGGGCAAGACCGTCGCGTTGACGCTCGACTCCGGGCTTCAGCAGGAGGTCGAGAGGGTCCTTGCCGAGGTCGGCGCCGAATACTCCCCCCAGGGGGCGACCGCGATCGCGGTCAACCCCGCCACGGGCGCGATCCTGGCGCTGGCCAACTGGCCGGGGAACGGTAGCCCGAACGATCCTTTGGATGAGGCGATCGGGTTGAACTACGAGCCGGGTTCGACGTTCAAGGCGATCACGGTGGCCGGAGCGCTTCAGAACGGGGTGGTCACGCCAAATACGCCGTTCGATATCCCGCCGGTGCTCCAGTTCGCCGATCGGCAGATCCACGACGCCGAGTCCCACGGATACGAGACGCTGACCGTGGGTCAGATCCTCAAGTACTCGAGCAACATCGGAGCCGATCTGATCGGTCAGAAGCTCGGGTCCAAGCAGTTTGACTACTGGGTGCACCGGTTCGGGTTCGGCCAGCCCACCGGCGTCGACCTTCCCGGGGAGCAGAGCGGGATCGTCCTGCACTGGTGGCAGTACTCGGGGTCTTCGATGGCCAACCTCCCGTTCGGACAGGGCGAGTCGGTCACGCCGATGCAGATGGTGGCGGCCTATTCGGCGATCGCGAACGGCGGCATCATGCGCGCGCCGCACGTCGTCCAGTCGATCGGCGGTAAGCCGACGGCACTGCCGCCGGGCCGTCAGATCATCTCGGCCACCACGGCGTCGGAGCTTCGCGACATGCTCCGCGGCGTGCTCGCCGACGGCGGAACCGCGTCCGGCGCGGCGATTCCTGGCTACGACATGGCGGGAAAGACCGGCACCGCGAACATCGCGGTGGGCGGCCACTATTCCGACAGTGCCTATGTGGCGTCGTTCATCGGAATGGTTCCGACCGACCATCCGCGCCTCGTGGTCGCGGTCGTGGTCAACCAGCCGCACGGCTCGATCTACGGCGGCTCGGTGGCCGCGCCGGCGTTCCAGCAAATCGTCGGGTGGGCCGTGCCGTACCTGGGAATCCCGCCGCGCTAGCGGGATTGCTCGGAAGCTGCGGATGCCGGCCCGAGTTGGCTCCTCAGCACCGCTAGCCGCTCGTCCCACTCGGCGCCCACTTCGGTCATCCAGCTGACCGCCTCAGACAGCGGCGCAGGGGTGAACTGATAGCGAACCTCACGTCCGGCGCGAGTGCGGTCGAGGAGACCGGCGTCGGTCAACGCGTTCAAGTGCTTGAGCACCGCCTGGCGGGAGATCGGCAGCTCGGCGGCGAGCTGAGTGGCCGTCGCTGCCGGATGTCCCGCGATCGTCGCGAGCAGTGCGCGCCGGGTGGGATCGGACAGCGCGCCGAAGACCGCCCCGGCACGGTCGTCAGCATCGTGGCGCCGGGCGGCGTCGTCCACGTCACGCCGCCACGAGCGCAGGTCCGTAGGTTGCTCCGCCGGCGCGGGGCAGGGGCATGCCCACGAGGTCGAGTACCTCGAGCGGGCGCGTCTCGATGACGTGCAGGCGGCTGCCGTCATCGCGCTCCTCGATCTTCAGCTCGACGCGGCTCGCGGGCTCATCGTCCACCGCCCACCAGAAGACCAGCCGCTCGGGTGCCGAGACGTCCTCAACCCATCCGCTCCGGGAGCGATCTCCCGAGTCGAAATGCGCGTCGCCGCCCGGTCGAAGGTCCATCCGAACGTGGTCCGCCAGCCAGCCGTCGCTCGTGACCGCATCCCACACGGTTTCGCGGGTGGCCGGTAGCCACAGGTCGCGCTCGATCCGCTCGGTCATCGGGGCCTCCTCGTCAAGTCCTCGTTCTGCAACTCGCAACCAACCGGTTGCGCGTTCTGCTAGCTTGTCTGCAACCAACTGGTTGCACCTTACCAGATCGATAGGAGACCTCATGCCACTCGTTCCGATGGTTATCGAGCAGACCGCGCGCGGCGAGCGCTCGTTCGATATCTACTCCCGCCTGCTGAACGACCGCGTCGTGTTTCTCGGCGGCGAGGTCGACGAGGACACGGCCAATCTGATCGTCGCCCAGCTCGTCCACCTGGAATCCGATGATCCCGACAAGGACATCCACCTCTACATCAACTCGCCCGGCGGCTCGATCTACGCCGGCATGGCGATCTACGACACGATGCAGTTCATCAGGCCCGACGTGCAGACGATCTGCTACGGGATCGCGATGTCGATGGGCTCGATGCTCCTGGCGGGCGG
>DATJYY010000207.1:0-18611 GCA_035499395.1 Solirubrobacteraceae bacterium
CGCAACGACCGCCGATCTGGGCACGCGCGCGGGCCATCAGGAGTTCGTCCATCGGACATGCCCTTTCCGTATGGGTCGGGGCGCGCGATCGTCAGACACTGCCTCCATAACGACGACATCGCGCTAAAGGAGGCGGCGAACGGGCTCACCGCAAGCGAGGCCGGCCTGATCGTCGCCGGCGAACCAACGCTCGCCAAGGGCTTCGACAAGGCCGTGACGAAGGCGGACAAGGTGGTCAAGCGCTCTCTCGACGCGACCACCGATGAGATCGCCTCGGAGCTTCAGCAAGCCGTCAAGATCTAGCGCGAGCCCGCCACCGGGGGCGGGCCGGACTCGGCGCGCCCCCGGCGTCGCGCATGCGCGTCCTCGAGCCCGTACAGCGCCGCCGCGTTCCCCCACAGCACGCGCTCGCGCTCGTCTTCGCTCAGCTGTTCGAGCAGCGGGGCCAGGCCGTCGCCGTGGTCGTGCGGGTAGTCCGACGCGTACGCGAGCATCCCGGGCGCGTCCATCATCTCCAGAAGCTGACCCACCGCAGCAGCGTCGATGGGAAGGTGCGCCGGCGCAGTCGTGAAGCGGAAGTGCTCGGTCACGTATTCGGAAGGCCGGCGCTTGAGCCACGGAACCTCGCGCCACACGCCCTTCCAGTCCTTGTCGAACCGCCACAGCAGTGGCGCGAGCCAAGCGAATCCGCATTCGGTGACGACCACCCGCATGTCATCAAACCGCTCGAACACCCCTTCTGAGACGAAGCTCAGGACCTGCGCCTGCGCGATCGGCTGATTACCGACGTAATCCTCGAGGTACGTCGTGGTGAATCCGCTCGGTGTGGGCGCCTTCCCGGCCCGACCCCACGCGTGCAGACCGATCTGCAACCCCGCCGAGCGCGCCGCGGCGAACATCGAATGGTGGTTCTTGTGACCCCAGGGCAGGTCGCTGCGCACCGGCAGCAGCACTTGCACGAAACGGGGGTCCTCCCCCACCCGCTCGATCTCCGACACAGCGTCGTCGGGCGAAACTGAGGACACGACCACGCTCGCGCGCAACCGCGAGTCGCGCTCGAGAAACTCCGAGCGCACCCAGTCGTTGATCGCAGATGCGACGGCAGCGGTGAAGTACGGGTTGCGGTGCGTCTCGAACCCGGTCACGCAGTTCAGCACGACCAGCCCCGGCGGCGTGCGACCCTCAAGCACGTGCGAAGCGAGCTCCGAGTAGCTCGACGGCGCCGGCGGGGAAACACCGCCTGGGTAGGCGTGCGCGACCCCGGTCAACCGGATCCCTGCCTCAGCGATGTACTGGCGCCAGTAGTCGCTCAGGTACGGGAACAGTTCGTCGAACGACGAGGGAGCGCAGTGCACGTCGCAGTCAATCGTGTCCATCACACTGCGCGCTCACCCGGCAGCCCGTACAACGAGAGCGCGTTGTCGCACAGGATCGCCTGCCGCATCGACGGTTCGAAGGAGCGTGGCAGAGCCTGCTTGGGCGAGTCGAAGTCCCAGTGGGGATAGTCCGTGGCGAACAGCAATCGGTGTCCTAGCCGAGCCTGAGAGATCGCGTAGACGAGATGCTGCGGGTCGTCGGGCTCCTCGATCGGCTGGGTGGTGAACCACACGTGCTCATCGATGTACTCCGACGGTTTGCGCTGCAGCCGCGGATGTGCGTCGCGCACCAGCTCGAACGCGGCATCCAACGACCAGCGCAGTGCCGCCGCCCACGCCACGCCGCACTCGGTCAGCACGACGCGAAGCCCGGGCACGGCGTCGAACATTCCGCCCGCCACCATGCTCGCGAGCTGGCTTTGCATGACGATCCCGTTCCCGACGTGGTAGTCGAGGTAGAAGGATGGATAGCCCGCCCCCCTGTGATCGACATACCCGCCGGTGTGGAACGCCACGGGCCGGCCGGCGGCGGTCGCCGCCTCGTAGATCGGCCAGTACTTCGGAGACCCGAGCTGCTCAGCGGCACTCGCCGGCAACAGGACCGCCACGAACCGATCGTCTCCGGCGCGCCGTTCGATTTCGGCGACGGCGAGCGCTGGGTACTCGTGCGCCACCGCGATCGTCCCGCGGAACCGAGGATCGAACGACAGCCACTGGTCGACCTGCCACTGGTTGACCGCGCTGTTCCACTCCGCCGCGAAGTCGGGATGGTCGTAGCAGTCCTGGCCGCTCAGCACCTCGAGCACCGCGTAGTCGACGTCGAACTCGTCGAGGAGCTGCTCGCGCGTCAACTCGGGATCGCTGCCCCAGATGTGACCCGGCTTGCCGGGCCATGCGTCGACGCGCATGCCGGAATGGCGAGCCCTCGGGTACCACTCGGTAACCCGTGGCGTCCGCCGCCCGTACCGCTCGAGCATGCGCCGGGCGGACGCACCCAGATAGCCAGCGAGCATCGCCTCGGTCGCCTGCGCGTGCACGTCGCAGTCGACAAGCTCGACCGTCCGCACCCCGACGGCAACCGGTGACGAACTGGTCTCAACGCGAGAAGACATCACTCACCTCACGCATGGAGCACCACGTATTCGTCTTCGACGTTGACCTCGAACGTCTCCGCAACGTACGGACCTGGGACGCGCGCGACCGGCGCCCCCGCCGCACGCACATCGTCACCAAGCGACTCTCCAGCCGACAGCTCAACGCCGTAGCTGCGAACGCCGGGCGCCACCGCGGCGCCCATGAATGACTGGCCGCTATCCAGGTCGTACTCCCATCCGTGCCACGGGCACGCGATCCGCAAGGGAGCGGATGAGATCGACGCGTTGCCAGGAGCGTTCGCCACCGCATCGCCCAAGACATGCCCCAAGCACAAAGGCCCACCCTGGTGCGGACAGCGGTTGCGAATCCCGTAGAAGCTCTCCCCGACGCGGAACACGCCGATCGAGCGACCGCCGACCTCGACGATCCGCCGCTCGCCGGGTGGGAAGCTGCGGAGGGGCGCAACGACAACCCTCATCGCTCAAGACTCTACCCAGCGCTATGCCCTCCCCAGCAGGCCGGATGGAATTAGTGCGCTGGCGAGCAAGGCCGCCAGCAGCAGGCATCCGCCGGATACCAGCAACGCATCGTGCAATCAATCGACGAACGCCGTCGCTTGGGCGGCGACGGCCGGACGCTCACCGCCGCCGGCGCCGCCCAGGACCCCGGCATGGACCAGCGATCCGAGCACCGCGACCCCCAAGGCCTGCCCGATCTGCCGCATGGAGTTGTCCGTCACGTCGATCAGCGGCGCCGGTGCCACCCCCCGATTTCGAGGGATCCGGGGAATGAGGAAGACCCCCGTCGGCCAGCCGACGGTTGGCACGACTCCGCTCACGAGCGAGCCCAGCCCGAACACCGTGACGCCGATCATGAACATTCCCTTCCGCCCCTGGCGGTCGCTCAGCACCCCGCCGGCGATCAGCAGGCTCGCGTAGACGATCGCGTAGGCGTCGACGATCCACTCGAGCGACGTGCTCGAGGCGTCCAGGACGCGGCCGATCGTGGGTAACGCCACGGTCACGCGAGCCGGGGCGAGCGACCAACTAGAGCGTCATCGTCCGACCGGCCTCGAACCCGTCGAGTGCCACGATCTCGTCAATCACCTCTTGCGGCACGGGCGCGTCGGTGGTGATCACCATCACCGCGAGCGGTCCGGCCCCGACGCTGTCGGAATCCACGTGGCCGACCGCCGCCGAGACGATGTTGATCCCGCGGGCGCCGAACAGCGTGCCAACGCGCCCGATCATCCCGGGCACGTCCCCATAGCGGAACATCGTGATGTACTTCTCGAGCTGGACGTTGAACCGCTGGCCCCACGCTTCGAGCAGGTGCTCGCGGTTGCGGCGACCGAACAGGGTGCCGGCCACGAGCACGCTGTCCTCGCCGCTCTCGACGGTCACGCGCACGAGGTCGGAGTAGTCACGGACGGCCGCGCGTCGCATCTCGACAACCTCGATCCCCCGCTCCGCGGCGAGGCCCGGCGCATTGACGACCCCGACGTCCTCCTCACAGTGCCCGCGCAGCACGCCGAGCAGCACCTGGATCGTGAGCAGGCTGGTGTCTCGCTCGGCGATCCGGCCGAGGAATTCGGTCCGCACCAGGTCGATCGATGAGCCCTCGGTGAGCTCGACGGCGATCCGCCCGAGTGCGCGGCACAGCGATACGAACGGACCGAGGACCTCCATGTCCTCCGGCGAGATCGCCGGGACGTTGACCGCGCTCGTGACGACGCCGCCGGTCAGCGCCGCGACTACCTGCTCGGCGGCCTGGTATCCGGCGCGGTCGGTCGCCTCGGTGGTCGAGGCGCCGAGGTGCGGCGTGACGACCACATTCGGATAGCCGAACAGCGGATGGTCGGTGACCGGCTCGGTGGTGAACACGTCGAGAGCCGCGCCCCCGACCTTGCCCGAGTCGAGCGCGGCCTTCAAATCCGCGTCGACGACGAGTGGTCCGCGCGCAACGTTCAATATCCGAACGCCGTCCTTGCACTTCGCGATCGCGGCCGCATCGAGCCATCCCCGGGTGTCGGGCGTGTTCGGGAGGTGCAGCGTGATGAAGTCGGCTCTCGCGTAGATCTCGTCGGAGGACTCGGCCTTCTCGACGCGGAGATCCCGATAGCGGTCGGCCGAAACGTACGGGTCGTACGCGATAACGCGCATGCCGAACGCGCGCGCCCGCTCGGCTACGAGCTGACCGATCTTGCCGAAGCCGAGGATCCCGAGCGTCTTCTCGTACAGCTCGACGCCGGAGAACTTCGAGCGCTCCCACGCGCCGCCGATCAGCGAGGCGTGCGCCTGGGGAACGTTGCGGGCCAGCGCGAGCAGCAGCGCCATCGTGTGCTCGGCGGCGGTGATCACGTTCGACTGAGGGGCGTTGGCGACGATGATCCCGGCCTTGGTGGCGGCGTCGACATCGACGTTGTCGACCCCCACCCCCGCCCGGCCCACGGCTCGCAACCGTCCGGCGCGCGCGATCAGCGGGGCATCGAGCTTCGTCGCCGAGCGGATCAGCACGCCGTCGTAGTCGCCGATCCGCTCCTCGAGCTCCTCGCGCGACCACCCGACGCCGAGCTCGACATCGAAGTGCTGCCCCAGCAGCTCAATTCCAGAATCGCCGATCTTCTCCGCGACGAGCACACGAGGACGGCCCCCGTCCGGCTGCGGCGCAACCGAGGCCGACTCGGTGGCGGTCACAACGTGCGCTCCAGCACCCAGTCGATACAGGCTGTCAAGGCCTTGACGTCGCTCGGATCGGTCGCCGGGAACATCCCGACTCGCAGCTGGTTGCGCCCAAGCTTGCGGTACGGCTCGACGTCGACGATTCCGTTCGCCCGCAACGTAGACGCGAGATCGGCCGCGTCGACCTCGGGATCGAAGTCGATCGTGCCAACGACCAGCGAGCGCTTGGCTGTGTCGGTGACGAACGGGGTCGCGTGGGCATGCTCGCCGGCCCACTCGTACAGGTGACTCGAGGACTCCGTTGTGCGGGCGATCATGGCTTCGAGGCCGCCATGCTCCAGCATCCATTCGAGCTGATCGGCAAGCAGCAGCAGCGTCGCGATCGCGGGCGTGTTGTACGTCTGGTCCTTCACGGAGTTCTCGTGCGCGACCTGGAGCGAGAGGAAGTCCGGTATCCACCGACCGTCCTCTGGATCCGCCGCGATCTGCGACATCCGCTCGAGCGCTCGCGGGCTCAGCAGGGACAGCCACAGTCCGCCCTCCGAGCCAAGGCCCTTCTGGGGCGCGAAGTAGTAGACGTCGGTCTGGCCGACGTCGACAGGCAGGCCCGCCGCGGCCGACGTCGCGTCGACCATCACCAGCGCATCGCCTGAGTCGGCGGGCCTCGATACCGGCACCATGACGCCGGTCGAGGTCTCGTTGTGAGCCCAGGCGATCACGTCGGCGTCGGGATCGGCCTGCGGCTCGGGGGCATCGCCGGGGTCCGCCTCGATCACGATCGGGTCGTCTAGGAACGGGGCCTTGCGCGTGCACGCGGCGAACTTGGAGGAGAACTCCCCGTAGACGAGGTTGAGCGCACGCCGGCGAACGAGCGAGCAGGTCGCGACCTCCCAGAACGCCGTCGTGCCCCCGTTGCCGAGCGTCACGTCGTAGCCGTCGGGGACCGAAAACAGCTCGCGTAAGTCGGCTCGGATCTGCGCCACCACGCCTCTCACCGGCGCCTGACGGTGCGAGGTTCCCATCACCCCGACGCCTTCCTGCGCGAGCCTCCCGAGTTGCTCGGGTCGGATACGGGAAGGACCTGAGCCGAACCGCCCGTCGGCGGGCTTCAGCTCATCGGGAATCTGAAGAACTGTGCCGATCTTGGTCATACGAGCCTCAACCAAGGTAACGAACTACCCCGCGGGGCGGGGTTCGCGACGCTATTCCTGAAACTCGGTATCGATCCAGTCCATCTGCGCCCGGAGCTCGCGCCCGACGACCTCGACCTGGTGCCCGGCCTGCTCCTCGCGCATCCGCTTGAAGTTCTCCTGGCCGGCTCGGTTTTCGGCGATCCACTCGCGGGCGAAGTCGCCGGACTGGATGTCGGCGAGGACCTTCTTCATCGCTTCGCGGGTCGCGTCGCTGATGATGACCTTGCCGCGGGTCATGTCGCCGTACTCGGCGGTGTTCGAGATCGAGTACCGCATGCCCGCGATCCCTTTCTCGTACATCAGGTCGACGATCAGCTTGAGCTCGTGCAGGACCTCGAAGTAGGCGAGTCGCGGGTCGTACCCGGCTTCGGTCAGCGTGTCGTACCCGGCGCGGACGAGCTCGGTGACGCCGCCGCATAGGACTGCCTGCTCGCCGAACAGGTCGGTCTCTGTCTCGTCCTTGAACGTGGTCTCGATCACGCCGCCGCGCGTGTTGCCGATCCCCTTGGCGTAGGCGAGCGCGATCCCGAGCGCGTCGCCGCTCGCGTCCTGATGGACCGCCACCAGTCCGGGCACGCCCGAGCCCTCGAGGAACTGGCGGCGGACGAGGTGTCCCGGTCCCTTGGGCGCGACCAGCGCCACGTCGACGTCCGGCGGCGGTACGACCTCTCCGTAATGGATCGAAAAGCCGTGCCCGAACATGACCATGTTGCCGGGCGCGACGCCGTCCTTGACGCCCGACTCCCAGACGGCGCGGTGAAGCTCGTCGGGCACGAGCATCATCACGATGTCGCCCTCGCTGGCAGCGTCGGCGGGCTCGGCCACGCGCAGTCCGTGCTCCCGCGCCTTGGCGACGCTGCTCGAGTCCGGGCGCAGGCCGACCACGACCGACACGCCCGAGTCCTGGAGGTTCAGCGCGTGCGCGTGTCCCTGCGATCCGTAACCGATGATCGCCACGGTCTTGCCGTCGAGCTTGTGTAGGTCAGCGTCGTCGTCGTAGAACATTTGACGGGAGCGTAGCGAGGCGCGGCTCCCGGCCGAGTTCTCATCCGCCGCCGAACTGGTGCTCGAGGGCCAGCACGTTGTTCACGTAGTTCTGCGTCGAGGGGTACACGCCGTGCTGGAGCACCGACGGCAGACCCTGGTAGTAACCCGCAGCCGCCATCGCCGAGTCGCCGCCGGTCGAGCTCAACAGCGAGTGCAGGAGGAGCACGCCGCCGCGCACGTTGTCGGTCGCCGAGGCCGGGGCCAGCGGCGGGCCGCCGGTGTCGAGCGAGTGCTGGATCCACTCCCACGTGCCCGGAAGGATCTGCATCACCCCACGCGCATCGGCGCTCGAGACTAGGTCGTTGTTGAAGCCGCTCTCCTGCCAGGCGATCGCGGCAGCGAGCGACGGTGGCACGCCGTTCGCGGCGGCGACGGAGCCGACCTCGGAGGCGGTGACGCGCTCGGGGGTCGGGTACGGCGGGTCCGTCGGCGTGCCCTCGGCGGGCGCGCCCACCGGCTGTGACGTCGCCGCGCTCGAGTCGCTCGAAATCGAGACCTCAACCGTCGACCCTGAACTCGAACTCGAACCTGAGGGCACGCGGAGGACCGTCCCGGTGAGCAAGAAATGCCGCGGGTTCAGCCCGTTAGCGGCGGCGAGCGCGTCGACGCTCTCGCCGGCCCTCGCTGCGATCGCCGACAGCGTGTCGCCCGCCCGGACCACGTACGAGGCGCCGGAGCTCGTGGTGTCGCTCGCCGGCACGACCGTCCCCGATGAGGCCGAGGACCCGGCCAGGTGGAGGACGGTGCCGACCAGCAGGAATGCGTTCGGGTTGAGCCCGTTGGCCTCCGCGAGCGAGTCGACACTCAGACCGGCACGCGCGGCGATCGCGGACAGCGTGTCACCGGGTTGCACGACATACGCACCCGACGTGCTCGTGCTCGCGGGAACGGCCGTGCTCGTGGTCTCACCGATCTCCTCGGTACTCGACGGGGCCACCGCACTCGTCCCCTGCGGGGGGATCTGGATGGTCGAACCGGCAAGGAGTTGGGTGTCGGGCGAGAGGCCGTTCGCGGCGGCGAGGGCTGCGACGCTCAGGCCGTCCTGCGCGGCGATCGAGGAAAGGGATTCACCCTTGGCGACGACGTGGACGAAGTACGCCGAGGCGGTCGCGGGGACAACGAGCATCGCACCGGCCACGACAGTTATCAGTAGGGAAAGTCGCAAACGCATGCGCCCCAGTGTCGTCAAGAAACGCCGCAATCGGAATCGCTGCAACCGCGCTTTCAGCCTGCAAAATCGCGTTCATCGGTTTCTCGGGAAGGATCCGACACGGCCGAAGCCGCGTCAGGCGTCGGCCGCCGCCACCAGCGACCGGGCTGGAAACCGCAACACCCCATCAGTGCCCACGTAGGGCTGCGCGAGCTCCGAGACCTTCGCCACCACCTGCGCGCGCTCCTGATCCGAGAGCGGATCGAATATCTCGCCGAACATGCTCGAGAGGTCGTCGGTCTCGGCGATGTACTCCTCCACACTGTCGAACGCGCGCGCCGGCTCGACTGACTCGACCAGGACGTCGACGAAGCCGGCAGCCTCGAGCACGTCCCGCAGCCGCCCGGGCGGTGCCAGCGCGAACATTCCCGGCGCATCGGGATCCGCCGGCGTGGTGTGCCCGAGATCGACGAGCGCGCGCGATGTGATGGTGGCCCACGGATTGGCCGGGGGCTCGTCCCACACGGCGAGCGCGACTCGACCCCCGGGTCGCAGCACACGGCGCATCTCGCGCAGCGCGGTCTCGGGGTCGACGGCGAACATCAGCCCCCACTTGCACAACACCACGTCGACGCTCGCGGTGTCCATGTCGATCCACTCGAGCTCGATCCGCTTGAACTCGACATTCTCGATTCCCAGTTCCTTCGCGCGGGCACGCGCGACCTCGAGCATCTCGTCAGTTGCGTCGCTGGACACGAGCGAGCCGCCCGGGCGGATCAGCTCGGCCGCGAGGAACCCGGCCTCCCCGGGCCCCGCCGCGAGCTCGAGCACCCGCAGCCCGGGCTGCAACCCCGCGTGGTCGAGCATCCACGCCGACACCGGCAGCCCGAACGCGCGCACGCTCTCGGCCCGCTTGTCCCAGCCGGCGGCCGCCCGGCCCCATCGCTCGAGCATCTCTGCCCGTACCGCATCAGGATCGGGAACGGCCATCTAACCGCCTCCTGCGTCGGGCGCGCGCTCGGAAAGCCGCCGCATGATCTCCTGGAATGCGCCCTCGATCTGCTCGCTCAAACGTCGCTGGAAGATCGCGATCACCGCCTCGGATGCGACCGGTCCGAGCCGCTGTACCGCGCGCTCGATCTCGGGCCACCGGTCGGCCGGCATGTCGGCCTGCGCGAACGGCTTCCAGATCTCCTGCAGGAACAGCTCGACGAACGCGCGCGACACCGATTCGCAATGCCGATCGATCTCCTCGAGGATCGACAGCGCGCTCCGCAGCGAGATGCCGCGCCCGACGACCTCCTCGGCGATCGCGAGGAGGGACGGGCTCGGCGCCCGGAAGCGGCCGTCGCCGACAGGAATCAGCATGCCGAGCCGCTCGGCCTCGGCAAGCACCTCGGGTGCCTCCTGCGCGCTTACGCGGAAGCGCCTGCCGAGCTCTTCGAGTGTCAGCGTCTGGCCGGCCTCGGTGCTCGTGGCCGCGCTGAGGGCCTCGCCGAACTGCCTCAGCCGCTCGGCGGTCCCCTGCGTGTCGTCGAGGAGCCGCTTGATTCCGCCGAGGTTGAAGCCGTCGTCCTGGAGCTCGCGCACGAGTCGCAGCTGCGCGAGGTGCTCGGGCCCGTAGTAGCCGACTCGGGCGCGCACCTCGGGCGGGTCGAGCAGCCCGCGCGCCTGGTGGGCGCGGATGTTGCGCACCGACATCCCGGACTCCGCGGCCAGCTGCTCGATCGTCAGCTGGTTGGGAGACTCGGATTCTTCGAATCTCGTTGCGGAGGACACGGCACCGATTAAAGCTGGCGCCGGAGCAGCTTGCCCGACGCCGTCCGCGGCAGGCGGTCGGCGAACTCGACCGTTTTGGGCACCTTGAAGCCGGCCAGGCGCGCCGCGCAGTGGGCGCGGAGGTCGTCGGGGCCCGCCACAGCGCCCTCCCGGAGCACGACCGTCGCGACCACCGCCTCCCCCCACTCCGGGTCCGCGCGTGGATGCACGGCCGCGTCCGCGACCGCTGGATGCTCGAGCAGCGCCGCCTCGACCTCGGTGGGAGCGACGTTCTCGCCACCGGTGACGATCGTTTCCGACTTGCGCCCGATGATCTCGAGGCGACCGCGTTCGTCGAAGGCCCCCAGGTCGCCCGTATGGAGCCAACCGTCCTCCGCTAACGCGCCCGCGGACACGATCTGGCCTCGCACGAGCACCTCGCCATCGTCGCCGGTTCTCACCTCGACCCCGGCCAGCGGCCAGCCGAACGTCGCGATCTGCGAGCACGCCTCGGTCATCCCGTACGTGGGCGCGACCGGGACACCGGCCTCGGTTGCTCGCTCGAGCAGCGCGGACGCGATCGGCCCCCCACCCAGCAGCGCCCATCGCAGGGTCGGCGGACTTTCCAATCCGGCGTCGAGCAACCGTCCGAGCATCGTCGGCACGAGCGAGACCAGCGTGATCCGCCTCGCCGGGTCCATCAGATCAGCCAGGACCTTCTCGGTGTCGAACCGTCCGTGCAGGACCGCCGTTGTGGCGTAGATCGCGCTGCGAATCGGGACTGACAGGCCGCCGACGTGCGTCAGCGGCATCGGGCACAGCCAACGCTCGGCCGGATCGAGCCCGAGCGCCACCGCCGAGCCGAGCGCACTCGCGAGGAAATTGCCTCGGGTTAGGACGACCGGCTTGGGCGCGGCGGTCGTGCCCGAGGTGTGCATGACCGCCACGTCGACGTCCGCGTCCCGCCGCCCTCCGAGGTCAACCTCCGCGCTCGCGCGCCGCTGTGCCTGCTCGGCCTGACTGAGCCGCAGGTCGATCGGAACCACCGCCACGCCGGCAAGCAGGCAGGCGTGCAGCGCGACCACGAAGTCCTCGGAACCGGGCAGCGCCAGCGCGACACGACGCGCGTGCAGCTCCGCTGCCTCTGCGGTCGCGGCGTCGCGTAGCTCGGCATACGTCAAGGCGCGCTCGGGACCTTCGATCGCGACGCGGTCGGGGTGCCTTGCGGCGGCGTTCGTGACCCAGGACGACATGGCCGACACGGTAGTCTCGCCGGGGTGCAGACGCAGTGGCAGAGCGCCGCCGAGTACGAGGACATCCGGTACGAGACCTCACTCGGCGAGGACGCCGGGATCGCGAAGATCACGATCAACCGCCCCGAGGTGCGCAACGCGTTCCGTCCCGAGACCGTGGTCGAGCTCTCCGACGCGTTCACGCGCGCCCGCGAGGATCTCGACGTCGGCGTCGTGATTCTGACCGGCGAGGGCCCTGACGCGTTCTGCTCGGGCGGGGACCAGCGCGTCCGCGGCTCGGACGGCGGCTACGTCACCGGCGCCAACCCGGCGCAAGCCGGCAAGCACCAGGCCGTGGGGCGGTTCGAGGTCACCGACCTGCACGTCCAGATGCGCCGGATGCCGAAGCCCATCGTGGCGATGGTCGCCGGCTATGCGATCGGCGGGGGCCACGTGTTGCACGTCGTCTGCGACCTCACGATCGCCGCCGACAACGCCCGCTTCGGCCAGGTCGGCCCTAAGGTCGGCTCGTTCGACGGTGGCTTCGGCGCGAGCGTGCTGTCGCGGCTGGTGGGGCCGAAGAAGGCCAAGGAGATCTGGTTCCTGTGCCGTCAGTACGACGCGCACGAGGCGCTCGCGATGGGGCTCGTCAACACGGTCGTACCGCTCGACCAGCTCGAGCAGGAGACGGTCAAGTGGTGCCGCGAGATGCTGGCGCTGTCGCCGTTCGCGCTGCGGATGCTCAAGGCGAGCTTCGGTGCCGACGAGGACGGACTCGCCGGGATCCAGCAGTTCGCTCATGACGCGAACCTGCTCTTCTACATGAGCGAAGAGGCGCAGGAGGGGCGCGACGCGTACCTCGAGAAGCGAAAGCCGGACTTCTCGAAGTTCCCGCGCCGGGCGTGATGACAACTACACGGGCCGCCACCAGGCCGAGCGGCGTTCGCATCTGGCTGATGGCCGCGCGCGTCCGGACGCTGCCCGCGGCGATCGCGCCCGTGCTCGTCGGGACCGCGCTCGCGGGCTTCCTGCACGTGTTCCACCCGCTGAGGTTCATCGCGGCGTTGATCGGCGCGATGTTCATCCAGATCGGCACCAACCTGTCCAACGATTACTCCGACGCGCGGCGCGGGGCCGACACCGAGGACCGCCTCGGGCCGGTGCGCGTCACGGCCGGCGGGCTCGTGCCGCCGCGGCAGGTGCTGATCGCCACGTATGTGACGTTCGGCATCGCCGTGCTCGCCGGGGTGTACCTGGTGATCGTGGCCGGCTGGCAGCTATTGCTCGTCGGCGCGGCGTCGATCCTCGCGGGCGTGCTGTACACCGGCGGTCCGAAGCCGTACGGATACGAGGGGCTCGGAGAGGTGTTCGTGTTCCTGTTCTTCGGGATCGTCGCGGTGGCGGGGTCGTTCTTCGTTCAGGTCGAGCGCCTGGACTGGGAGGCGTTCGCGCTTGCGGTCCCGGTCGGCCTGCTCGCGGCGGGGCTGCTGATGGTCAACAACATCCGGGACATCGACACTGACCGTCGCGCCGGCAAGCGGACGCTCGCGGTGCGGCTCGGTCGCGACCGCGCGCGGACATTGTTCGCGGTGACCGTCTATCTGGCCTACGTGCTCGTGCCGGTCACGTGGGCGTTCGGCCCGCTCAGCCCGTGGCTGCTGCTCGCCTGGCTGACGCTCCCGCTCGCGGCCCGCGTCGTTCGCGTCGTCCGCAATCGCACCGACGGCATGTCGCTCAACGGCGCGCTCGCCCAGACCGGAATGCTCCAGCTCGTCTTCTGCACGCTGCTGGCGGCCGGTCTGCTGCTCAGCCGGTGAACGTCAAAGTCCATTTTTTGAGGGCGCGCATGCGCGCGCTGTTTGTTTCGGCGTCGGGATCCGTCGGTGAACGAGAGCTCATGCTGCTGCGCCTCGAGGACTCGGCCGGACGGGTCGGGTTCGGCGAGGCGGCGCCGCTACCGGACTACAACGGCGCGAGTGTCGACGACGTCCGCGAGGCGCTCGAGGAATGCCGGTCGACGCTGGAAGGTGCCGACCGGCAGCCCCGTGCGGAACTGCTGGCGGAGTGCCGCGACCTGGCGGTGCTTGCGCCAGCGGTCGCGGCCATCGATCTCGCGCTATGGGACCTCGAGGGACGCCGGACCGGCGAGCCGGTGTGGCGGCTGCTCGGGGCGAGGGCCGCCGAGTCGCTCGAGGTCAATTACACGATCGCAGCCGCCGACCGCGCCGGCGCAGCCGCGGAGGCCGCATCCGCGCGCGCCACCGGGTTCGGATGCGTCAAGGCCAAGGTCGGCGTCGGCGACGACGCGGGCCGGCTCGCGGCCGTCCGCGCCGTTCTCGGCCCGGAGGTGGCGATCCGGCTCGACGCGAACGGTGCGTGGTCGGTCGAGGAGGCCCGCGCGGCGCTGCGGGCGCTCGCGCCGGTCGGGATTGAGCTGTGCGAGGAACCGGTCCGCGGTCTCGCTCAGACCCGCGAGCTCGCGGCGGTGACGACCGTGCCGATCGCGCTCGACGAGACGGCGTCGGCGATCGGGGCGCTCGACGAGCGCGTCTGCGACGCGGTGTGCTTGAAGATCGCGAGTTGCGGTGGGATCACCGGCTTGATGCAATCCGCCCGCCAGGCGCGCGCCGCCGGTTACGACGTGTACATCGCCTCGACCCTCGACGGCCCGCTCGGGGTCGCCGCGGCGCTGCACGCGGCGGTGGTCCTGCGCCCCGCGCGGGCGTGCGGCCTCGCGACGCTCGCGCTGTTCGCCGATCGTCCTGACCCGTTGCCGGCGCGCGCGGGGCGCATCGCTGTTCCGACGGGTCCCGGCCTGGGAGATGGCCTCATGACGTGGTATCAGGCGCTCTGATCCCGGCTCATGTGATCGAGGTCACGCTTCAACCCTTAGACAGCGGGTAAAAGCGTGAACCGAAAAATTTTCTCTTTCGTACTAAAGGCAGAGGACTCAGTTGACGACCATGTTGATCAACTGAGCAGCAGCAGTATTCACCGGGAGATCCAAGATGAGTCCTGAACGTTCCAAGGCGTACCGGCGGGTGATGAAGACGCTCGACGACATGGGTCCGAGCAAGCTGTTCGACGACGAGCAGCAGCGGATCCGCTATGCCGCCGACAACCTCATCTTCAGCGCCGACCTGAATGCCGA
Source organism: Solirubrobacteraceae bacterium (assembly GCA_035499395.1). GTDB lineage: Bacteria > Actinomycetota > Thermoleophilia > Solirubrobacterales > Solirubrobacteraceae > Palsa-465. The sequence continues at coordinate 14,684 of DATJYY010000207.1, forward strand.
TGTCGAGGCCTGCGACGCCCTCGAAGACGTCGCCGCCCTCTGCCGGGCGCTGGTCGAGAGCGGACGCTGGGAGCAGAACACCGCGATGCGGCTCGTGGACGATGTCTGCGAGTGCGGACCGGTGGCTCCGATCGTCCTCCAGGCCGCTTAGCCCTCGCGGATAACCGCCGCGACCCGCTCCGGCGCCTCCAGGTGCACGGCGTGGCCCGCGCCCGGGACCACGACGGCGTCAGCGTCAGGTAGTCCGCGCGCCATCTCGACGGCGGTCACCGTGAACTTCTCGTCCCGTTCGCCGACGATCAGCTTGACGGGCGCGCCGATCTCGGGCAACTGCTCCCACAGCGAGGGCAGCGCCCCCGTTCCGAGGCCGCGCAGCGCGCGCGCCAGCCCCGCGGGCTGATTGCGCAGCCGGTCGGCGTGGATCGCGGCTGCTACCTCCGGCGGCTGTCCTGCGAGCACCGGCGTCCGCGCCCAGCGCTCGGCGAACTGCTCGATCGTCATGCGGTCGATCTCGTCGGCGAGCGCGTCGTCGGCTTTGCGGCGCGCGCTGCGCTCCGCCGGGTCCGCGATTCCCGGGCTTGCCCCGATCAGCACCAGGCGGTCGATCCGTGCGGCGAGCGCTGGGGCGAGCGCGGCGTGTAGGGCGAGCCGGCCGCCCATCGAGTACCCGACGATCGTGAATCGCGCCGGCGCGAGCTCGGCGACGTCCTCGATCACGGCCTCGAGCGTGACCGGCTCCCGCTCCCCCGCGGACCCGTGGCCTCGGATGTCGGGCACGAGCGCCCGGTAGCTTTCCCCGAGCGCCGCGACCACGGGGTTCCAGCTCGCTCCGGTGTGGGTGAAGCCGTGGAGGAGGACGACATCGCGCGCCATCAGCTCCGCATCATGACCGCCACCGACACCTACCTGCTGCTGCGCGCCTTCTGCGACGAGCTCGGGCGCTGCGGGATGGAGCATGCGTGCACCGCGCCCGGGTCGCGCAGTACGCCGATCGTCCTATCGCTCGTCCGCGACCAGCGGATCCGATGCTGGTCGCACATCGACGAACGCTGCGCCGGCTTCTTCGCGCTCGGCGCCGCAAAGCGCTCGGGCCGTCCGGTCGCGGTCACGTGCACGTCCGGCACCGCCGCTGCGAACCTCGCGCCGGCCGTGATCGAGGCATCCCACGCGCGCGTGCCGCTGATCGTGCTCACGGCCGACCGCCCGCCGGAACTCCGGGAGGTCGGCGCCGGCCAGACGATCGATCAGCTCAAGCTCTACGGGGATGCTGTCAAGTGGTTCTTCGAGGTCGGCGTGCACGAGGCGGATACGCGGTCGCTGCGGTGGATTCGGACGCTCGCCTGCCGCGCGTACTGGACCGCCGTCGAAGGTCCTCCCGGCCCGGTCCACCTCAACTTCCCGCTGCGCGAACCGCTCGTGCTCGACCGCCCGCTGCCGCTCGACGACGATGACACGGGCCGCGACGGCGACCGGCCCTACGTGACGTTCGATTCCGGTGGTCCGGGCGTTCCGTCCGGTGGGGCGCCACCCTCGGGCCGGATCGTGATCGTCGCCGGCTCGGATCGCGACCCGGGGGCCGCCCGGGAGTTGGCGCGCTTCACCGCGCGGAACCGAATTCCGCTGCTCGCCGACCCGCTGTCCGGCGCGCGCCGCGGCGAGGCCGCGATCGCGCACTACGACCTGCTGCTGCGCGACGCGGATTTCGCGGCCGCGCACCAACCGCAGTTCGTGATCCGGACCGGCAACCTGCCCACATCCAAGCCGCTACGGGCGTGGCTGGCGGGCTTAAAGACCGCGCAGATCGCGTTCGTCCCCGACGGCACCTGGCACGATCCCGACGCCGTCGTCGGGATGCGCATCAGCGCTCCCTACCTAGGCCTCCTCGGCGATCAGGAGCTTCGCACCGACGGCGAGTGGTTCGACTCGTGGCGGGCCGCAGACGATGTGGTCGCGCGTGCGATCCAAGAGACGCTCGGCGACGAGCTCTCGGAGCCGCTCGTGGCGCGGAGCCTAGGCGAATGGCTGCCTGCGAACGCGACGCTGTTCGTGGCCTCTTCGATGCCGATCCGAGACGTCGAGGAGTTCGTTGGAGCGCGCGACGGCGGACCGCGCGTGCTCTCCAACCGCGGCGCCAACGGCATCGACGGCACGGTCTCATCGGCGTTCGGCGCGCGAGCCGCGTCGGCGGGTGACGGCCCCGTTGTGCTGCTGATCGGCGACGTCGCGCTCGCCCACGACATCGGTGGGCTGCTGGCGTCATCTCGCCTCGGGCTCGGGGTGACGATCGTGCTGCTGAACAACGACGGCGGCGGCATCTTCCATTTCCTGCCCGTCGCCGGCGAGACCGATGCGTTCGAGGAGCACGTCGCTACTCCGCACGGCCTGGACTTCGCCAGCGCCGCAGCGCTGTATGGATGCGGGTTCGAGCAGGTTGCCACCACGGACGGCTTGCGTCGCGCGGTTGACGCGGGGATCGCCGGCAACGCCACCACGATCATCGAGGTGCGAACCAACCGCGCGGACAACGTCGCGCTCCACCGGCGAGTGGCCGAGGCGGCGCTCGCCGCGCTCCGAGCTGATTAAGCCCGGCTGTCCTCGTCGGCCTACCCCGCCAGCACCGGGAGCAGCGCCCCGAGCTTCACTTCGGTCTCGGCGAGCTCCGCCACCGGGTCCGAGTCGCGCACGATCCCGCCGCCGGCGTAGAGGTGCGCCACCCGTCCCCGCACCAGGGCGCACCGCAGCGCGGCGCAGAACTCACCATCGCCGGCGGCGTCCGTCCACCCCACGGTCCCCGCGTACCAGCCGCGGTCGAGGCCCTCGAGCGCGGGGATCAGCGGCGCCGCGACTTCTAGAGGCTCGCCACCGACCGCCGGCGTCGGGTGCAGCACCCCGGCTAGGTCGATCGCGCTCAGCGGAGCTGCCAGCTGGGCCCGGATCGGGGTCCCGAGGTGGATGATGTTCGCGACCCGGACGAGCACCGGCTCGGGCGCGGCCGTCACCCACACCGAATGGGGACGGAGCGCGCGGGCGATCCGGCGCACCACGATCGCGTTCTCCTCGCGATCCTTGTCGCTCTGGAGCAGCTGCTCACCGAGGTGCTCGTCGACCGCCGGATCGGCGCTCCGCCGCGACGAGCCGGCCAGCCCGACGGTCGAGGCCCGCTGGCCCTCGCGGCGTATCAACAGCTCAGGGCTGGCGGCGACGAACACGGCATCTCCGCGCCCGACCGCGAACACGTAGCAGGACGGGAATGCCTCGCGCAGCAGGCCGAGCACCGCGCTCACGTCGTGGTCGACCGGAGCGTGCACCTCGACCTCGCGCGCGAGCACGATCTTCTCGAGCTCGCCGGCGCGGATCCGCTCCACCGCCCGCGCCACCGCCTCCTCGTAGTGCGAGGGCGGCATTGGGCTGAGCACCTTGTACTGCCCCGCCGGCGCCGGATCGAGCAGCGGCAGCGGCACCGCCCTTAACTCGCCGAGGCGCTCCGCCACCCGCGCCGACAGATCCTCGAGCGTGTCGTCCGGAGCGACCTCGACGTTCAGTCTCAGCGACACACGATCGCCGGCGCGGGCCAGCGACAGCTCGGGAACGACCAGCGAGGCCGGCGCGAAACCGTCCCACCGCGGCGAGCTTCCGCCGTCGGGCGCGAACGCGAACCCGCCGAGCGCGAGTAGCCCCGAGCCCGGTGGACCGTCGGCGTCGTCGACGAATGCGGACGCCGCCACCGCCGACCAGCGGCGCGCCATCGCGCCGAACCGGTCGGCCCCGTGCGCTTCGAGTGTGCGCACCGACCCGATCGCCGCCCCCGCGTACCCGTCGCGGTCGGGCTGCTCGAGGCAGAACCACTCCTCGCCGGGCCGGCGGGAGGCGACCGCGACCGCGGTCGGGTCGACAGATGGGTCCACCCGCGCGGTGACGCTGGCCAGCT
>DATJYY010000208.1:0-34761 GCA_035499395.1 Solirubrobacteraceae bacterium
CAGGCGCGCGTCGCGCGCGAGTTCATCCTCGGCGAGATGAGCAAGGTCATCCAGTCGCCGCGGACCGAGCTCTCCAAGCACGCTCCGCGGATCTCGACGATCCAGATCGACCCCGAGAAGATCGGCCTGCTGATCGGCAAGGGTGGCGAGACGATCCGCGCCCTGCAGGAGGAGTACGAGTCGCAGATCGACGTCAACGACGAGGGCCAGGTGCTGGTCTACGCCGCCAGCGGCGCACAGGGCGACGCCCTGGTCGATCGCATCCGGTCGATGACCAAGGAGGTCGAGGTCGGCGACGAGTTCACCGGCAAGGTCGTCAAGACGACCGCGTTCGGCGCGTTCGTAGAGCTCGCCAAGGGCACCGACGGACTGCTCCACATCTCGAACATCGCGCCCGGTCGCAGGATCGCCTCGGTCGAGGAGGTCATCAACAAGGGCGACGAGGTGGACGTGAGGGTGGTCGAGGTCGACCGCGAGCGCGGCCGGATCGGCCTGCGCCTGGCCGACGATCCGGAGATCGCGGGCAAGAGCGTCGAGGAGCTCGCCTCCGTCGGCACCGGCGACAACGGTCCGCCGCGCGGCGACCGCGGTGGCCGCGGGCGTGATGGCCGCGACCGCGGCCGTGGCCCGCGCGACCGTGACCGCGACCGTCCACGCGACGGCGACCGGCCACGTGACGGCGATCGTGGTCGCGTGCGCGACCGCGATCCCGAGCGCCGCTAGAAGCGCCGGCAGTGCTCCAACAGCACAAGCTGACCACGCTCGACTCGGGCGTACGGGTCGTGACCGAGGCAATGCCCTCGGTCCGATCCGTCTCGGTCGGGTTCTGGATCGGGACCGGCTCCCGCACCGAGGACAACGCCCACGCTGGGCTCTCGCATCTCCTCGAGCATCTCCTGTTCAAGGGCACCGCGAAGTACGGCTCGCTCGAGATCGACCAGATATTCGACGGGATGGGCGCCGAGCTGAATGCCGGCACCGGCAAGGAGACGACCTCGGTCTATGCGCGGGTGATCGACGAGCACGTGCCCGAGGCGTTCGACGTGATGGCCGACATGGTGTTCCGCCCGACGCTCACCGACATCGACTCCGAGCGCGCGGTGATCCTCGAGGAGATCGCGATGTACGAGGACGACCCGCAGGAGAAGGTCTTCGACCTGCTCGGCGAGGCGGTGTTCGGCGAGCATCCGCTCGGCCGCGCGATCATCGGGCGGGCGTCGGTGATCGCCCGGACCCCGCCAGAGGAGATCGCCCGCTTCCACGCCGACCGCTACGGGCCTCGGAACGTCGTGATCGCGGCCGCCGGCGCGGTCGACCACGACGCGTTCGTCGAGCTCGCCGCGAAATCGATCGCGGAGCGGACCGGCCATCCCGTGCCGCCCGCCCCGGGGGCGCCGGCCGGCATGGCTGCCCGCCGCCGGTTCGAGCGCAAGGACACCGAGCAATACCACGTGTGTCTTGGCGGCTCCGGCCTGGCCCGGCACGACGAACGCCGGTTCGCGCTGCGTGTCCTCGACAACGTGTTCGGAGGCACCTCGTCTTCGCGGCTGTTCCAGGAGGTCCGCGAGCGCCGCGGCCTGGCCTACGCGGTGTACTCGTTCACGAGCGCCTATCAGGACACCGGCCAGGTTGGGCTGTACATCGGGACGAGACCCGACAACGTCGCCGACGGCCTCGCCGTGGTCGGGGCCGAGCTCGATCGCCTGCGTGAAGAGCCGGCCACGCCTGAGGAGCTCGACCGTGCCAAGGAGAACCTGAAAGGCAGGGTCGTGCTCGCGCTCGAGTCGACGGGCGCCCGGATGAACCGGCTGGGGTCCGAGATTCTCGCCGGGATGCCGCTGCTCTCGCTCGATGAGACCGTCGAGCGGATCGACTCCGTGACGCTCGAGGATCTCGCCGGGCTCGTCGATGAGCTGTGGTCGCCGGACCGCCTGTCCGCGGCCGGCATCGGCCCCGACGAGGAGCGCTTCGACGAGGCGCTGGCCGCGATCGGGCCCGCGCTCGTGGGGACTTAGGTGCCCGGGAGCATCCGGGTCGCGGTCGCCGGCGCCGCCGGGCGGATGGGACAGACGGTCTGCAAGGCCGTGGAGGCGGCACCGGATATGGAGCTCACCGGGCGCGCAGACCCCGCGCTGAACACGCCGCTCGCGGCGGTGCTCGACGACGCCGATGTGCTCGTCGACTTCACGATCCCGAGCAGCGCTGTCGCCAACGCGCGCGAAGCCATCGGCTCCGGCGTACACGTCGTGATCGGCACGACCGGGTTCGACCCGGCCGAACTCAGCGACCTGGGCAATGCCAAGGCCAATGTGTTCGTCGCGCCGAACTTCGCGATCGGCGCCGTGCTGATGATGCAGTTCGCCGCGCAGGCGGCCAAGCACATGGCGAGCGCCGAGATCATCGAGCTTCACCACAACACCAAGGTCGACGCGCCGAGCGGCACCGCCGCCCGGACCGCCGCCCTGATGGCCGCGGCCTCGCAAAGCGGAGCAACCCCACCGATTCATTCGGTTCGTCTCCCGGGGCTCGTCGCCCACCAGGAGGTGATCCTTGGCGACGTCGGCCAGACGCTGACGATCCGCCACGACTCGACCGACCGCGAATCGTTCATGCCCGGCGTGCTGCTCGCCGTCCGCAAGGTCGGCGACCTGACCGAGTCGCCGGCGGTCGGGCTTGAACGGCTGCTCGGACTGACCAGCTAAGACGACGCGCGGGGTCCGGCGAGTACAGCCTGCACGACGGCGTAGTACCAACTCGCGACCTCGTCCCGCGCAACCTCGGGATGGTCGAGCCACCAGTTCGCCAGCGACTCGCCGGCACCGACGAGCGCGTGGGCGATCGCGTCGTCCGCCGGCGCTGTGAACCCTAGCGAGGGGTCGTCGATCATCCGGCGGATCGTCTGTGCGATGCGCTCACGCAACCCCGCGACCTGCTCGGCGAACGGCTTAGTCGACCCGACCTCGCGGAACAGCACCTTCCATCCGTCGCCGTGCTCCTCGACGAACGCCAGGAACTCCGTGATCCGCGCCCGCAATACGGACGCCGGCCGATCATCGGACGGGCTGGCGCGCACGAGCCGGTCGAGCAGATCGGCGCCCGCGCGCTCGATGTAGGCCTGATACAGCCTCTCCTTGGAATCGAAGTAGGCGTAGACCATCGGCTTCGATACGCCGGCCAGATCGGCGATCTGGTCCATTGACGCCGAGTGATAGCCGGCGCGCGCGAATATTTGCCCCGCGACGTCGAGGATCAGCTGTTCCCGCCGCTCCCGGGGCATCCCGCGCGTGCCGCTCCGCCGGCGTGACCGTGGTTCTGTCGCGGATTTTTGTGCCAAGGACGGTTAGGAAGGTACCGATGCGGATATTACTCATGAGTAGATGCCCGAAAAAGGTGCCCCTCCAAACGTCCACCCGGTCCAGCGCCGCGTACTGAAGGCGCTCGGGTCGCTGAGCTCCCCGCTGCTGCCCGACGACTACCTCGAGCTCGTCAACCCCCTGTGGTCGACCCGGGAGCTCCGCGGGCGGATCCAGGAGGTCAGGCACGAGACCTCGCAGGCGGCGACGATCCTGATCAAGCCGGGCTATCGCTGGCCGGGACACAAACCCGGCCAGTACATACGGATCGGGGTCGATATCGACGGTGTGCGGCACTGGCGTGCGTACTCGCTGACCTCTGACCCGTACCGCGAGGACGGCCTGATCAGCATCACGCCCAAGCGTGTCGACGAGGGCAAGGTGTCGCCGTACCTGGTCGGCAAGGCCAAGCCGGGCACGATCGTGTCGCTGTCGAAGATCGAGGGCGAGTTCGTACTGCCCGATGTGCCGCCCGCAAAGCTGCTGTTCGTGAGCGCCGGGAGTGGGATCACGCCGATCATGAGCATGCTCCGCCACCTCGACCACTCCGAGGAGATGCCCGACGTGGTCGTGCTGCACTCCGCGCGCGAGCCCGACGAGGTGATCTTCGGCGACGACCTCCGCGGCCTCGCGGAGAGGTACGACCGCTTCCGCCTACACGAGCAGCTCACGCGCAAGAACGGCCGGATCGGCCCGCAGGACCTCGACCGGCTGTGTCCGGACTGGCGCGAGCGCGAGGCCTACGTCTCCGGGCCCAACGACATGCTCGACGCGTTCACCGAGCACTTCGAGTCGGGCGCCGACTGCGACCGGCTGCACATGGAGCGCTTCCAGCCCAAGCTCGGGCTCGGGCAGGCCGGCGAGGGTGAGGGCGGCACGATCAAGTTCTGCGTATCCGAGTGCGAAGCCGAGTCCGACGGGAGCGTGCCGATCCTAGTCGCCGGCGAGGAGGCGGGCCTCGAGCTGCCGTTCGGCTGCCGCGAGGGCATCTGCCACACGTGTGTCGGCGAGCTCCGCAGCGGCCAGGTTCGCGACTTGCGGACCGGGAAGGTCTACGGCCAGCAGGGCGAGGTCATCCGGATCTGCATCAGCGCGCCCGAGGGACCCGTAGAGATCGACTTGTAAACGGAAACGACGAGGGAGTGCCACATGGCGACCGCGACCCACAACGGCCACCGGACGAACGGCCACGCCACGATCGACGAACCGAAGAACCCGCTTCAACGCCTGACGCCCGAGCAGATCGAGGCGATCGGGCGCGAGTTCGACGAGCTCCACGAGCAGATCAAGGACAGCCTCGGCGATCGCGACGCGCGCTATATACGGTCGATCATCGGCCTCCAACGCAAGCTCGCCCTGCTCGGCCGCCTCGAGCTGATCGCGTCGCGGTGGCGGGTGCCGTGGATCCTCGGCGCCTCGACGCTCGGCATGGCCAAGATCCTCGAGAACATGGAGATCGGGCACAACGTCCTGCACGGCCAGTGGGACTGGATGAACGATCCCGTGATCAACTCGCGGGCGTGGGATTGGGACACGGCCTCGACGGCCGAAGCGTGGCGACACAGCCACAACTTCATCCATCACACCTACACGAACATCCTCGGCAAGGACCGCGACCTCGGCTACGAGATCATGCGGATCGATCCCGAGCAGAAGTGGCATCCGGTCTATCTGCTCCAGCCGATCTACAACATCGTGCTCGCGATGCTGTTCGAGTGGGGCGTGGCCGTCCATGACCTCAACTTCGAGGCGATCCGCAAGGGCGAGAAGGACAAGAAGCAGATCCGCAAGGAGCTCAAGGGGATCGCCGGCAAGGCTCGCACGCAGATCCAGAAGGACTACATCGCGTGGCCGCTGATCAGCGGGATCGTGATGACGCTGATCGAGGTCGCATACTTCAGCGCCAAGGAGGAGGTCGAGCGCCGCAACGAGCGCGGCGCGGCCGTCAAGAATGGGCTGAAGAAGGTCCGCCGCTCGCGCGCCAGGGCGGGCAGCAACGTGCTCAGGCGGCTGGTCGAGCGGGGGTCGTTCCGAGAGCCGTTCGTACGAACTCTCACCGCCGACGTCGCCGCCAACCTGATCCGCAACGTCTGGTCCTACGCGATCATCTTCTGCGGTCACTTCCCTGACCAGACCTACACGTTCACCGAGGAAGAGACGGACAACGAGACCCGCGGCGCGTGGTACGTGCGCCAGCTCACCGGCGCAGCCAACATCGACGGCGGCCCGCTGTTCCACGTGATCAGCGGCAACCTCGGCTATCAGGTCGAGCACCACCTGTTCCCCGACATGCCGAGCACCCGTTACGGCGAGATCGCGCCCAAGGTGCGCGAGATCTGCCAGCGGTACGGGCTTCCGTACAACTCGGGGCCGTTCCATCAGCAACTGGGGATGGTCCAGCGAACGATCATCCGGCTCGCCTTCCCCGGCGGCAAGCACCGCGCCAAGCCCGGCGCCTACGACGGTCCCCTGGTCCGCGGAAAGGGCGAGCGGGCCGCGGCCACGGTCGGGGGTTAGGGGTCTGGGTGGCGGAATCCGGCGCGATGCGTGTTGCGGTCCGAGACGTGGCGGAATCCGGCGCGATACGTGTTGCGGTCCGAGATGTGGTGGAGCCGGATTCCGTTAAGGGAATTCGGCGCCCGTCCGGTTCGTCGGGCGACGGTGTTGCACCCGAATTCCCCAGCTGTTTGCGACGACATCCGTGCGCGCTATCTTGAATCGTGGTCTGTCGCACAAACAAGGAGGTCGTCATGACGTGGAAACGGAGCTATCTCGTGGTGGCGAACGTGACCGCGACCTCCGAGCAGTTGATCGATGCGCTGCGAGCCCGCGCCGAAGCCGAGACCTGCAGTTTCACGTTCATAGTTCCTGCGACGCCGTTCGGCGGCGGGCGCGAGGCGGCGACCCAGATCCTGGGCGAGGCGCTGGAGCAGTTGCGGGACGCCGGCCTCGAGGCCGACGGCGAGGTCGGCAACGCGGACCCGATCCTGGCTGTCACCGACGCGTGGGACCCCAAGAAGTACGACGAGATCATCGTCTCGACGCTCCCGATGCGGTTCTCGAAATGGCTCCACGCCGGGTTACCGGAGCGGATCTCGAAGCTGACCGACGCGCCCGTCACCCACGTGGTCTCGCAGCCTCCCAAGCCCCCGCCCGAGGTGGCGCCGCCCCCCCAGCACAGCGACAACGGGATGGGGCCGCTCCAGGTGCTGAGCTGGGGTGCGCGCAAAGACTAAGCCGCTCAGCCTGCGATAATCGCGCGCATGGCTGAGAATCTCGGCTCCATTCTGACTGCGATGGTGACCCCGTTCGACGCCGACGGGAACGTCGACGAGGACGCCGCTGTTGCGCTGATGCACCACCTGGTCGAGCACGGCTCGGACGGGCTCGTGATCTGCGGCACGACCGGCGAAGCCTCGACGCTCGACGACGAGGAGCACCTCGGGATGATCCGCCTGGCGGTCGAGGAGATGCGAGGCGAATGCACGATCGTCGCCGGGGTCGGATCCAACGACACCCGCCACGCGATCCACCTGACCGAGCGGGCCACCGACATCGGCCCGGATGCGCTGCTGCACGTCAACCCGTACTACAACCGGCCGAGCCGGCGCGGGATCGTGCGGCACTACGAGGAGGTCTGTCGCGCCACCGACCTGCCGATCGTGCTCTACAACATCCCACAGCGCACGGGTTCGGACATGCCGAATGACCTGCTCGCCGAGCTCGCGCAGCTCGACAACATCTTCGCCGTCAAGCAGGCCAATCCGGCAAACCTGGCCAAGATCGACGGCATGCAGATCTACGCCGGCAACGACGACCTGCTCGCCGACGTGCTCGACATGGGCGAGCCCGGAGGCATCCTCGTCGCCAGCCACCTGTTCGGCGGGGAGATGCACCGGATGGTCGATGAGCCTCAGCGCCGGCGTGCGATCGACGGCGGACTGAAGGACGTTTACGCCGACATGAGCGTGACCCCGCTCGCGTGCTCGACCAAAGCGGCGCTCCATCTACTCGGAGTGCTGCCGTGTGCCATGCCGCGATTGCCGTACGTCGAGCTCGACGAGCGTGAGCTCGACGTGATCCGAGCGATGCTCGATCGCCACCTGCTGCTTCAAGCAAGCCGGGCGTGATGGGCGGCCGCCGACGGGGGTGCGGCCGGATTCGAGCGACGCCTGACGGCACCTGGCTTTGTCCTCGGTCTGGCAAATACAACCCCGGTATTAGCCCGACCTGCGTCCTCGCCAGGCACCTCCAGTCGCCGCTCTCGGTCCGAGCGGACCCCCGTTGACGACCGCCGGAAGGCTCAGGGTGCTGCCGCTCGGCGGCTTGGGCGAGATCGGCAAGAACATGACGGTCGTCGAGTACGACGGCCGGATCGTCGTCGTCGACACGGGTCTGCGGTTCCCGACGACCGACATGCTCGGGATCGACCTGGTGCTGCCCGACTTCACCTACCTGCGCGACCGGGCCGACGACATCGAGGCGATCGTGGTCACGCACGGGCACGAGGATCATCTCGGCGCGCTGCCCTGGGTCGTGCGGGAGCTCGGCGTGTTCCCGCCGGTGTACGGCGGGCGCCTGACGGTCGCGATGGCGCGCTCCAAGCTTGACGAGCACAAGATCCGAGACGCCCCGCTCGAGGACCTGCGGCCCGGAGAGCAGCTCGAGCTCGGCCCGTTCGAGCTCGAGCTCGTCCACATGACCCACTCGATTCCCGACTCGTGCGCGGTCGCGCTGAAGTGCGAGCTCGGAACGGTCGTGCTCACGGGCGACTACAAGTTCGACCAGACGCCCGTCGACGGGGTGCCGGCGGACGTCTCGCGGCTGGCCGAGCTGGGTCGCGATGGCGTGCTGCTGCTGTGCGGCGACTCCACCAACGCCGATCGGCCCGGCTTCTCGCCGTCCGAGCGCGATGTCGGGCCCCACCTCCAGGAGGTGTTCGCCCGCGCCGAAGGCCGGATCATCGTCACTAGCTTCGCCTCGAACATCCACCGCGTGCAGCAGGTGATCGACGCGGCCGCGGAGCTCGGGCGCAAGGTGTCGCTGGTCGGGCGGTCGATGCGCAAGAACGTCAACATCGGGCGCTCGCTCGGCCATATCGAGTTCCCCGAGGGCACGCTGATCCCGCCCCAGGAAGTCGAGGACTGGCCGGACGAGAAGATCGTGGTGATCTCGACGGGATCTCAGGGCGAGCCGCTGTCCGCGCTGCGCCGGATGGCGCACAACGATCATCGGATGATCAAGCTGCATGCCGGCGACACGGTCGTGTTCTCGGCCACGCCGATCCCGGGCAACGAACGCGCGGTCAACGAAACCGTCGACCGCCTGTTCCACATCGGCTGCGAGGTGATCACGCCGCGCGAGGCGCCGATTCACGCGTCCGGGCACGGGTACGCCGAGGAGCTGAAGCTGATGCTCAACCTGCTCAAGCCTCGGTACGTGATGCCCGTACACGGCGACTACAAGCGGATCCGGCTCCACTCCGAGCTGGCCGACGCGGTCGGGATCGACCCCGAGGACGTATTCCAGGGGGAGAACGGGCTACCGCTCGAACTCGACGAGGACAGCGCCCGCTGGGGCGAGCCCGAGCAGTCGGGAATGATCTTCGTCGACGGCGTCGACATCGGCGACCCGGCCGACGTCGCGCTCCGCGACCGGCGCATGCTGTCCGGCGACGGCATCTTCATCGTCGTCGCGACCGTGTCCGAGCAGAGCGGCGAGTCGGTGGTGCCGCCCGAGGTGATCTTCCGCGGCGTCCCGTTCGTGGAGCAGGCCGACAGCCTCGTCGAGGAGATCCGCGATGAGGTCGAGCGCTCGCTGGCCAGCGCCGCCCGCGACGGAGTCCGCGAGATCGACATGCTCCAGCAGGAACTGCACGACGACCTGGCGGCGTTCGTATACGACCGGCTGAGGCGCCGGCCGATGGTGCTGCCGGTCGTGGTCGAGGTGTGACCGGCGGGGTCAGGCGGACGGACGGACGAGCCCGGTCTCGTACGCGAACACGACGATCTGAACCCGGTCCCGAAGGCCGAGCTTGCCGAGGATCCGCCCGACATGTGTCTTGACCGTGGCCTCGGAAAGGACCAGACGTTCGGCGATCTCGGCGTTCGACAGACCGCGCGCGACCTCGATCAGCAACTCGCGCTCGCGCGGGGTCAGCGACTCGACGCGCGCATCGGTTGCGGCCGGCGGACCCTCGGGGCCGGGCAGATGGCGCGCGAACTGCGATAGCAGCCGGCGCGTCACGCTCGGCGCCACGACGGCATCGCCGGTCGCGACCGCGCGGATCGCCGACAGCATGTCGGGGGGCGGGACATCCTTCAGCAGGAACCCGCTGGCCCCGGCGCGCAGCGCTCCGTAGGCGTACTCGTCCAGGTCGAACGTCGTGAGCACGATGATCTTCGAATCGCTTCCCGACGCGACGATGCGCTCGGTCGCCTGCACGCCGTCGAGGTCCGGCATGCGCACGTCCATCAATACCACCTGCGGCTCGAGGAGCGCGGTGAGGTCGATCGCCTCGATTCCGTTCTCGGCCTCTCCGACGACGCTCAGGTCGGGCTGGGCATCGAGGATCATCCGGTACCCCATCCTGAGCATCGGCTGATCGTCGACGAGGAGGATGCTGGTGGTCTCAGGCTCGCTCACGCGGGCTCCCGTTCGGCGTCGAGCACGGGCAAGGGCAGTCGGGCGTCGATCCGCCAGCCGCCTTCGGGACGGGGACCGACTTCGACGACGCCGCTGTAGACAGATGCTCGCTCCCGCATTCCTCGCAGGCCCGACCCGCCGTTTCCGTTCGGCGGCGCGGACACCTTCGGCCCGGTGTCGGCAACCGAGACCGTGACCTCTCCTGCGGTTGCGACCAGCTCGACGTCCGCGGTCGCGGACGGACCGGCGTGCTTGAGCGTGTTCGTCAACGCCTCCTGGACGATCCGGAACAGCGTGAGCTGGATCCCCTCGGGGAGGGCGCGCGCTTCGGGTGAGACGCGATAGGTCACGGGAAGACCGGCGGCGCGGACCTGCTCGACGAGCCGGTCGATCTCCGCCACCCCGGGCTGAGGTGCCTGCTCGGGAGCCGATCCGGGACCGTCCTCCCGCAGCACGCCGAGTAGCCGCCGCATCTCGGCCAGCGCGAGCCGTCCCGTTCCCGAGGCCGTCTCGAGCGCGCGCTCGGCCTGATCGGGATCGTCGCGGAGCGCGTAGCTCGCGCCGTCCGCGAGCGCGATCATCACCGTGAGGTTGTGTGCGACGACGTCATGGAGCTCGCGCGCGATCCGCGCGCGCTCGGCGGCCGCGGCCAGCCGGCCCTGCTGATCGCGCTCGCGCTCGAGCCGTGCGGCCCGTTCCTCGAGCGATTCGAGTAGCCGGCGCCGGTTGCGCACGTTGCGCCCGAGGACGGCGGCGACCGCCGCCAGCGCGGTCAGCCCGATGGAGCTGCGCGCCTGCGCATCCTGGAACCAACTGACGCTCGATAGGAGGACGCCGAGCCCGAGGATCGCGGCGGCGGCGATCACGGTGCCCTCCTCCTCGCGGCTGGCGACGGTGTACATCGCAATCAGCAGCGCCACGTCGCCCAGCACCCGCTCCCCGACGAGCCACTGCACGAAAGCGATCCCGGCGGTCACCAGGAACACCGGGAACGGCCAGCGCGAGCGCCACAGCAGCGGGATGGCAAAGGCCAGGTCGAAGGCGACGCCGGCTGGGCTGCCGTGCCGTGGATGGATCTCGGGCAGGACCAGCAGCACGACGACCGCGGCGCTGATCGCATCCCAGCGCCGCGGTCGCAGGCTTCGCAGCAGGTTCGCGCCGCCGGCGGACGCGGCCTCGCGCATGCCGCTCAATTTAGACGGGCTGCGGCTATGCGTCGCGCCGCCTCATCAGGACCGCCGCGACGACGAGCGCCAGGACGGTGTAGCCGCAGAACAACGCGAAGCCGCCCCAGGGCGAGAAGGTGTACGCGGCGCGGGTGCCCGACAGGATCCCCGTGCCCGCTACCGACGGCAGGTACGGGTTGATCGCGTTCTGGGTGCTGGTGGGAAGGATCGCCACCAGCCCAGGCACGACAAACAGCAGGCCGGCGAACAGCGCGATCCCGCCGGCGGTGTTGCGCACGATCGCGCCCAAGCTGAGCGCGAGCACGCTGAGCACGGCCAGGTACAGGGCCGCCCCGATCCACGAGCGCAGGGCGGGCGCGTGGGCGAGCGTGGTCTGCACGTGATGCTGGGTCAGGATGCCCTGCGACGCCAGGAACGCGATCAGCCCGGAGATCAACATCAGCACGAACGTCACCGCCGCGAACGTTCCCGCCTTCGCCCACAGCACCGGCAGTCGCTTGGGGACGGCCATGAACGTCGAGCGGATCTGACCGGTGCTGTACTCGCCGGTCAGTACGAGCACGCCGAGCACGCCGATCGCGAGCTGGGCGAAGTGGTAGCCGCCGAGCCCGGTGTTGATCGGGTTGAAGCTCAGGCGGTCGCCCAGGCTCATGTGATCCCATCGGTTCATCTGAACGGTCGCGATCAGCGGGCCGAGGCCGGCCATCCCGATGATCGCGACGAGCAGCGTCCAGCGGGTCGAGCGCAGCGACCAGAGCTTGGTCCACTCTGACCGGATTACGCGGGTCTGCGTTACGCGTTCGCGCGTAACGGCGGTGCGGACGGGGGCTTCGAGGGTGGCAGATGTGGCGCTCATGCGGCAGCTCGCAGGGTCGTGTTGTCGTCGTCGTCGTCGGTGTTGTCGGTGGAGGCGGCGTGGTACTCGACGGTCTCGCCGGTCAGCTGCATGAAGGCCTGCTCGAGCGAGGCCTGAAGCGGCGTCAGCTCGGCCAGCACGATCTGCTCGGCCAACGCGATCTCGCCGATCTGCTGGCCGGTGAGGCCGTGGACCTCGAGCACGCCTCGCTCGACGCCGTCGATGCGAGCGTCGCGCGCCGCGAGCGCGTCGCGCAACGCGGTCGCCTGCTCGGAGACGACGCGGACGGCCGCCCCGGTCGAGGCGCGATGGACGAAGTCGTCGACGCTCGTGTCCGCGATCAGGCGGCCGCGCCCGATCACGACCAGGTGGTCGGCGGTCTGGGCCATCTCGGACATCAGGTGCGAGGACAGGAAGACCGTCCGGCCCTCCTTGGCCAGGCGCTTGAGCAGCGTGCGGATCCACAGGATCCCCTCGGGGTCGAGGCCGTTGGCGGGTTCGTCGAGGATCAGCACGCGGGGGTCGCCGAGCAGCGCGGCAGCGACGCCGAGTCGCTGACCCATGCCGAGTGAGAAGCCGCCGACGCGCTTGCGGGCGACGGCCCCGATGCCGACGAGATCGATCACCTCGTCGACACGCGCGCGCCCGATGCCATGTGTCTGGGCGAGCGCGAGCAGATGGTTGTAGGCGGAGCGGCCCGTGTGGATCGCGCGCGCCTCGAGCATCGCGCCGACCTCGTGGAGCGGCGCGGGGAGGTCTGCGTACTTGCGTCCGTCCAGCGTGACCGTGCCCGAGGTCGGGGCGTCGAGGCCGAGGATCAGACGCATGGTTGTTGATTTGCCGGCGCCGTTGGGACCCAGGAAACCGGTGACGATCCCAGGCTTCACCTCGAAGGTGAGATCGTCGACGGCGACCTTGTCCCCATAACGCTTGGTGACGTTTTCGATCGTGATCATGCGATCAGTATCGGGTGCCCATGGACCGCTGACTATCGGTCGCGGGAGCGATCTTTGCGGCCGCGGATCAGACTCAGGTAGTAGGGCTCGCGACGCTGACCTCGGCCCCGGCGCGTACGTTGTGGCGACGGCGGGGGAGTCCGCCGAGCGCGGTGAGTCCGGCGAGGGCGACCACGAAGCAGGTCAGCGCGCCGATCCCGAGGCCCGCCCGCGCTCCCGCAACGGCCATCAGCCAGCCGACGATCGGGCCGCCGATCGGCGTCGATCCCTGGAAGGAGACGAACCACAGCGACATCACGCGGCCGCGCATGCTCGGGTCGGCGGTGAGCTGCAGCGTCGAGTTCCCCATCGACATGAACGAGATGCTCGCCCAGCCCACGAACATCAGCGCAGCGAGCTCGACTGGAAGACTGGGGGCGAGCGCCGCCCACGACATGGTCACGCCGAAGCCGGTCGCCGCGAGTACGAGCGGCCGGACGCCGATCTTCCCGCGCGCGGCCACGAGCAGGCCGCCGAGCACCGCGCCGAACCCCATCGCGCCGGTCATGAACCCGAAGCCCGTTGATCCGACATGGAGTCCGCGGCTGGCCATCACCGGCAGGGAAACCTGGAACTCGTAGGTCAGGCAGCCGACGGCCGCCATCATCAGCAATGGGACGGCGAGCTCTGGCGTGTTACGCACGTAGCGGAGGCCCTCGCGTAGCTGTCCGCGCCCCCGAGGCGTCGGCGTGGTCGGATTCAGCTTTGTCAGGTCGAGGGTGACCAGTGACGCGATCACCGCAACGAAGCTGGCCGCGTTGATCAGGAAGCAGACGCCCTCGCCCACCGTGGCGATCAGGATCCCCGCTACCGCGGGGCCGATCATCCGGGCCGTGTTGGCCAGGACCGAGTTGAGGCTGACCGCGTTGCGCAGGTGCTCGGGGCCGACCATCTCGAGCATGAACGATTGACGGGCCGGATTCTCGAATGCGTTGTTGAAGCCGAGCATGGCAGCGAGGATGCCGATCTGCCAGACCTGCACGGCCCCGGTGACCGTGAGCACCCCTAGGATCAGCGCCTGGAGGCCCATCGCGGTCTGGAGTGCGATCGTCAGCCGGCGCTTGTCGACACGGTCGGCGACGACGCCACCGTAAGGGCCCAGCAGCAGCACGGGCAGGGTTTGGAGCGCGACGATCACCCCGAGCGTCGTGCTCGAGTGGGTCAGGCTCAGGACCAGCCACGCCTGGGCAGTCATCTGCATCCAGGTGCCGATCAGCGAAATCGCCTGTCCGCCGTAGTAGCGGCGGTAGTTCGGCACCGAGAGTGCGGCGAAGGTCACGCGGCCGGCGCGGATCACCCGCGTCAAGACCGCTCCCCCTTGAGCTGCTCGGCCAGGCGCTCGAGCGCCGGCAGGGCGGCCTCGATGTGGCAGCGCTCGTGCTCGTCCAGCCCGTCGAGGGCCAGATTCAGCGCGTCGGTACGCTCGCGGCGGATGCGCTCGGCCAGCTTGCGTCCGGCGGGCATGGGTTCGACCAGAGCGGCCCGCCGGTCGCTCGGATCGCTGACGCGCTCGACCAGGCCGGCGTCGGACAGATCGGCGATCACCCGCGAAATCATCGTCGGGTTGATGCCCTCGGAGTCCGACAGATCAGAGAGCCGGACCCGGCCGGCCCGGGCCACGTGCAGGAGCACGGAGATCTTCGTCGGGGTCAGACCGGCGGCGACGGCGGCGTCGGTTGGACGAAGGCGCCGGGACAGCCTGCCGATCACGGCGCGCAGGCGAGGTGTGGTTTCGGCGTCGAAGCTGGCGAGGATGAAGGACAAGAGGATGTTGTGCCGGTTTCCTAAGATAATTGCTTGCTGGCAAGCATTCTATCACGGTCATCGGCAGGCGGCGGCCCGGGCTTGAGCCACGAGCCCGCAGGGCGTCGTTAGCGGCGGCGGCGTCGACCCGACGCCCCGGCGGAGGTGCCTATCCCGACCTCGGGTTGCTCGGCTTCCGGTGCGGTCACGTCGCGAGGGATCGTGATCACGAACCGTGCTCCCGGACCAGCCTCGGGGGTCTCGAGCGCGACCGTGCCACCGTGCGATTCGGCGACCGCACGCACGATCGCCAGGCCGAGGCCCGATCCGCGCGTGCCCGGGGCGCCTCGCACGAACCGGTCGAACACGCGCGACCCGAGCTCCGGCGGAATCCCCGGGCCGTCGTCCTCGACGGTCAGCACGGCCACGCCGTCGTGCACCGATGTGGCCGCCCGGATATGGGTGCCGGGGGGAGTGTGACGCGCGGCGTTCTCGATCAGGTTGAGCGTCAGGCGATGCAGGTCGTCGCGCGCGCCGGGGACGACCGCCGGCCCGGCTTCGATCGACAACTCGTGGTCCTCGGCCATCGGCCCGAGCTCCGAGGCCGCCTCGAGCAGCACGTCGGCAAGATCGGTCGGGCCGCGCGACTGGACCCGCCGGGCGTCGGCGCGCGCGAGCAGGAGCAGGTCGCCGACGAGCCGGCGCATCCGCCGCGCCGACCGCAGCGCTGCCTCGGCGGTATCGGCCTGCTCGCCGTCGAGCTCCTCGGCGAGCAGCTCGAGATTCGCGAGCAGGCTCGTGAGCGGCGTACGGAGCTCGTGCGAGGCGTCGGCAACGAACTCCCGCTGGCGTTCGAGCGCGGCGTGGGTGTCGGTGCGAGCGGCATCGAGCGATAACAGCATTCCTTCCACGGTTCGGGTGAGCTCCGCGACCTCGTCGTCGGCTTCGGGCTGGGGCAGGCGGAGGCTGGGATCGCGGGTCCGTTCGATCTCGCGCGAGGCCTCGGTGAGCTGCACGATCGGGCGCATCGCCCTCGCGGCTGTGGCGAGCCCGCCCAACAGCGCAAGCACGGTGCCCCCGAGGACCCCGAGCAGAAGGATCACCTGTACACGCGCGATCGTGTGGTCGACGTCCGAGAGCGGGCGGGCGTAGAGCAGCCACACCGGGCCGCCGACACCGGCGGTTTGCGGAGGGGTCAGTCCCGGGCCGCCCCGAGGGACCTTGCCCTTACCGCGGCTGTTCTCGACGCTCACCAAGGTGGCTCGGACCTGATAACCCTGCTCCTGGTAGGTGCCTGCTCTTGGCGGAGGCGGGAACGTCGGCGTCGTCGTCGGGAACTTGACGCCCTTGACCCTCACGTCCTTCTGCGTACACAGAAGCGCGCCCTGCTCGTTGAAGATCCTGAGCTGCACGTGTTCCGCGATCGTGTAATCGTTGAGCGAGACGGGCTGCTGGTTGCAGTTCAGCGATTCGAGGTTGCTGATCCACTTCAGGCGCAACTCGCGAGACAGCTGGTCGGAGTTGCTTCGAAGCTCGTCGTTGAACTGGCCGCGCAGCTGCCGGTCGGTGAGCACGCCGACGAGCGCGGCGAAGCTCGCGAGGATCACGCAGGTCAGCATCGCCGAGCCGCCCGCCAAGCGCCACCGGATCGGGATCGACCTATACGCGGAGAACGTAGCCCGCGCCGCGGATTGTATGTAGGAGCCTAGGCTCGCCACCGGCTTCCAGCTTCCTCCGAAGGTTCGAGACGAACACCTCGATCGTATTGGTCATGGAGAACGGGTCATAGCCCCACACCTCGTCGAGCAGGCGCTGGCGGGAGATCACGATCCGCTCGTTGCGCATCATGTACTCGAGCAGCTCGAACTCGCGCTGGGTCAGGTCGATGGCCCGGCCGGACCGCGTGACCTCGTGCGTGTCCGGATTGAGCTTCAGGTCGCTCATCGTCAGCGTCGCCTGGCCGCGCGGAGGTCGGCGTCTCAGCAGTGCGCGGAGGCGGGCCAGGAGTTCTTGGCGCTCGAATGGCTTGACGAGGTAATCGTCGGCGCCGGCGTCGAGCCCCTCGACTCGCGCCTCGACTCCGTCGCGCGCCGTCAGGACCAGAATCGGCACGTCGTCTCCCGCCTGACGAAGTGTCTTGGCCACATCGACGCCGTCCAGGCCCGGGAGTCCGAGGTCGAGGATCAGCAGGTCGGGGAGGAACGCGTGGGCCTCATCGAGCGCCGCTGTCCCGTCGCTGGCGATTCGCACCTCGTAGCCCTCCATGCGCAGCGACCGCTGGAGGACCTGTGCGATCGCATCGTCGTCCTCGACCACCAGCACGCGTGGTGTGCGTTCGTACTCCGCCATTTCTGTATGCAGATGGTACGTCGGTCGATATGGGTTCCGTATGGATTTGGCTTATGGGAGGAAGGAGGCCGGCTACGTCGAAGCCAGTCCCTCCGAAATGGCCGCCCGTAAGCGAAAGAAGCCGCCGCCCAAGCGCGCGACGCGCTCGTTGCTGGCTGGCCTGCCGTCGGTGCGTCTGCCTCGCGGGGAGCTCGAGCCGCACCACGTCGACATCATCGGCCTCGGCCTGATCGCGGTCGGGATCCTGCTCGGAGGCGTCGCCTACGGCGGATGGGACGGCGGCACGCTCGGGAACGGCGCGGTCACGGGCATGCGGTTCCTGTTGGGCGCGCTCGGCTACGTCGTCCCGGCAGCGCTCGTGGTCGCCGGAGGGCTGGTGTTGATACGCGAGCTCCGGCCCCCGACCCGTCCGCTGCGGACCGGGGTGATTTGCCTTGTTTGTTCGATCACGCTTGCGCTTGCGGCAGGGACGCTCGGGGTTGGCCCCGGGGTGGCGCCTAGCGCGGTGTACTGGACGCCGGCGGCGTTCGAACGGCGCGGGGGGGTGGTCGGGCAGGGCGAGCTGTGGGTGACCTCCCACCTGATCTCGACCGCCGGTGCCGACATCCTCGCGGTGTTCCTGTTTGCGGCGGGGCTGATCCTGGTCACGGGCGCTGGGGTCGCGGGTGTGGTCCGCGCAACCCGCGCTGGAGTCGCTGGCACGACACGCGCGTTGCGGCGCTCGAGCGAGAGCATGGCCGCGACTCGCGCGCGCCGGCCGTCCACCGAGGCGGCGAAGGCCCGGGTCGCGCAGACGTCCCGGCCGGCGGGAGCGCAGTCCGTCGATGGCGTAGCCGAGCCTCTGCTTCCCCCCGAGCCGGACACATCGGAGCTCGTGGTCCGTGCGACCCACGTGGAGGCCCCGCCGCCGATCCTCCCGATCGACGACGACGACGTGCCGGAGTACGTGCCGCCGGGCGGCGGAGCGGACGACGAGCCGGTCGCTTCTGAGGGCGAACACCACCCCGAACGCCCGGATCCGGATCCCGAAGACCTCACGCCCCAGGGCCGCTACCGCGGCAGCATCACCGACGATCCGAGCTTCGAATGGCACGTGCCGCGGTCGCGGTTCCTGGTGCGCTCGACCGGCGAGGCCGCCAAGCCGGACACCGCCGGGCAGGAGCAGGTCGCCTCCACGCTGCTCGAGACGCTCGGGCATTTCGGGATCGAAGCGAAGGTAATCGGCCGCGTCACCGGACCGCACATCACCCGCTACGAACTCCGGCTGGCACCGGGAACGAAGGTGGCCAAGGTCGCGCAGCTCAAGGACGACCTCGCATACGCGCTGGCCGCGACCGACATCCGCATCCTGGCGCCGATTCCGGGCAAGCAGGCGGTTGGCGTCGAGGTCCCGAACGCTCGCCGGCGGATCGTCCACCTCGGCGACGTGTTCCAGGACCCGCCGGGGGACTGGTCGCCGCTGACGGTGTGGCTCGGGAAGGACATCGCGGGTCGTGCGATCGGGGCCGATCTCGCGAAGATGCCCCACCTGCTGGTCGCCGGAACGACCGGCGCCGGCAAGTCCGCCTGCGTCAACGCGATGCTGTCAAGCGTCCTGCTGCGGGCGACGCCGCACGAGGTGCGCGTCGTCCTGGTCGACCCCAAGCAGGTCGAGCTGAACCACTATGAGGGCATTCCGCATCTGTTGACGCCCGTGATCACAAGTCCCCGCATGGCGGCCAACGCGTTGCAGAACCTGGTCAAGGAGATGGAGCAGCGGTACGGGACGATGTCGGTGGCGCGGACGCGCTCATTGCCCGAGTTGAATCGCGCGCGCGAGAAGCGAGGAGAGCCGCCCCTTCCGTACATCCTGTGCGTGATCGACGAGCTCGCCGACCTGATGATGGTCGCGCCTGCCGACGTCGAGGACTCGATCATCCGGCTCGCACAGAAAGCGCGCGCGGTCGGCATTCACCTGGTGCTGGCGACCCAGTCGCCGCGGGTCGACGTGATCACGGGGATGATCAAGGCGAACGTGCCCTCGCGGATCGCGTTCTCGGTGTCGTCGCAGACGGACTCGCGCGTGATCCTCGATCACAACGGCGCAGAGTCCCTGCTCGGGCAGGGCGACATGCTGTTCTCGCCTGTCGGGTCGAGCAAGCTCCAGCGGATCCAGGGCGCCTACATCGACGAGGAGCAGATCGCGGAGCTGACCGAAGCATGGCGCCGTCAGGGCGAGCCCGAGCTTCACGAGGAACTGCTCGAGGAGGTCGCTTCGGACGGTGGCGATTCGTCTTCATCGGAAGATTCGGAGTTCAACCCGGATGAGGACCCGCTGCTCGAGGAGGCGATCGCGCTCGTGGCGCAGATGGGCACGGCCTCGACGTCGATGCTCCAGCGCCGGCTGCGCCTCGGCTACACGCGCGCCGGGCGGCTGATCGACATGCTCGAGCGGCGCGGGATCATCTCTGGTTACGAGGGGTCCAAGCCGCGTCAGGTGCTGATCATGGAGGCCGACGTGCCCCGGATCCTGTCGCACCTGGCGGAGGCTGAGGGGTCGGGGTCGCCGCCTCCGGTGCGCGTCCCCGACGACGCCGGCGAAGAGCAGTAGTCCCTTGCGCGGCCGGCGCGAGCGGCGAAAAAGTCCTGCTGTGCAGGAGCCATCCGCCGCTAGCCTTCGCAGGCGGATGGCCGACATCGGCACCACACTTCGAGAGGCGCGGATCCGCGCGCGGATCGATATAAGCGAGGTGGAGGCGCGGACCAAGATCCGCGCGAAGTACCTGCGCGCGATCGAGAACGAGGAGTGGGATCTGCTCCCCGGACCGGTTTACGTGAAGAGCTTCCTGCGCACGTACGGCGACTTCCTGGGGGTCGACAGCCGGCAACTGGTGGACGAATACAAACGCCGCTACGAACGTCCTGCCGATTCGGATCTGCGACCGATCACCCCTCTGGGGCGCGAGCGCGAGCGCAAGCGGCGGCGCCCGCGGCTCGGGCCGGCGGCGGCGGTCGTGGCCGTCCTGGCCGTGGTCGTGGCGGCCCTGTTCGTCGTCGGCAGCCTCAACCCGAACAGTTCCTCCTCGACCTCGACCACGGGGCAGACCACGGCCGCCTCGCAGTCCACCTCAACGACGACCACGCACACCACCACGACGCACCACCACCATCGGCCTCCGGCACCGCCCAAGCCGACGTCCGTGACGCTGAAGCTCGTGCCGACCAGCACCGTGTACGTGTGCGTCGAGGACGGCAGCGGGAAGGTGTTGATCCCAGGGCAGACGTTCGGCGCGGGACAGACGATCCCGACCGAGAAAGCGAGCAAGCTGATGGTGACGCTGGGGAATCCGTCGGTACAGATGAAGGTCAATGGAAAGACGGTGCCCGTCGCGAACTCGTCGCCGGTCGGATACGAGCTGACGCCGGGCAAGACCACTCCGCTGACGGCGGGCCATCTGCCGACCTGCACATGAGCGACGCGCCCCGCGCCGGGATTCTGATCACCGGGACCGAGGTCCTGACCGGGATCATCGCCGACCGCAACGGACCGTGGCTGTCCGAGCGCCTACTCGAGATCGGGGTCGATGCCGCGATGATCGAGATCGTCGGCGACCGCTGGGAGGACCTGCTCGCGGGCTTGCGCTTCATGGCGGATCAGGGGATGGCGCTGATTATCACCTCCGGCGGCCTCGGCCCGACCGCCGACGATCTGACCGCGGAGGTCGTGGGCGAATTCACCGGACGCGAGATGGTGCTGGACGAGGCGCTCGAGGAGCGGATCGCCGAGATCCTGCGGCCGCTGATGCACCGCTGGCGGGACCTCGATCCCGATGCGATCAGGGAGTCGAACCGCAAGCAGGCGGTGATCCCACGCGGGGCCACGGTGCTGAGCCCGGTGGGAACCGCGCCGGGGCTCGTCGTCCCGCCGGTCTCTGGATCCGGCCCCACGGTCGTCGTGCTCCCCGGGCCTCCGCGCGAGCTCCACGAGATGTGGGATATGGCGCGAGCGACCGACGCGTTCAAGGTGGCGATCGCCGGCGCGCCGTCGTATCGCCGTTCGATCCTGCGGTTGTACGGGCTGCCCGAGTCGGAGATCGCGAACACCTTGCGCGCGGCGGAGGAGGCCGGCGTGCCGCTGAAGCCGCTCGAGATCACGACATGCCTGCGGCGCGGCGAGATCGAGGTCGCGACGCGGTATGAGGATTCCGATGACGCGGCGTACGAGTCGCTGGTCGACTTCATTGCCGATCGTCACGGGGACCAGCTCTTCTCACGCGACGGATCGACGGTCGACTCGCAGGTCGCTTCGTTGCTTTCGGGTCGGATGGTCGCGGCCGCCGAATCGTGCACAGGCGGGTTGATGTCGGCCCGGTTGACCGAGCTTCCGGGGTCGTCTTCCTATTTCGCGGGCGGGTTGGTCGTGTACTCGAATGAGGCGAAGGCTTCTTTGGCCGGAGTCGACCCGGAACTGATCGTGCGCTTTGGCGCGGTGTCGACCGAAGTGGCGGAGGCGCTCGCGATGGGCGCGAATTCGCGCTTCGACGCTGACGTGGGAATTGGCATCACCGGAATTGCCGGTCCCGACGGCGGCACCCCGGACAAGCCCGTGGGTACCGTCTGCTTCTCGGTGTGTCTGCGGGACGGGGCGCGGATCACGCGGCGAACGCTGCTGCCGGGGAACCGGTCGGACGTGCGCGACCGCTCGACGACCGTCGCGATGCACCTGCTCCGGCGCCTCCTCGTCGACGCGGGCTCGGCCGCTGTCGAACCGGAGTCCGGCGTCCGCGCGTGAGCGACGCGGGCGCCACCGCCCGTCTGTTCGTGGCGCTCGAGCTGCCGCCCGCGGCGCGGGAGGCGTTGGCGCGGTGGCGATCGACCGTGGTCGATCGGGTGGCGGGCCTCTCGGGTCTGCGCTTCGTGCGGCCCGAGGATCTTCACGTCACGCTCTGCTTTCTCGGCTCGCGGGCTGTGGGCGAGATCGATGAGATCGCCGCCGCCTGCGGAGTGGTCGCGGGCGAGCCGGCTGTGGACTCGGCGTTCGGCGACGCGTTGTGGCTGCCGGCGCGGCGTCCCCGGGTGCTTGCGGTCTCACTGCTTGATGCGGAGGACGCGATTGCTCGTGTTCAATCGGTGCTGTCACGTGTCTTGGTCGCGGGCGCGTGGTACGCGCCGGAGTCACGGCCGTTCCTGGCTCACGTGACCGTGGGGCGGGTCGGGCGAGATGCGCGGGTCCGGCCGGTCGAGTTGCCCGCGCCACCCGTCTACGCGGTCCGTTGCTCGCAGGTCACGCTGTACCGGTCGCGGCTCGGAGCGGGGGGCGCGCGGTACGAGCCGTTGGTTTCGGTTTCGCTCGGTTCGGCGCCGGCGGCGGCGGACCCTCTGTCCGTGGTCCGGCGGTTCTACTCAGGCCAGGCGCGGGTGTACTCGGGTCTGGCCCCGGTTTCGGAGCTTCGCGACCTGCTGAGCCAGGATGTGGTCTGGCACGTGCCGGGAGCGAGCGCGATCGCCGGCGAGCACCGCGGCATCGAGTCCGTGCTCGAGTACTTCGACATGCGCCGGCGGATGACCGACTCGACGTTCCGCGTGGTGGTCCACGGTTCCGCGATCATCGCGGGCAGGGTGGTCCAGCTCGCCGGCGGCCGCGCGGTGCGTTCCGGTCGCGAGGCCTCCTGGGAGACCGTGGGCGTATTCCGGGTTGCCGACGGGCGGATCGCCGAGTGCTGGCTGGTGCCGTTCGACCAGGCGGCGTTCGACGCGATCTGGTCGTAGGGCGTGAACCTGGGTATTCGGCAATCATGAAGATCGTGCGACCGGCATTCTCGATATGGATCGCGAGGCGTTGATGCGCGTCGTGGTCACCGGAGCCACCGGCACGATCGGGCGGTCCCTGGTCAACGCACTGCAGGCGCGGGGCGAGGACGTAGTCGCGTTGTCGCGCGACGCCGGCCGTGCTCGGTCGGCGCTCGGTGATGGGATCGAGACGCAAACGTGGTCGAATCCGATGGCGGAGCCGCCCCCCGAAGCCGCACTCGCCGGCGCCGACGCGGTAGTGCACCTGCTCGGCGAGCCCATCGCGCAGCGGTGGACCGACGAGTCCAAGGAGGCGATCCGCGAGTCTCGCATCCGGTCGACGCGGTCGCTCGTGGAGGGAATCGCTGCTCTTCCGCCCGAGCGCCGGCCTCGCACGCTGATTTCTCAATCCGCCGTCGGGTTCTACGGCCCGCGCGGCGACGAGAAGCTGTCCGAGGACGCGCCGGCCGGGAGTGACTTCCTCGCCGAGGTCGTGGTGGCGTGGGAGCACGAGGCGCTCGCCGCCGCGTCGTCCGGTGTCCGGGTCGTCGTCACCCGCACTGGCGTGGTGTTGTCCCCCTCGGGTGGGGCGCTGGCCAAAATGCTCCCGTTCTTCCGCCTCGGGATCGGCGGACCGGTCGCCGGGGGCCGTCAGTACGTCCCGTGGGTGCATCTGGACGACGTCGTGGGGGCGATGCTGTTCTGCGCCGGCAGACCCGAGGCGGCCGGACCGGTGAACCTGACCGCGCCCGATCCGGTGACGAACGCTGACCTCTCGCGCGCCCTCGGCCGCGTGCTGAAGCGACCGGCGTTTCTGCCGGTGCCGGGGCTGGCGGTGAAGGCGCTCTACGGCGAGATGGCCGAGATCGTGATCACGGGCCAGCGTGCGGTGCCGGCGGTACTCGAGCGGCTCGGCTACGGCTTCCGCCACCCGGATCTGGAGGCGGCGCTCCGAGACGTGCTCGGTCGCGGCTGAGGTTTTCGTGCCCACCCCGCCCACCGGCGACGCGCGAGTTGTCCACTCGGGACGTGAACAACTCGACAGCGGACCCATGCGGGTGTGACCCTGCCGACTTACGCACGATAATCGCGCGCAACGCGGCAGAGTTCACGTTCGGGGCCGCGATTGTCGCGATACGCAGGTCCCGGGGGCGGCTCACGCGACCTGCAAACCACGCCACTGGAGGCGCCTGGCCGTGACCGTGGCATATCGCGCATGCTCCCCACATGCGCGATATGCCACGGTCCAGCCAGAACGCCGCGATTGGCGTACTACGCATGCTCTGGCCCGCCGCGGACCGTCGGGCCTGCCGCGGACCGTCCGCGCCGGCCACGCTCCCTCAGATGTCCGCCGTTCCCGGCGCCGGCCGCCGCGCCGGGGCGCCACCAAACGCGCCGGCCACCCTCCCTCAGCCGCCTGTCTTTCCCGGCCCGCCGACCGCCTCGCCCGGGGCCCACGAACCCGCGCCACCGCCCGCCACCGCCGGCGACCACCCACCCATCCGACCCACGCCACACAATTGGCACGAAGTTGTTTGCGATCCGAGACGAACGTGCCTTGTTTCGTTTAAGGCAGCGGCTCTAGCGTGCTGATTCCGTCCGCCACCCCGCCTACCGTGGTGAAGCAAAGCGCATGAGACAAGGAGCCGAACGGAGATGAGCGAGCAAGACAAGGCCAACTTGAAGTCGGGGGCCACGTCCGACCCGAAGGCGGATGCCAAGCGACAGGCCGCGCTTCAGGGCGCTCTGACGCAGATCGAGCGGCAGTTCGGGAAGGGCACCGTCATGCGCATGGGCGATCCGGGCGCGCGTGTGGCTGTCGACGCGATTCCCACCGGCGCACTGCCGTTGGACCTGGCGCTCGGGATCGGTGGCGTCCCGCGCGGGCGGATCGTCGAGATCTTCGGCCCGGAGTCGTCCGGTAAGACCACGCTCGTCTACCACATCCTCGCCGAGGCTCAGAAGCTCGGTGGCGTGTGTGCGTTCGTCGACGCCGAACACGCGATGGATCCGCTGTACGCGCAGCAGATCGGCGTCGACATCGACGAGCTGCTGGTCTCTCAGCCCGACTACGGCGAGCAGGCGCTCGAGATCGTCGACATGCTGATCCGATCGGGTGCCGTCGACGTGATCGCGATCGACTCGGTGGCGGCGCTCACCCCGCGCGCGGAGCTGGAAGGCCAGATGGGCGACCAGACCGTCGGCGTGCAGGCTCGCATGATGTCGCAGGCGATGCGCAAGATCACCGGCGGCCTCAACCGGACTCAGACGCTATGCGTGTTCACGAATCAGATCCGGGAGAAGGTGGGCGTGATGTTCGGCTCGCCCGAGACCCAGCCCGGCGGTCGCGCGCTGAAGTTCTATTCGTCCCAGCGACTGGACATCCGTCGCATCGAGACGATCAAGGACGGCACCGAGGCGGTCGGCAACCGGGTTCGGGTCAAGGTCGTGAAGAACAAGGTGGCGGCGCCGTTCAAGCAGGCCGAGTTCGACATCGAGTTCGGCAAGGGCATCTCGACCTCGGGATGCCTGCTCGACCACGGCATCGAGCACAACATCATCACCAAGTCCGGCTCGTTCTTCTCCTATGGCGAGGAGCGGCTCGGCCAGGGCCGCGGCAACGCAAAAGCGTTCCTCGACGAGCACCAGGACGTGGCGAAGGAGATCGAATCCAAGATCTACGCGGCCCTCGGGATCAAGCGCGACCTGGTCAAGACGATCGAGCGCGAGGAGCCGCCGCTACAAGCCGTGGGTGCGGAGGCCGCCGCCTGAGAAGCGCGTGCGGTACGACACCGACGCCAGTCTCGAGCGGGCGCTCGCGATCGCCTATCGCTACCTGAACCAGCGCGAGCGGACGAGGGCGGAGATGCGCGCGCATCTGGGCGGCAAGGGCATCGATTCGCCGGACGTCGAACGGTCGGTCCAGGCGCTTGTCGAGGACGGGCATTTGGACGACGCCCGCTTCGCGCGGCTGTTCGTCCAGGACAAGCGCGAGCTCGACGGGTGGGGCGCCGACCGGATCAGGCGGGCTCTGCTCGCTCGAGGCGTCGGGCGCGCCGTGATCGACGACGCGCTCGCTGCGCATGAGCAGAGGTCGGACGGTGGCGAGTTCGACCGCGCGCTCGCGATCCTGCAACGCCGCTTTCCCACGCCCGCGGGGGATCGCCGTGAGCGCGAGCGAGCGCTCGGCGTGCTGCTGCGAAAGGGCTACGACACCGACCTCGCGCTCGAGGCGATCAACGCCCACACGAGCGACGCGGACTTGGACTAGCCGCTCCACACCCGCGCACCCAACCGAACCGGCTCGCTGAACCGCCGACGCCGAGGCCGCAGCCGCCCGCTGGCCGCGTGGCTGACCGCGCCGATGCGTCATTGCGCCCGCGGTCCGCCGGTACTACGATCCCCCTAGCGAACGAAGGGCCTGCGGGCCACAAAGAACACCAGCAAATTCCGTATATCTTGGATTCCGGACTCAGTGTCGACGGCAAACACCATCGGGCCGCCTGGTCCATTCAGAAAAGACCCAGAACCCGCCGGGTAGCCGCCTACTGAAGGCAGGCGCCAGTCGCCATGCCGGCATCCGTTCGTGCAGCCATGCGCGGGCCGATCGGTCGCTCCGAAAATCAAAGCTTTGAAGTAGGTCCGGCAGTGTGCCGGAACCGCACGGAGAGGATCGACCATGGAAATCATCGGGGCCGCAGCGCTGATCGCGGTGGGAATCGTGGTTGCGGCCATCATCTACGGCCGGATGCACGGCACCCGGACGGTTGCCGTCGCGGGTCCGGCCGCCACCCTGCCGGTCGCCGAACCGGCGCCCACGAACTCGAGGCCCCCCGACGCCGACCTGCTCGAGCGGACGGCGGCGGTCACGCGGCGTGAGGAGGCGATCGCGCGCAAGGAGGCGGAGCTCGAGACCGAGCGGACAGCGCTCACCGAGTCCCGTCACGAGGTCGAGCGCTCGCTGGAGCAGATCTCCGGCCTGTCGGCCGGCCGCGCCAAGCAGTTGCTGCTCAAGGAGATGGAGGAGCAGGCCAAGCACGACGCCGCTCGCCGCATCCGTCAGATCGAGGAGGAGACCAAGCGCGAGGCCGAGCGCCGGGTTCGGAACATCCTGTCGGTCTGCATGCAACGCCTGGCAGCGGGACACGCCGCGGAGACGACCGTGTCGGTCGTACAGCTCTCGGCCGACGACATGAAGGGCCGGATCATCGGTCGCGAAGGCCGCAACATCCGCGCGCTGGAGAACCTCACCGGCGTGGACTTCATCATCGACGACACACCGGGAGCCGTCGTCCTGTCCGGCTTCGACGGCGTGCGACGCGAGATCGCGAGGCTCACGCTCGAGAAGCTCCTCCAGGACGGCCGAATCCATCCTGCGCGGATCGAGGAGATGTACTACCAGGCGAAGTCCGAGCTCGAGGGGCACATCATCGAGAAGGGGGAGGAGGCCGTGTTCGACGCCGGCGTCCAGGGCGTTCACCCGGAGCTGATCAAGCTGCTTGGGCGGCTCAGGTTCCGCACCAGCTACGGCCAGAACGTGCTCGCGCACTCGATCGAGGTCTCGCGCCTGGGGGCGATGATGGCCGAGGAGCTAGGCGCGAGCGCGCGGACCGCTCGGCGTGCGGCGCTGCTGCACGACATCGGCAAGGCGGTGACGCATGAGGTCGAGGGACCCCACGCCCTGGTGGGAGGCGAGATGGCCCGCAAGTACGGCGAGTCCGAAGCGGTGGCGCATGCGATGGAGGCGCACCACAACGAGGTCGAGCCGCAGACAATCGAGGCGGTGATCGTCCAGGCCGCCGATGCGTTGTCCGGTGCGCGCCCGGGAGCCCGGGGAGAATCGCTCGAGCAGTACGTCAAGCGCTTGCGCGATCTCGAGCAGATCGCCACGCGCCACAAGGGCGTGGACAAGGTCTACGCGATGCAGGCCGGCCGGGAGATCCGCGTGATGGTCGCGCCGGGCGCGATCGACGACGATGCCGCAACCGCGCTGTCGTATGAGATCGCGCGGGAGATAGAGAAGGAGCTCGAGTACCCGGGTCAGATCAAGGTCACGGTGATCCGCGAGTCCCGCGCGGTCGAATACGCGCGCTGACATCCCCACCCGAGCGCGGCGTGAACGAACGGCTGCACTCACGTCCCACGGTCAGCTGCTCCACTTACGCTCGAACACTAACTCGAGCAGCAACTGGTTCGGATACAACCAGGGGACGCTCGAGCAGGAAAGCAAGCTGTTCAATTCGATCACCGGTGACTGGACGGTTCCGACGGCGACCCAGCACACCGCCGGCCAGGCCGAGGACTCCTCGGATTGGATCGGGATCGGCGGAGGGTGCATCGATTCCGCTTGCACGGCGACGGACTCGACGCTGATCCAGACCGGAACCGAACAGGACGTCGATTCCACCGGTGCCGCGTCTTACTCGGCGTGGTGGGAGCTCGTGCCCGCGCCGTCGCTGACGATCAGCAACATGACGGTTGAGCCGGGCGACCACATGCACGCATCAATCGCCGAGGCCGTCGCGGACTCCGACGTTTGGACGATCACGATTCAGGATGTGACCCGCAACGAGTCGTTCACGCAGACGGCGCCTTACCCATCCACTCACGCAACGGCCGAGTGGATCGAGGAGACGCCACTCGAGATCGGCACCGACGCCGGTTTCGCAACACTGCCGAATCTGACGAACCCCGCGTTCACGTCGGCCACAGTCGACGGTGCCTCGGCCGGCTTGAAGGCCTCCGAGGAGCTCGACCTCACCGACTCGAACGGGAACGTGATCGGCGCCCCGTCGGCGCCCAACGCGAGCGCCAACGCGTTTGACGAGTGTGTGTGGGCGAGCACCTGCAGCTAGCCCGGCGCTGAGGCGCAAGGACTGAACCGGCCCATCGCGCGCATGCGCGATGGGCCCGTTTACGTCCTGCGATCAGTGATGGTGATGGTGGTGGAAGACCGCGTGTGCGGTCCAGGCCCCGAACTCCGGGATCAGCACGATCGCCAGCACAACGCCGCCCACGATCGCGCCGCCGAGGGCGATCCATCGGCCCGCCAGGCCAGAAGATCCGCGCAGCGATTTGCTCTCCTGACGCTCGCCAAGCCCGATCATCCGCGCGACGGCGGGCAGATGACCGAGGACGTGGAGGCTCATGAACACGACCCAGACGATGAACGTCACCTTGTGCAGCAGCAGCATCGGATTGCGATTCGTGGGGCCGACGATCAGGAGCCCGATGCCGGTGGCGAACACGCCGACGGTCGAGAGCACGACGATCGGTCCGATCAGGCGCAACGCAATCGCCGGTGGGCCTTTGCGGCGGTAGTCGGCGTTGTGCGTGTAGTAACGGACGAGCCTGTAGCCGGTACTGGCCATCTTCAGCAGGACTGGGCCGATCACCAGCAGCCCGACGAACAGATGCAGCCAGATGAACTGGCTCAGCTGCGGGATCGTGAATCCGATCACCGCCAGCAGCGCGATCAGGATCGCGCCGGTCACCGTCGTCAGCTGCTCGTTGCCATCCGGCCCGCCGCCGGTGAGGGAGTCCGAATGCCATCGCCGCGCGAGGGCTCCGCGCGCCCCGCGCCCGCCGCGCTGGCGTTCGCGCTCTCGCCGCGCGATCATCACGTCGTCGCTCGTTCCCATCCCGGGAAATACTGGGCGGACAGTCGAAGTTTCGCGTGAGCCGTCGATGAGAAAGCTCTTTGCCACGAACGAGGGGGATGTGACCCGGCCTTATTATCGGCCGATGCGTGTCGCCGGAGGCGGCGGGGGTATGTCGTGCCGGGATTGATCCTCATAATCGAGGACGAGCCGGGGATCGTGGACTTCCTGGAACGGGGCCTGCGAGCCCAGGGATTTGATGTGATCTCGGCGACCGACGGGGTCAGCGGCACGGTGACGGCCCTGGGCGAGGAGGTCGATCTCGTCGTGCTCGACCTGATGCTCCCCGGACGCAGCGGGCTCGACGTGCTCGCGACGCTTCAGAACGCCAAGCCGGGGCTGCCGGTGATCGTGCTGACCGCCCTGGGCGAAGTCGAGCATCGGGTCGCCGGGCTCGACGCGGGCGCCGTCGACTACCTGACCAAGCCGTTCTCGCTGACCGAGCTCGCGGCGCGGATCCGGGCTCAGTTGCGCGCCGCCGCGCACTCACCGCGGACTACCCTCAGTGCCGGCGACATCGAGGTGAACCTGCTCACCCGCGAAGTCCGCCGCGCCGGCGACCCCGTCCGGCTGTCGACCACTGAGTTCGAGTTGCTGGCATATCTCATGCATAACCGCGGTCACGTGCTGTCCAGGGAGCAGATCCTGCGCGCGGTCTGGGGCTACGAATACGACCCCGGCACGAACGTCGTCGACGTCTACATCGGATATCTCCGCCGCAAGCTCCGCCGACAGGGCACGAATCCACCGATCGTGACTGTCCGCTCGGTCGGCTACCGGCTGGAAGCGAGCCACTAGGACCCGGCCTCGGCCGTCGCTGTTCGCTGTGCGTGCGCGACTGCATTCGGTGCTTCCGTCCGGGCTCCGGTGGCGTTTGACGGCCTGGGTCGCCGGCGTGATGGTCGTGTCGGCCGCCGTCGTGTTCCTGGTCGTCTATCAGGACACCGGCACACAGCTGAGAACTGAGATCGACCAGGACATCAGCGGCGACACGATCCAGATGCTCCAGTCCGTGAAGGCCCTGAGCGGCCAGAAGCCGGAGCGAGTCGCGTCGGTGGCCGCGCGCTACATCCGTGCGCAGCCGTACAGCGCGAACTCCACGGTGCTGTTCGTGCTGATGCCCGGGGGACAGCACGTGAGCAACCATCCCGAGCTGTTCGGGGGCGGGCCTCCGGTGGATGAGACGGAGGCCGAGCAACAGGTCGAGAACGTCGAGGGTCGCAAGCTACTGATCCCTCACATCGGATACTCGACCGCGGCGGTTCCGGATGTCGGGCGGACGCGCATCTTCGAACAGCGAACAAACGTCGGCGACGTGCAGATCGTCGCGG
The DNA here is from genome assembly GCA_035499395.1 of Solirubrobacteraceae bacterium. Classification (GTDB taxonomy): domain Bacteria; phylum Actinomycetota; class Thermoleophilia; order Solirubrobacterales; family Solirubrobacteraceae; genus Palsa-465. The sequence continues at coordinate 30,888 of DATJYY010000208.1, forward strand.
GCGCGGGTGAGCCGCTGGCGCTGGTCGAGCGGGCGCAGCACGGGGTCGCCCGGGCATTCGTGCTCGCGGGCGCGGTGGTGCTTCTGCTCGCGCTGTTCGCGTCGTATCTGGCCGGCGCGCGCGTGTCGGCGCCGCTGCGGCGGATGGCGCAGGTGGCGACCCGCGTCGACGCCGGTGACCTCGGTCCCCGGATGGAGATCTCGGGCGACCGCCGTGACGAGGTCAGGGTGCTGGCGGACGCGTTCAACCGGATGCTCGACCGGCTCTCGGAGGCGTTCGCAAGTCAGCGGGAGTTCGTCGCCGATGCGTCGCACGAGCTGCGCACGCCACTGACGGTGATCCGCGGCCAGCTCGAGGTGCTCGCCGCCCAGGAGGATCCGTCGAGCGCCGAGGTGACGCGGGTCGAGCGCCTGGTGCAGGCGGAGATAACGCGGGTCTCGCGACTCGTCGACGACCTTCTGGTGCTGGCTCAGGCCGAGCGGACCGACTTCCTGCGCCCCGAGACGATCGACGTGCACCCGTTCGTCACGGAGCTGTGGGATGGGATGAGCCTGACCGCCGACCGGCGGTTCGAGCTGGGGACGATCGCGGACGGATCCCTGGAGGCCGACCCTGACCGGCTCGCCCAGGCGCTTCGGAATCTCGCGCGCAATGCGATCGAGCACACCGACGAGCACGAGGGTCTCGTTCGTCTCGACGTAACCCGGCTGTCGCCCGACCGGATCCGCTTTGCGGTCCTCGACGACGGTCCGGGCATCGCGGAGGACGAGCGCGAGCGCGTGTTCGAGCGATTCCACCGGACCGACAGCGGGCGGACTCGAACCACCGGCGCCGGCGCCGGGCTGGGGCTGGCGATCGTGCGCGCGATCGCCGAGGCTCACAAGGGCACGGTTCGCGTCGAGGACTCGCAAAACGGGCGCGGCGCGACGTTCGAGCTGGTGCTCCCTGGTTTCGAGCCGAGTTGAGTTCGTCAGCGGGCCGTGGCGGTGAACACGTCCGAGCCGAACGTGGCCGGCACCGTCGCCGCGTCGGCTAAACGGGGCAGGCCGAGCAGCCTTTCCCAGCTGGCCAGCTACGAGTAGTGGTTGTAGGGAGTCGCGCTGACCGTGCCGGGCGCGATGAACGGCGACAGCAGGACGCCGCCGATCAGCCCACCTCCCGGGCCCGTGATGCCGGGTAGCGGCGAATCCCCCGGTCCGGGCTGCTCGCCACAGCACGACGACGAGTCTGATTGGGGGCCATCCGACTCGTCGAAGGTGATCTCCAGCAGTCCGTTCTTCTTGAACGCCGGCGAGTTCGTGATCAACGGGACCCACGTCTGTAGAAACGTGTCGATGTCCCCGAGCGGCGACGGACTGCTCATCTGGTTCGTGCACGGGAAGTCGTGACCGTCGTCGCACAGGTTCGGCGTGATGAATGTGAAGCTCGGTGTGGTCGAGATCTTCTTCAGGTCGGTGGCTAGGCCTGTCTCGCCGGCGAGAGCGGCAGCCGGCATCGCGCCGCTGGGCGACCCGAGCGCCACCACGTGCTCGTCGCAATAGGTCTGGTTGTCGATCACGGAATGGAAGTAGACGAACGGGTCGTGACGGGTGGCGTACCCGTCACCGGCGACCGCGCTCTGGGTCTGATCCTGGGAGTTCAGCGCTGGATGCCCGCAGGCCGCCGTTTCGCGGTTCGGGTCGTTGCCCATGTCCTCCTCGTACGCCTTCCAGCTAAGCCCGGCGGCCGACAGCTGCGTCCCGACGTTCGCGACATTCGACGGGTAGACGCAACCGGTCCCCGATTCGACGCCGTCCGACAGCAGGTCCGCGCCCGTGAAGTCGTCGAAGATCTGGCAGTCGGCCTGGGTCTGCGGGTTGGGCGGCTGGCCCGAGACGAGGGAGATGTAGTTGTCGTTGCTCTCGTGGCCGGTGGCGTAGTAGCCGGTGAGGAGCGCCCCCTTCGACGGCAGTGTGCCGGCCAGGTAAGGGTCGGCGGCGGGTGCGCCAAACGTGGAGGCGAAGTTCTCGTTCTCGAGCATGATCACGAACACGTGGCGGACCGGCGGAAGCTGGAACCCGGCGGCCGGCGCGCCCGCGGGGAGCAGCGCCGCGGTGAGAACGGCGCAAGCCGCGACGACGGCGCAGACCAGAGCAACGACGGTGCGGCGGCGGCCCGTGGACTGCGGAGGTCGCATCCTCATCAGCTCGACGTGCCCACGGGTCCCGAAGGCCCGGTCGGCGACGGAGCGACCAATGTCGTCGGTGGCTCCAGGAACGCAGGCTGCCTGACGTTCAGGAAGTCCATGACGGTGGTCGCGTTGGCGTCCCGGTAGGTCAGCGCCGGCAGATTCCATTTGGCCTCGATCGTCGCCAGCACAGAGGTGTGGTCGTGAACGACGTTCGTGACCCCGTTCGCTTTCGAGTAAGGCGACACCACGATCCCGGGTACCCGCGGGCCGTACAGGTTGTAACCGCCCGGCGCGTCGCCGGCCGACAGCGCCGGCGGGATCGAGTCGGGCGCAATAGCGGCGGGCGGCGGCACGTGGTCGTAGTAACCGCCGTGCTCGTCGTAGGTGTAGATCAGCAGCGTCCGCGACCACGCCGGAGAGTCGAGGACCGCCTGGAGGATCTGGTAGGCCCAAGCTTCGCCGTAGTACATGTCCTGCGGGCTCTCCTGGTCGCCGCCGAGGCCGTTGGCGTTCTGGAGGACCTCGGCCACGATCGGCTCGGTGGCGACCTGGGGCAGCGATGCGAGCGGCGATCCGATGTCCGACAGCACGCCGAACTCGGGATCGACAAAGCTGACGTCGGGAAGCGTCCCCGCGGCGCAATCGGTCAGGAACTTCGCCGTCGGCGCCAGGTTGCTCGGGTACTTCTCGATGATCGACGGGATGATTCCCGTCTGCGGCAGGTCGGTGAAGTAGTTCGTCCAGCTGATCCCGTATGCGTGCAGCCGATCGAAGATCGTGCCGTTCGGCGGCGGCGCGTTCATCAGGCTCTGATCGTTCGTGGCGATGTCTCCGTACGCGGTGCCGGCCATGAGGAAGCGGCGGTTGGGGTAGGTCTGGCACGGCGCCGAGCAGAACCACCGATTCGCGATGCAGAACGTCCGGGCCAGCGAGTAGGCGAACGGCAGCACCTCGTTGGTCCAGTAGCCCATCGGCTCGGTCGAGTTGACCGAGTCGACGAAGCCGTTCATCTTGCCGCCGTCGATCTGCTGGTGCGTGGCGTTCCAGGACTGATCCACGCTCCCCGGCTGCTCCGTGTTGGTCAGCTCGTACGAGGTGATCGTGCCGTTCGAGCTTGGGTTGGAGTTGGTCGCCTGGCCGGCGGCGTCGAACGTCAGGCCGTCGGCGTTTGGCTGGCCGAGACGCGGCAGCGCGCCGAGCAGGTTGTCGAACGAATGGTTCTCCATCATCACGCACACGACGTGATCGAACGGCATGGCCGCGGTCGCCGTTCCCGCTGGCCGGCGCGGGTCGGGGAGGCTGCCCGGGACCCGAGTGGCGGCCATCGCGGCTGGGCTGACGAGCGCTCCACGCAGACCGGCGACGGTGAGGGCCGCGCCGAGCGATCCCCCGCGCTTCAACAGCCCTCGTCGGGTCAGTCGCCACCTCAAGTGTCTCCGCTCGTCCACCGCGACGAGAGGCTTCCCCGTTTCGAGCAACACTAGTTAAAAGTGTGTGAACCCACCCGCCGCGTAGGCCGATGAGCACGTCGGTACCCTTGCCCGAGTGAAGCGCTACCACGTGACCACGTTCGGCTGCCAGATGAACGAGCACGACTCCGAACGGATGAAGGGGATGCTGGATTCGCTCGGCTACGGCGAGGCGCCGTCCCGTGACCAGGCCGATCTCATCCTGTTCAACACCTGCTCGATTCGCGAGAAGGCG
>DATJYY010000209.1:0-58863 GCA_035499395.1 Solirubrobacteraceae bacterium
GAAGCCGCAGACATCGGCGCCTCCCGCCGTCCGAGCCACTCTAACCGGCCCTTTCTGGCACGTACCCCTGCCCGTCCCGATTGGGCCAAACCTGGATCGGAAGCCGCCCGCTGAGAATGCGGGCGGTTTTCGTATTCGGGGTCGTCGTTCGCCTAGGCGAGGTTCGAGCGGCGCGGATATGCGACGGTCGGATCCGTCAGGACGTTGACGAGGGCTGGGCCGCCGCATTCGAAGGCCCGCTCGAGCGCCGGCCTTAGCTCCCCCGGCGTGGACACGAGGTCGCCGTGGCAGCCGAGGGCCTGGGCCACCTGGTCGTAGCGGGTCTGGGGGCGGAGGTCGGCGGCGACGGAGTACCCGTAGATGGCTTCCATGGGATGTTTCTCGAGGGCCCAGATGCCGTTGTTGCCGACGACGGCGACGACGGCGACGCCGTGGCGGGCGAGCGTATCGAGCTCCATGCCGGAGAAGCCGAAGGCGCCGTCGCCGAGCAGTAGCACAACCTGGCGGTCGGGGTGCGCGAGCTTGGCGGCGAGCGCGTATCCAAAGCCGCTGCCGAGGCAGCCGAGCGGCCCGGGATCGAGCCAGCAGCCCGGCTGGTAGGAGTCGATCAGCCGCCCCGCGTACGAGACGAAGTCGCCGCCGTCGCCGACCACGATCGCGGCGCGGTCGAGCAGGCGGATCAGCTCGCCGTACACGCGTACCGGATGAAGCGGCGCGCGGTCGTCGGCGAGCTCGTCGGCCTCGCCGGCGCGCGTCTCGTCCTCGGTGGCCCGCAGCGACGCGATCCACGTCTCGCGAGCAGGCCCCGGCTCGTCCCCGCCGGCCGCCGCGCGCAGCGCGTCGAGCGTCGCGGGCAGCGCCCCATACAGCTCGCCGGCGAGCGTGCGCGGCGGATCCTGGTCGGGCTCGGCGACGTCGACCGCGACGATCTCCCCGTCCTGCGCGAACGCGGCGCCGAAGCCGAGCCTGAAGTCGAGCGGCGCGCCGATCACGAGCGCCACGTCGGCTCCGCGCAGCCCGGTGCTGCGAGCGCGCGAAAACGCCAGCTCGTGGTCGGCGGGCAGGCACCCCCGCGCGAGCCCGTTGAGGAACACCGGGATCCTGAGCTCCTCCGCGAGCGCCCGTATCGCCGCCTCGCCCCTACCCCAGTAGAGCCCGGCGCCGGCCATGATCACCGGCCGCTCGGCGTCGCGCAGCATGGCGGCGACGCGCTCGATCTCGCGGCCGTCGGCACCCGGGCCGCGCGACGGATCGAGGAGCGCCCCGGGGGGCGCGGGCGAGTCGGCCTCGCCGAACACGTAGTCGAGCGGAAAGTCGACGAACACCGGCCCTGAGTGCGGGTTGATCGCGGTCTGCATCGCCTCGTCGATGAGCGCCGGGATCTCGGCGGTGTCCTGCGCGGTGGCGGCGAGCTTGACAAGCGGCCGGACGAACGGCAGGTGGTCGATCTCCTGGAGCGATCCCTGTCCCCAGCGAAACTGCGGCGCGCGCCCGCCCAGCACCAGCACCGGAGACCGGTTGTGGCTCGCGGACGCGATCGCGCTGATCCCGTTGGTGACGCCGGGGCCCGCGGTCAGCGCGCACACGCCGACGGTGCGCGTCACCTTGGCCCAGCCCTCGGCGGCGAACGCGGCGGCCTGCTCGTGGCGGACGTCGACGATCTCGATCCCCTCGGCCCGGCAGCCGTCGTAGATCGAGAACAGGTGCCCGCCCGACAGCGTGAACAGCTTCGTCACGCCGTGGGCGCGGAGCCGGGCCGCGATCAGCCGCCCGCCGTGAACCTGGGTGCTGTCCTGCGCCTCCGTCGCCACCGACGGGAAGCTACAGCGCGTGGGCGCCGAGCAGCGCCGCACCCTCGATGAGGATGCGTTCGCCCTCGATGAAGCGCCGACCCAGCCTGAGCGCCGGCAGCGCCTTGACGCCGCGCGCGTGGAGTCCCCGCGCGGTCGCCCACAGCGGGCGATCTCGCTCGGGCTCGCGCGCCGCCGCGAGGCATCCCTCGATCGACAATCCAGCCGCCCCGGCCGCGATCCCGAGGATCTCCGGATCTTCGAGGTCGAACCCGCCACAGAACGCGAGCCGCGACGCCGCCAGCGCGAAGCCCGCGCCGGCGCCGTTCTCGGTTGCGTACGAGGCCGCCCGCAGCGCGTGGCGGGTGTTGGTCGGAAACGCGTCGGGCCACACGAGCGGAAGGCGCGCCGCGAACGCGTAACGCTCGGCGAGCTCGCGCGTCGCGTCGAACCGCGCCCAGCGCGCGCCGCCGTCGAGCCCCACCGCCGGCGCCGGCACCCACTCGACCTCGCCCAGCACTCGCTCGAGTCGCTCCGCGATCAGGTAGGAGAACGGACACGCCACGTCGTAGAAGAACGCAGCCCCCAGACCCCCCCTGGGGCGAGACCGATCGGCAAGCTGATCCTTCAGCTCGATCACTTCACCCATGTACCTCAGCAACGCTGCCGAGAAGCAAAACTGACGCAAACCTCCCTCACGCGTCGTTTCCCTACAGAACGCCTTTCTCATGCCGAGTCCGACTACTACAAAATGGGCATTTACGCAGGCAGGAAACCGCTGAACGTCCGTTAGACTCGAACTTGGTAGGTACGCACCGTCCACCGGGAGGACAATCCCATTCCGCACGTACCCCCACCGAAACGCCACCCGTATGATCAATGGTCGCCAGACGCCAGGGCACTGGACCTGGTCGGCGACAAATGGACACTGCTGATCGTGCGCGACCTCGCCGCCGGCCCGCGGCGGTTCGTTGAGCTTCAGCGCGTCCTCCCCGGCATCTCGACCGAGCAGCTACGCTCGCGCCTGAACCGGATGGTCGCCGACGGCATGCTCACCCGCAAGCGCTACCGCGAGGTCCCGCCGCGCGTTGACTACGAGCTCACCGAACGAGCGCGCGAGCTGATGCCGATTCTCGGCGAGCTCGCCCGGTGGGGATACGAGTGGGCGTGGAGCCCGCCGCGCGCGTCGGAGTCGGTCGACCTCGGCGCGATCTTCAGGCTCGCGCCGGGACTGTTTACTCGCCCGGCCACGACCGGCACCGTCGAGTTCGCCGTGGACGGGGAAGACGGCCGGGACATGTACACGTTGACGGCGTCCGAGGACTCGGTGGCGGTGGAGGAGCGCTCGGTCGAGGGCGCCGACGCGCGCGTCGCCGGCCCGATCTCGGCATGGGTGAAGGCATTCTCACCCGAGCGCGACCGCAGCGGGCTCGAGGTCACGGGCGACTTGCAGCTCGCCGGCGCCCTGCTCGACGGTCTGATTGCGGTCGGTCGCCGCGCGTCGGACCGCGCCCGCGAAGCCGCCTAGCGCCAACCCCCTACTTGTCCGGGTAGGTCGCCGCGAGCAGGTGCGGAATCTGCCCCTTCTTCGCGCCAGGCAGCGCCGGCGCCACCCAGCACGCCTCCTGCGACCCCGGCGCGCCCGCAGGGATGTTGTTGCCCGCGGTCGACCCGTCGCCACCAGCACCGGTGTTATTGCAGTCGAACGACGGGAAGTTGCCCTTGGCGAAGTTCTGGGCGTTCGCGAGCCAGGTCGGGCCCGGGTAGGTATCCCCGCGGTTGTCGGAGTCCCGGTTGGTCGCGAACGAGAGCGTCTCTGACCCAACGGGAGAGAACTGGCGAAGGTAGTGCCCGATGCCGCCGCCCGAGAACGAGGTCGTGGTCGCGGCGAGGCCTCCGGCTCCGTTCGAGATGAAGTCCGAGACCAGCTGCTGATGGTCTGAGAGCCAGCCGAGGATCGGGTTGAGCTGCTCGAGGAACGTACCGAGCGAGCCGAGCAGCGGCGTCGCGCCGGTCAGGATGTCGTGCACCGCGGGCAATCCAGTCTGCGAGACCGTGATCAGCGGCCCGAGGTTCGTGAACAGGTGCCGGAGCGGCGGCGAGAGCTCCTGCACCGAGTGGAGCGTCGGCCCGAGCTGCTGGGCGACGGGGTCGAGCTCCTTGATCAGCGGATCGGTGTTGACCGAGAACGCCTGGAGCTTCGACATCGTCGCCTTGGTCTCGTTCAGGAACGTCGGGAACACCTGGAAGGTCTGCGCAAGCTTGTTGTCGTTGGCGGCGGTGGTCGCGAACGTCGTCTCCGCGCTCGTGATCAGGTTGCGAAGCGCTGTCTGGTTGGCGCCCAGGGCGCCGAACACGGTGCCGCCGTTGTGCACGAGGCTGACCACGGCCTGATGCTGAACGTCGAGTACCTGGAGGATGTCGGTCGCATCGGCCGCGAACGACGGCAGGTTGCCGAGCACGTCGTTGAGGTTCTGGTCGTTGCCGCCGACCGCCTTGGCGAGCTGCTGCTGCCAAACCTGGAATGCGTGCCGGGTGGTCGGATCGAACGCGTTGTAGATGTCAGACAGCTGCACCTCCGAGAGCACCTGCCCGCGCGGCAGCGTCCCACCGTCGGGGACCGGCGGCGCGTTCGGGCTGCCGGGGATCAGCTGCACGTATGTCTCGCCGAGGATCGTCTTGGTCCGCAAGATCGCTCGCGTGTCGCGGCGGATCGGCACGTACTTGCCCTGCAGCTGCAGCGTCGCCATCGTCCGGTTGCCCTTCGGGTCGAGCTTGGTCGAGACGACCTTGCCGACGTTCACGCCGGATATCCGGACGTCGGCCTGGGTGGCAAGGTCCTGAGCGCTCGGGAACGACACGTTGATCCTGTAGCCCTGGGCGCCGAGCGGGATGGTGCCGCCGAAAGACAGCCACAGGAACAGCAGCAGCCCGATGCACGACAGCGCGAACAGAACCATCGTGATGACGCGTGAGATCGGAGGGCTGCCGGTGTGCATCAGTTCGTCGGGAGCTTCGGGAGGAACAGGTTGTTCGAGCCGGTCGCGCCCGAGCCGGAGTGCGGCGCCAGCGCCGGCACGTTCGACAGGCCTGTCGACGACGCGCTCGATGAGGCGGGGTGCTTCTGCTGGTACTTGGCGTACGCCGCCTGGTCGGCCGCGGCCTGGGTCGGGCACAGCCCGGCGTCGGTAAGGATCGGCGTCAGGTTCATCAGCACCTCGGTCAGCGGCGAGGAGTTCGCGAGCTGCGCCATCGTCGCGCAGCTGGTCTGCAGGAACAGCGGGCGGAAGTCGCCGTTGGCGTCCTGCACCGAGAACAGCGTGCGCGCGTTGTGGTCAAGCCACGCCAGCCACCACAGGTAGCCGTGCTCGGTGCTGCCGGGGTTGTAGCCGACCATGTTCACGAAGTTGTTGAGCACGCCGAAGACTTTGGTCAGGTTCGGCGTGGCCGCCGCGAGGTTCACTGCCGCCGGACGGAGGTTGCGAACCACCGGCCGTGCCGCGACCACGAACGGCCGGATCTGTTTCTGCACGATCGGCGCGCCCGGGACGGCGAGCGCGGTCAGCGCCTGGTTGGCTCCCTTGAGCGCGCCCGCGGCGGGCAGCAGGTTCTTGGCCGCCGGTCCGAGCTGCTGCGCGAACGCCTGCACCTTGGCGAGCGTCGCCGTCGTTTGGTTCAGCGTGCTCGGCAGGTCGGCGACCGCGCGGCTGACGTTGCCGTTCTCGGACGCGAACGCGCTGAACACCTTCTCGCTCGAGTCGATCAGCTGCACGATCTGCGGCTGCTTGGCCGCGAGGGCCACGTTCAGGCGCTTGAGCGAGTTCACCAGTTGGCGGAGGTCAGTCCCGCGCTGTGCCACCGCCTGGTTGAGCCGGGCGAGATCGCGGTGGGTCGGCTCGAACCGCTCCATCACCTGCGCGAGCTGGTCGCCGCCGTTCTTCTGGAGCCCCTGGCCGGCGCCGTTGACGAGCAGGTCGAGGTACTCGCGGCTGTCGGCATCGAGCGAGGACAGGATCTCGTCGAGGTTGACCACCGGCATCGTGTTCGAGACCGGGATCGTGTAGCCGGACTTCGCCACCGGCGCGCTGCCGACGCCGGGGCTGAGCTCGACGAACATGTCATCGAGGCCGGTGCGCGGGCGGAGCAGCGCCGTCCAGTTGGTGCGGATCAGGCCCTCGTACTTCTTGTCGATGCTCATCTTCACGACGCCTTCGCCGTCCTTCAGCGAGACGCCGCTGATCAGCCCGACCTGGACGCCGGAGATCCGCACGCTCTGGCCCTGGCCCGGCGTGACGGCCTGCGCGGTCGAGAAGTCCGCGTTCAGCGTGTACGTGCTCGGCGAGATGAACGGGATCGACAGCCGCTCGTTGGTGAGGATGTATCCCGCGACCCCGATCGTGATCACGAGCAGGCCCAGGATCGCGGCGAAGTCCTTCCAGTGCTCCCTGATCGCGCGCTTCATCGGATGCTCCTCGCGAGCTTCGCGGCGGCGGCATTGGGGGAGCCGGTGCCCGTCGACGGCATCGCCGACGTCCCGATTCCGAGCCCCGACGCCCTCGCGAGCTTCTTGACCTGCGGGATCGCCTCGGCGGCGGCCGAGGTCCAGCGAAGCGACGCGCCCGGCGCCGACAGGTTGCTCGACTGCTGCTGGGGCGGTCCACCCGTCGGCGTCGACAGGTCGGTGACCGGCCGCTGCGTCTCACACGGCACGTTCGGCTCGAGTGGCGGCGACTTCTCGCCCGGAGGCGGCTGGGGCTGCTCGCCCTGGAGCGGGGCGAGCGCCTGACCGAGCAGACCGGGCTGGAGGGAGTAGGTGAGCGTGCCGCCGGTGCCGAGAATCCGGACGTACGGGCCGTTCGCATCGAAGTCCCGCGACTCGCCGGCCAGCCCGGGGAGGAAATCGACGGCCTCGACGTACACCGGCCGCGACGGGAACCCGTTCGAGGCATTGAAGTTCGGATCGTTGATCGTGAGCTTCGTCCACGGGATCACGACGTTCGAGACGCAGCTCGACGCCGGCCGAACGCCGTTGGCCATCAGCGGGATGCTCGCCCGAGTCAGGTTCGACAGTGCCGGCACCGTCCCCGAGAGGTCCTTGGTCAACCCCTCCAGCTCCGACGGCGAGACCAGGTAGCGCAGCTGGGTGATGAACGGCAGGCTCGCGTCGATCATCGGGCCGGTCGACTGGACGCCCGGGACCAGCGCCTTGGCCAGCTGTGGGAGCGGCCCGGGCGCGCAGTTCGGCTTCGCCGCGCCCGAGCAGAACGCCGCGTTGAGCGCGTTGAACGCCGGGATCGCGGCCTGGAGCGTCTTCGGCAGCGCGGTCACGGCGTTCTCGAGCGAGACGTTCTCGCGCGCGAATGCGTTCGCGGTCGTGTTGAAGTTCGTGATCAGGTTCTCGAGGTTCTGGGGGTGGGTGTCGATCGCACCCGAGACCGTCCCCTGGTCGTTGATCGCGTTCGACAGGTCGTGCGGCTCGATGCCGAGCGCGTCGTGCGCGACGATCGCCGAGTACTCGTACGCCGGGAGCCAGTACTTGATCGAGGCGTTGTAGGACGGGCCTCCCTTCTTGAGCGCGGTGCCGAACTGCTGCAGCAGCGTCTGCAGGTTCTGGCGGGTGTTCGACTGCAGCGAGGTGAGGACCTGGTCGAACTGCACCGGCTCGGTGCCCTGCTGGAACGGGAACGTGTAGTCGTCCGGCGCGACCGGGGCCTCGGGCGTGCCCGGGCTCACGTCGACGAAGAAGTTCCCCTCGAGGAAGATTCGGGGCCGGATCGCGAACGTCGCGTCCTTGTGCAGCGGCAGCCCCGAGTCCGAGATCGTCATCGTCACGTCGGCGGCGCTGCACTGCTGGCTCGACCCGGCCGCCGTCTTCTCGGGCGTGCCGCCGAGCTTGCAGTCCGGGACCGCTCCGACGCTCTCTACCTTGCCGACATTGACGCCGGCGATCCGCACCAGCGAATCGGGCTTCAGTCCGTTCGCGTTTGAGAAGATCGCGTGCACCGTGTACGGGCTCGCGAAGGGATTGGCGAACTTCGTGAAGCCGAGATAGGTGAACACGACGATCGCGACGATCGCGATCAGGCCCGCCTTGAACGGGGACAGTCCGCCTTTGTGCAGTCGCTTTCGCATCAGTTGTTCCCCGGGACGGACGGAGTGACGTAGGCGCTCTGCGGTGTGCGGGTGAACGTCTCGCCGGCCGGCACGTGGGCGCTCCCGGCAAAGGTCGTGGCCTGGTCGCCGGGCGTGTGCGAGTCGGAGTCGAGATCGCGGCCCTGCGGGTCGTAGTAGTTGAGCTTCTTCGGGTAGCCGCGCTGGCCGGTCTCGCAATCGGCGTTGCCCTGGTTGTCGACTGCGGCGCCGTACACCTCGCCGTGCAGGTACTCGTTGCCCCCCTGGGGCGAGTCGAAGCTGCCGCCGTTGGCCGGCGCGGTCGCGCCCTGGTCGCCCACGTTGTTGGACTGCGCCGAGTTCGTCTGCATCAACATCGCGCGCTGGGCGAATCCGAACGAGGTCGCCTCCGAGAGGTGCTCGGACAGGTACGTCCACCAGTAGTTCCAGTCGTTGCAGACGGTCACGAACGGCCCGAGGTAGCGGACCATCGGGTTCAGGGTCGAAGAGGTGTCGACGAGCGCGTTCAGCCCGACGTTCGTCCCCGGCGCCGCCGCGAGCGTCTGCAGGGCCTGCATCGTGCCCTGCAGCCGCGCGTTCAGCGCCGGCGTGCGCCCGAGTACCTGGGTTCCCTGTTCGAGCGCCGGGTTGAGCACCGGCAGCGCCGCCTCGAGTGATTTCGTCGCCGGCGTCATGTAGTTCCCGAAAGTGGTCAGATCGGTCAGCAGTGGCTGCTGGGCGGCGAGCGACTGGGTCGAGACCTGCAGGGTCGCCGGCGACTCGCTGATCGTCGCCTTCAGGTCGCGCGGGTTGCGGTCGATCGCCCCGAACGTCGTCGCCATCTTCCCGAACAGCTGGGCGTTGACCTGCGCCACCGGGGCGACGGCCCCCATGAACGCATTGAGCCCCGTGAAGAAGCGGGTCAGCTCCGTGCTCGGGTCAGACAGGTACCGGGCGACGGGTTCGAGGTGGCCGAACAGCGCGGGGAGGCTCGCGATCGTGTCGTTGAGCGCCGACCCGCGCGAGGCGAGCGTGTCCCCGAACCCGTCGAGGTCCTCCTGGACCGCGCCGCGGGTCTTGGCGTCGAACATCTTGAACACGTCGTCGAACTGGACCGGGACGTTCGTCTGCGTCTCGGGCAGCGTCGCGCCGTCGGAGAACACGTGGCTCGAGGTCCCTTTGTGCAGGTCGAGGTACTTGAGCCCGAGCACGGAGCGGGGCTGGATCGAGATGGTCGAATCGATCGGGACCTCGCCGTAGGCCTTGTTCAGATTGAGCGTCAGCTGCGCGCCGGTCTGCCCGTTCTCCACCGTCACCGGCTTCAGCGACGACACGATCCCGATCAGGTAACCGCCCTCGCGGACGTCGTTGCCGGCCACGAGCTCGGACCCGTTGGCGATGTCGACCTTCAGCTCGCGGGTCGGGACGAACGGCAGGCCCTCGTTCGCGTTGTAGGCCAGGAACACCGCTACGAGCAGCACGAGCACCGTGACCGCTCCGATCAGCACGGGGTTGGCAAACGCGGATTGCTGCTTACGCGTCATGGCGAGAGGAGGTAGTTGAGGAGCTGTTGGGCCTGCTGGGCGGACGGGGCGCCGTTGTTCGGAGTGCTCGTGCTCTGCGGCTGGGAGGGCAGCGGCACGGTCGGCACCGGTAGGTTCGGCACCGTCGGCGTCGTCGGCGTCACCCCCCCGAGTGGCTTGGTGGCGGCGCCGATCGCGCGGTTGACCGCCCCGAGCGCGTTCTGGACCACCGGAGGCGGCTTCGTGGTCGGGACCGATGGGCGCGTTGCGCTCGGACTGGGGGTCGTAGTCGCCGGAGTGGTCTTCGACTTCTTCGAGGCCTTGAGGTTCGGCGGGCTGGCGCTGAGTGCCTCGGCCGGGCATTTGGACGCGCTGGTCTGCGGTCCGGTGTCGCCGGGAGGCGCCCCTCCGGGATCGGGCACGCACCCGGTCGGGTTCGAGGGGTCGGTCTCGTTGACGCCGGGTTGGTTCGGGCCCAGCCACGAGTAGCACTGGCGGTAGGCGGCGCCGTACGTCTTGAGGTTCGCGGAGATCGTCCCCGGCGTCGCGTACGGCGAGCACATCGGGTTCACGAACGCGTCGACCGCGAGCATGTGCCCGAACGGCCCGAACGTGTTGATCGCGAGCGTCTGGTTGAACACGTACTGGAGCAGCGCCTGAAGGCCGCTGAAGCCCTTGCCGCCGGGGCTGCGTGAGTCCGGCTCTACCGCGCGGTCCTGGGTGTTCATGTCTCCGAGCACTATCGCCAGGTTCTGGGCGAGCTCGCCGGTCCCGGCTCCGCCCTGGCTGGTCGGCGCGGCGAACTTGTTGAGGATCGAGACCGTCGGCGCCGCGGTCTGGACCGCCTGCTTGCCGGTGACCGATGCCTGCCCGAGCGACTGCAGCGCCGGCAACGACGCGTTCGCGAACCCGCACTGATTGCCCGTGTGCGGCTGCGAGCACGAAGCCAGGTTCGTGAAGAACGTGTGGAGCTGGCTCGAGGCGGCGTTCAGGTTCGCGACCACCGGCGTGTTCGCGGTGGCGGCCGTGCCGAGCTTGGCCATCGCCGGCTTGAGCTGCTCGAGGAAGCCGGGGAGCCGCTGCAGGCTCGTCTTGATGCTCGCCTGCTGGGTCGCCGAGTCGGTGGCGGCGTTGTCGGCCTGGACGATGAAGTTCTGGACGAGCTTCGAGTTGTTGGCCAGCGCCGTGACCACCGCGTTGGAGTTCGCGGTGAGCGCCTTGAGCGTGCCCGAGTCGTCGCCGAGCAGCGACAGCAGGTTGTCGGTCTCATCCAGCGCCGGGACCGCCCGCTTGAGCGCGGTCTGCAGGTCGATGGAGCGGCCCGCGACCGCCGCGCCCAGTTCGTTGATGATCAGCGTGAACCGCTCGCGCTGGGGCATTCGCATGATGTCCGCGAGCAGGTCCGCCGGAATCGTCGAGAACGTGTGCGACGCGGTGAGCGTGCTCCCCGACGCAAGCGCTTTCCCGTACTGCCCGGGCTGGCAATCCACGAAGTACTCGCCGATCAGCGACTGCGGCCGGGACTGGCACGACGCGTCCGCGCGGAACGCCCCGAATCCCTTCGTGGTCACCTGCACCGTGACCAGCGCGTCGAGCGGGTTCGAGCAGTGAGCCTTCTTGTCCCGGTAGCACAGGCCGATCGACTTGATCGAGCCCGCGGGGACGCCGGCTACCTTCAACGGCGCGCCGTTTACGAGCCCGAACGCGTTGTCGAACTCGAGTCCGTAAGTCGGGTTACTTGGTCCGCCGGTGAATCCGCCGGCGACCACGATGAACGCCCCGAGTACGAGCACGATCCCGGCGCCGAGGAGGACTCGTCTCATCAGTTCCCGCTCGGGACTTCGCTGGGGTTACACGGGAAGCCGCTCTCGGGGTAGTACACCGAGCCGCGCTCCATCGACCCCGGGCAGCGATCGCCCTGCCCGGAGGTGAGGAGTCCGCTCGAGTTAGTGCTGGTCCCGGTTCCCGACCCCGTGCCGCTCCCGCCGAACGCGAGCACGGAGCGCAGCACCGGCTGCAGGAACGACGGCAGCAGGTTGAGGCTGCCGTTCTCGACCGACCCGACGCCGATGACCGGCGCGATCCGGCTCGCGTTGCCGTTCGCGTCGATTGTGCCCGGATGGCTGTAGCCCTCGAACCAGCCGGTCAGGTCGACGGCATACGGACGTGCGGTCGCGAGCTCGGGGGTCGAGTCGTTGAGCGCGTCGGTCGACTGCGGGAACGCGCCGAGCCGCTGAGAGCCGTTGGCCCGGAGCGTGCCATTGCAGGTGCTCGCGGCCCGGTTCGTGCCGCAGGTGACGTTCGCTAGTTGGACGCTCAGCTCGAGCAGCTGGATCAGGTCGTTCTGACCGGGCGTGCTCGGCGAGCAGGGCTTGGACCCGCGCGAGCAGATGATGTTGGCGAGATCGCGGACGGTCGGCACCGCGTTCTGGGCCAGCGGGCGCAGCTGCGCGAGGAACTTCTGCAGCTTCGGCGCCACCGGCTTTGAGTCGTTGACCAGAGGCGTGAGGTCGTCGAGCGCGTTTCTGAGGTTCACGAACGTCGTGTCCGCCAGCGCCATGAACTGCGGCAGGTCCTGGATCGACTGGCCCAGCGCGTTCTTCTGCGACGCCAGCGCCTCGGTGGTCGTCCCGAGGTTCTTGACCAGCGCGGTCAGGTCAGAGGACCGGGTGGAGATGTCCGAGAGGAGCTTCGAGGACTTGACGACGAAGTTCGTGAAATCCCCGCCGTCGTGGCGGTTGAGCTCCTGGAACAGCGTGCTGCTCGACGCCACCGCCGGGTTCAGATACGCCCACGCAGCCTGCGCAGCGGCGCCCTTGCCGGCGAACTGCGAGCCCGCGCCCTGGATCAGGTTCTGGATGCCCTTGAGCGTCGGTGGGTTGAGCGTGTTGAACAGCTCGTCGATGTCGACCGCGCTGGTGGTGTCCTGCGTGCCGATCACCCCGCCTGACGGGATCTTCGGAGCGTTCCCCGGGCCGAGCCGGAGGTCGATGTAGCGGTTCGCGATCCCCGACAGCGAGCTCAGCCGTACGGTCGCCTCGGTCCCCTGGTGCAGCGGAACGTAGCTCGAGTTCGAGATGTTGATCGTCAGCTGCGCCTGCCCGTTGGGCGTCAGCGCGATGTTCGAGACCGAGCCGACCGAGTTCCCGGCCACCTGGACCTGATCGCCCTTGACGATCTGGCTCGCGTCCCCGAACACGAGGTGTACCTGGTAATTCGTCCCACCGGAAAGCAGGATTACGGCGACGACGACGACCGCAATCGCCACCGCGGCGACTGCGGCAACCCTGCCGACCGCGGTCGAGTTTCTCACCGCTTCACACCTGCCAATGCGTAGCTCCTCCCGCGAGGACCCTGGCAATCCCAGCGCGGACTTCGAGTCGAACCTAGCAAGGGGTTTGTTCCACTGTCAATTTCGAACCGACAGAGGTGTCGGAAGCGAGGACCGCCCGTCCCATGGGCCTATATCTACCCGCGCGCTAAACCTCGTTCCCGCGCGCGAGCACGCCACTCGAGCCGGTAGCGTTTAGGCCCGCGCCCGGGTGGTGGAATTGGTCAGACACGGTCGCCTTAAGAGCGATTGCCCCAGCGGCATGAGGGTTCGAGTCCCTCCCCGGGTACCTCAGCGCGACGGCCCGTCCCCGGGTCGTCCGGGCGGCGTATCCGGGAGCGGCTGTGCAGGACCGCAACTAATCCGCTGCTACGGTGTCCGTGCCAGCGACGGCCCCCTTTAGGTTGGCCCTCAAGCGGTCTGGATGGAAGTCTCAGCGCTCAGATACTCGGGAGGAATTGGTCTTCACGCGCGCTCGCCGCTGCTGAGGCTGCAGTCCGACGAGCGCTTGGTCACGCTGATCCGGCGAGGCAGCACCGCCGCGTTCGAGGTTCTGGTCTCCCGCTATCACTCCCGCCTGCTGGCGTTCTGCCGGCACCTGCTCGGGTCCCGCGAGGATGCCGAGGACGTCCTCCAGGAGGTCTTCTCCGCCGCGTTCAACGCGATCCTCGACGACGACCGCCCGATCAACGTCCGGCCGTGGCTGTACCGGATCGCCCGCAACCGCAGCCTCAACCACCTGCGCCGGATCCAGGCCGTCGGCGTCGACTCGATGGACATCCACCTGTCCGACCACGGCACGACCACCGCCGACAAGGTCCACGACCGCGAGGAGTTCCGCCTCCTGGTCGGCGACATTCAGGGACTTCCCGAGACCCAGCGGACCGCGCTCGTGCTGCGCGAGATGGACGCCCTCTCCTACGAGCAGATCGCCGAGGCGATGGAGACGACCGTGCCGAGCGTCAAGTCGCTGCTCGTGCGCGCGCGCGTATCCCTCGCCGAGGCCGCGGAGGCGCGGTTGCTCACGTGCGAGCAGGTCCGAATCGAGCTTGCCGAGGTCGCCGAAGGCCTCCAGCGGCGCCCAGGCTCGCTCGTCCGCCGCCACCTGCGTTCTTGCGAGCGCTGCGAGACGTTCAAGGGCCAGCTCAACGAGACGAGCAAGGCGCTGACCGCGGTACTGCCGGTCGGCGGGTTCGTGCTGCTGCGCAAACTCGCGATCCTGCACATCGGCCACTCCGCCGGCGCCGGCGCTGGCGCCGGCTCGTCCGGCGCGAGCGCGGGCGGTACCGCGGCGGCAGTCGGAGGCACGGCGGCGGCCGGCGCAGGCGCCGTGATGGGAACGAGCACGACCGGGTTCCTCTCGGCGAGCGTCGGCGCGATCGCGACGAAGGCGGCGGCCGGTCTGGCCGCGGCCGCGCTGGTCACAGCCGGTGCCGTCGAGGTCGAGCAGCCGGCGCGCCCGCACGCTCATCACCACGCCGCCCCGATCACCCACGTCGGCTCCGCTCCCAATCCGCCGGCAGCCGTCACCATCACCGCGCACTCGGAGGCACCGAGTGGCGGCGCCGTACCCAGCGCGGTCGTCCATCACACCGTGGTCGAGCATCTGCACAAACCGGCTGCGGCCAAGGCCGCCGCGACCACCAAGCACAAACCGCTGGTCGACGGCAAGCACGGCAAGCAGGCAACGACGAAGGCGCAGACCACGCCGACGGTGCCCCCGGGTCGGACCCAGACCCAGACCGATTCGACGGTACTGGCCGGCTCGACGACCACTCCGGCCACCACGACAACCGGAACGACCGGGACGACGACCTGTCCGACGATGAGCTCGAACACGACACCCGCTCCGGCGACCACGACTCAAAGCGCCGACACGAGCACAACCGGCGCGACTACGGATTCGACGAGCACGACGACCACGAGTCCCGCGACCACGACTCCCGGCAACAGCGCCGATCCCAGCCCGGACTCCTCGTGCGCAGGCGATTCCACCGGCAGCGGTACGACCACCCCGACGACCACAGCCACCGCCCCGACGACCACAGCCACCGCCCCGACGACCACTGCCACCGCCCCGACGACCACTGCCACCGCCCCGACGACCACCAGCGCGCCGACCAGCACGACCACGACCACGACCACGAGCACGAGCACGGAATCGACCACTGGATCGGGATCGAACGCGGGATCGGCTTCGGCCGCCGGATCTGCATTCGGCGCCGGGGCCTCGGCGCTTGCTGTCCACGCCAAGCGGCACCACGTCATAAGCTTGCGGCGTGATCGACGTCGGCCAGTTCACCGCAGTTGACATGCGAGTCGGCCGCGTGGTGGCGGTCGAAGAGTTTCCCGAGGCGCGCGTGCCGGCGTGGAAGCTGACGATCGACTTCGGCCCCGAGATCGGGGTCAAGCGATCCTCTGCGCAGATCACCCACTATTCGCGCGAACAGCTAGAGGGAACGCTGGTGGTCGGCGTGGTCAACCTCGCGTCGCGCATCATCGCGCGATTCAAGTCAGAGGCGCTCGTGCTGGGCGCGCTCGACGAGGCCGAGGGCGTGGTGCTGCTCCGGCCGGACAAGGAAGTCGCGGTCGGATCCAGAATCGCGTAGGCCCCGCCTAAGGGCCGGGCGCGACACCAATGACCAGCGCTCCGCGCGGCGCACCGTCTACCTCGAGCGGGTAGCGCCCCGGGTTCAAACCTCTGACGAGCACGGTGGCGTGGCCGTGGGCGGGGACGACGAGCGAGCGCGGCTGCGGTGTGCGCAGCAGCACCCGATACGACCGTCCGCCGCCCGTCGCGACCGTGACCTGGACCGCAATGTGCGCCGGCGCGGAGATCGTCGGTGGATTGAGCCCGCCGCCGCGCACGATCGTGAACGTGGCCGGGATCCGGGCGTTCTCCGGAGGCGCGCCACCGGTCGTGGGGGCCCCGGGATTCGTGGTGGTCTCGGGGGCGGTCGGGGGGTTGCCGGTGGCGGTCGGTGGCGCGATCTGGGTCAAGGTTGCTGTCGCGGTGGCCGGCGGGGCCGCGGGCGTCGTGGTGGTCGATCGCGACGATCCACACGCCACCGCGGTGATGAGTGACACAACGCACAAAAGAACCGCCCGGCACCTCACGTTTGCAGGATAAAGGTCGATAAATGGGGCGGATCAGGAGATGCGACAGGGCGCTGGATACTCCGTCAAGAAGCTCGTCGAGTACGACGCGCTTCGACATCGGCTGTGGATTCTCGGGCAGCGATGCCACCACGGAGCCACTGGGAGCATCGTCGCCACTGCGGCGTTCCTCGCGCTGGTCAGCGATCCCGCGCCCATCGGCAAGCCGTACGTCGGACCGCGCTCGGTGCTGGCCCTCACGGCCGCCGGCGGGGCGCTGATGATGGTCCACGACTGGAAGGACCGCGCGATCTGGTTCGAGCGCGGTCGCGGCTCGCAGATCTAGCCCCGATAACCGCGCATTCGACGGTCCGGCGGGCTCGAGTGCGCGCGCTTCGTTGCCAGAGATGGACGAATATGCATTCGGCCCCGTGGGGGCGGCGAGTGTCGGGTTACCGGGCCTGCCAATAACCTTCGAGCGGCTATGACTGTTCGCTGCGCGATCGTCCCGCCCACGCCCGTGCCCTACCGGGAGCCGCTGTTCCGGTCGCTGCACGAGCGCGACGAGCTCGACCTCTGCGTGATCTACCAGTCGGCCGCCCAGCCGAGCTGGGACGTCCCGCCGGAGTGGTTCCCGCGCGAGCACCCCTATCCGGCCGTGCACCTGCGCTCCTGGCAGCGCCGGCGCTCCGGGCGCACGCCGGTGCTCTGGCCGCGCCGGCTCGAGCGAGCGTTGCGGAGCGCCGACCCCGACTGCGTGGTCGTGTCGGAGTACGGGCCGGCGTCGGCGCGGGCGTTCAACTGGTGCCGCCGCCACAGGCGCGCGTACGTGATCTTCACCGAGTGCACGCCCGGGATCGACTCGATGCTCCCCGGCTGGCAGCTCGGGCTCCACCACCGGCTCGCCGGCCAGGCCGACGGGTTCATCGCCGCCAGCTCGGCCGCTCGGGCCCGGCTGCTCGCGTTCGGGATCCCAGATGAGCGGATCGCGGTGGCGCTCCAAGCCGCGGACGTAGAGCCGTTCCGCGCCGCGGCGACGCGCACGCACACCGACGGACCGGTCAGGGTCATCAGCGCCGGCCGGCTCGTCCCCGACAAGAACTTCGGCACGCTGATCGAGGCGTTCGCCAAGGCCGGTCTCACAACCGCTCAGGCGCAGCTGGAGATTGCCGGCGCGGGCTCACTCGAGCACGACCTGAAGGAGCTCGCGGCCAAGGCCGGCGTGCCCGCGCGGTTCCTCGGCCACCTCGCGCCGGCGGACCTGCCGGCCCTGTACGCCGGCGCCGACGTGTACGCGCTGGTAAGCACCTACGAGCCGTTCGGCGTGGCGGCCCGCGAGGCGGCCGCCGCGGGGCTCCCGATCATCTGCTCCAAGACCGCCGGCGCCGCCGGCGACGTCGCGATCGACGGCCGAAACGCGCTGCTGGTCAATCCTTACGACGTCGAAGAGGTCGCGCAAGCACTCGGGCGCCTCGTATCCGACGCCGACCTGCGCCGCCGTATGGGCGAGGAGAGCCGCGCGATCGACCTCGAGACGGACGGCAGCGAGGTCGACGCGTTCGTCGACGCGGTGCTCGGCGCCGCGACCCGGCGTGGCCGCGTGCGGCCGCCCGGCGATCCCCACTCGAACGGCCGGGCGCCGGCCGACTACCGGCCGAGCAAGGCCGGCAGCACCTCCTCCTGAAGCCGGTGGACGAGCGCCGCCGGCCGGTACGGCTCGAGCGCGGCCCGCGCCGCTGCCCGGTACGCCGCCATCGCGGCGTCGTCCGCAGCGAACGCCGCGGAGAGCGCACGCGCGACCGCGTCGGCGGAGCGGTCTTCGGCCACGAACTCGGGCGCGAGCGACCGGGCGATAGCGAACGCGGGAAACGGGCCGCCGCCCGGCGCGCAGACGAGTGCCGCGCCACGATCGAGCGCCTCGAGCGGCGCGGCCCCGAAGTCCTCCCACTCCGCGGCGCTGACGAACACCCGCGCGCGGGCCAATAGATCCTGGAACGATGGCTGGGGCAACATCCCGACGAACTCCGCACCGGGCGGCATCCCTACGCCTCGCCGGGCCAGGAACTCGACTGCCCGCTCGCGTGGGATGCCGGCGATCAGCAACCGCGCCCCCGACACCGAGGCCCGCTCCCAGGCCGCACACAGCAGCGCGAGGCCCTTGGCCTTCGGGTCGGGCGCGTAGCCGACCGCGATGGGCTCCCGAGCATCGGCCGGGGCCGGGGCCTCGGGGACCGGTGGCGGGATCAGCACGGTCGGCGCGGACCCCACCGGCAGCGCCGCCGCGGCGCCGGGGCTGTGCGGCATCAATACCCGCGCGCGGGCGAGTTGCCGGTGTTCGAGCACATGCAGCGGGACGCTCGCGAGGCCGGGGCGGTTGAGGCGCGCCGGCGAGTCGAGCCAGACGGCGAACGGCACCCCGGGGTCGCCGATCAGCAGCGCCGCGGTCGTGGTCGATACGACCAGCGCCCGCGGCTGGAACGTTCGCATCCCCGCCGCAAGCGCGCGCCGGGCCGCGATCGCCTCGACCACGTCGTTGACCGGATACGCGCGCCGCAGAGCGTTGGTCAGACCGATCCGGGTTCCGACGGCCGCCACCGAGGCGCCGGCCTCGCGGAGCAGTTCGACCAGGTCCGCGTTGGCAAGACGCAGGCCCCTGGTAGTGCCGAGCGACAGCACGAGCACATCGACGTGGTCGCTCACGCCGCGAGCGCCTGGCGATACGCGGCGACGGTCTCCGCCCCACTCCGTTCCCACGTGAAGTTCGCCGCCACGGTCTCGCGCGCCGCCGCGCCGAGCCGGCGGAGCTCATCGCGGTCGGCGCTCAGCCGGTCGATCACCGCTGCCAAGGCCGCGGCGTCCCCGGGCTCGACCAGGAGCATCCCTTCCCCCGCGGCCGCGATGTCCTCGGGTCCTCCCTCGCCACGGCTCCCGATCGCCGGCAGCCCTGCGGCCATCGCCTCGATGAACGCCACCCCGAACGGCTCCTCCACCCCGGGCATCACGAACACGTCGCACGCCGCCGCCCGGGCCACCGCGTCGGGGTTCGGCAGCTGCCCGAGGAACCGGACCCGATCGGCTACGCCGAGCTCGGCCGCCAGACGCTCGAGGCCGGGGCGGAGCGGACCGTCGCCGATCACCAGGTACTCCGGCCGTCGAACCGGGTCGAACAGCGCCATCGCGCGCAGCACGACCTCGTGGCGCTTGCGCGCGACCAGATGGGCGACCGTGACGATCCGGACGCGGCCGTTCGAAGCCGCGGCCGGCACGTCGAACGCCAGGTCCGCTCCGAGGTGCACGACCCGCGCCGGCAACGGGCGGCCGGCGATCTCCTCGCAACGAAGAGCGGCCCAGCTGCTGTTCGCGATCACCACGTCGGCGGCGGCCAGTGCGGCCACGCACGCCCGGTGACCGATGCTGCTCTGACCGGCCACGTGGATCATGTCGGGACCGTGCGCCGAGACGACGAACGCCGACGAGCTCGTTCGCCGAACCCACCGAGCGGCAGCGTGCCCGGCCGGTGCGAGGCAATGCGCATGGAGCACGTCGAAGGGCCATTCCGCGTGCAGCCGGTCGAGCGCTCGGGCCAGCGGCGGGGCCATCCAGTAGCCCCAGCTGCCGTACGAGAGCGGGCGCGGTGGCGCTATGAACGGCACCGGCGCCACCGGCAGCCCGTCGAGCGTCAGTGGCCTGAGCGATGTCCGGGCCCCCGCGGCCCAGCGGCCGAGCGCACCGAGGGCCGGGGGAAAATGCAACAACGCGAGCGGGGGGATCGGGCGTCGCAGCGCCAGCACACGCACGTCGGCGCCCGCGTCGCGCGCCGCCACCGCCTGGCGGTGGGCCCAGATGCCGAGCACCGGGTCCCCCGGCGACGGGTACCACTCCGCCACAACTGCGACCCGCATTACTGCCCGACTGAGAACAGTGCCTCGAGGTCGTGTCGGGAGTAGACCTCGAACGCCACCATCGTGTGCGTCCGGACCACCCCCGACAGCTGCGAGATCTGGCCCGTCACCACCGTCGCGAGCTGCTCCTGCTGGCGCAACCGCAGCAGCGCCACGAAATCCCACTCGCCGGTCACCGAGTACGCCTCGGCCACGCCCTCGAGCCCGGCCAGCTCGCCGCCGAGCGTCGCGAGCGCGGAGCGATCCGCCTGAATCAGGACGATCGCGTGGGTCACGCCGAGTGCGACTCCCCGGGCTCGAGCACGACGACGTTCGACTGGGTCGCCGACTCGACGTCGGACTTGAACGCCTCCGCATCGGTCTCGATCGGCGGGAACGTGTTGTAGTGACAGGGGATCACGGTCTTGGCCCCGACGAACTCGGCCGCGTCCACCGCGTCCACGCGGTCCATCGTGTAGTGGCCGCCGATGCACATCAGCGCGATGTCGATCGGGTGGCGCTTGCCGACCAGCTGCATGTCGGAGAACACGCACGTATCGCCCAGGTGGTAGACGACCGTGTCCTGGAAGTTGATCAGCAGGCCGGCGGGTACGTTGGCCGTTCCCTTCGGCGTGGTCGACGTGTGCCAGGCCGGCACCAGCTTCACCCACCCCCAGTCGAACTTCACGGTCCCGCCCATGTTGGGATCCCGGACCTCGATGCCCTCCTCGCCAAGCTCGTTCGCGATCTCGACGATCGCCACCGCCGGAGCGCCGGTGCGCTTGGCGATCGCCACCGTGTCACCGATGTGGTCTCCGTGACCGTGGGTGAGCAGGATCGTCGTCGCGGCGGCGTCGTCGGCGCTGATCGCGGCCTTCGGGTTCCCGGTCAGAAACGGGTCGATGAGGACGGTCGTGTCCCCGTCGGAGAGCTCAAAGCAAGCGTGTCCAAGAAAGCGCACTTCCATATCGAGTCAGTCCTCCTCTGTCGTTTGCGATCCCGCGAGCTCCCGGGCCAGTTCGAACCCGACCGCGACGCCCACGAGCATCCCCAGGCGGGTCTCCTCCGCGAGCATCGTCTGCACCGCCCGGAACCGTTCGGCGACGTCGTCGTGCCCGGTCGCCTCCTGAACGGCCTGGTTGTGAGCCCTGTCGAACCATCCGCCTTCCTCCAGCGCGGTCGCGAGCACGTGCTGCAGCGCCGGCGCCGTGCGAGCGACCAGGTCCTGCGCCTCTCGCAACCGGTCGGGATCGGCCAGCGCTGCGATCGCAGCCTCCAGCTCGGCGTCGGTGTAGGCGCGGTCGACCACAGGGCCCACGGATGATACGTCGGGTGCGCTGAGCGGCTAACGCTCGCCGGTTAGCGCCAGCGGAAGCCCAACCAGGATCCCGGTCAGCACACCGACCCCGGCGGACACCCAGCTCGCGCCCGGAGCCGCCAGCGGCATCAGCAATACGACCGCACCGATCACGGCCGTCCCCAGCAGGTCGCCGTCGATGTCCTCACCGGCGCGTAGCGACAGCAGATCGGGGATCGCCCATGTGATCAGCAGGGCCAGGGCGGCGCCGTTGGCGCCGAGCGCGAGCGGGAGGGTCGAATCGGCGGCGGTCACCGCCGCCCCGCCGACCGCTGCGATCGCGAACAGCACCAGCACCAGCGCCGGGCCGTGACGGCGCTCGAGCAGCCAGCCGTAGACGGCGATCGTGCCCAGCGTCGCGATCGCGTAGCCGGTGTTGGTATACGTGAACGGCGCCACCAGCAGCCGCCACCACAGGTGCGTCCCGTACTGGGCCCACAGCGCGATCGCGTGCGTGCTCCCGACGAGCGCGGCTCGCCACAGGAGCGTCCCCGCGAACCCCGCGAGGACCAGCGCGATCGTCGCGTACGGCCGCGACTCTCCCCGGATCCCGGGGATCTCGCCCCGGCGAAGCCGCGGCAGCGACGGCGCCGGCGAGCGGCGCTTGCGCTCGGTGGGGCGGCCGTCGCGGTCGAGCTTCGGCGCCCGCTTGCGCAGACGGCTGCCGCAGTACGGGCACTCGGTTATGTACGGGCTCACCTCGGACTGGCAGTTCTTGCAAATTACGAACAGGTCCGGGCCGCCGGTGCTCATGGCTCACCGATTGTAGGACGGCGCGGCTGTCGGCAACAGGGCTCGGATCCGCCGCGCAGCGTAGGCTCGCGCGCTACACGGCCGTTGCAGCGACTATCTCGGCCATGACCTCGCGCAGATCGTGGTTCGCCTCGTAGACCACGACCTGCCGTGCCGCGCCGTTGCCGCGCTCGAGCAGGTCCTCGACCGCTTCGAGCTCGGCCGCCGAGCCAAGGTCCTGGCAATGCTCGCGCACGCGGTCGACGAGCCGCCTCGCGAGATCCCGCGCCGGCACCCGGTCCCAGTTCGGAAGATCGACGAGCTCGCCGTCGAGGCCGTGCCGCGCGGCCAGCCACTTGTTCTCGTCGAGCATCTCGAACGGATACCGCGACAGCGTCCTGCCCGCCTCGAAGTGGTCGCACAGCTCGCGGACCAGCGCCTGGACCAGCGCCGCGATGCCGAGCGTGTGCTCGACGCGGGTCTGCGAGTCCATCACGCGGATCTCGACCGTTCCGAAGTCCGGGTGCGGCCGCACGTCGTGCCACAAGTACGTGTAGTCCTCGATCACGCGCGAGTGCACCATGAACTCGATCCGCGCCTCGTAGTCCTCCCAGTCCTTGTACATGGGCGGGATGCCCATCCGCGGGAATGCTCGGAAGATCGGCGTCCGCGTCGAGGCAAACCCGGTGGCTTCGGCGCGCCAGAACGGCGAGTTCGCCGACAGCCCGAGCAGGATCGGTACGTGCACGCGCATCCCGTTGGCGACGTGGATCGCCTTCTCGGGATCGTCGACCGCGACGTGCACGTGCATCCCGAAGATCAGCTCCTGGCGTGCGACGAAACGAAGCGCCGACACCAGATCGCGGTAGCGGGGCCGCGCCACGATCCGCTGGTCCTCCCACATCGCGAACGGATGCGTCCCCGCCGAGCCGGTCGTCAGGCCCTTGCGCACCGCGGTTTCCCGTACCTGCGCTCGCAGCGCGCGCAGCTGCTCGCCAACCTCGCCCGTGTTCCGGCATGGATCGGTCGAGACCTCGAGCACCGACTCCATCAGCTCGGGCTTGATCTCGCCGGCGGGCGCGGATTCGAGCAGGCTCTCGATCGCGTTGACCAGCTCGAGCGACTCCGCATCGAGGATCATCAGCTCCTCCTCGACCCCGATCGTGTATTGAGTCCCCCGGGGCTGGAACTTGTGCTCCATCCGCGGGCAGGCTAGCGTGGTACGTAGACTGAACGAACCACATCAACGGAACGAAAGGGGAGCGCTGATGGCTCTCGGATACGACGGCAAGCTGTACATCCTCGCGTTCGATCATCGCGGGTCGTTCCAGAAGAAGATGTTCGGGATCCAGGGCGATCCGACGCCCGAGGAGACCGAGCAGATCGCCGACGCCAAGCGGCTGATCTTCGAGGGCATGCTCGCCGCCGTGAGCGAGGGCGCCGACGCGGCGGCCACCGGCGTCCTCGTCGACGAGCAGTTCGGCTCGAACATCCCCGAGCAGGCGCGCGAACACGGCCTGAAGCTCGCGATGCCGGTCGAGAAGTCCGGGCAGGACGAGTTCGACTACGAGTACGGCGAGGACTTCGCGGCGCACATCGAGAAGTTCAACCCGGATTTCTCCAAGGTGCTCGTCCGCTACAACTCCGACGGCGACGCCGACCTGAACAAGGAGCAGCTCGAGCGGCTGAAGCGGCTCGCCGACTGGCTCCACGAGAACGACCGGAAGTTCCTGTTCGAGCTGCTGGTTCCCGCCACGGACGAACAGCTTGCATCGGTCGGCGGCGACAGTGACCGCTACGACGCGGAGCTGCGCCCGGAGCTGATGCGGCGCGCGATCGCGGACGCACAGAACTTCGGCATCGAGGTCGACGTGTGGAAGATCGAGGGCGTCGACGAGCAGTCGGACGCCGCGATGCTCGCCGAGCAGGCCCGCTCGGGCCCAGGTCGCGAGGGCGTCACGTGCGTGCTGCTCGGGCGGGGCGCGTCGACCGAGAAGGTCGAGCAGTGGCTCCAGGTGGCCGCGCCGGTCGAGGGCTTCATCGGCTTCGCGATCGGGCGCTCGATCTGGTGGGACGCGCTCAAGGGCTTCCTCAGCAAGGACCTCGAGCGAGCCGCGGCCGCCGAGCAGATCGCCAAGAACTACCTGCATTTCGTGAAGGTCTACGAGCGGACCGCAGTCCACTAGCAAGCGCGCCGGGATCGGGTTCGCGGCGGCGGCGCACATCTACATAACGCTGAGCACCGCGGCTTGGTAGGCTCGCGCCGGCATGGCGATGAAGATGCGCCAGAGTCTCGCCGAACTCGAGCAGGAGTTCCGGCAGGAGATGCAGCTGGACCGGCGCCGCGACGACCGCATGCTGCGGGTCGCGCGCTCGCGCACGCGTAAGCGGCGGCGCGCACGCGAGCGCAAACGTAGCTCGGTGCGGTTTTGGCTGCTTGTCACCACGCTGATTGGCACAGCCGTCGTGGTGACGATCGCGATGTTCGAAACGCTGTACTACCTGCTCGGCTAGCGGTTCCGGGACGTCGTGCCCGCCGCCGCCGCGTAGCAGTTGTTACTAGGTGCCCTCTCCTAGGCCACGAAGCGCCGCGTCGACCTCTTCGCGGGCGCCCTTGCCGGAGCCGAGACGCTCCTGCTGGATCTCGAGATATACCTCCTTGCGGAATACGGGAATGTCGCGGGGTGCCTGAATCCCGATTCGCACCTTCTCGCCCATGATCGCCAGAACGGAGACCTCAATGTCATCGCCGATCATGATGCTTTGGTTGGACTTGCGGGTGAGTACCAACATTTGGGGATGTGCCTCCCTGCTCGCCTAGTCGTCAACGAGGCCACCGGCATGCCTCATCTCCACGAGGATCCGGTCCGCCGAAGCCAGCATACCGGTTGCCATCTGATCTCGACAAGCATTGTGGAGGTTGTGCAGCGGTCGGGCGCCGGATGCCTGTCGGCGGATCGGCCCGGGTCGCGAAGTCGCTCCCGCCGCGCTCCAGCCGTTCGCTGTACTAGTCTCCGCGCCGAAGATGGCCCGTCGATCGCTACGACCAGAGCTGAACCGAATCCGCGGCTGGGTGCGTCAGGGGCGCACCGACGCGTGGATCGCCCATCAGCTCGAGGTGACCGTGCAGCAGATCCAGGCGTTCAAGCGCGAGCAGGGGCTCGAGCCCGACGGCGAGCCCGAAGCCGGCGCAGCCGTCGACTTCGACGACGAGATCGATCTCCGCGCTGAGGACGAAGCGCTGATCGCCGCCGAGCTTGCGGCCGAGGCCGAGCGCGCGGAGGAGGCCGAGGAGGAGGAAGAGGAGGACGACGGCGAAAAGACCCCCGCTAAGCGCCGGCGTGGCCGGCGCGGCGGGCGACGTAGCCCGCGGCGCAAGGGGAAGCCGATCGAAGCGACTTTTGACCACGGCGAGGAGGGCTACGGGCTGTGGCTCGATCCCGCCGTTCAGGACGATCCGATCTACGCCGAGTACTGGGCCGGCCACCGTCCCGTCGAGGTGGCAATCGAAGAGGATCAGATCGTGATCCGCCGCGTCGGCGACGACGACGCCGAAGACGGCGACGACGGCGACTAGCGGGTTCTACTGCTGGACGATGCGGGCGCCGCCGGCGTAGTCCGAGGCCTCGCGCACGTAGCGCGCGAACGCCGCGCCGACGACGGTCGTCATGTCCCACGCCTCCGGGTTGCCGGGCGCCACCCGGGTCGCGATGTCGAAGCACCAGTCGGTGCCCTCCTCGCCGTAATAGCGCGCGAGCTCGTCGGTCGTGAACACCCCGCCGACCCGCCGACGGAGCTCGTCGACGAGCGCGTCGATCACCCGCTCGAGCGCGGGACGGTCGCGCGGATCGGCCTGGGCGAGGCGGCGCTGTCCATCGCGCCAGAGGCCGATGACGTCGTCAAACCGCATCAGCGCCCAGCCGGATGCTGGGCGGTGGTAAACGCTGGCGCGCGCGGAGCGGTCTCCCGGAATCTTGGAGAGGAGCGCGCACCGGCCCAGAGCTGGACGCGGTTACGGCGCGTCGCGATCAGTGAGCGGGAAGTCCGGTGACTTCGTATGGATGCTCGCCCGGCCGCACCATCCCCAGCGCGCGGGCGTCGCTCAAGATCGTCGCCGGATCGTTCAGCGAGCGCTGCTGGGCGCGCAGGCTCGCGTTCGAGCGCGACAGCTGCTGCACGATCGCGCGTTGCTGGTCGGCCTGGGAGCGGACCGAGAAGTACGCGATCCCTCGCTGCACGTATAGCCCAGCGACGACGGCGAGGACCACGAGCAGGCTGACCCGGCCCACCCGATCCCAGCGAACGCGGCCCCGGAGTCCACGGCTCGCCACCCTGACCCGTCGCCGTCGCGGGGTCGCCTTGCGGGTGGATTGGCGGCGCGCTGGCGCGGTGGCGGTACGGGCTGAAGGCATCCGCTAGGGCCTTCGTTCGACGCCCGCGGCCTCCTTCCTTCTGCACCGAACCGTGCAACCGCCTAGGCGCGGAAGGCGCTGCGTCCGGGGTAGCGGGCATCGGCGCCGAGCGCTTCCTCGATCCGGAGCAGCTGGTTGTACTTGGCCACGCGATCCGTGCGCGACGGTGCGCCGGTCTTGATCTGGCCGCAGCCGGTCGCCACCGCGAGGTCCGCTATCGTCACGTCCTCGGTCTCACCGGAACGGTGCGACATCACGCAGGTGTAGCCGTTCTCACGGGCGATGCGCATGGCAGCAAGGGTTTCCGTCAGGGTTCCGATCTGGTTGACCTTGATCAGGATCGAGTTCGCGACGCCGGCATCGATCCCACGCTGGAGGCGCTCTGTGTTCGTCACGAACACGTCGTCGCCGACGAGCTGGAGCCGGTCCCCGAGGCGCTCGGTCAAGAGCGCCCAGCCGAGCCAGTCCTCCTCGCCCATCCCGTCCTCGAGCGAGATGATCGGGTACTTGTCCACGAGCTCGCCCCAGTAGTCGGCAAGCTGCTCCGGTGTGAGCGTCCGTCCCTCGTGCTCGAGCACATACGAGCCGTCCTTGAACAGCTCCGATACCGCGGGATCGAGCGCGATCGCCACCTGGTCGCCCGGGATGAAGCCGGCCGCGCGGATCGCCTCGACCAGCACCCCGAGCGCGGCCTCGTTGGACTCAAGGTACGGGGCGAACCCGCCCTCGTCGCCGACCGCGGTCGACATGCCCATGTCGTGGAGCGTCTTCTTCAGGGTGTGGAAGACCTCGACGCCCATCCGCAGCCCTTCCCGGAAGCTCGAGGCTCCGACCGGAACAATCATGAACTCCTGGAAGTCGATCGGGTTGTCGGCGTGAGCGCCACCGTTGACCACGTTCATCATCGGGACCGGGAGCACGTGGGCGCTCTCCCCGCCCAGATACCGCCACAGCGGCAGACGTTCCTCGGCGGCCGCGGCATAGGCGGCCGCGAGTGACACCGCGAGGATCGCGTTCGCGCCCAGCCGGGACTTGTTCGGCGTCCCGTCGAGCGTGATCAGCATCCGGTCGAGCGCGGCCTGAGAAGAGGCGTCCTGCCCGTGAACCGCTGTGGCGATCTCGCCGTTGACGTTCTCGACCGCGTGGCTGACTCCCTTGCCGTCCCAGTCCGAGCCGCCATCGCGCAGCTCGGTCGCCTCGAACTCGCCGGTCGAGGCTCCGGACGGCACGATTGCGCGTCCCCAAGCGCCCGACCTGACACTGAGCTCGACCTCGACGGTCGGGTTGCCTCGGCTGTCGAGGACTTGCCGGGCGTGTACGTGCTCGATCTGGCTCATCGCGGTCGATGCTCTCCTTCGTTCAGGCGCGCTCGCGCGTAGTAGGCGAGCTGCTCGTCAGGGGCGAGATCGTTCCAGCTATGGCCTTCGGATGCGGCGAGCTTGCCTCCGGCCTGCACCCGGGCCCTGAACCGGTCGGACGCCGCGCGCAGCGCGAGCTCGGGGTCGACGGCAAGTTTCCGCGCCACGTTCACGACCGCGAACAGCACGTCGCCGAGCTCGTGGAAGCGCTCATCCTCGGTGCCGGCGGCCGCGAGCTCGTCCAGCTCGTCGCGCACCGATTGCAGCGGCCCCTCCACGCCGGGGAAGTCGAAACCGCTCGTGGCGGCGCGGCGCTGAACCTTGCGGGCGTACAGCGGTCCCGGGAGGTTTTCAGGGACGTCGCCGAACACGCCCGGCTCGCGCCCGGCCTCGCCTTTCTTGATCTGATCCCAGTTCCGCCGGACCTGGTGGGACGTCTCGGCCTCGACGTCGCCGAACACATGCGGGTGGCGACGGATCAGCTTGTCGGTGACATCCGTGGCGACCTGCGCGAGGCCGCCGGCGCCGCGCTCCTCGAGCAGCAGCGCCAGGAAGTGGACCTGGAAGAGGACGTCGCCGAGCTCGTCGACCATCTTGGCGTCGTCGCGACGCCGAGCGGCGTCGGCGAGCTCGTAGGACTCTTCGACCGTGTGAGGGACGATCGAGCGCTCGTCCTGCTCGCGGTCCCACGGGCACTCCACTCGCAGCCGGCGCGTGATCGCGTCGAGCCGGGCGAGCGCTTCAGCGATCGCCGGGGGCTCGGGTGGACTCACCCCGTGGTGGCCGTGCCGCTGGTGGTGGCCGTCTTCGGCGCCTTGTAGCCCTTGCAGTCGGCCATCGCGTACGCGGGCCGACAGGTCGTCTTTGAGAGCCAGTCCTTCTTGGCCTTGTTGCTGACCGCGGTCTGGGCGCTCGTCGACGCCTGTGAGGTGAGTTGCTGCTTGATCAGCGCCGAGGCCTGCGCGAGCGACTGCTGCGTGCCTGGCTTGATGTTCGTCACCTCGAACACGTAGTAACCGAACTGTCCCCTGACCGGGCCAAGCAGCTTGTTCACCGGCGCGGCGAACGAGGCGTTGGCGAGCGCCGCGTCTTGCTGCTGCTTGGTGACCCCGTTCAGCACGCCACCCGTGCTCTTCGTGGTGGGGTCGGTCGAGTACTTCTTGACCACCGTGGCCCAGCTCTGGCCCGACTGGAGCGCCTTCTTCGCCGCGTTCGCGTCGGCCTGGGTCTTGGCCAGGACGATCTTCATGTTCCGCGTCTCCTGGGTCCCGAACTGCGACTTGTGGCTGTTGTAGTAAGCGGCGATCTTCGCGGGGGTGACGGTCGTCGAGTGCTTGGCGGCGAGCTTCTGCAGGATCTCGACGATGCGGAAGCGGAACAGGAGGTCCGGGAGCGTCTGACCCGTCTGGCTGAGGAAGGTGTTGAAACCGGAGCCCGTCGGGAACTGCTGCTTCTTGGCGGCCTCGAACGCCTTCTGGACCTCGGCGTTGCTGACCTTGATGCCCATCTTGGCTGCGTCGGCCTGGTACCAGTAAGACGTGATCAGGAAGTCCAATACCTGGCTCGAGAGCGAGGTGAACAGCTGCTTGCAGTCACTGCGCACCGTCGCCGTCTTGGTCTTCGCCAGCGACGGGATCTCCTTCCTGACCAGAGCGATGCAGTCGTTGAAGTCCGGGGGATCATTCGGGACGATCACGGGCTGGCCGGGGTTCTGAGCCGCCTGGCTCTTGGCCGCGACATACATCCAGTGGTTGAACGCCTGCTGGCTGATCGGATTGCCGGCGACGTTGACGACCGCGTCACCGGGGACGCCGCTGCCACAGCCGGCCATCCCGACTGCGATCACAAAAAAAGCGCCAAGCGCCAGAAACGAACTACGGACCTTCATCGGGGGGTGATGGTAGCGAGGGTCTTGCGATGTGTCGGCGTTCCGCGTGAAGAATCCGCTAAGAGTGGATCTCGCCTCAGCGCGCCTTACGCCGCTTCGCGGGTGACCGCCAGCAACACGTCCGCCGCCTTCACGACCGCCGGGAAGCGCTTGGCGGGATCCTCGGGGACCCGCACCGAGAGCTGCGATTTGCCCGATTCGTACAGCGCCTCGGGGATTTCCTGACGTATCCGCTTGGCGCGGACAGAGTCGAGCTCGATCGGCGTCACCGCGAGGCGGCCGTTGCGGAACGTCACCGCGCGGGCTCCCGCCTGACCGAGCTTGATCCGGGCCTGCTGGAGCGCGATCAGGTTCTTGAGCGGCTCGGGCAGCTCGCCAAAGCGGTCCTCGAGTTCGTTCTTGAGCTCCATGAGCTCGGCCACTTCGCGGGCGCCGGCGATCCGGCGATGCACCTCGACCTTGGCCTGCTCGTACGGGATGTAGTCGGCGGGCACGTAGGCGTCCACGTTCACGTCGAGGCGCACCGGCTCCCACTCGTCCTCGCTCCACGCGCCGTCCTCGGCCGCCGCCACCGCCTCGTCGAGCATCTGCATATACAGCTCGAATCCGAGCGCCGCGACGTGCCCGGACTGCTCGTCGCCGAGCAGGTTGCCGGCGCCGCGGATCTCGAGGTCGCGCATCGCGATCTTGAAGCCGGCGCCGAGCTCGGTGTAGTCGCTGAGCGCACTTAGTCGTTGCGCGGCGTCCGGGGTCAGGGCAGCTGCGGATGGATAGAGCAGATACGCGTACGCGCGTTCGCGGCTGCGTCCAACGCGGCCGCGGATCTGGTACAGCTGCGCGAGGCCGAACGTGTCGGCGCGCTCGACGATCAGCGTGTTCGCCTGCGGGATGTCGATCCCCGACTCGATGATGCTCGTGGAGACGAGCACGTCGGCGTCTCCTCTGAGGAACGCGAGCATGCGCTGTTCGAGCTCCTTTTCGTCCATCTGGCCGTGGGCGACCTCGAACTTCATCCCGGGGCACAGCGCGCGCAGGCGCTCGGCGGTCTCGTCGATCGACTCAATCCGGTTATGGAGGAAGAACGCCTGGCCCTTTCGCTGGTGCTCACGGACCAGCGCGGTCTTGACGAGTTCCTCGTCGTACTCGCCGACGTAGGTCTTGATCGGCCTGCGACCCTCGGGCGGCGTCTCGATCACGCTGATGTCGCGGATCCCGGCCATCGACATCTGGAGCGTGCGCGGGATCGGCGTCGCGCTCATCGAGATCACGTCGACCCTGAGCTTCAGCTGGCGCAGGAGCTCCTTCTGCTTGACGCCGAACCGCTGCTCCTCGTCGACGATCAGGAGGCCAAGCTCCTTGGGGCGGACGTCTCTTGACAGGAGTCGATGGGTGCCGATCAGGATGTCGACCTTGCCTTCCTGGAAGCGCTTCACGGCTTCTCTCTGCTCCGCTTGCGGGCGAAACCGCGAGACATGCTCGATCGAGATCGGATAGTCCTTGAGGCGTTCGGTGAACGTGCCGTAGTGCTGCTGGGCGAGGATCGTCGTGGGGACCAGCAGCATCACCTGCTTGCCGTCCTGGACCGCCTTGAACGCTGCGCGGAGCGCGACCTCGGTCTTGCCGTAGCCGACGTCGCCACAGATCAGCCGGTCCATCGGGCGCGGAGCCTCCATGTCGGCTTTGACCATCTCGATCGCGTCGCGCTGATCGGGCGTCTCGGTGAACGGGAACGCGTCCTCGAAGTCGCGCTGCCAATCGGTGTCGATCGGGAACGCGTGGCCCTCGCGCCGCTTGCGCTCGGCGTACAGGTTGAGCAGCTCGCCGGCGAGCTCCTGGGCGGCCCTGCGCGCGCGGGCCTTGATCGTGTCCCAGCGGGTGCCTCCGAGTTTCGACAGCGGCGGGTGGGTACCGCCGGCGCCGACGTAGCGGCTGATCTTGGCCAGCTGGTCGACGGGGACGAACACGCGGTCCGAACCGGCGTACTCGAGATAGAGGTAGTCGCGCGTGACGTCCGCGACGGTCTTCGTGTCGAACCCCGCAAACCGCGCGATCCCGTGGTCCTCGTGCACGACGATGTCGCCGGTGCGTAGGTCGGCGAAGCTGCGGAGCACGCCTCTTCTCCGGGCTCGTTGCGGCTCCTCGGTCGCGCGTCTGCGGTGGAACAGCCGGTGATCGGGGATCACCGCGAGGTGAAGCTGTGGCGCAATGAAGCCCTGCTGCAAACGGGCTTGGGCGAACGTGAGGAGATTCGCCCCGGCGTCTCCGTCGTCGGCGCCCAGCCAGCGGACCTTTAGCCGTCCGAGGTTGTAAGCGGTTCGCTCCCCCTCGCCTCTACGCGCAAACGTCACGACCGTGCGGTAGCCGGACCGTTGGAATTTCTCGAGCTCGGGCTCGGCCTCTTTGAGGCTTCGTGCCTGGAGGTCCGCCGACTGCGCGCGGAACTCGAACGGCTGATCCTGGTCAATGCTCGAGAGCCGGATCCGGGCGCGTGCGTTGAGGGTCTCGGCGATCGTGTCGCCATCGACATAGAGGTGGCGCGCGTCGCGGTCGTGGAAGGCCGCGCTCACATCCTGCCAGTGGTCTGCAAGCGCCGGTGCCACGTCCTCCTCGCCCGCGATCACGATGCTCGCGTTCTCCGGGGCGAGTGTGAGGAACGGGTGGAAGTTCTCGACCGGCAGGAGCTCGGCGATGTCGGGCCGGTCCTCCTCGTTCTCGAGCGCGGCGATCTCCGCGAGCTCGCGGTGCTCCTCGGCCAGCTCCGCCGCCGGCTCGATCTCGACCAGCTCGGCCTCGCCGAGCGAGCGCTGGGTGAACGTCGAGAACCAACGCAGCGACTCGATCTCGTCCCCGAACAGATCGACCCGGACAGCACGGTCTTCGGTGGCGGGAAAGACGTCGAGCAGCCCGCCCCGGATCGCGAACTGCCCGCGATCCTCGACCTGGTCGACGTGTTCGTAGCCGGCGGCGACGAGGTCGCGGCCCGTCTCGTCGAGGTCGAGGAGATCGCCCTGCCGGAGGACGAACCCGTGCGGTCTGAGTTCCGGGTCGGGGACCTTCTCCGACAGTGCCACCGCGCTCACCACCACGACCGGGGCGCTGTCTTGTGACGCCTCGTCGAGCAGCGCGTCCAGAGCCGCGATCCGCAGGCCGACGAGGTGGGGCGGCGGCGCCAGGTGCGACTCGTACGTGACGCCACGGCTCGGGTAGTAGCGGACGACGCGCGGCTCGAGCCAGGTCTTCAGGCCCGCGGCGAGGTCGCGCGCGGCGCGGTCGTCGCCGGCGACGACGATCGCGGGCCGAGCCGGATCGCGGTCGAGAAGGGCGGCGAGCAGGAAGGGGCGCAGCGACTGCGAGACGAACGCGCGGCCCCCTTGTTCGGCGAGCCTCGCGGTCTGTGGATCCTCATCGGCGTGGGTCAGGAGCGTGCGAAGCATCTGTCTACCGAGTCTAGGTCGTAGTCGAAGGTGCTGGACCCTGCCCGGGGCGCTGCCGATACGGTGGGAGTCCTGGTCATGAGCGCGCCACGAATACTGGTTACCGACGGCGAGACGCGAGCGGTGCTCGCCGTTGCGCGAGGGCTCGCGGACGACGGCTTCGAGGTTGCGGTGGCGGCCGCCGCCCCGCCCCGGCTGGCGCCGGCGCATCTGTCGCGTTCGGTCACCGAGCGGCTGGTCGTCCCCGATCCGGTGAGCGCCCCGTCGGCCTTCCTCGATGCGCTCGCGCGGTCGGTCGCAGGCGGCGCTTTCGACGTGCTGATTCCGGGCGCGGACGGGTCGCTCGCGCGCGTGTCGTCTGGTCGCGCCCGGCTCGAACCCCATGTGCAGCTCGGGCTGCCCTCTGTCACGTGTGTTGACCGGGCCCTCGACAAGTCCGAGCTCGCGGCGGCCGCGTCGCGTCACGGGCTCGACCCCCCTCCGACGGTGGCGTGTGCTTCGCCTGCGGCCGCGGCAGCCGCCGCACACGGGTTCGGGTTTCCGGTTCTCGTCAAGCCAATGACGGCGATCAACGACCGGGTGACGCCGCCGAGGCGGTTCAGCAGCTCGTGGGTCGACGACGCCCACGAACTGGACCGAGCGATCGCCGCGTTTGGCGGAGCCGGGCTCGTTCAGCGTCGGGCCGAGGGGCCCGTGGTGTCGTTCGCCGGGGTGTTCGCCGGCAGTCGCCTGCTGGGTGAGGCGTTCTCGCGCTATCACCGCACGTGGCACCCGCAAGCGGGTAACGCGAGCTACTCGGAGACGGTCGCCGCCCCGGCCGCATTACGCCGGCAGGTCGTCGCGGTGCTCGGCGACCTGGGTTGGGAGGGCATGTTCGAGCTCGAGTTGATCGAGGCCACGAGCGGCAACTGGCATGCGATCGACATGAACCCGCGGCCGTACGGTTCGATCGCGCTCGCGATCGGCGCGGGAGCCAACCTGCCGTCGCTCTGGTGCCGGCATCTGCTCGGCCTGGCTCCGGAGCCGGTCACGGCCGTGCCGGGCGTGTTCTACCGATGGACGGACGCCGATCTACGCCACGGCCTGTGGCAGCTGGGCGCGGGCAACCGCGCCGCGGCGGCCGCCGTGCTCCGGCCGCGCCGTGGGGTCGTGCATGCGTTTGGCCGCCGGTCGGACCCGGGGCCCGGACTGGCGCGGCTGGTCGAGCTGGGAACGATCGCTCTTGAAGCTGGTCGTGGTCCTCGGGTGGGTCGTCACCGGCGGCCGCGGCCGGGGCGACTCCCGACCGTGATCGTCGGGGCCGGGCCGAACGGGCTCGCGGTCGCCGCTCACCTCCGCGACGCCGGCATCGAGACGATTTCGTTCGGCGAGACGCTCGAGTCCTGGTCCCGGAACATGCCGGCCGGGATGCTGCTCCGCTCCCGCCGGCGTTCGAGCCACATCGCCGACCCGGGGCAACGGCTGACAATCGGGGCTTACGAGCGGGCGCTCGGTGCGCGGGTGAGCGACCCGACGATCACGCTTGAGGAGTTCGTCGACTACGGCCGCTGGTTTCAGCGGACCGCCGTGCCGGACGTCGACCCGCGTCGGGTCACGTCGATAGCTCGGGATGGCGCCTCCGGGTTCCGGGTGGCCGTAGAGGGCGGCGAGGAGGTGGCCGCGTCACGCGTGGTCGTGGCCGCCGGACTGGCTCCGTTCATGAACTGCCCTGAGCCGTTCTCAGCGTTGCCGTCGACGGTGCGGTCGCATTCGTACGAGCATGCCGACCTCGGTTCGTTTGCGGGTTGTCGGACCGCGGTGATCGGATCGGGCCAGAGCGCGCTCGAGTCCGCGGCGCTCTTGCACGAGGCCGGCGCCACCGTCGAGGTGCTGGCGCGAGCGCCGTCGATCCGGTGGCTGGGCGAGCTGAGCGGCGAGCCTGAGAGGCCGGTGGGGCGGCGCCGGCTGCGGGACGCGGTCTCGCTTCCCCCGACCGACGTCGGCGGCCGCCTGAACGGCTGGATCGCGGCGGCGCCGGACGCATTTCGCGTCGTTCCCGAGTCGCTGCATCCGACGATCTCGTACCGCTGCATCAGACCGGCCGGCGCTGGGTGGCTGCGGCCGCGGCTGGTCGATGTTCCTATGTCGCTGGGCCGCTCGGTGCTCGACGCCCAGCTGAGCGACGACGAGGTCCGGCTCGTTTTGGACGATGGTTCGTCGCGCGATGTCGACCGCGTGCTGCTCGGAACCGGCTTTCGCATCGACGTGCGTCGCTACCCGTTCCTAGGTGGCGACGCGCTCGCGGACCTAAAGCTCGCCGGCGGCTACCCAGTGCTCGGTCCCGGTCTCGAATCCTCGGTACCGGGGCTGCATTTCGTCGGCGCGCCGGCCGCGCACTCGTTCGGGCCCGTCATGCGCTTCGTGGTCGGCTCGTGGTACGCCGCGCCGGCCGTCTCGCGGCTTGTGGCGGGGCGCCGGCAGCCCCCAATCAGCTTGTCGTTCCCGCGGGGGCTATCCCCCCGTTAGCCACGACGTCCTCGGCGGCGTCTGCCGCCCGGTCGATCAGCGTCTGGACCTCTGGCTTCGGCTCGCGGAACCGGCCGAGGACGTACGCCGCGACAAGGTCGGGATCGGTCGTCGGCGGCCGCCCCACACCGATCCTGACGCGACTGAAATCAGGCGAGCCGAGACGCGCCCTGAGCGACTTCAACCCGTTGTGTCCCGCGAGACCGCCGCCCGTGCGCACCCGGATCTCGCCGAACGGGAGATCGATCTCGTCGTGGATGACGAGCACGTGGTCGAGGTCGTCGACCTTGTACGCGCCGCGCGCCGGCGACACCGAATCGCCCGCGTCGTTCATGTACGTCATTGGCTTCAGGATCGCGACCCGCGGCCCGCCCGGCCCGGTCCGTCCGTCGGTCAGCAGGCCGCGGTACTTCGACTTGGCCTTAGGCAGCGACCATCGGCTCGCGAGCTCGTCCGCCACCTCGAACCCGATGTTGTGGCGCGTGCCGTCGTACTCGGCTCCCGGATTCCCGAGGCCGACGATCAGCCAGTCGACAGGTGCTTCGCCGGGCAACTCGGCGTGGCTGGGCTACTCGCCCTCGTCGCCGCCTTCGCTCTCGCCGGCGGCTTCTTCGCCGGCTTCGGCCTCGGCCTCCTCGGCCGTCTCGCCCTCGGCCACGAGCTCGGTCTCCTCCTCGATTCCGGGCTCCTCCTCGAGCTGGAGCTTCGGCGGGCTCAGCGTCGCGACGACGGTCTCCGGATCGTCGAGCAGCGTGACCCCGCGTGGCGCGGAGATCGCCTCGAGCGTCACCGTGTCGCCGATCTGCAGGGTCGAGACATCGTGGTGGATCGCGTCCGGGATGTCCGTGGGGAGAGCCTCGATCGTGAGCTCGCGCGTGATCTGCTCGAGCACGCCACCTTCCTTGACGCCGGGGGATTCGTCACCGCCGACGAGGTCGAGCACAACGGTCGCGCTGATCGCCACGTCGAGCCGCACCCGGAGCATGTCGATGTGGATCGTGTCGCCCGTCACCGGGTGGCGCGCGATTTCCTTGATGACGACGGGCGTGCTCGCGTCGCCGCCGATGCTCAACTCGAGCACAGCGCCGGCGTGCGCGAGCGTGTTGCGAAGGAGGCGCGCGTCGACCTGGAACGCGATCGGATCCTCGCCGCCGCCGTAGAGCACGCCGGGGACGCTGCCGTCGCGGCGCAGCCGCCGCGCCGCCCGCGACCCGTCCGGCTCGCGGCGCTCGACTCCAAGCGCTGTCGTCTGTGCCGTCGCCATGACCGGCGAGTGATGGTAGCGGGCGGGTCGCTCCGAGCGTCGCTCGGAGGTCGGTAAGGGTCCGACGATCCGCGCCGAGACTCCAATAACCGGTCCGGACAGCCGCTTTTCACGCGGACGACCGCGCGCTAAGCTTGACTTATGTCGGGCGACGCTCAGCTGATGCTGATGATCGCCGGGATGCATCTCCTGGGGCTCGTGTGT
Organism: Solirubrobacteraceae bacterium; assembly: GCA_035499395.1. Lineage (GTDB taxonomy): Bacteria > Actinomycetota > Thermoleophilia > Solirubrobacterales > Solirubrobacteraceae > Palsa-465. Next base: position 36,887 of record DATJYY010000209.1, read on the forward strand.
GCTGCAGTGTTGATCATCCCCGCGCTGCGTGACGGTCCCGAGATCCCGCCGAACCGTCCGGATTCCGGCTCGGACGGCGGGTGGGGTCGTGGCCCCGATCTGCCGCCGAAGCCGCCCGACCCGCCGCGAGGAGGGATCCCGCTCGCCGATGCCGAGCCCGCGCTCATTCGCCTGCGCGATCACCGCACGCTGTCCGACCAGCTCCCCAAGCGCGAGCGCCGGCCGTCCCGCGAGCCCGACCGCACGCCGGTCCCGTCGCACTGACCGCCCCAAGGGCCAGGCCCACCTTCGAAGACCCGCCGGGCGATAGATTGCCAGGGGTTGCATCGGGCGTGATGATGTATCTAAGTGCGTGAGAGCTGCCTCTACCGGTCGAGGCAGCCTTGAGTGGAGGCACACATCGCGTGGGGAGGATCTGGCAACAGATTTGTGCTCGTCGGGTCGTCGGACTTGTCCTGTCGACGACTGTCTTAGGCGGCTGGCTCCTCGCGCCGGCTGCCCTCGCGTCCGCTCCGCTGCCGGGTTCGAACGGCACCGACACCGTGTTGGAGGCCTCGCCGGCGTCGCCCGTCACGAATCAGGCGGTGACACTCGCCGCGACGGTGACCTCCGCGATTGGCGCCCCGTTTCCGTCCGGGACGGTCGCGTTCACGAACGGTGGGGCGGCGATCGGCGGGTGCGGCGGTGTGCCGGTCGCCGGGATCGCGCAGAGCGTCACGGTGGTCTGCTCGACGTCGTTTGGCGCAGGCACGCCGGGGCTCGTGGCCGTGTTCACGCCGAGCGCCGGGTCGTATCTGAACGGGTCGGTCAGCCCCACGGACAGTCTGTCCGTCCTTCCACAGTCCAGCTCGACGTCGCTCGACGTCTCGAGTCACGTGAACGTCGGGATCGGCACGACCTTCACCGCGAGCGTGAGCGCGCCGTCCTCCGGGCCGCTCGAGCCAACCGGTGCGGTCGAGTTCTACGACGGCGATCGGCCCATCGGTTCGTGCCTCAGCCAACCGCTGATGGCCGGGGCCGCGACCTGCACCGTGAGGTATCCCGCAGCCGGCGCGCATGCCGTCACCGCGCGCTATCTCGGGGACGCCAACTTCACGGGCTCTAGCTCGCCGATCGCTTACGTAACCGTCACGCGGCGCCCGGCTGGGGTGCCCGGCACGATCACCTCGACGATGCAGTGGACGTTCGCGTACACGCCGTCCTACACCGACGTGCGTGCCCTCGTGATCAACGCGGTGCCGGCCGGCACAACGGTGCTCGTCGAATGCGAGGGCCCGGGATGTCCCTTCGCCGGTCGCGCGCTTGGCCCCGCCAACAAGAAGCGCTGCGATCCGAGGACGAGGCGCATGTGTTGGGAGCGCGGGACCGTCGACCTCACGCCCGGTTTCGGCAGACACCGCCTGGCCGCGGGCGCGCGCATCACGGTCGCCATCGTTCGGCCCGCCTGGATCGGCAAGTACTACTCGTTCACGATGCGCGACCGGCGCGGGCCGCGCATCCGAATCGCTTGCCTGGCGCCCGGCGAAGATCGCCCCGGCGGAAGCTGCTGAAGCGCCTCAGAAGTGGGCCGGGCAGGCGGCGTCGCTGTGGATCCGCTCAGAGACCTCGAGCAGTTCGACGCGCAGCCCGCTGATCGGATTGCCGGCGCGGCGGACCTTCACGCATTGCACGATCGGCAGGCCGGAAGCGATGTTCCAGGCCACCCGCGCCGTTCCCTCGGTGCCGCCGAACGAGAAGCTGGTCGACGGCTGGAGCTGGATGACCGAGACCGCCCCGGCGTGCTCGAGCGCTGCGGCGTTGACGGCCGCCCTCCGCCGGCACGACTGGTCATTTCGACAACCGTCGATCTCGCCGAGGATCGCGTTCACGTCGCCCCTGGCCTCCGACTGCACCAGCGACGTGATCGCCGACTGCTCTGCGCTGTTCGCGCTGAACACCCTGGCGAGCAGAGCACTGATTACGAGAAACAGGAGGATCGCGACAACGATCCCGACGATGTAGACACGGCGCACGGCCCCAAGCTAAGCGCAACCGCGTGAGGACGTTCGTGCCGCCCGTGACTACTCACTCAATTCGAGGAACCGCTCCACCGACGCCTCCTGGTGGTCGAGCCGCTCGGCCAGCGCGCGAGCGTGCTCGGCGGCGGCCTCAATGAAGTCCTCGACGCACCGCTCGGGGTCGTCGGCGAGTGGATAGATGCGGATGACGTCCTGCTGGGCGCAGGCGATGCCCATTGGCGGCCTGCCCTCGGCGAGCGTGCGGGCGCTGCACACCGGCGTCACCAGCATGTGCGACTCGGGTGCCACCAACGCGGTCGGCAGGAGCCGATGGGCGGGGAGACGGACGGAGAGGTCGATCGAGTGGTCGACGGTGACGTCGCCGCCGAGCAGATCTCCCAGCGGCTCGCGCCACACGTCGAGCACGACGTCGGCGCTGAGGAGCGCGTCCCGGAATGCGGTGGCCTGCTCGATGTACAACCGCTCCGCGTCGGCTCGATCGTCGGCGTCGGCCAGGTCGAGGTCGCACGGGACCCGGAGCATCTCGCTCGCCGACACGGTCGTCCCGGCCGCGCGTGTGCCACGCGCGACGTACGTCTGGAGCGTTCCGAGATCCCTCCGGCCCAGGAATATGACCGTTACCGCCTCGCTCAGCGGCAGCCCCCCGACCTTCAGCGACACCGCAACGGATGAGGACTCGTCCAGCAGCGCCCGCCGCAACAGCTCCTCCGCCGGGCCTTCCTCGGGCCTTGAATCCTCTTCGAGCATCTCGGGTCCCTCCTCCCGATCCTTGCGGTTGCAGCAGGTTAACTTTTACCCGATCCCGCCGATATATCCAGCTGGATAGGAGGGTAGGCTCCCAACACCATGAAGATCCTCTACAAGCCGTTCGCGATCATCGCCAGCCTGGTCGGAGCCAAGATCGCCAACAGCGTCTTCAGGGCGCTCTGGAGTCGGATCGACCATGAGGAGCCGCCGCGGCCGACCACGGCGGACGTGAGCTTCCAGAAGGTCGTGGGCGCCGCGGCCCTCGAAGCCGCTACGACGGCCGCGATCGGTGCCGCCGTCGACCGTGCCGGCGCTCGGACGTTCCATCACCTGACGGGGGTCTGGCCGGGCGAGCGTCGCGAGAAGCAGCCGAGCGGCGACTAACAGACGGTCACGGTCGTCCGAGGGCGGCGCCCGCGTCACGCTGCCTAGCTCCTGAGCGAACCAGTGAGGGGGCAACCCGGGTGGCGGCGGCGCTGCGGGCAAGCTGGCGACCGAGCAACCGGAGCGTCGGTCGCATTCTGGATGAGCGGGGACTGGGGCGGCGACGTTCGCCACCGCGAGATCGACGCCGAGACATCCGACGAGATCGCCGACAACTCGTCGGTGCAGCTGTTCGGTTTTGGCGCGGACGAGCGTCCGGTCGGAGCCGCCGGCACGACCCCGAGCTTCGGTTCGGCGCGAGCACTGGACGAGGCCCCACCTACCAGTTGGTCATCGATGCCGTGACGATTTGGCGGAGGTCGTCTTCGGTCACCGGCTTGGGCGCCACGGCGAGCAGGCGCTGTTGCTTCAGCGCGCCGGCGACGAGGTCGGGAATGTCGGCCTCGGTGTAGCCGAGCTCGGCCACGCCGCGCGGAGCCTCGATGTCTCGCATCAGCTCGCGCAGGACGTTCGGTAGCGCGTCCGGGCCTGGATCCGTTGGTTGGCCCGCAAGCAGCCCGGCCACCTGCGAGTGGCGGTCGGGCATCGAGTCGTAGGTGAACCGGAGCGCCGCCGGTGCCGTGACGATCACCGAGTGGCCGTGCGGGACAAATGGATGGTCGTCCGGGTAGCCACGGGGCCGGTATTCGTGCTTGACCGACGCGATCGGGTACGCGCAGGCGTGCGGAATGTGCACGCCCGCGGAGCCGAAGCCGACGCCCGCCATCGTCGCCGCCAGCATCATGAACCCGCGCGCCTCGATGTCGTCACCGTCGGCGACCGCTCGCCGGAGGTACAGACCTCCGAACTCGAGGGCCTTCGCCGACCACACGTCGGCGACCGGGTTCGAGCCCTGGTACGGCGGGCGGTCGTCGGGCGAGTCCGGTCGAGCGCGGGTGTCGAAGGGCTTGGACAGAAACGACTCCGCCGCGTGGCAGACGACGTCGAGCCCCGTCGAGGACGTCACCTCCGGCGGGAGCGAGCGGGATAGATCCGGATCGACGATCGCCTGCGTCGGACGCAGGTAGCGGTGCGAGATCCCCGTCTTGACCTTCAGGTCCGGGATGTCGAGAACGGCCACGGTCGTGGCCTCGGAGCCGGTACCGGAGGTCGTCGGGATCGCGAGGTGCGGCTTCAACGGCGCCGGCGGCTTCTTCCCGGCCCCGACCGGCGGGTTGACGTAGTCCATCAGGGGCGCGGGGTGGGTGCAGACAAGATCGGCGACCTTGGCGGTGTCGATGCTCGAGCCACCGCCGACCGACACGAAACCGTCGACCTCGTGCTCGAGCGCGAACTCGACCGCCCACTGGAACGACTCGATCGTCGGCTCGACCCGGGCGCGGTCGTACAGAGCGACCTCGATGCCCTCAGCCTCGATCAGGGCTTTGATCCGCTCCGGATGGCCGAGGGCGGCGACGCCGGGGTCGGTGACCAGCATCGTGCGACGGACGCCGAGGCGCCGCAGCTCCCATCCCGCTTCCGCCGACGCTCCCCGGCCGAACTTCACCGGCGTGGCCTCCATCGTGAAGATCGTCTCGTGCTCCATGGTTGCCCCTCCCAGTTGAGGTTCTCTCCGTCTACCCGCCGGTCCCCTCGACCGGAACGCACCACGGCTCGAGCCCCTGTCGTACCCAGTCGGGGATGGGCGTCTTCTCGAGCGACTCGAGGTCCACGAACACGTGACGCAGATCCGCCTCGGCAATCAGGTCTTCCCCGTGGCGGACGACATGGCGGCTGAGCATGCTCGTGTTCCCCAAATGCGCGATCTCGATCGCCAGCGTCAATTCGTCGTCGAACTTTGCGGGCTTTCGGAAACGGACCTGCACCTCGGCCAGCGCGAGGTCGATGCCCCGATCGAGCATGACCCCATAGCCACCGCATGCCGCACGCCAGAGCTCTGTAATGCTCACGTCGAAATACGTGAGGTAGTGTGCGTTGAACACGATCCCTTCACGGTCGCATTCCGCGTACCGGGGCCTGAGGGTGTGGACGAGTGGTTCGCTCACGGTTTTCAGCTGCCGCTCTTGAGCACGAACCCGCGCCGTTCGAGCTCGCCGAGTGCGGTCTCGAACGCGCCGAAATCGCGGCGAGTGAGCGCGTCGATCGGCCTTCCGGCCGGCCCGGTCGCGCGCACCCAGCGCCTGAGCACCGGCGCCCCGGCACGCTCGGAGGCGTCGCCGAGCAGGTCGAGCAGGATCGGCAGCTCGCCCCGGTGGTCGAGCTGCCCGGACAGCAGCGTGAGCGGGTCCACATCGAGCACCTGACAGAGCTCCTCCTCGCTCAGACCGAGCAGCTCCATCAGGCGAGCGGCCCGACCGCTCTGCACGCGCCGGCCGAGCTGCGGATCATCGCGCTCTGCCATCTCGGCGAGCGCTAGAACAGCTGGTTCTCGCCGCCGAATACGTCGCTCACGGACCCGTCCGTAAAGATCTGGCGGATCGAGCTCGTGAGGAGGTCGGCGCACGACAGCACGCGCACGGTGTCCGGCGCACCGGCCGGGAGCGGGATCGTGTCGGTGACGACGATCTCCTCGAGCCGCGCCGCCGCGAGCTGATCCCACGGATGCCCCGAGAACACCCCGTGCGTGGCGGCGGCGTACACCCGTTTCGCGCCGGCCTCGTAGACGGCGTCGGCGGCCGCCCGCAGGGTCCCGGCGGTGTCGATGATGTCGTCGACCAGCACCGCGTTCTTGCCCGCCACGTCGCCGATGATGTAGCCGATCTCCGCGACCTGCTGGTTGGGGCGCTCCTTGTTGAGGATCGCGAGGTCAGCGCCGATCTTCGAGGCGAACTGCTTGTTCAGCTTGACCCGGCCGGCGTCGGGCGCGACCACGACCAGGTCGTCGAGCGCCAGGTCCTGGAAGTACTGCGTGAGCATGAACAGTGCGGTCATGTGGTCACACGGCTTCTGGAAGAACCCCTGGATCTGTCCCTGGTGCAGGTCCATGGTGAGGATCCGGTCGATCCCCGCCGACTCGAGCATCCGCGCCACCATCCGGGCGCTGATCGGCTCGCGCGGGGCGGACTTCTTGTCTTGGCGCGAGTACCCGTACCAGGGTGTCACCGCGATCACGCGGTGCGCGGAGCCCCCCACGGCCGCGTCGACCATCACCATCAGCTCCATCAGGGCGTCGTTGGCGCTGAGGCCGGTGTCCGCGTTGCCGCAGGTCGGCTGGACGATGAACACGTCCGCGCCGCGCACCGACTCCTGGTAGCGGCAGTAGACCTCGCCGTTCGTGAACGTCTTGAGCGTGATCCCGCCCAGCTCGACGCCGAGCTTGGCGGCAATCTTCGCGGCCAGATTCGGGTTCGCCCGACCCGAAACCAGCATGAGCCGCTTGCTGTAATCCAGTACCAGCTCGCTCCGTTGTAAAGGCGTCTCGAGCAGGCTCATCGTGGAATCGAGTGTAGGGTCGAGCGGGGACGGATCGGCTTCTCGAGGCTACTGCGAAGAAGGCGCGGCGTGTCTCGTTTCGCTGCTGTCAGAACCGTTGTCCTGGGGCACATTTTTATCGCTGGCGGCGTCCGGACGCGACGCGGAATCGCGCTGCTTGCGACGTTCCGTGTAGCCCTCAATGTTCTTCTGGCGCGCGCGGGCGATCCCGAGCGCGCCCGGGGGCACATCCCCGGTTATCACCGAGCCGGCGCCCGTGTAGGCGCCGTCGCCGAGGCTTACCGGCGCGACGAACATCGTGTCGACACTGACGAATGCGCCGGACCCGATCGACGTGCGGTGCTTGTTCTTGCCGTCGTAGTTCGCGGTGATCGTTCCGGCCCCGATGTTCGTTCCCTCACCGATATCGGCGTCGCCGATGTAGGAGAGATGTGGAACCTTGGCCCCCGCCCCGATGTCCGAGTTCTTGATCTCGACGAAGGTGCCCGCCTTCGCGCCCTCGCGTAGGACCGCGCCGGGCCGCAGATACGCGAACGGGCCGACGCTGACCCGGTCACCGACTTCAGCCTCCTTGGCGTAGGAGTGGATGATCGAGGCCTGGTCGCCCACCCGCGCATCGATCACCGTGGACAGCGGCCCGATCCTGGCGCCCGCGCCGACCTCGGTGGCGCCGTGGAGACTCGAGAACGGCGCGATCACCGTGTCCTGGCCGATCCGCACATCGACATCGATCACGGTCGTGGCCGGATCGACGATCGTGACGCCGGCGAGCATGTGGCGCTCGTGGATCCGGCGCTGCGCCACCGCCCGGACCGCCGCGAGCCCCACCCGGTCGTTGACGCCCAGCTCGCTGGCATCGTCGATCTCGTACGCGCGCACGCTGCGCTCGCGCGACCGCAGGATCGGCACGACGTCAGGCAGGTACAGCTCGCCCTGGGCGTTGTCGCTGCGCACCTCGTCGAGCGCGGCGAGCAGCGCCGCGCCCTCGAACGCGTAGATGCCGGTGCTGATCTCGCGAATCCGCAGCTCGAGCTCGGTCGCGTCGCCCGGTGCCTTGGTCTCGACCACGCGCTCGACCGTGCCGTCCGGCGCCCGCACGACCCGCCCGTACCCGCTCGGGTCATCCAGCACCGCGGTGGCGAGCGTCGCGGCCGCCCCCGACTCGGCATGCGACCGCGCGAGGCCCGCCAGCGTCTGCGCCGTGATCAGCGGGTGATCGCCGTTCAGCACGATGACCGTGTCGCTCTGACCGATGTGCTCGGCCGCCGCCTTGACCGCGTCCGCGGTTCCCCGGGGCTCCTGCTGCACCGCCACCGCCACCTCGCTGCCCAGCGCGGCCTCGAGCGGCCGATCGGGCCCCTCGACCACGACCACCTTGCCGGCCCCGGCCTCGCGGGCAGCCGCCACCGGCCAGGCGATCATCGCCCGGCCACAGACCTCGTGGAGCAGCTTGGGCGTCGCGGAACGCATCCGCGTACCCTGCCCGGCGGCAAGGATCACGACGACAGGCGCGACCACAGGAAGATCGTAGGCGATTCGCTGCCATACGTGGACGAGGCGGCCCGGTTCGACCGGCCGCAGCGAACGATTCTGGCTGCCTTGACTCGCGAGTTACGCGGCCCCCTCGTCCAGTATCACCTCCACGGAAAAGTTCCTGTTAGCAGGTATTTACTGGACTCGAAGCCGAAACTGGGGAGCCAGGACTTGAACCTGAACCCGGACATCCAAAGTGTCCTGTGCTGCCGATTACACCACTCCCCAGAGCATTGGCTGAAAGCCACCGCTCACGTTATCTCACCCGCGTCCGGTCGCGGCACCGATGCGGCAGCGTCCGCGGACCGAGCTGCTCTCAAGCCATGGCGGTGCCTTCACTGGTGTCGCTCAACCTGGCGGCGGCGACCGGTCCGCCACGGCCAAATACGGCGCGGGTCAGGTTCCCTGATACGCGCAGCTTGCGCTGTTCGTGGTGCCGGCGTTCGGCGTACAGAGCGTCTCGCGCGAGACCTCCCACCCGGCGGTTGAGAGCGAGAACAGGTATGGCGGCAGGAGCACCTTGAGCCGATCGTCGTAGTGGTAGTCCTTGACGTACCCGGCGCCGGCAGTGGTGCCGACAGCGCCGCGGTACCGCTGGGCGATCGCGCCGTGAACACTCAGCTTGGGCGTGGGGTTAGAGGTGTCGCTGCCCCAGTTGTCGACTATGAAGGAGTGGGCAAGCGTGAGGATCGCCGCATCGATGGTGACGGCGGTCGGAGACACTCCCGACGCGTGCATCACTCGGACGAAGTCGCCGGCCACCAGCCCGAGCGTCGCATTACCGGTCGGGTTGCCCGATCCGTCCACGGTCGTGGTGATCCCGGGGTTGGTCAGGCCGCTGGTGTTGGCCATGATGATGATGTCGTGGTCGGAGACGATCGTCAGCGGTGTGGTGAAGTAGCCGTGGACGTACACATCGCCGCAGGCGCCGTAGTACTGGCTCTGCGAGTTCTTCGCGTAGGTCGAAGCCGAATATGTCGATGGACAGCTGGAGCCGCTCTGGACGTAGATGATCGACGGCAACGTCTCCGATTTGTTCACCAGGCTGCACGAAGCCGATGAGGTCGTGCCCCCGCAGTTACTGATGGTGGCCGAGCCGCCGCTGGTGAGGTTGATCGTCGTCGTGCCGGTGAACACCTGCCCGTTCGGCCCGTTTGCGTCGGCCAGGAGCTGTGTGCTCGACACGCTCGCCGGCAGCGGAACAGGCTCCGCTCCCGCCACCGCGCCTTGGCCGTTGAAGGTCGCGTGCTGACAGCTGCTGCTGACGCAGACGCTCGCTGTCGGGGCGCTGCTCTCGGTCTGGTCGTCGCTACCCGCCCGGCCGAAGGTGGGCGAGGCACCGGAGTTGATCAGGTACTGGTCGTTTGTGTAAGACGGGCCGCTCATCGTGTCGCCGCTGACCCAGTAGATCGGGCACGGTGCCTGACTCACCGAGGAATACTGGTAGTAGTACTTCTCGTTCTTGCAGGCCGAATTCAGCTGCGGGTCTTCCATCTCGTGATCGGTGTACCAGAGGAAGTCGAGCGGGCTCGGCTTACGGAAGCTCGCGACAAGTGTCCGCTTGACGCTGGGCGTGCCCGCCGCGTTGGGCGGCCCGGCGTATCCGGTGAACTCCATCCGCAAGGTTCCCGTGTTCGGATCGATGAGGGCGGAGATCGCGTTGGTGGTCGTGCAGTTGGAGTTGCTGTAGCCCGAGTTGTAGACCGGAACGAACGAGTACTTTCCGCCGGTGCTCGTTCCGGGGACCGCCGTAGCGGTCGGCTGGTAGTCGTTCGAGCAGGTGGACCAGAAGTTCGGGTTCTGGTTGAGCTGATAGAGGAACGCGTTCTCGCCGGCGCGGGCGTTGTAATACGCGCGCTGCCCGTTGAGATCACGCTGGCTCAGCTGCAGGCCTCCATCAACCGCCACGTAGACGGCGCCGATCAGCAGGCTCGTGACCATCAGCACACCTAGCGCGACGACCATCGTGAAGCCGTGTTCCGCGGCCAGGCGCCGACGGGCGGCTCGCCAGAAGTTGACTATGGAGCGTGTTGAGATCATGAGCATGGTCCAAAGGTCGTGCCTGACCCAGACTCGTCTGCGGCCGGCGTGAATCTGAACACGACCGAATCGGTGATCGGCGTGGCGGTCCCGAGGATGCTCGTGTTCTCATGGTCGTGGCCGGCGGCTCCCGCGACGAAGTTGATCAACACTTCCGCGGTCGAGACCGCGTCGGTGGCCGACAGACCGCTGGCGTCCGACAGCGGGTCGGGATTGGGTAGCGCCGAGGTCCCCGGCACCGGGGCGCTGCCGTCCATCAACATCATGTCCGTATTGCCGTTGGCATCGGTGTACGGCTCATACGCGAAGTACTGGAAGATCGGCGTGGACCCGTTCTGGGTCACGTTGGTGAGCAGGACCTTGCTGCTCGACACCGTCGAGCCAAAGGTCCAGTTAGGGGCCTGCCCGCCGGTGGTCGTGTACGTGTAATCGATGAGCTTCTTGGTCGCCGCGCTGTAGGCGATCTTGTGCTCGACGGGGGTCGGACTGGCCGATGTTCCGTACTGGCTCAGGAACACGAGGTCGTTGGCATCGCTGGCCTGGGACCCATTGGCCCCGCCTTGGATCGGGGTCTCGCCGCTGGCCACGCACGCGGAGTGCAGCTCGTTCTCGATCCCCGCCAGAACGGAATTGGCGGTTCCGGTCGAGTCGAGCCGCGTGAACGTGTTGGAGGTCTGGCGCAGCGTGACGTCGAGGATCGTGTACAGCGCCGACAGCACAACGATCCCGGCCACCATCGTCACCAGCAGCTCGATCAGGGTGAACCCCGCCTCGTGCCGGATCCGCGCCCCGACCCGCTTGCGCATCGTGGTCATGTGCATGGGCCGCTCACCCCTGTCGACTTGAGATCCACGACTGGTATCGGTGTGGGCGCGGTGAAGTTGGTGTTCGTCATCGCGCTCGTCGACTGGTGCTTCGTCGTGGACCCAGTCGTGTACTGCACGCAGACGGAGATCGTTCCGGGGTCACCCGTCGCGCTCGCGTTCGAGGCGCCGACCGCCGCGGTGCTCGCGAACGGGGCGGGATAGATGTAGTTGGTCACCCCGGAGACGAGTTCGGTTCCGGCCACGGGGATGTTCTGCCACTTGTCCGAGCAGGCTCCGCCGGTGCCGCTGCCCGTGAACGTCACCCACACCTGGCCCGGCGTCACGTATGCGCCGTTGTATTTCACCGCCACGTCGATCGCCGGCTCCGCGACGCTAGGAGCACCGCCCGCCGGCGCCACGACGGCCGCGCCCGGCCCGACCGTCGCCGTGCCGGACCCCGTCGGCGGCTGGAGCGGCTGCTCCTGCTCGCACGCGCCCCCCCACAACTGGTAGTTGTTGGTGTAGGTCGTCGACGGCGACCAGAACGGGAACAGGCTTGTCGCGGTCAATGGTGACGTCGACGGTGCCGGAGCGGTCTGCGAACCCACTGCCTTGGCGGCCGTCATCTTGTTACCGTTACCGCTCCCGTAGTAAGAGAGCTCGTATCCTCCGGAGAGCGGAATAGCCGTGTGCGCCGAGTTCACGGTGTAGAAGCTCGGTTGGACGCTCCCGGCCAACCCCATCACCATCGCATTGACGGAAGCGGTCGAGGTCTGGTTCACCGACTGCGTCTCAGTGGGGCTGGAATTGCCGTCGACGTCGACGTAGTTCAGGTCCGTATACGTGAGGGTGTAGCTGTCGGTCGGCAGGCCGGCGAACGCGACGCAACCGTTCTGGTCGGTCGTCGCTCCGGCCGTATAGCTGGTGTTCTGACCGCTCGCGTTGATGGTCACCCCGGCGAGCGGCGCCGCGGTCTGGTCGTTGGCCGTCGCCACCATGCTCCCGGCCAAGGAGCGCGTGATCAGCGACTCCTCGGTCACGTTCTTGGCGCTTCCTCCGACCGCCCCGGACCAGCTGACGGTCGAGGTGAGCTTGAAGTAGGCGGCGCCCCTCGACGTGCAGCTCGAGCCGCCGTTAGCGTCGAGGAACTCGGCGGTGGAGGTGACGGAGTACTGGGTATGGTTCAGAGTCACCGTCCTGGTCTGATGCAGCGAGGTCAGCTGCGCATCGGACATCGCCTTCATGCGCTCCTGGTCCTGCTGGGCGACGACGTCGGCCTGCGCGTGATTGCGCGTGTAGCCGGTGAAGTCCCCGCTGGTGACCAGTGCCTCGGCGACCGCGGCCGAGATCAGCACCACGAGCAACGCGCTGACCAGAACCTCGATCAGCGTGAACCCCTTTTCCGACGCGACGTGAGCGCGTAGGCGGTACCCGAGTCCCTTGTTCACAGGCGATGGATCGGCCCATCCGCGCCGCTGCTTGAGAAACCCGACTCCCGGCAGTCGCACGTTGCCCACACTCCGAGACTTGACTGATGAGGGGTTCGGGGGCCGAAGAGCGCGGAACATGAGCTGGATGGTCGAGTCGGTTGCGCGCGCGAGCAGCCGGAATGTGCTCGCGCGCGTCATGTATGTGTCGGTGGCCGCGGGGGCCAGCTGAGCGGCTCTAAACCGAACTCGACGGATAGACGAGTCCGGCGGGCTACCGACCGCGGCGCAGAATCGTCGCGATGTCCCCGGGAAGCAGCGGATCGGCGAGCGCCGCGCGGACATCCGCAGGCCGGTGCAACGCGCGCTCGGCCCGCAGGATTCCGACCTCGTAGCCGACGTCGCGGATCGCGGTCAGGGCCACTCCCATCACGTCGTGGCGCCACGTCTGCTCGGGCAGCGCGAACAGGTCGGGGAGCGGCCGGGAGATCCCGACCAGGTACAGGCCGCCATCGATCGCCGGGCCGAGCACGACATCGCACCCGGCGCTCAAATCGTCGAGTGCGCCTCTCGCGTGGGCCGGTCGAAACCGCGGCAGGTCGGGCCACACGATCAGCAGCGGACCCCCAGCGCGGGCCAGCACGCGCGCCGAGGCGTCGGCGAGCCGGCCGGCGATCCCCTCGCCGTTCTGCGGGAACATCACCGCGCCCGGGCCGACCAGCCGGCGGAGCTCAGCACCCGCGTCGGGCGGGTCGTGGGCGACGTGAACCGGACCCGGTGAGACGTCGTGGGCCCAGACCGCCGCATGCGCGATCAGCGCCGATTGCAGGTCAAGGCAGCCCTCGCGGCCGAGCACCGGCTCGAGCGCCCGGCGGACCTCGCCGGCCCGCGGAGCCCGAGCCATGATCAGGACAGCCGGCCCCAGTCCGTTCATCGCCGGGACCCTACCCGCGCAACCCGCCTCGCCCAACGCCGGTCGCCCATGTCTGAGCGCCCTACCGAGGTACCCGCCCGCCCTCGGCTCCGCGCTCGTGGGCGGGACCTCGCGGCGGGGCGATGCCGAGCACGCGCATCGCCTTGAGCCCGAGCGACAGCTTTTCGCGGCCGTCGGTGGAGGAGACGTCCAGGCCGGTCAGCTCGCGCACGCGCTCAAACCGGTAGCGAACCGTGTGGCGATGGGTGATCAGCCGTTGAGCCGTCGCGTTGACGTTCGCGTCGCAGTCGAGGAACGTCGACAGCGTTCCGAGCAGATCGGTCTCGTACTGCTCGTCGTACGCCACCAATGGACGAACTGTCTCGTCGTAGAAGCGCCTGAGCTCGACGGGATCGTTCATATGCGGGAGCAGCAGCTGATAAGTGCCCGTGTCCTCATATCCGAGCTCGGTTCGCTCGGGCTCGCCCTCGACGACGTTGGCGGCGAGCAGCGCCTCGTTGCGCGCGCGGTGCAGCTCGAGTGGATCCTCCGTGCGCCGGCTGCGGCCGATCGCGAAGGCGAACCCCGGCAGGCCCGACTCGAGCTCGCGCAGCAGGGCGGCCACGGTTCGACGCGCGACCTCGCCGTCACCGTCGGGCAGCAGCACTGCGATCTCGGCGGCCTCGTCGACGGTCGGCGCCGCGATCGCCCCTGGCGCGATCGACCGGGCACCGCGCGCGGCGAGCGCGAGCAGGCGCCGGCGCCAGTCCTCCTCGGTCGGGTTGCGCGGGTGAGCGCGGACTATCACCACGCTGGCTCCGAGCCCGAGGTCCGTCCCGAGCTCCTTGCCGCGCGCGACCAGATCCTCGCGATCGTCGATCCTGCCGCCAAGCACGGCCCGCATGAACGTGGTCGCCGCTTCCTCGGAGGCGCGCTCCGGCGCGCGCACCCGCTCGACCTCGGACGCGATCAGCGTGGTCACGAGCCGCAGCACGGAGGCGTCGGTCGGACGCTCCGACGCGCGCATTCGCAGCCTCCCGACCGTCGACTCCGCCACCTTCAGCTCGATCGTCGTGACGTCGTCGGCGTCGCGCATCAGCGAGCGCTCATCAGCCGGCGAGCGTGCCGCGACCGCCAGCACGGTGGCCGAGCGATCGATCAGGATCAGGCTCGTGTCGAGCGCACGCGCCGCGGCGCGAAGGATCGCGGGCAGGCCCGCCCCGTCCTCGACGGCGTCTGTGATCGCGGCCAGCGCAGCCAGGTCGGGCGCGGCCGCCCCGGTCTGCTCCTGGGCGCGGTCAGCCAATCGGCGCAGTCCCGGTCTGGGTCAGAACACCCTGGGCCACTCGACCACGACCACGGCGCCGAGCAACACACCGACCCCGACGAACGCCGCCAGGACATACGCGGACAGCATCACGGCGATCAGCCGCTCGTGCACGCGCCTGTAGGCCGTCACCGCGGGGACCACCAAGAGCAGGAGAAACGCGAGCATGCCGAGCACGCCGAGACCGACGGCTACCAGGTAGGTGATCTGCGTGTTACTCATGGATGTGCGTGGAATTGTGCCCGATGGTGGCGATGACCGAACTACGGATTCGACCCCGGCCGCCGCCGGACCTTCACACGAACAGCGGAAAACCGAAGTCGCGCGGCACCGGGACCGCGCTGCAGGCGCCAGGGTATCGAGGCGCCAGCGCGGTGGCGGCCGCCTGCGCTCGCGCGGGACCATCCGGACTCCAGAACAGCCCGGCGACCGTGGGCCCGGACCCCGACACGAACGCGTGGTCGGCCCCCGCGTCGCGGACGGCGGCGAGCGCGGGCTCGATGTCCGCGCAGAGCGACACGGCGGCGGCTTCGAGTTCGTTGACCAGCAGCCGCTCGGGTAGGCGCTGTCCAAGGCCGAGCGAGGACCACAGGTCCGGCAGCCTGGCCGCGAACTCGAGCTCGTCGCCTCCGAGTCCGAGCCGATCGGCCTCCCCGTACACCTCAGCCGTCGACAGGCGGTGCGGAAGTGGCACGAGCGCGAACGCATGAGCGGCCAGCGGCGCGCGCGGCTCGATGAGATCGCCGGCGCCGGTCGCGAGCACGAGGCCCGGCTCGAGCTGACTCGGGACATCCGCGCCCAGCGAAGCCGCGAGCCCCGGGAGCTCCGCCTCGTCGATCCGCGCGAGCCGCGACGCCATCCGCAGCACGGCCGCCGCATCGGCCGAGCCGCCGCCCATGCCGGCGGCGACCGGGATCTGCTTGCGAATCGTGACCTTGACCCGTGGTGCGTTCCAACCGCGCTCGCGCAGGCCCACCAGCGCGCGTGCGACGATGTTCGGCTCCTCGACGCCGGGACACACGACCTCGTCATCCAGGGCCGCGCGGGTGACGAGCTCGAGCTCGTCCGCGAGCGACACCGACTCGATCAGCGTGATGAGCTCGTGGCGCCCGTCGGGCCGCCGCGCGCCCAGAAACAGGCTCAGGTTGACCTTGCCCGGCGCCTTGGCGACCAGCTTCACCGGACCGCCAGCCTCGCCGCTAGTTCCCGGAACTCGGCTGGGGACAGCCGCTCGGCGCGCTCGTCGGGCGGATGGCCCATCTCCACCAGCGCCGAGCGTGCCCGCTCGCGCACACCGGGCGGCGCGCCCGACGCGAGCGCCAGCGATCCCGCCAGCGCCTTCCGGCGATGCGCGAACGCATCGTGGACGAGCGACCGCACCTGGGTATCGACGACCTCACCCGGGCGCCGGCGCAACCCGACGAGCACCGAGTCCACCCGCGGCACCGGCCGGAATACGGTCCTTGCCACCGGTCGGAGCACCTTGACCTCACACGCGAGCTGAGAGAGCACCGACGGCACCCCATACGCCGAAGAACCGGGCGCCGCCGCGAGCCGTTCGCCCACTTCACGCTGGACCATCACAACCCAGGACTCAACCGAGGGAAGCTCGTCGATCGTTCGCAGGATCACGGTCGCCGCAATCCCATATGGCAGGTTCGCGACGACCGCGGTCGGGGCCGGGTCGAGCGCCGCGAGATCGAGCTCGAGCGCGTCGGAAAAGTGGACTGACACGTTGGAAAATCCAACCAACGAGTCGCGGAGGTCCAGCTCGAGCGAGCGGTCGAGCTCGACGACATGCAGATGCGCAACCTCAGACGCGAGCCGCGACGACAGCACGCCCTGCCCGCCGCCGATCTCGAGCACGACCGCGTCCGGATCGAGATCCGCGAGCCGCTCGATTACGTCAAGGATGTTGCGGTCGACAAGGAAGTTCTGCCCGAGGCGAGTCACCACCCGAACACCTCGGCCGCGCTCGCCTCGATCGAGGCGTCGAGTTCCTCGTATGGCACCCGCCGCTCGACAGCCACCGCGGCCGCGGTCATCGCCACGTGTGCGGGCTGGTTGGGCTTGCCTCGGACGAGCTGCGGCGACAGGTACGGCGCGTCGGTCTCGACCAACAGCCGCTCCGCCGGCACCCGCACCACCGCCAGCCGCAAATCCGACGCTTTCGGGTACGTGACGTTGCCGGCGAACGAGAACCACCAGCCCTCGTGCGCCAGGCACTCCTCGAGCCGGTCGGCCATCGAGAAGCAGTGGAGGATCACGCGCAGGCCTCCCGCGAGCTCGGAGAGCATCGTCAGCGTGTCATCGTCGGCTGCGCGGGTGTGGATCACGAGCGGCTTCCCGACCGACCGCGCCAGCTCGATCTGGGCCGCGAACGCCCGCTCCTGGTCCTCGCGCGGGGCGTAGTCGCGGTAGTAGTCGAGCCCGGTCTCCCCGATTGCCACGCACCGCGGATGCGCCGCCAGCGCCTCGAGCTCGGCGAGGTCGGCATCGTCGAACCCCGTGGCCGAGTTGGGATGCCGCCCGATCGCGGCGTACACCTGCGGGAAGTCCTCGGCCGCGGCGAGCGCCGCACGGCACGACGCGCCATCGGTCCCGACGGTGACGATCCGCGAAACGCCGGCCTCCACGGCGGCTGCGACGAGCTCCGTGTCCGGAGGCTCGCACAACTCCAAATGGGTGTGGCTGTCGATCACCCGCGTTTCGGGAACAGCGGCTCGAGCGCGCCCACCGAGCCACCGGACACGTGCGGCGCGAATGCCGCGCGCTCGTAATCGAACTCCGGAGAACCAATCGCATCGAGCAGCCGCGCCGTGCTCGCCGGGATGTACGGATGCAGAAGCACGCTGACGACCCGGACTCCCTCCACCAGTGACGCCAGCGTCTCATCGAGCGCGTCCGCCCTCGAGGGGTCGCGCGCGAGCTGCCAGGGCGCGCGCTCCTCGACGTACCGGTTCAGCCGCCGGACGCGCTGCCAGACCAGGTCGAGCGCCTGGGTGACCTCGAGGCGGTCGAGCAGCGTGGCCACGTCCGCGGACAGTCCCTCGAAATCAGAGACCAACCCAGGATCGGTCGCCGCCGCCGGGATCGAACCATCGCGATACCGGAGCAGCATCGCGATCGTCCGGCTCGCGAGGTTTCCGTATTCGTTGGCCAGCTCGCTCTCGTAACGCGCGCGAACCGCATCGATCCCTACGCTTCCATCGCCGCCGAACGACACGTCGCGCATCAGGTAGAACCGCAACGCGTCGGTGCCGTAACCCTCGATCACCTCGAACGGGTCGAGGACGTTTCCGAGCGACTTGCTCATCTTGCGGCCATCGGCACCGAGCAGGAAGCCGTGCACGAACACGTGGTTGGGGACGGGCAAGTCGGCCGCCATCAACATCGCCGGCCAGAAGATCGTGTGGAACTTTAGGATGTCCTTGCCGATCAGGTGATATGTCGCAGGCCAGAACCGGGCTGTCAAATCCTCACCCGGTCGCGCGTATCCGAGCGCCGTGTAGTAGTTCAGCAGCGCGTCGAACCACACGTAGAACACATGCTCGTGGTCCCACGGCACGGTCACGCCCCACTTCAGGCGCTTGCGCGACAGCGAGATGTCCTGCAGACCCTGCGAAATGAACGACCGCGCCTCGTTGAAGTGGTGGGGCGGCATCACGAAGTCGGGCTGCCCGTCGAACAACCGCTCGAGCGGCTCCTGGAACGCCGAGAGCTTGAAGAACCAGTTCTCCTCCTGGTGGCGCTCGAGCACGATCTCGTGGATCGGGCAGCGATTGCCCTCGAGGATCTCATTCTCGACCTTGAAGTCCGCGCACCGCGGGCAGTACCACCCCTCGTAGATCCCCTTGTATGTGTAGCCGTTGTCGTGCACGCGCTGAAGCACTTCCTGTACACGGCGCTTGTGCTCCTCATCGGTGGTGCGGATGAAGAAGTCGTTCGACGCATCGAGCTGGGGTGCCAGGGCCTTGAACTTCTCGGCGTTCAGATCCGCCAATTGCTGCGGCTCCATCCCCTGCGCGTGCGCCGCGTCGGCGACGGGCTCGCCGTGCTCGTCGGTCCCGGTCAGGAAGAACACGTCCTCGCCCCGTTGGCGCATGTGACGCGCGGCCACGTCGGCGGCAATCGTCGTGTACGCGTGGCCGAGGTGGGGCTGCGCGTTCACGTAGTAGATCGGGGTGGTGATGTAGAACGACATCGCTGCCCCTTGACTCTATTGGGGCTGCGCTGCGCGCAGCGTCCGTGGGGCCGTTCCGCCGGGCGTCCGTGCCCGGCGCGCCAGGTCGCGACCCCCTCGGCCGGGCAAGGATGCCCGGCCGCACGGCCCCATGGACGTCGCCGCAGGCGACCCCTATTCAGACGTGAGCGCGCGATACAGGCGGTTCGCCGCGACCCCGGTCAGCTCTGAGACGACCGACGCGGCGGGGCGCGGTTTGGCGCCGGCGTCGACGAGCTTGCGGAGTGCGTCGAGCGCCGGCCCGATCTCGTCCTGCGCCGACGGAGCGCCACCGACGACGAGCGCGACCTCGCCGCGCGGCGGGTCGGACGCGTATCGCGCCGCCAGTTCCGCGGCGGTGCCGCGCACCACCTCCTCGTGGAGCTTGGTCAGCTCGCGGCAGACGGCCACGGGGCGATCGGGGTCGAGCTCGGCGAGGACCGCCAGCGAGGCGGCAGTGCGTTTCGGGGACTCGAACGCGACCAGTGTCTCCGGAGTGGCAAACGCGGCTTGCAGCTCACCTCGCTTACGCGGCAGGAAGCCGGCGAACCGCCACCGGTCGGCGGGGAGCGCGCTCGCCACCAGCGCTGCGAGCGCCGCCGACGGCCCGGGCAGGACCTCGACCGCGAGCCCGGCGGCGACGCACGCCTGCACCAGAACAAACCCCGGATCCGACACCAGCGGCGTGCCGGCATCGGAAACCAGAGCGACCACCGCCCCGTCGCGCATCTTCGCCACGAGCTCGCCGGCGCGCTGGCGCTCGTTGTGCTCGTGGTAGCTGACGAGCTGTCCGCCGACGCCGTAGCGATCGAGCAGCACGCGGCTGCGGCGGGTGTCCTCGCAGGCGACGATGTCCGCCTCGCGGAGCGCCGCCAGCACCCGCAGCGTCACGTCCTCGAGGTTGCCGATCGGCGTCGGGCAGATGATCAGGCGGCCGGCGCTCATCCCGCCTCCGCCCGCTGCCGCAGGCCGTCGAACGCGAGAGTCGCCGCCCCGATCATCCCCGCCTCCACGCCGAGCGCCGCCGGCACGATCTCGACGAGGTCCCGCGAGGGCGGGAGCGCCCGGGCGGCGACCTCGGCCCGGACCGGACCGAGTAGCAGGTCTCCGGCGCCCATCACTCCGCCGCCGATCACGACCACCTCCGGATTGAATGTATTGACGAAGCCGGTGACGGCCACGCCGAGGTTGCGCCCGATCGTCGCGAGCGTTTCGATCGCGGCGTCGTCGCCGTCGTGGGCGAGCTCGGTGACGAGCGGCCCGGCCAGCTCGCGGCCTTCCGCAAGCGCCCGACCGAGACCGGAATTCGGGCGCTCGCGGGCGACGCGCAGCGCCTCGGCCGCCAGCGCGGTGCCGGACGCCATCGCCTCGACGCACCCATGATTCGGACAGTTGCGCCCACACGGCGGGCCGTTTCGGTCGATCACGACGTGCCCGAGCTCTGCGGCCGCCCCGACCGCCCCGCGATATAGCTCGCCGCGGAGGATCAACCCGCCGCCGATCCCGGTGCCGATCGTGAGCACGACGGCCTCGTTACAGCCGCGGGCCGCGCCGACACGATGCTCGGCCAGCGCGGCGAGGTTGGCGTCGTTGTCGACGAACACCGGGAGGTCAAGGCGCTCTGTCATCACGTCGGCGAACCGGATGTTCTTCAACGGGAGATTGATCGCGACCACCGCGGTGCCCGTCCGTTGATCGATTAAGCTGGGAATGCCGAAGCCGACCGCGGCGACCTCACCGCCGGCGCGGGCGCGAGTCTCCTCGACCGCGTCGACGACGGTGTCGAAGAGGTATGACACGTCGTGGCGGGTGAAACTGCGCTGGGCGCGGTGGTGTACCGACAGACCGGAATCAACCGCGCCGGCAAGCAGTTTCGAACCGCCCATGTCGACGCCGATGGTGCGCCGGCCCGGCATGCCGTCACTATATGCATCCACATGCCTAGCGATCTCGAACAGCGCCCGTACAAGCTCTACCGTTCCGGCCCCAAGGGTCTGAAGGCCCGTCTGCGCGGAGAGGACGACGAGCTCCAGGGTCCGGTCGAGTACCGGAAATACAAGGGCGGACCCGAGCGCGGGACGGGGCGGCGCATAACCCCCAAGCGGGTGATCCTGGGGCTCGTGATCGCGCTCGTTGCGTGGCTGCTCCTGTCCCTCGTCCTATTCGTCTTCAGCGCCGCGACTCAATCGGGCGGCATCCCCTCCGACGCCCAGGCGGCGCTTTCCTCAGGCGGGAACATGCTGACTTCGACCGACACCGTGCTCGTGATCGGCACCGACCAGCGGCCGAAGGGGACGCACGAGGGCGGCGCGAACACGTCCGACGCCGGCAGCCGCTCGGACACGCTGATGCTGTGGCGAGTCGGTGGCGGCGTCTCGCGCCGTCTGTCGATCCCGCGCGACACGCTCGTCTCGATCCCGGGGCACGGCACGAACAAGATCAACGCGGCGTACGCGTTCGGCGGCCCGGCGCTCACGATCAAGACGGTCGACGCGCTCACCGGGCTGAAGATCAACCACGTGATCATCATCAACTTCGCGAACTTCCCGAAGTTCATCGACGCGATCGGCGGCGTCAACGTCAAGACCGGACGGATCTGCTCGCAGATCAGCGGCGGCGCGGCGAACGGCGGCTTCACGCTCAACCTCTCGCCCGGCACCCACCACCTCACCGGCATCCAGGCGCTGACGCTCGCGCGCACGCGAGAGAACAGCTGCGACGCGGCGAGCAACGACCTCACGCGCGAGGGCTATCAGCAGCAGATCCTCAACGCAATCAAGAGCCAGCTGCTCTCGCCCTACGCGTTCTTCCACCTGCCGTGGGCGTCGTGGTACGCGCCCCAATCGATCCGCACCGACATGGGCGGCCCGACGCTGATCAGCATGTTCGCGGCGTCAGAGCTAGGCGGCTCCGCGCCGGTGCAGATCCTCAAGCCGTCGGGCGGCGAAGACATCCCGGGGGTAGGCGATGCGCTGACCGCAACCCCCCAGGACGTCCACCAGGCCGTCTCGAAGCTCGTCAACGGCTAACCCTCAAGGTTTCCGGATCGCTGCCGATATGGGCAGCGTGGTCAAGACGCTGGTTCGGGACCACTGGGACCGGATCTCCTCGAACGGACGTCGACTCGC
>DATJYY010000210.1:0-58633 GCA_035499395.1 Solirubrobacteraceae bacterium
ACGATCTGGGCCCAGCAGGGGTACCGACCCGTGGTCGCGTCGGTCGCCCAGCAGTTCGCGAGCAAGTTCCCGACGCCGCCCGACCTGTTCACGATCGACTATCTCGGCGGATGGACGAAGGTCTCCAAGGAGTTCTTCGCGCCGTCGACCGGCTCGATCACGAAGATCGAGGAGGCCGCGGGGGTCCCCACTGCCTCCTGAGCTCCACACCGCGGCGGCTTCGGTCAGCGCGCCCGCGCCGCTCGCTCCACGTCCTCGTCTCCGGGCGAGGACGCGGGCAAGGACGATCAACGGCGGCCTCGGGCTCGGTCTCTGCATGCTGTACCTGAGCGTGATCGTGCTGATCCCGCTGGCGGCCGTCCTCGTCAAGGCGTTCTCGTCGGGGCTCGGGACGCTGTGGGACTCGATCGACAACACGCTGACGCTGCAAGCGCTCGCGATCACGCTCGGGGCGTCGCTGATCGTCGCGGCGATCGGAGCGGTGATGGGGACGCTCGTGGCCTGGGTGCTCGTCCGGGACTCATTCCCGGGCAAGCGCTTCGTCAACTCGCTGATCGACCTGCCGTTCGCGCTGCCGACGATCGTCGCGGGCCTGACGCTGATCGCGCTGTACGGGCCACGGAGCCCGATCGGGATCCATCTCGCGTACACGCGCGGCGTCGTGATCGTCGCATTGCTGTTTGTGACCCTCCCGTTCGTCGTCCGCTCGGTCCAGCCGGTGCTGATCGAACTCGACCGAGAGGTCGAGGAGGCGGCGGCGTCGCTCGGCGCGTCGAACGCGACGACGTTCCGCCGGGTCGTGTTGCCGGCGCTGCGACCGGCGGTCTTGTCGGGCGCGGCGCTCGCGTTCGCGCGGTCGATTGGGGAGTTCGGGTCGCTCGCGCTGATCGCCGGGAAGGTCCAGATCGCGTCGATCGTGATCTACGCAGACATCGAGAGCGGCTCCGAGCAGTCGGCGGCGGCGCTGTCGGTCGTGCTGATGGTGATCGCGCTGATCGTGCTGTTCATCCTCAGGCGAATCGGGGCGCGAGTTGGTCATTAGCCGACGCGCAAAGCTGTCGCTTCGGACGCTCGCGCTGCTGTACCTGACGCTGCTGCTGCTCGCGCCGGTCGGGGTCGTGTTCTGGCGGACGTTCGAGCACGGCTTCGCCACCGCGTGGTCGTTCATGACCACGCCGGCGGCGATCAGCGCGTTCTGGCTGTCGCTGCTGATCGCGGCGATCGCCGTGCCGCTCAACACGATCTTCGGCGTCGGCGCAGCGCTCGTCATCGCGCGCACGAAGACGCCGGGGCGGGGGATCCTCGACGCGCTGATCGACCTGCCGTTCGTCGTCTCGCCGGTGATCGCGGGGCTCGCGTTGCTGCTCGTCTACGGACAGGGCGGCTGGTTCGGGAGCGCGTTCCTGAACAACGGCATCCGCGTGATCTACGCGGTTCCCGGGATGGTGATCGCGACCGTGTTCATCTCGCTCCCGTTCGTCGTGCGCGAAGTCACGCCCGTGCTTCGGGAGGTCGGCGACGAGCAGGAGCAGGCGGCGGCCACGCTCGGCGCCTCGTCCTGGCAGACGTTCTGGCGGGTGACGCTGCCGACGATCCGCTGGGGCGTGGCGTACGGCGTCGTCCTGACGACCGCCAGGGCGCTCGGCGAGATCGGGGCCGTGCTCGTCGTCTCCTCGAACGTGGCCGGGTCGACGCTTACCTTGCCGCTGCTGCTGTACCAGCGCGAGGATCAGGTCGGAAGTCAGGTGAGCACGAGCGTGTACGCGCTGGCGACCGAACTTGCGGTGATCTCGGTCGCGGTGCTCCTGCTGATGACGTTCTTCGGATCCAGGAGGGGGGACGCTCAATGAGGATCGAGGCAGAGGCCATCTCCAAGCGGTTCGGCGACTTCACCGCGCTCGACTCGGTCACGTTCGACGTTTCCGAGGGGGACCTGACCGCGCTGCTCGGGCCGAGCGGTTCGGGGAAGTCGACGCTGCTGCGGATCATCGCCGGTCTTGAGGCCCCCGACGCGGGGGTGATCCGGATCGCCGGCGATGATGTCACGCGAGCGCGACCCCAGGACCGCGGGATCGGGTTCGTGTTCCAGCATTACGCCGCGTTCGCGCACATGAGCGTGTTCGAGAACGTCGCGTTTGGGCTGAGGATCCGCAAGCGCAAGCCGGACGAGATCCGGGCCAAGGTGGACGAGCTGCTCGAGCTCGTCGGCCTGACCCAGTGGGCCCGGCAGCGGCCGCATCAGCTCTCGGGCGGCCAGCGGCAACGCATGGCGCTCGCCCGAGCCCTCGCGGTCGAGCCGCAGGTGCTGCTGCTCGACGAGCCGTTCGGCGCGCTCGACGCGAACGTGCGTGCCGAGCTCCGGCGCTGGCTGCGCCGGCTCCACGACGAGCAGGGGGTGACCACCGTGCTCGTGACCCACGATCAGGAGGAGGCGATGGAGGTTGCCGACACGATCGCGGTCATGAACAAGGGGAGGATCGAGCAGGTCGGCGCGCCGCGTGACGTCTACGACAAGCCGGCCAGCCCGTTCGTGATGAGCTTCCTCGGGCCGGTCTCGAGGATCGACGGGCGCCTCGTGCGCCCGCACGACGTGACGCTGTCGCTGAACGCCGCCCCGGGGCTGATCGAGGCGATGGTCAAGCGCGTCATCCACCTCGGGTTCGAGGTCAGGGTCGAGCTCGAGCTGACCGGCGGCGACCCGGCCCGCGCGCAGCTGACCAGGAACCAGAGCGAGCAGCTCGAGCTCGCGCCGGGCGACATCGTGTACGTGCGCCCGCCGGCCGAGCCCGTGACGGGCGAGCCCGCCGGCGCCGGAATCAGCGCGTGACCCAGGCCTCGGGGTCTTCGGCCAGCTGATCGATCCCCGCGGGGAGCTTGCCGGCGGCGACGTCGGCGAGCGTGACGTGCTCGACCACGTTGCGCAGACTCACGCGCACCGCGATCCACACCCGCGGAAGCGCCGTGGCGGCGCCGGGGTATGCGGCGTCTTCTGGCGGCCCCCCGCGGACGCTCGCGAGCGGCCCCTCGACCGCCCGGATCACGTCAGCGATCGTCAGCTCGTCGGCCGGCTTGGCCAGGCGAAAGCCGCCGTCAGCCCCGCGGTGGCTGCGGACGATTCCCGCGTGCCGGAGCTCCCCGAGGATGTTCTCGAGGAAGTTCAAGGGGATGTCCTGGGCGGTCGCGATGCGCTCGGCCTTGATCGGCTTGTCGTCGGTCGCCGCCGCGAGCTCGACGGCCGCGCGCACCGCATAGTCCGCCTTGGCCGAGATCCGCATGGCCGCGTGCCCTAAGCCGCCGCCGCGGGCGCGAATCCGTAGGCCTCGGCCAGCTCGGGATCTTTGTGAGCGAGCATCTCCGCCAACGACACCATCACCTTGCACTGCTTCCAGGTCGCGTCGTCCTGCATCTTTCCGTCGATCATGTGGACGCCGCGGCCGTCGGGGATCGCCTCGAGCACCTTCTTGGCGAACAGCACCTCGTCGGGATCGGGGCTGAACACCTTCTTGGCGATCTCGATCTGGACAGGGTGGAGCGACCAGGCGCCCACGCACCCGAGCAGGAACGCGGCCCGGAACTGCGTCTCGCAGCCCTGGACGTCGCGGATGTCGCCGTACGGGCCGTAGAAGGGGAGGATGCCGGCGGACGTGCAGGCGTCGACCATGCGGGCGATCGAGTAGTGCCAGGGGTCCTGCTGGGCGGTGACGCGAGGCAGCTCCGGATCGGAGGGGTCGGGATCCTCAATCACGCGGTAGCCGGGGTGGCCACCGCCCACCCGCGTGGTCTTCATCCGCCGCGACGCGGCCAGGTCGGCCGGACCGAAGCTCATGCCCTGCATGCGAGGGCTGGCCGTCGCGATCTCCTCGAGGTTGACCACGCCGAGGCCGGTCTCGAGGATGGCGTGGATCAAGATCGGGCGCTCGAGGCCCGCGCGCGCCTCGAGCTGGGCGAGCAGCCGGTCGACGTAGTGGATGTCCCACGGGCCTTCGACCTTCGGGATCATCATCACGTCGAGCTTGTGGCCGATCTCGGTGACGAGCGTGGTGATGTCTTCGAGCACCCAGGGCGACTCGAGGCTGTTGACGCGCGTCCACAGCTGCGTGTCGCCGAGCTCCATGTCCTTGCCGACGCGGACGAGCCCCGCTCGCGCGCCCTCCTTGCGGTCGACCGGCACCGCGTCCTCGAGGTTGCCGAGAAGAATGTCGACGGTCGGCGCGATGTCCGGCACCTTGGCGACCATCTTCTCGTTGGAGAAGTCGAGGAAATGGATCATCCGCGAGGGCCTGAACGGGATTTCGAGGACCGGAGCCGGGGCGCCGATCGCCAGGGGCTTGGCAAAGTCACGGGGGTTTCGCATCGGGTGAACGTTAGCCTCAGATGGGCGTCGAGGGGCGGCGCACACGCCGCGAGCGACGTGACATTCTCCGCCGCATGAACCAAGTCGATACCGATCAGACCGTCCGCGAAGCCAGCGGCTCCCACCCCTACGGGCGCTATCTGGAGGAGTTCGAGGTCGGAGCCGTCTACAAGCACTGGCCCGCGAAGACCGTCACCGAGGCCGACGATCACCTCTTCTGCTTGATCACCATGAACCACCACCCGCTCCACATCAACGATGTGTACGCGAAGCAGTCCCAGCAGGGACGCAACGTCGTCGTGGGGCCGCTGGTCTACTCGCTGGCGCTCGGGATGAGCGTCTCGGACGTCAGCGGCAAGGCCATCGCCAATCTGGCAACCGAGGAGCTCAAGCACCCCGCTCCGGTGTTTCACGGCGACACGCTGTTCTGCGAGTCCGAGGTGCTCGAGGTGCGCCCCTCGCAGTCGAAGCCTGACCGCGGGACTGTCCGCGTGCATACACGCGTGCTCAATCAGGACGGGGTGCTCGTGGCCGAGTTCAAGCGCCTCGTGCTGGTTCCGAGACGGGAATCCGGGGACAAACCAGGTGTCGCCCAGTCGCCTGAATCGAACGTCGAATAAGTAGTTAGCCGAACCGGATTTCGGCCATCTGCGGGTCATATTCGCACTGGCCCGGGTAGGATCGGGAGTCCCTCGAGACATTAGGAGTCGCTGAACACCCATGGCCCATACCGCACCGACGCACCAAGCCAGCTCGAACCACTCCCGCCTTCAGGGATGGGTAGATGAGGTCGCGGCGCTGACCCAGCCCGACGACATCTACTGGTGCGACGGCTCGGATGAGGAGTACGACCAGCTCGCGCAGACGCTGCTCGAGTCCGGCACGTTCGAGAAGCTCTCGGACTCCAAGCGACCGGGCTGCTACCTGGCGCTCTCGGATCCCGCAGACGTGGCCCGGGTCGAGGACCGGACGTTCATCTGCTCGGCGACCGAGGAGGCGGCCGGTCCGACTAACAATTGGACCGACCCCGACGAGATGCGACAGGCGCTCAGCGAGCTGTTCCGTGGCTCGATGCGCGGCCGGACGATGTACGTCGTCCCGTTCTCGATGGGGCCGATCGGCTCCCCGATCTCATTTATCGGCGTCCAGCTGACCGACTCGCCGTACGTGGTCGCCTCGATGCGGATCATGACGCGAATGGGGCAGGAGGCGCTCGACGAACTCGGCGACGATGGGGACTTCGTTCCCTGCCTGCACTCGGTCGGGGCGCCGCTGGCCGAAGGCGAGCAGGACGTCCCGTGGCCGTGCAACGCCGAGAACAAGTACATCGTGCACTTCCCCGAGACGCGCGAGATCTGGTCGTTCGGGTCCGGGTACGGCGGCAACGCGCTGCTCGGCAAGAAGTGCTTCGCGCTGCGAATCGCGTCGGTCATGGCGCGCGACGAGGGGTGGCTCGCCGAGCACATGCTGATCCTCAAGTTGACCTCGCCTGAAGGCGTCAGCAGGTACATCGCCGGCGCGTTCCCGAGCGCCTGCGGCAAGACGAACCTGTCGATGATGATCCCGACGCTGCCCGGCTGGAAGGTCGAGACGATCGGCGACGACATCGCCTGGATGAAGTTCGGCAAGGACGGCAAGCTGTACGCGGTCAACCCCGAGGCCGGGTTCTTCGGGGTCGCGCCGGGGACGAGCAAGAAGACGAACCCCAACGCGCTGAGGATGCTCGAGCACGACGTGGTGTTCACGAACTGCGCGACGACCGACGACGGCGACGTCTGGTGGGAGGGGATGGGCGAAGCGCCGTCGCACCTCACCGACTGGCGGGGCGACGACTGGACGCCGGACTCCGACAAGACCGCAGCCCATCCGAACGCGCGGTTCACGGTCCGGATCGCCCAGTGTCCCTCGATCGATCCGAGGTGGGACTCGCCCGCCGGCGTGCCGATCGACGCGATGCTGTTCGGCGGGCGGCGCGCGACGGTGGTGCCGCTCGTGTACGAGGCCCGCGACTGGGAGCACGGCGTGTTCCTCGGGTCGACGATGTCCTCCGAGAAGACCGCTGCAGCCACCGGCAACGTCGGCGAGTTGCGCTTCGACCCGATGGCGATGCTGCCCTTCTGCGGTTACAACATGGCCGACTACTTCGCCCATTGGCTCGAGATCGGCCGTCGCCAGGGCGCGGAGCTGCCGCGGATCTTCTACGTCAACTGGTTCCGCAAGGACGATGACGGCAAGTTCCTGTGGCCCGGCTTCGGGGAGAACTCTCGCGTGCTGGCGTGGATCTTCCGCCGCCTCGAGGACGGAGCTGAAGCCAACGAGACGGCGATCGGCCTGGTGCCGCCCGTCGGCGACGGGGGCATCGACACCACCGGTCTCGACATTGATCGCGAGGCGGTCGAGAAGCTGCTCGAGGTCGATCCCGATGCCTGGATCGAGCAGCTCCCGCAGATGCACGAGCACTACGGCAAGTTCGGCGACAAGCTGCCGGACGAGCTGCGGGCGCACCTCGAGGAGCTCGAGCGGCGTCTGCGCGCCGACTGATAAGAGACGTTCTTCAAAAGGCCACGTACTCTGACGGGCGTGGCTCTTGCGTTCATACCGTCCGACGCTGCGATGCTGGCGTTGCAGGCCGCGGTAGTCGCGGCGCCGCGTCCGGTCGAACGAGTCAAGTGGCTCGAGCGGTTCCGCGGGCGCGGGTGGGCGTTGGTGCCGATCGGGTCGATCGTGCTCGTGATCTTCGCGATCCGGTACGTATCGGACACCGCAACCGGCCTGACCGACCTCGCGCTCGTCGCCGTCCCGATCCTGGCCGCGGTCGCGCTCGGGTGGGCGATGCGCGGGGCGAGGCTTTGGGCGGCGTTCGCGGCGATCCCGCTGTTCGTTCTCGCCTGGACGAGCAAGAACACGCTGGCCGGAGAAGGGGCCGGCGCAGTGCTGTCGGCGCTCAGCTGCGTGACGCTCGGCGTGCTCCTGTCAGCGGTGACGCCGCCGCGCTGGCTGAAGGCGGGAATCGTGCTGATGGCGGCCGCGGACGTGTGGCTCGTGATCACCGACCTGCTCCAGTCCCCCAACGCGGCGCTTGTCGCCGCCAAGCCGCCGGCGGGGCTGCCGCAGCTCCAGGCCGAGGTGTTCGGGACGGTGTCGATGGGCTACGGCGACCTGTTCGTAGCGGCTCTGCTCGGGGCGGTTCTGGCGTCGCAATGGCGCCGGCAATGGCAGGCGGCGGTGCTTACGCTCGTGATCGCGGCGGCGTTCGACCTGCTGTTCTTCTTCCTCTCAGAGCTCCCGGCCACGGTTCCGGTGGCGCTGGCGCTGCTCGTCACCGAGAGCTGGCAGTGGCGGCAGTCGCGGCGGGTCAGTGTTGCCCGTCGCCGCCCGTCGATGCGGGCGGACGCGATTCCTCGGCAAGCGAGGTGATCGCCAGCGTGCCGCGGGCGGCCTCCTCGAGCACCTCGGTGGCCTCCTCGGCCGAGCGGGCGTAGAGCTCGACCAGCAGGTGGACGACGATGCGGTCGTCGTCATGCTTGTGGAAGCGCACGTGGGTGAAGAACTCGCGTGTGCCGTGATCGCCGAACGCGGCGTAGGACAGGGCGTCCCCGGCCTCGGGGCCCGAGCACGTCTCGACGTCGTCGGCGTCGACGGTGACAGTGCACGAGGCGACCCACGGGGTCCCGGCGATCATCCGCTCCCAGCGGTCCTCGATCGGCTCGACCCGCCCGTTGTGGAAACCCAGGTGCGGCTGATCGTGCATGCACTCGAGGCACTGGACGACGGCCTCCTGCATCTCGTCCACGACTTCGCCGCGCTCGCCGGTCTCGGGATCGATCCGGTGGATCCCCTCGTAGTGGACCTGGACCTCGAGGTTCTGAGACCAACAGCGGTAACAACGGAGCCAACTCCGTACAGACGTTGAGCCCTCCATCGCCTTGATTCTACGATGGCGCTGTGAACGACCACCGCAAGGGGGGCTGATGCGGGTCCGGACGAGGGCCGTCGGCGCGATTCTCGCCGGCGGTGGCGGCCGCCGGATCGGCGGCGACAAGGCGATCGTCGAGCTGCACGGCCGTCCGCTGATCTCCTACCCGCTGGAGGCAGTTCGCCAGGCGCTCGGCAGGGTCGCGATCCTCGCCAAACCGGACACCAAGCTTCCCTACGTGTCGGGCGTGACGGTCTGGATCGAGCCCGAGCCCCGCCGGCACCCGGTGATCGGGATCATGCAGGCGCTCGCGCTGGCCGACGGCCGCCCGGTGGTGGTGTGCGGGGCCGACCTGCCGTTCGTGACCGCGAGTCTGGTCAAGCGTCTGGCTCGGGCCAATCCGGGACGGTCGCCGGCGGTGATCGCGTGCGCGAGAGGCGAGATGCAGCCGCTGCTCGGCTGTTACCAGCGCCGTGCGCTGCCGCTGCTCAGGAGCCAGGCGCAGGCCGCGAGCTCCCCGCTGCGCGAGACGATCGCGGCGCTCGATCCGGTGCTGCTCGAGGTCGATGACCCGCAGGAGCTGTTCGATGTCGACTCGCCTGACGACCTCCTGCTGGCCGCGGCGATGATGGATAGGCGCCCGGCCCCGTATTAACCGCCGCCGGCGGTCATCACGCTGCACATTCGGTGCAGTGTCCTCAGCCGAACGTGAAGTCGTATGCGCTGACGCCGGGCGGCAGCTGCACGGTGAAGCGGAAGTCCTGCGCGGTCGGGAACGAGACGAGCGAGTACAGGCGCTGACCGGTCACGGTCACGACGCCGTTCTTGACGTCGGCTCCGGCGTGGGCGCTCGGGATCGGCTGGCCGTCGAGCAGCACACGCGCCTGGCGCGGTACGTTGCCCGCGGAGGTCAGCACCAGGTAGACCTTGGCCGCCTGGACCCCGCCGCTGACCGATGCGTCGGCTCCCACGGGTGTGATCGACTGCGACATCACGTCCCACCGGCCCTTCAGCGCGAACTGGTTGAGGCGCAGATCGCCCGAGACGCCCGGATAGTCGTTCGTCCCGGGGTACAGCTTGGTCACGAACCCCTGCGCGCGCTGCGGGTCGAGGTAGGTCTCGGGCGTCCCGAGCCCGGCCGAGGCCATGATCGCGGTCGCGGTCATCGGTGGCGGCAGGCTCTTGGCGCCGGCGTCGGCGAGCAGCGCCCGGACCGCGGCCTCGTCCTGCTTGTAGTCGCCTTCTCCGAACTGGTAGTGCCGGACCTGCCCCTTGGCGTCGATCAGGTACTCGGCGGGCCAGTACTGGTTGTTCCAGGCCTCCCAGGTGCCGTACTTGTTGTCCTGGACCACCGGATACCTGATGCCGTCCGAACTGATCGCCTGCCTGACGTTGCCCGCTTCCTGCTCGAACGTGAACTCGGGCGTCTCGACGCCGACGATGTCAAGGCCGTACTTGTGGTACTGGGCGTATAGCCCTTTGAGGAACGGCAGCGTGCGCAGGCAGTTGATGCACGTGTACGTCCAGAAGTCGATCAGCACGACGTGACCGCGCAGCTGGGCCAGCGTGAGCGGGCGATCACCGGGCGTGTTGAACCAGTCCTGGTTGTCGGTGAAGTCCGGCGCGGTCCCGAGGTTGGGGAGGGCAGGCGTCTTGACCCCGGGGATCGCGACCTCGCGCTCGGCGGCGGTCGAATTCGTTCCCGCCCGCCCGGCCGAAGCCTCCTTCTGGGCGGTCACGAACCGGGACGTCGGGCGGAGCGACGCGAGCCGCTTCTGAACGGCGCCCGAGCTCTCTAGCGATCGCGTCGGATCGACCAGGATCGCCGGCAGGCTCGTGTCCTTCGCGAGGTCCTCCTCGAACCGGACGTCGACGTTGAAGATCATCAGGACGCCGGTCGCGAGCAGCACGGCGCCGAGGACGCGGTTGACCGTGTTGCCGCGTCCGACGCGGCGGACCCGGTCGATCGCCGCCCGCCCCGCGAACGCGTATACGAGCAGCACCGCGGACAGCCCGACCGTGTAGGAGATCGCGACCAGAACCACGCGAGCGTTGGCGCCGCTCGTGGCGCTGACCGACGTCACCGCGGCCAGGATCGGCCCTGCGCATGGCGCGCACACGAAGCCGAGCGCGGCGCCCACTCCGAGCCCAGACCAGAACCCGGTGCCGCGGCTCTTCGGTCCGAACCGGCCGAGTCGAGACAGCGGTGCCTCGATGCGCGCGGTCAGGTCGGGGACCAGCAACGCGATCCCGAACGCGATCAGGACCACGATCGCCAATGTCCGCGAGGCGCCGCTCGCGAGGCCCACCCCGTTGACCAGCTCGGCCAGCAGCACGATCGCGATCGTGAACGTCGCGCCAAGCCCAATCACGATCCCGATCGGTCGCCGGCGGCCGCCGGTGGCGCTCGAGGCGAGCAGCGCCGGCACGACCGGCAGGACGCACGGGGTGATCGCCGTCCCTGCGCCGGCGATCAGGGCAAACAGCATCAGCAGCAGCATCTGCGCGCTAGATGATGCTCACTGAATTCTTGCGAAAGAGTTAATCGGCGCCCGCGTGTTATGCGGACCTTACGTGCGCTCAGCCGCCGATCGCGGACATGCTCCGCGCCGGCTGGATGAAGCCGGGCTCGCCGACGTGGTGCTTGAGCTCCTTGAGCCAGACCGCGTCGCGGATGATCCGCTCGAGCTCGCGGTCGTCCGCGCCGTCGCGTATCGGGCCTCGCAGGTCGGTCTCGTTCAGCGAGAACAGGCAGGTGCGCAGGTGGCCGTCGGCGGTCAGACGGACGCGGTCGCAGTCGGAGCAGAACGGCTCGGACACCGGGTTGATGAAGCCGATCCTGCCGTGCCCATCGGCGAACCGGTAGACCCGGGCGGTGGCGTGCGGCTCGCGCGGCTGGGGCTCAAGCGGGTACACCGCGTTGATCGCGTCGCGGATCTCGGCTCCGGTCAGGACCTGGTCCTCGCTCCACGCGTGGTCGGCGTCGAGCGGCATGAATTCGATGAAGCGGACCTCGTACGGGGTCCTGCGGGCGAACTCGGCGAACGGGATCACCTCGTCCTCGGTGAACCCTCGCATCGCGACCGCGTTGATCTTGATCGGGTGGGCCTCCGGGAACGTGGCGAGTCGCTCGAGCCCGCGCAGCACCTGGGGGAGCGCGTCGCGGCGGGTCAGCTCGAAGAACTGGTCGCGCTGGAGCGAGTCGACCGACACGTTGTAGCGGTTGATGCCGGCGCCGACGAGCGCCTCGGCGTCGCGCTCGAGCAGGAAGCCGTTGGTCGTCACCGACAGGTCGTGGACGGAGTCGATGTCGGCGAGCATTCGCGCCAGCCGCGGGAACTGCTTGCGGACCAGCGGCTCTCCGCCGGTGAGTCGCACGTCGTAGACGCCCATGTCGGCGAACAGGCCGACCAGACGGGCGATCTCCTCGAAAGTCAGAATTTCGGCGCGTTCGAGCCAGGGCAGCCCCTCCGCCGGCATGCAGTACTGGCAGCGGAAGTTGCAGCGGTCGGTAACCGAAACGCGGAGATCCCCGATCAACCGGCCGTGGCCGTCTCGAAGTGGCTCAAGCCCCATGCTCTAGAAGGCTAGCCGAAACCGCTAGTCAGCTTTGCACGTCCGAGACGAGCAGGCCGAACGCGACCATGTCGTCGCGTCCGGTCCGGCTGACCATGTACGACCGCAGCACGGCCTCGCGGGTGAAGCCGCATCGCTCCGCAACCTGCTGGGAGGCGGGATTTGCGGTCGCCGCAATCAGGTCGATCCGTCGCAGTCCGAGGTGGACGAAGCCCCAGTTGGTGATCAGCCGCACGGCGCGGGTCATGTGGCCCCGTCCGCGCGCCTCGCCCGCGAGCCAGTAGCCGACCTCGGCGCGAGCGTTCTTCCAGGAGAACCGCATCAGCGAGATCGAACCGAGCAGCGCGTCGCGATTGTCGGACCGGACCACCGCGAACGGCGCCGAGGCGCCCGCGTGGAGCGCGTCATGGCGCTGGAGCAGGTAGTTGCGCGCGTCTGACGGCCCGTAAGGAAACGGCACCCTCGTCCAGCGCGAGATCGCGGGGTCCTGACAGGCGGCTACGAGCGGCTGGAGGTCCGAATCGCGCCAGGCCCGCAGGGCGGTCGATCCTTCGACCAACGGCTCGGCCGGGAGCACGATCCGGCGAGGCCCGCCCTGGCGGCGGCGGACCGCCCTCACCGTCGGTCCTCGCTCTCGGCCCGGTCGGTGAGGGCCCGCTCGAGCGCGGGGACGTCGAGTGCCGGATCCTGGGTCTCGAGCCAGCGCTCGGCCTGGAGGCGGCCCCCGAGCGCGCGCAGGCCTCGGTCACCGTGCTCGACGGCGAAGTTTTCGAGCGCGTGGCGCCGGCGGGCGTTTCGGCGGCGCTCGGCGAGGTCGATGCGCTGTCGGTGCGCCTCGAGGGCCTCCGCGAGCCGTTCGATCCCCTGCGGCGGCGGGACGGACGAGACCGGGCACAGCTCGGTCTCGGTGGCGCCCAGCGCGAGCAGTGCCGCCTGGAGGTCGGACATCGCGCGCGTCGCGGCCGCGCCCAGATCTGTCTTGGTGAGGACGAGCACGTCGGGGACCTCCATGATGCCTGCCTTCAGGAACTGGAGCACGTCCCCCGAGGAGGGCTGGAGGACGACCGCGACCGTGTCCGCCGCATCGGCGATCTCGGTCTCTGACTGGCCGACGCCGACGGTCTCGATCACGACCATGTCGAATGCGGCCGCGAGCACCTCGGAGGCGGCCCGGGTGGCCGGGGCGAGGCCGCCGAGGCGAGTGCCGGCGGCGGTGGACCGGATGAATACGTGGCGGTCCTTGGGGTCTGTCTCGATCCGGGCGCGGTCGCCGAGTAGCGACCCGCCGGACCGTTTCGAGCTGGGGTCGATCGCGAGGATCGCCACCGATCGGTCGCACGATCGCCAGTGCTTGACGAGTTGGGAGAGCAGCGAGGACTTGCCGACTCCGGGGGGACCGGTGAGGCCGACGATGTGCCCCGGCGCCTCGTAACCGAGCGCGGCGGGCGAGAGCGCGGCGAGGAGCGTCTCCGCCTGCTCGCGCGCGTCGGGGGCCCGGCTCTCGATCAGGTTGAGCGCCGCGGCGCTCGCGGTGAGGTCGCGGTCGCGAAGGCGTCTGCCGAGCTCGCGGCCGTCTGCGCGGGCGCGCGTGCCGTTCAAGCGCCCACGGCGGTGTCGACGCCGTGGCGTTCGGCGACCAGCCCGACGATGTCGCGCATCATGCTGTTCAGGTTCCAGTCCTTGGGCGTGTAGACGGCCGCGATCCCGGCCTCCCGCATGGCCGCCGCGTCTTCCTGCGGGATGATGCCTCCGACCACGACCGGCACGTCGTCGACGCCCGCGTCGCGCAGCGCCTCGAGCACGGCAGGAATCAGCTCTCGGTGCGACCCCGACAGGATCGACAGGCCGATCACGTGGACGCCCTCCTGGGCCGCCGAGGTTGCGATCTGCGACGGGGTCAGCCGGATGCCCTCGTAGACGACGTCCATGCCGGCGTCGCGAGCGCGGACCGCGATCTGCTCGGCTCCGTTCGAGTGTCCGTCGAGGCCGGGCTTGCCCACGAGGAACTTGAGCCGGCGCCCTAGCGCCTCACTCACCCGCTCGACCTCGTCGCGGAGCTCGGACACGTCCTCGCTGGGTGCCGCGGCGGCGTCTCCGACGCCGGTCGGCGCGCGGTACTCGCCGAACGCTCCGCGCAGCGTCTGGGCCCACTCGCCGGTGGTGGCGCCGGCACGGGCGGCGGCGATCGTGGCGGGCATTATGTTCTCGTGGTCGTTCTGCGCGGTCTGGGCGAGTTCTTGCAGCGCTGCGTCCACCGCGGTCTGGTCGCGCTCGGCCCGCCATTGCTCGACCGCGTGCTTGCGCTCGGCCTCGACCTCGGGGTCGACGACGAGGATGCCGCCGTCGGCGCCCGCGGTCAGCGGTGAGGGCTCGGTCGAGGTGAACTTGTTCATGCCGACCCTGATCTGCTCACCGGATTCGATCCGCTGCCACCGCCTGCGGTGCGACTCGACCAGCGCCGCCTTCATGTAGTCGACCGCCTCGACGGCTCCGCCGAGCTCGGCGATGCGGTGCATCTCGTTGCGGGCCCCCTCGAGCAGCTCGGCCACGAGCCCCTCCATCACCTTCGAGCCCTCGAAGATGTCCGGGTACTCGAGCAGGTCGGTCTCGTAGGCCAGGATTTGCTGGAGCCGAAGCGACCACTGTTGGTCCCAGGGCCGGGGCAGCCCGAGCGCCTCGTTCCACGCGGGGAGCTGGATCGCCCGGGCGCGGGCGTTCCGGCCGAGCGTCACCGCCAGCGCCTCGAGCGCGATCCGGTAGACGTTGTTCTCGGGCTGAGCCTCGGTCAGGCCGAGCGAATTCACCTGCACGCCGTAGCGCAGCCGGCGGTGCTTCTCGTCGTCGACCCCGTAGCGCTCGCGGCCGAGCTCGTCCCACAGCGTCGCCATAGCTCGCAGCTTCGCGTGCTCCTCGACGAAACGGACGCCCGCGTTGACGAAGAACGAGATGCGGCCGAACACGCTGCTCATGAGGTCGTGCGGGACCCGCTGCTTGACGGCGTCGAGTACCGCGATCGCGTTGCTCATCGTGAACGCGATCTCCTGCACGGGGGTCGCGCCTGCCTCCTGGAGGTGGTAGGAGCAGATGTTGATCGGGTTCCATTTGGGGACGTGCTCCACCGTGTAGGCGATCGTGTCGGCGATCAGCCGCATGCTCGGGCCGGGCGGAAACGCGTACGTGCCCCGGCTCAGATACTCCTTGAGGATGTCGTTCTGGGTCGTGCCCTGCAGCTTGTCCTCCGCGATGCCCTGGTCCTCGGCGGCGACGATGTAGAGCGCCAGCAGCCAGGCGGCGGTGGCGTTGATCGTCATCGAGGTGTTCATCTGATCGAGCGGGATGCCTTCGAGCAGCGTCTCCATGTCGCCCTTGTGGGCGATCGAGACGCCGACCTTGCCGACCTCGCCCTTGGCGAGCTCGTGGTCCGGGTCGTATCCGGTCTGGGTCGGGAGATCGAACGCGATCGACAGCCCGGTCTGGCCCTTCTCGAGGTTCCTGCGGTAGAGCTCGTTAGACCGGCGCGCGTCCGAATGCCCGGCGTACGTGCGCATCATCCACGGCCGGTCGCGCTCTGGAAGGCGGTGCGATGGCGGTTCCGGCATCGGGCGGATTGTATGAATCCTTTGATTGGGCGTGCCGCGGCTCTTTCCGGCGGCGACTCGCCCTGTATGGTCAGAGCCATGCCCGATCAGAGTTCAGCCTCCACCGAGCACGCGATCATGCAGGAGATCACGGAACCGCTCGCGAGCCTGCCCGACGACCCGGTCAACGCCGTGTCCGATGTCGAGTTCCCGACCGCTTTGCGGGGCTACGATCGGCTCGCCGTCGACGCCTACGTGCAGAAGACGAGCCAGCTCGTCGCGGAGCTGCAGGCGACCCGTTCGCCCGATGCGGCGGTTCGCCGGGCGCTCGAGCGCGTGGGCGAGGAGGTGTCGGGAATTCTCCAGCGCGCCCACGAGGCCGCCGGCCAGATCACCTTCCAGTCCCGGAGCGACGCGGAGGATCGGCTCGAAGCAGCACGACAGGAGGCGGCCCAGATCGTCACCGCGGCGGAGGAGCGGGTTCGCGAGCTCGACGCCGAGACCGACCGGATCTGGGCCGAGCGCCACCGGATCGTCGAGGACACGCGCGACCTGGCGCGTGAGCTTTTGTCGATCACCGACAATGCCGCCGGGCGGTTCCC
Organism: Solirubrobacteraceae bacterium; assembly: GCA_035499395.1. Classification (GTDB taxonomy): domain Bacteria; phylum Actinomycetota; class Thermoleophilia; order Solirubrobacterales; family Solirubrobacteraceae; genus Palsa-465. The sequence continues at coordinate 16,027 of DATJYY010000210.1, forward strand.
GGCGGAGGCGGTATCGGTGGAGCCCGCCGGCGAGGCCGAGGACACCGAGGCAGGGGAGCTTGTGGACGTCGAGTCGGACGAGGACGTCGAACCCGAGGACGTCTTCCCAGAAGAGCAGGATCCGCACGTCGAACCGACCGCGGTCCTCCCGGTCGTCGAGCCGAGCGCCGACGCCGACGACGAGTCGCACTAGTGGGCTGCCGGCTGATCGACGTCATGCACCTTGGCGTGCCCCGGGTGATCGGTGCCTGGGTGGTGGACGGCGTGGTGATCGATCCCGGGCCGACGTCGTGCCTTCGCTCGCTGCTCGAGGGGCTCGATGGCGACCGCCCCCGGGCGCTGCTACTGACACACATTCATCTAGATCATGCCGGGGCGAGCGGCTCCCTCGTCCAGCGCTGGCCCGACCTCGAGGTGTACGTACACGAACGTGGCGCTCCCCATATGGCGGATCCCGAGCGGCTGATCAACAGCGCGCGCATGCTGTACGGGGAGGACATGGACCGTAGGTGGGGCGAGATGGTCCCCGTCCCCGAGGAAAACCTGCGCGTGATCCATGGCGGCGAGACGCTGTTCGATGGAGCGTTCGAGGTCGCCTACACGCCGGGCCACGCATCGCACCACGTCTCCTACCTCCACGACGGGACTGCGTTCGTCGGCGACACCGGCGGGGTGCGGATCGCAAGCTCGTCGCTGACGATCCCCCCGAGCCCGCCGCCGGACATCGACGTCGAGCGATGGCACGAGTCGATCGACCTGATCAGGGCGTGGAAGCCGCAGCGGCTCGTCCAGACCCATTTCGGCGCGAGCGACGATCCCGAGGCGCAACTCGACGAGCTTTCGGCACGCCTCGACGAGTTCGCCGCGCGGGCGCGCGAGCAGGACCTCGAGACCTTCATCGCCGGGGTGCGGGCCGAGATCGAGGAGCACGCTGACCCGGCGCTGCTCGAGGCGTACGAGCAGGCCGCTCCCCCCGATCAGCTGTACGCCGGCCTCGAGCGGTACTGGCGCAAGCGTGCCGAGACGGTCGCCGCGGGCTGATCGGGCGGCGCGAGGTATCCTGAATTAGATGTCGCAGACGGTTGAGCTGCCGCGCGTAGGTGGTCCGGGCAGCGACCTCGGCGGGCTGTGGAGGGTGGTCGTCCTCAACGACAACTTCAACACCTTCGACCACGTCGCGGAGACGCTCTCGCGTGTGATTCCGGGCGTCTCGCTCGCGCAGGGCTACCGGCTCGCCGACCGCATTCACAAGAGCGGCTGCGCGATCGTGTGGAGCGGCCCGCGCGACGAGGCCGAGGGGTACTGGGAGCAGCTCAACGGCGCCGGGCTGACGATGGCGCCGCTCGAGTCCGCCTAGGCTTACCCGGCGGCGGGCCTCGGGCCGCCAGGCGTGCCCGAGCGGGCCAGCGACTTCGCGCGCTGGCGCTCGGGGCTGACACGGACGACGTTCCACACGATCCCGACCTTCTCGAACAGAGCAATCAGAAGCCCCGTCGGGTCGGCGATCCGCTCCCACCGCCGCAGGCCGTGGAACGCCGAGGTGGGGAACGCGTGATGGTTGTGGTGCCACGCCTCGCCCATCGACAGCGGTGCGAGCCAGAACACGTTGCGCGACTCATCCTCGACGTCGAACCGGCGGCGACCGAAGAAGTGGCAGATCGAGTTGATCGACCAGGTGACGTGGTGCAGCAGGAACACCCTCACGAAGCCGCCCCACAGAAGCGCGGTGATCGCCGCGCCGAGCCCGCCGCCGACGATCCATCCGAGCGCGAACGGGATCGCGAACCCGAGCGCTACCCACGCGAAGAACAGCTTGTCGATCACTCGCAGCACGCGGTCCTTGAGGAGATCGGGCGCGAATCGCTCACGCTCGGCAGTACCGACGGTCTCGAACAGCCAGCCGACGTGGGCGTGCCAGAGCCCCTTGACTCCTCCCCAAAACCCGGGTCCGCTGAGATGCGGGGAATGGGGGTCGCCGTCCTGGTCGGTGAACGTGTGGTGCTTGCGGTGATCGGCGACCCAGGTGATCACCGAGCCCTCCATCGCCATCGATCCGAGCACCGCGACGATCGCGCGGAACACGCGACTGGACTCGAACGCTCGATGGGTGAACATGCGGTGGTAGCCGAGCGTCACGCCGAGCGCGGTCAAGACATACAGACCGACCAGCAGTCCCAGCTCGAGAGGTCCGATTGCCTGGTTCCACAGCAGCACGATCGCCGCGAGCAGCCCGACCAGCGGGAGCGGGACGCCGATCAGATTGGCGATCTTGTGAGCCCGCGTCACAGGGCCAAGGATAGGACGTTCTGTCGGTTGCGACGCGCGGTCAGACAGCCGCCGCCGGCGCCGGCTCGGGCGCGGGCTCCGGCTCGGCTGCGACCTCGGGTCCGAGCGCGCCGGCCACAAGCTCGTCGTACCAGACATACACGATCGGGATCTGGTACTTGCCGGTCAGCCGGCGGCGGAACTCGACCATCTCCGGCCCCTCCCAGTACGCGTACCAGGCCGGCTTTGACTCGAACCAGGCCATCTGGGTGATCTTGTAGCGGTCGTCGCGCGACTGGTGGACCGCATACGCGGTCGCCCCGTAGCGGAGCGCGAGCGGCGCCACCGCCGAGACCTCGGCGGCGAACTGCGCGTGCCGCCCGACCGTCGCGTACCAGTCGACGTGCATCACACCGGCCATCAGGCTCCCACCTCCGCTCGGATCGCTCCCGGGCCCTCGGCCGTCTTGCCCTGGCCCTCGCCGGTGGCGCCGACGAGGATCGCGATCTTGCCGAGGTGCTTGTTGTCGCGCAGCAGCTGATGAGCCTCGCCGACGCTCTCGAATCCCATCGTTTGCCACAGTACCGGCCGCACCTTGGACTCCTCGATCAGCTGGTTGGCCTTGGTCGCCTCCCAGGCGTTCGCGAAGTGCGAGCCGATGATCTCCTTCTGGCGCATCCACAGGTAGCGGACGTCGAAGTCGAGCTGATAGCCCGAGGTCGCCCCGCAGATGACGACCTTGCCGAACGGACGGACGATCAGCACCGAGGTCGGGAACGTGGCTTTGCCCACGTGCTCGAACACGATGTCCGGCGGCTCGCCCAGAATCGCCTCGACCGCCTTGCCGAACCGGCGGGACTCCTTGAAGCGCGCGCGCTCCTCATCGGCGGACTCGCCACCGCGGCGCATCATCCCGGCGTATTCGGTCCGGTTGATGTACCCGATCGCGCCGAGCTGCTCGATCAGCTTGCCCTTCTCCTCGCTCGAAACGATGCCGACAGCGTCCGCTCCGGCGAGCGCGCAGAGCTGGGTCGCGAACACGCCGAGCCCGCCGGCGGCGCCCCAGATCAGAACGCGATGGCCGGGCTGAAGCTTGCACCGGTCGATCAGCATCCGGTAGGCGGTGAAGTACGTGAGCCCGTAGGCGGCCGCCTCCTCCCAGGCCAGATGCGCCGGCTTGGGCAGGAGCTGTTGGGCCTGGACCTTGCAGAACTGGGCGAACGACCCCCAGGTCGTCTCGTAGCCCCAGATCTGCTGGCTGGGCGCAGCCAGCGGGTCGAATCCGTGGACCTCGGGGTCCTCGTAGGAGGCCTGGTTGCAGTGGACCACGACCTCGTCGCCAGGCTTCCAGCGGGTCACTCCCGGGCCGACCTTCCACACCACGCCAGAGGCGTCGGAGCCGCCGATGTGATGGCCCCACCGCGGATGATCGCCGTAGCGCCATACGCCGATGGGCTCACCGAGCGCCGCCCACACGTTGTTGAAGTTCACACCCGCCGCCATCACCCGAACGATCACCTCGAACGCCTCTGGCTCGGGGACCTCGATCTCCTCGATCTGGAAGGCGTCGGTCGGCTCGCCCTCGCGCTCCTCGCGGATCACCCAGGCCGCCATCGTGCGGGGGAGCACGCCCGGTTCGGTCTCGACGTGTGCGACCTGGCTCAAGTCAACTGCCACTCGTTTTGCACCTTCCTAGGGTCGGCGGAGGTTCGGCCGCCGGAGGACCGGCAGACTCGCCGCCCGGATGCTACCCGGGTGTAGCTACGAGTGGGGCGATCCGAAAACGGGTTGTCCGGAAGGCCGCGGCTGGGGCCCTCAGACGAGGCTGATCTCGGTGGCGGCTTCGTCGTCGGTCTCGGTCGCCGCGGCGGGCCGGTCCTGGGCCGGCACCGTCGCCGGTGCGGCTGTGCGGCGCTGGATCAACGTCCAGGCGACGACCGCGCCGGTTAGCGTCACCAGCGCTCCGACCAGCAGGCCTGTGCTCAACGCCGAGACGAATGCGTCGTTGGCCGCGGCGACGATCTGCTGCGGCGCGTGGCTGCCAACGGCGGCCCCGCTGCCGAGCGCGCCCACGATCTGCTCGCGGGTCGCGGTGGCGAGGTGGGGGAGGCTCGAGTTGAGCTTCGAGCGGCCGATCGTGGTCACCAGCGCCCCCATCACCGCCACCCCGAACGTGCTGCCGACCATCCGGCTCATCGATAGGACACCCGATGCCGCACCCGCCTTGGTGCGATCGACCGCATTCATCGCGGCCGTGCTCATCGGCGACATCACGAGCCCCATGCCGAGGCCCATCAGGATGAAGCCGGGCAGCAGCAGGCCGTAGCCGCTGTGAACGGTCAGGCGCGACTCGATGAACATCGAGATCGCGACGATCGTGAGCCCGACCGTCATCAGCGGGCGCGGGCCTACCCGATCGGCGAGGCGGCCGGCGACGGGGGCCGTGGCCATGATCACGAGCGTCGAGGGGAGGAACCGCAAGCCGGTCTCGAGCGGCGAGTAGTGCAGGACGTTCTGGAGATACAGGGTCAAGAAGAAGAACTGCGCGAACATCGCGAACGAGACCAGGAAGCCGACGCTGTTCGCGCCGATCGACGTGCGTGAACGGAAGAAGGTGAAGTCGACCATTGGGTTCTTGACCCGCTTCTCGATGACCACGAAGGCGGTCAGAGCGATCACGGCGACGGTCAGCAGCGACATGATCCGCGTCGAGCCCCAGCCCCAGTCGTTGCTCTCGACGAGCGCGAGCACGAGCGCGGTCAGTCCGATCGTGAGCGACGCGATGCCGGCGAAGTCGATGGTCTTGTCGACGGTCTCGTCGCGTGACTCGCGGGCCGCGAACAGCGCCACCGCGATCGCGCCGACGGCGATCGGCGGGTTGATGAAGAAGATCGCGCGCCAGCTCACGTCCTCGGTGAGGAACCCCCCGACGACGGGACCGATCGCGAGCGCGAGCGCGCTGACCCCGGCCCAGGTCCCGATCGCGGTCCCGCGCTGCTCAGCTGGAAACGCCTGGGTGATGATCGCGAGCGTCGCCGGCATCATGAACGCGGCGCCGACGCCCTGAACGGCGCGCAGCGCCACGAGCATCGTGTCGCTCGTCGAGAAGCCGATCAGCAGGCTCGAGAGCCCGAACACGCTCACGCCAAAGATGAACATCTTGCGACGCCCGAAGATGTCGCCGAGGCGGCCGCCGGTGACGAGCAGGACCGCGAACGTCAGCGTGTACGCGTTGACGGTCCACTCGAGCGCGCCCAGAGAGGCGTGCAGGTCGCGCTGGATCGACGGCAGCGCGACGTTCACGACCGTGTTGTCGAGCATGATCATGAACAGCGCGAAGCACATCGCGCCGAGCGTCCACCACTTGCCGTTCTCGTCGGTCACGAGACGGTGGCGGTGGGCGAGGATTCGGTCGGTCATGGGTTCAGGCCTTCCGGCCGGCAGGCGGCGATGTCCTCGCGCTCGAGCAGCCGGTCCAGCGCTTGCGCGAGCGTTGCCTTTTCGGTCGTGGTCAAGCCGGTGGCGAACTGCTGGAGTCCGCTGAGGCGCGCGGCGTTCAGGCGCCGGATCGCGGTGCGCCCACCGTCGGTCAGCGCGACCCGCTTCATCCGGCGGTCGTCTTCGTCCTCGCGGCGCTGGGCGAACCCGCGGCGCACGAGGTCGTCGACCATCCGGCTCGCTGCGGGCATCGACACGTGGACGACCTCAGCGGCCTCCTTGAGCGACAGCTCGCGCGGCTGATCCTCTAGGTGGTGGAGCAGCTTGATCTGGGAAAGAGACAGCTCGAGCGCGCCGACGGCCTCGAACAGGTCGGCATTGCAGTTCTTGTGGAGGAACACGACCAGCGCGTACAGGTCGGTGGCGAGGGTGGCGCCGGCGTCGTCGCCTTGAGCCTGGGTTCCCGCCGCACTCTCGGTTACCGGGTCGGCCGCTGCTGTGTCCGCCGTCAAGTGAATTGCTTGCACGCATGCAAGTATTGCACAAAAGCAAGTTCGCCGGTAGCGGACGAGGCGCCCCAACAAGTCCACACTCGGCGCCCCGCGCGGGCCGAATGCATATTCGTCCATGTATGGCGACGAAATCTGCGCACTCGAGGCGCGCGGGCGGTCGAGTGCGCGGTTATCGGGGTTGCGCGGGCGCCGCGGGCGCTGCGGGCACCGCGGCCGCCGCCCTCGACAGGCTGATTCCGCAGCCTGATCAGGGCTGCAGCAGCTGGTTGTCGCTGCTGGCGCGCTTGGCGCCGATGTGGATCGACGCCGCTCGGATCGCCGGGCCCGATCCCGGCGCGTCGCCACCGGTGGCGACCCTGTACCGGCCAGGCGAGGAGAAGTCGACGGTTATCTGCGCGGTCGCCTGGGGGTTGATCGGCGCCGTGCTCGCCACCGGCTGACCCCCGGAGTCGCCGGACCGGAGGATCGCGAGTGACTCCGCCTGAGAGGCCTGGTTCGTGATGATGAACTCGACGGGACCGGCGCCGACGGTCTCAGGGGACACGGACACGCGGCTGTTGTCGATGAACACGGTCAGGTTCACCGGCGCCGGCGGTCGCGGCGTGGTGGCGGCCGGAGACGTCGACCCGCACGCGGAGACGGCCAGCGCGGTGCCGGCGAGCATCGCGATCGTCCTCCTGCGCATCGTCGGTGTAGGGCCTCCTGTAAGCGACCGGCTGAAAGGCCGGGTATTCGCGCGGGATCCGGGGTGAACCGCGGAAACCCTAATACCCGTACACACGAACGTAACACCGATCGGTGTCAACTTGTTGCGGGGGCGGGCGCGCATGGCGATGCGGGCCCGCCGGGTGGCTGAGACCGGGTCAGTGGCCGTGGCCCGATCCAGGCGCTGCCGTGCGGAACGAGGCGACGACTCAGTGAGCGGGTTGCATCAGCGAGGCTCGCCGGCGCTCGAGGCGCCGGAGCTCGGTCTGAAGCTCCGTCCACGATTCAGTCTCGGCTCGCTCGTAGTCCTCGCCATCGAGGTCGCGAAGCCGTTCGTTGTACGCCATCCATGCGCGACGCGTCCCGTCGTCGAGCTCGCGCAGCTCTGCGAGATCAGGGGCGGTAGTGGTCACGTCACCTCCTTCCCGAGGATTGGTGTTGCCGATCCTACCCGGGGCTCCGGTCATCGAGACTGATGCGACGGCGAGCGCTGCAATCCTGCTTGCTTGCCGTCCGATCGGGCGCGTATCACGCGTCTGTGACGTTGCTCGAGCAGCCGATCGCCACGAGCGAGTTCCTCGTCGTGGACACCGAGACGAACGGCCTCGGCGGAGATGCCTGCGAGATGACCGAGGTTGGCGCGGTGCTGGTCGGCGGGGGCGAACTCCACGAGCGCTGGTCCTCGCTGGTGCGGTGCCACCGGCCGCTCGGCCGTGGCATCCAGCGGTTCACCGGGATCACGCAGGAGATGCTGGCCGACGCACCGGGACTCGAGGCGGTCCTCCCGCCGCTGGCCGAACTCCTCAAAGACCGGGTCCTGGTGGCGCATAACGCCCCGTTCGACCGCCGGGTGCTGCGACGCGCGTTCGAGCTGATCGGCCTCGAATGGCCGAACCCGCCGGTGCTGTGCACCGCTGCGCTCGCGCGCAAGCTCCTGCCGCTCCAGAACCGGCGCGGGCTAGGCGTGCTCGCCGGCGCGCTCGGAGTCGAGGTGGAGACGGCGCACCGGGCACTCGCCGACGCCGAGACGTGCGCCCGCGTGTTGTGCGCGATGTTCCCACGGCTGTGCGCGAACGCGGTGACGATCGCCGACGCCGTGGCGCTCGTCAACGCCCGCCGCAAGCGCGCCACCGGCCGCAAGCGGCGCACGCCGGCGATGACTCCGCCGCCCCAGCTCGATTTCGCCGAGCTGCCCAAAGATCCCGGCGTGTACCTGTTTCGCGACGACGCCGGCCGGGTGCTGTATGTCGGCAAGTCGGTCTCGATCCGAAGCCGCGCCCGGGCCCACTTCGCGCCCTCGAGTGGGCCGGCCGACTGGACCGTGCAGGCGACGGTTGTCGACTACCAGAGCACGAACTCGGAGCTCGGCGCGCTCGTGCTCGAGAACCGGTTGATCAAACGGCACCGCCCTCCCGGCAACATCCGCCTGGCCAGACGCGACGACCGGCTCTGTTACATCCGCTGCCGCCTCGACATCCCCTTCCCGATCCTCGAGGTGGCGACCGACCCCGCGCCCGGGCACGCGGTCACGATCGGGCCTCTGTGGGGTCGCCGGCTCGCGCATGAGCTCGTCGAGCAGCTCGACTCACTGTTCGGGCTGCGCCACTGCGGGCGCAAGCTCGTCCTGCGCGAGTATCCATCGGCCTATGGGCAGATGGGCCGGTGCCTATCGCCCTGCCTCGGCGATCTCGACCCGAACCTCTACCGGCGACGGCTCGACGAGGCGCTGAGGTTGTTCGTCGACGGAGCCGACGGTCGAGCTCGTCTGCTGGGCCACGTCGAAGGCCAGATGCGCGCGGCGTCCGACCAGCAGCAGTATGAGCGCGCCGCGTGGCTCCGGCGGCGGTCACGCCGGCTCGGCGTGATCCTCGAGCGCCTCGGCGGAACGCTCGAGGCCACGCATGCCCGGGCCCGGCTGCTGCTCGCGCCACATCCGGTCGAGCGGGAGAGGCACGATGCCTTCTGGCTCGTCGGCGGCCGGTTGGTCGACTGGGGTCAGGCGCCGGTTGACAGCGCCGCGCTCGAGCAGCGGACGCAGGCCGCGCTCATGCGCGGCGGCCGCGCCGAGCTGGGCGCGCACGTGCCGCCCGACGAGATCGACGAGTTGCGGATCGTCTCGAATTACCTGGCCTCGCACCCCGAGACCATGCAGCTCGTGATCTAGAACGGGAGCTCGATGACCTCGGCGGTGATGTCCCCGCCCTCGGCCACCGCGATCCTGGCGCCCGGTTGTGCCTCGCGGCGCACAAGCGCCAGCCCGATCGGGCCGAGGCGCGGCGACCCGGCGACCGACGCGAGCACTCCGACCGTCCGCCCCTCGAACGACAGCGCGTCTCCGGGCGAAGCCGGTGCCGACAACCGGAGGCCGCGCAGCTGGCGGTTCGGCTTGCCGCGGTAATAGAGCCGGGCGACGGTCTCCTGGCCCACGTAGCACCCCTTCGTGAAGGACACCGCGCGCTCGTTGAGACCCGCCTCCTGAGGGATGACCGAATCGTCGAGGTCGATCCCGTAGCGGGGCCGTCCATGCTCGACCCGCAGGCACTCCACCGCCGCCTCGGTGACAGGCGGCGCGCCCGCATACTCGAGCGTGGACCGAAGCACCTCCGTGTCGGCGGCGTCGCAGAGGAGGTCGATGCCCAGATCGGTACGGATCGCTCGCGCGGACACACTGGTCCCCGGGATCGAGACGACCATGTGGGAGTGCTCCGCGCCGGGCAGGCTGCCGGCGCCGGCAACAGCTGCGGCGCCAGGCCCGATGAGCGACAGCAACCCCCGCTCGAGCGTGCGCTTGTGCAGCTGCACGTCGTAGCCGATGCTGAACCGCCGGATCATGTTGAACAGCCCCTGAAGCGCGACGCGCTCGGTGTCGAGCAGGAGCTCGTCGTCGGTGGCGAGGATCCGGAGGTCGCCGAGCATCTTCCCCTTCGGCGTCAGGAACGCGGCGTAGCAGCCGCTGCCGGCGGGGACGGCCTCGACGTCGTTCGTGACCTGACCCTGGAGGAAACCCCGCGCGTCGGACCCTGTGAGCGCGAGCTTCCCGCGCTCGGACCGGTCGAGCAGCCCACAGGCCTCGGTGATCGTGTGGTAGTCGGTGGTGAGGGTGTCGAGAGAAGCCATCTGAAAACAGGATAGGCACCGGGCACCACCGGCCTCCTGGGTCGGAAGTTGCCGAAATCGAAATTTAGGCATACCATAATCTCTGTGATGGCTAGCCAGGACTCGATTGCGCTCCGCTCGCAGGCGGTGCAGGACTACACGAAGGCGATCTATGCGCTCGAACTGCGCGAGGGCGAAGCCGTGAGTACGAATGCGCTCGCGGACAGACTCGGGGTCACGGCTGCGTCCGCGTCGGGCATGGTGAAGCGCCTCGACGAGCTCGGCCTAGTCGAGCATCAGCCCTACCGCGGCGTTTCGCTGACCGACAACGGGCGGCGCGTGGCCCTCGAGGTGATTCGCCACCACCGGCTGCTCGAGCTGTACCTGGTCAAGTCGCTCGGCGTCCCGTGGGACCGCGTCCACCAGGAGGCGGAGGTGCTCGAGCATGTGCTGTCCGAGGAGCTCGAGGAGCTGATCGCGGAGAAGCTCGGCGACCCGACGCACGACCCGCACGGCGATCCGATCCCAACCCGCGAGCTGACGATCGAGGAGGGCTCGACGATCAGCCTGCAGGCGCTCGAGGTCGGCGACCGCGGGATGTTTGCCCGCGTGTCCGACTCGGACCCCGAGATGCTGCGATTCCTGGCCGAGCGCGGCATCGCGCCCGGCGACGAGCTCGAGGTGATCGAGAAGCAGCCGTTCGACGGCCCGCTGTTCGTGCGCTTCGGGGAGCAGGTGCATGTGTTGGGCGGCTCGCTGGCGCGGGCGATGCGAGTCGAGGTCAAGCCTTGACGCCGGCGGGCACGGCGATACGCAAGCCGGCGTTTGAGGGCGCGACCGCCGACGGCGGCCAGCTGACCCTCGGCGAGGGCCCCAGCCCGCTCGAGCGCCTGCTGGCCCGCGGTCGCCTCCGGGCGACGCTGGCGATGCTCGGCCCCGCATTCGTCGCGTCGGTCGCGTACGTGGATCCCGGCAACTTCGCCACGAACGTGCAGGGTGGCGCGAAGTTCGGCTACCTGCTGCTGTGGGTCGTGCTGCTCGCGAACCTGATGGCGATGCTGATCCAGTACCTCTCGGCCAAGCTCGGAGTCGTGACCGAACGCAGCCTCCCCGAGCTGTGCCGCGAACGGATGCCGCGCTCGATGAGCGTCGGGCTGTGGGTGCAGGCCGAGCTGATGGCGATGGCCACCGACATCGCCGAGTTCCTCGGCGCCGCGGTCGGGCTGAATCTTCTGTTCGGCGTGCCGCTTCTGACCGCCGGTCTGATCACCGGCTTGATTGCGTTCGCGATCCTCGAGCTCCAGAGGCGCGGCTACCGCAGGTTCGAGCTCGCGATCGCCGGATTGCTCGCCCTCGTGTTCGTCGGCTTCCTGTATCAGACGCTCCGGATCGGTCCGTCCGTCCACCAGTCGCTCGGAGGCCTGGTGCCCGGTCTCAGCGGCGCGAGCTCGCTGTACCTCGCGGTCGGAATCGTGGGCGCCACCGTCATGCCGCACGCGATCTACCTTCATTCGGCGCTTACGAATGGCCGCATGCCGGTCCGGAACGACGCCGAGCGCCGCAAGGTGCTCCGGTTCGAGCGGCTCGACGTCCTCATCGCCCTCGGCCTGGCCGGCGTCATCAATCTGGCGATGCTCGCGGTGGCGGCGAAGCTCTTGCACGCCCCCAGCCTGTCGGACACGAGCTCTCTTGCGGCCGCGCACCACCAGCTCGGTGCACTCGTCGGCGGCGGCGCGGCGCTGGCGTTCGCGGTAGCGCTGCTGGCCTCGGGAGTGTCTTCGTCGAGCGTCGGAACGTACGCCGGCCAGGTCGTGATGGCGGGCTTCATCAACGTCCGGATCCCCCTGCTGGTCCGCCGGGCGGTGACGATGGTGCCGGCGCTGGTGGTGCTCGCGGTCGGCGTCAGCCCGACCTCGGCGCTGGTTCTCAGCCAGGTCGTCCTTTCGTTCGGGATACCCTTCGCCCTCGTGCCCCTCGTGATCTTGACCAGCCGACGCGACGTGATGGGCGTCCATGTCAACCGCCGCCTGACGAGCGCCCTGGCGTTCGGCGTCGCCGGCGTAATCACGCTGATGAACGTGTTCCTGATCTACCAGGAGATCTTCTGATGCCGCTCGCGTTGACCTTTCAGGAGATCGTCGATTCGCTGCCGGACGACTGGACCGATCTCGAGCTCGACCTGCGCATCTTCGACGAGCGCCGCTACGTCGACGCGGCCGTACTGCTCGTCACCTGTAACGCCCAGCCCTACTCCAAGCACGATTGGCACTGGCGGCTACTGGTCGCCCATCGATTCGGGCACGCCGCCTCGGCGCAGGCCGTACACACGGCTCTGCATCTGCTCGACGAGGCCGGGATCGATGGCGAGATGGCGGTACGCGAGGCGCGGAGCGGACGCGCCACTGTGAACCCGATGTGGGGACGAACCGAGTCCGTGCGCGAAGAATTCCGGCGGCTCCACGCCCAGTAGCGGGCGGCTAGAGAGGTCACGGCTATGGCGCGAGTCGTCGCGTTCATCCCCGATCTGCTGTTCGGCTCGAACGTCGTCGGCGCCCTCCAGGCCGGCGGACATGAGCCGGTCCTGGTGTCGGACGTCGATTCGGTGAGCCGCGAGTTGCCAGGCGCGCAAGCCCTGATCGTCGATCTCACGGCCGATGCCCGCGTCCGGCTAGAGCAGCTCGAGGGCGTCCTCGGGGAGGGGTTGCCGTCGCTCGCGTTCTATTCGCACGTCGAGGCGGACGTGCGCAGGCAGGCAGAGGGAGCCGGGTTTCACCTGGTCGTTCCGCGCTCGCGCATGGCGCGCGAGGGCGCGAGCCTGGTGGCGCGGCTGATCGGCCCCGAGCCGGGCTAGGGGACGGCCACCCCCTGCAGCTGGACCCCATTCGGATTGAGCGTCGGGTCGAGCTCGGTCTTCTGCTCGACTCCGGGCGGCGTGATGGTGTCCATCACCTTCGGAACGGTGTTCGGGTCGAGGTTGCAGATCGCGTCGGTGGTGTCGTTCGCGGGGCAGACGCCGAACGTATAGTCGCCCGGCGTTGCGGTGAAGTCACGCGCCTGGTAGCTGTTGAAGCCGTTCTGGCCGGTGAGCGCCAGGGTGAAAACCCAGCCCGATCCGACCGTCCCGAACTCGGAAATCGGCGCCACCAGGGTCGCGGTGTTGCCCGTCGAGTCGACCACGAACTGGGCCGAGCCCGCCGAGGTGCCCGAGGGGCCGACGAACAGCGGTGACGCGAAGCCCTGCGCCTCGAGCCGCTCGCTCCACGCGCTCGAGGACGCGATCCCGTAATTCAGCTGGGGATAAGCGCCCGCGGTCGAGAAGCTGGCCGCGCTCGGGTTGCGCACGTAGACGTCGAGCAGTTGCGCGCCGAACGCCGAGCCGAACGTCGGCGCGAGGTTGCGGATCGTCACGCGGATGTACACGTTGTTCGCGTCCTGGCTGACCTGGAGGCGCGTCAGGTCGAACGCTCCGGGCTGGAAGTCCGGCGCGGTCGGGTACTGGTAGGTGCCCGGCCCGTTGTCGTCGTTCGGCGGTTGGTCAGTGACGTCGAGCACGCTCGTGCCCGGCAGGACGGCGTTGGTGACGGACAGCTGGGTGTAGCCGGTGCTGCGCCCGAGCGTCGCCGTGACCGTGATCGTCGTCGTCCCGAAGCTCACCGGAAGCTTCAATGACCAATCACCGGTGGTCGGGTCTGCCTTGGTGGACAGCACTCCGGGGGCGCCGAAGAATCCCGACGCCTCCGCGTCGACTCGCGCGCCCGCAGTCGTGGTCCCGGTCACGGTGACCATCGGCGGCGTCGCGGTCGATCCGCTGGTCGGCGACGTCACGGTCAGAGGCAGCGATCCGGGCGGTCCCTGTGCCACGTAGCGGTTGGTGACGATGTCCGGGGTCTCGAGGTTGCGGCCCGCGCTGATGTCGAGCGCGAGGCGGGCGTAGGACGCCTGCGCCCACGTCAGCGGGCTGGCCGAGCCCGCAGGCTGACCGTCCGTGAAACCGATCGAGGCGGTTGCCGGGTCTGAACCGAATGGCGAGGGCCCCAGATGCGGATCCTCCCACACCTGCTCGGGCTCGAGCCCCTGCCCCGAGGTCATGTCGCGCATGGCAGTGAGGAGCGTCGACGCTTCGCCGGCGTCGCCGTTCACGATGTCGAACTCGCCACGCTCGGCCGACAGGACCGGCCACAGGTGTCCGGTTCCGGTGTCGGTCGGCGGCCACGGGGCACCAGGCACCTTGCAGCTCGACCCGCTTGGCTGGAAGCAGTCGCCATAGCCGTCGTCGCTCACCCCGGAGTTCGTCCCGTAGCGGTAGTAGCCCGGACCACTCGGGGTCGTGCGCTCGATCGTGTCGTCGACGACCTTGACCGACGCCTGGACGTCCGAATCGCTCGCGGGAAGCACGCCGAGACGAACCAGTTCGAGGAAGCCCGCATCGACGACGGACCGCTGGTCGAGGGTGACGCTGCCGTTGCCGAGGCTGTACGACATCGCCGCGTTCGGGTCGCCTGTCTTCGAGACGCGAATGAAGTAGTCGGGCCCCAGCGGTCCGCTCGTGGTGACGGTCCAGGCCTTGATGTTCCGCGCGAAGTCGTCCGCCGTGGCCTGGTAGAGCCGGGCGTGGGCGGGGTCGTCGTTGACCGTCGCGATCGCCGCTGCCGCGGTCAGCCCCGCGATCTCCGCCGCGATCGTCGACGGCGAGTAGCCGCTCTGCTCCTCCCAGCGCTCGGATCCGTCCGACGGGCCATGGGCGACCACGAAATCCGCGGCGGGGACCACGTGTTTCAGATACAGCCGTTTGTCGCCCGCGAGCCCGGACTGCCAGTCCATCAGGATCGGGTACGAGCATTCGTCGAGCTGGAGGCCGCCGGTGTCGGGCGCGGGCTTGCCATTGGGCAGCGAGTTGCGCGGCATCGACCCGTCCGCCTGCTGCTGGCGATCGAACAGGAACTTGGTCGCGTCCTGCGCGGTTCGGACGTCGCCGGCGACCAGCAGTCCCGTGAACGCCTCGTACATGTCTCGGGAGAACTCCTCGCGGTAGGAACCGAAGTAAGTCGGCTCGCCGTTCGTGAAGTTGCCGGCGGGCACGGACTGGCCCCACGGCGAGGCGAGGCCGGCGGCGATCGCTCCGGTGAAGGTCTTGTCCTCGCTCGCCTTGACCACGTTCACCGACTGGTAGTACTCGCGGATGGCGGGCGGGCCGAGCCGGCGGGCGGGCTTACGGAGGCCGGCGTCGTATTGCCACCACTGTCGCTCGTAGTCGAGCCAGGCCCGCCCGAAAGGCTGCGACACCGATGCGGCCGCCTCCTTAATCGCCCTCTTCTTGGTGGTCCCGAATCCGAGCGCCAGATTGACCGTGCCACGACGCGAGACGGGAAGGCCGGCGGTGAGCGTGACGTGACCGTCGGACGCGGACGAGTACGGAGTCAGAGAGCGGCGCGAGTCGAGCATCATCAGGCCGTCGCTGGCGGTCCCGGCGTAGCCCACGCTCGTGCTCGAGAAACCATCCGAGGACTCGAGCGCCATGTAGGTGGGGACGGCGTAGTCGCGGTTGACCGCATTGGTCGTGGTGTTGGTGTTGTAGGCGACCGGCACTTCGCCGCGAGCGATCGTCGCGGAGTTCCCACCGGCGTTGTCTGAGCCGCCGCCACCAGTTCCGCCGGCGAGCGGATCGAGGCGCAGGTAGAGCCGATCGGAGCGCGGGCCGCTGAACCCGACGCGCATCAGTACCGCGTTACGCGCGGGGTCGGCGATGTACGTTGTCCTGATCCGGTACCCATGGGCGGCGCTGGTGGCGACGACCGTGCAGGACATTCCGGTCGGGTCGGGGAGGACCTTGTAGGTCATGTCCCGGGTCTGGAGGTCGGTGAACGTGTGCCCGTTGGTGACCAGGTACTGCAGGGTGTTGACGTTGGTCGCGTCAATCGTCGGCCAGTAGGTGTCGGACAGCACGCCGTCGGCGACCGTGAACCAGACCTTCGAGGTCGTGTTGCGGGCGGTGCCGACGCAGTCCTTGCGCGCGAGATCGAAGTAGCTCTCGTCGCCTGGACTACCCGGGGCGGCGACACCCGGGGCGGGCATGTGTTTGGTGGCGGCGGATGCGACCGGACCCGCGCTGACCCCAGCGATAACGACCAGCGCCGCGACGATCACCGGCGCGCTGATAACCCGAGCCTTCACTGTCGTACCTCCCTCGACGGACCGGGTTCGCAGACTATGCCCGCGGGCGCTCGACCGTCAAGCCCGCTCGCCGGCCGGGACCGCCGCGTGACGTTCGGTCGGCCGCGACGCGCGGCCGCTGCGCGCAGCCGGCAGGTATCGCAGGGCGACGATCGCGACGTCGTCACGGGGCACGGGGCTCCAGCGCTCGGATTCGGCGCGCAGAGCGTCGGCCAGCGCGCGCGCGCTCGGATCGGCGCCCAGGTCACGAAGCGCGTGCTCGGGGAGGCGCTGAGGGCCGGGGCCCTGGTCGGTGACGCCGTCCGTGTAGAGCACGAGGCTCTCTCCGGCGACCAGTCGCAGCTCGACCTGGGCAAGCTGGATCTCGGGCCAGATCCCGAGCAGGTCGCCGTGGGCGTCGAGCCTCGCCGGCTCGCCCGCCTCCGAGACGAAGATCGCCGGGGGATGTCCGGCACACGCGACCGTCACCCGAGCCTCGTCGGCGCCGACGCTGAGCAAGGCGTAGGCGACGGTGATGAAGCGGCCGTCGAGGTCCTGGCGCAGCATCGCCGCGTTCAGTGACCGCAGCACCTCGGCCGGCGGCCGGAGCGAACCGGCCAAGCTTCGCAGCGTCCAGCGAGCCATCGCTGTCACCGCGGCCGCGTGTGGCCCCTTGCCGCACACGTCGCCCACGACCACGGCCCAATGATCGTCGCCGACGGGGTAGACGTCGTAGAAATCGCCGCCGACCAGGTCGCCCTCGCCCGCCGGGGCAAACCGGACCGCGAGCTCGCATGACGGCAAGTCCGGGATGACCTCGGGGAGCAGGCTCTGCTGCAGCGTCCGCGCGATGTGGTCGCTCCGCCGGTAAAGGGCCTCCGTGCGCGCCTGAAGGGCCCGTGCCTGGAGAGCCAGCGCCAACCGTGCCCCGAGCGCCTCGATCACCTGGACTTCCTCGCGCCGCCACCCGCGTCCGCGCCGTGCGAGCAGCACGCGAGCGTCGAGGCTGCCTCGGGCCATGCCGGCGAGCGCCAGCACGTGAACGTCGCCGGCCTGTGACGGGAGGACCGCGGTGTGCGTCGAGGTGACCCGCCGGGTCTGCGCGAGCCGTCGGGCCTGCTCCCAGGCCTCCTCCGCCCGCGGCCGGTCGCCCGGCGAGACGATCGTGGCGTCTCCGGAGGCAACGTGTCCCGTTTCCAGATCGGGGGCGAGCAGTTGCGGCCCACCGAGCTCCTCGGCGACGCAGTACGCGTTCCCGCGCTCCAGTGCGAGCTTTGCGAACGCGTCGAGGACCTCCTCGCCCGTGGTCCCCCGGTCGAGCAGCGCGCCCGAATCGGCCAGGAAAGCCGCGCGCTCCCGAGCCCGCTCGCGGCCGAGCAGCAGCCACCCGAGGAAGCCGCCCAGCGCCAGCGTCAGCCCCGTGAGCACGATCAGCACGACGATCGCGACAGCCACCGCTCGGTTCGCTGAATTCCGCGCGGACCGCTGCCTCGCGGCTTGACGCGCCGAGATCAGGCGCTCGAGCTCGGCGGTCTGTCCTCGGATGCCGTCGACGAGTGACTTGCCGAGCGCGGTCGTGGAGACCGACTGGGCGGCGGCGGAATGGGTGGCGACCTCCTTGGTCACGCGCGGCACGTAGCCGGTCATGTAGGCGCGCGCGGAGTTGGCGAGCGCGGTGGCCCGGGCCACGAATGCGCCCTCGTTGCTCGCGGCCCGCTCCAGCGCCGCAGTGGCCTGTGGCAGCTGTGCCTGTGCCGTCCGGGTCGGGCCGAGGAATTGCCGCTCGCCCGTGATCACGTAGCCGCGCAGGCCGGTCTCGGCGTCGACGACTGCGCGTTCGACGTCGAGCGTGGCGTCCAGGTAGTCGCCGGTACGAAGCGTCGAGGTGGCGGTGGAGCGCAGGTGAACGATGTCGCCGAGCAGCAGGGCGACGCCGAGCGCCACCGCGGCAGCGCCAATCGTGACCGCCGCCACGACGGCGGCGACCAGCCGGGAGTGTCCTGTCATCGAGCCATTCTCGCGGTCACCCGGTCGGAGCGGAAGGCGCGTCGGCGGCGTAGCTCGGGTCGAAGGTCCGGGCGACGTCGGGCGGGTGGGTGACGATCCCAAATCGCGCCTCCCAGGCCGCCCATTTGGCGAGGATGGCCGGATCGAGCGTGCCGACCCTGCCGCTCGCGCCCCGGAACGCGGGGAGCAGGGCGCTCAGCTGGGCCGCCACGAGTTTCGGATCCAGGCCTGCGACCTCGTGCTCGAGATCGGCAGCAGCCTGCCCCGGATGCGAAAGCGTGTACTCGTAGCCCTGGATGACCGCGTCCACGACCCCGCGCACGAGCGCCGGATCGCGGTCGAGCGTCGCGCGCGTGGCGCACACGACGAGCTCGGGATAGGAGGGCGCGCCGTAGTCGTCGACGCGGAACACGCGGAAGCCGGGGCGCTTGCTCTGAATCGTCACGCCCTCGTCGTTCCAGAACGCGGTCGCGCCGGCGACGCGGCCCGCCAGCAGGTCGGCGACCGCGTTGAAGCCGATTGTGATCGTCTTGACCTTGGCGGGATCCCCGCCCGAGCCGGTCACGGTCGACCTGAGCACGGCGGTGTCGCTGGGCACGCCGCTGATGCCGACCGTCTTGCCTTCGAGCGCTTTCGGTGATCCGACGCCCGGAGCGACGATCACCGCGGCCAGCGGACGCTGGACGATGGCCATGATCCCGACGATGTCCTCGTCGCGCTCGCGAGCGATCGCAAGGTCGTGGATGTCGAGGATCGCGAAGTTGACCTTGCCGGTCTCGAGCAGCTTGATCGAGTCGGTCGTGGCCGTCGGCGCGATGACGTGCAGGTGCACCCGGTGCGCGCGGTCGTAGCCGCGAGCGAGCGCGGCGTAGATGCCGGTGTGGACGGCATTCGGGGTGAAGTCGAGGATCAGTGTGGCCTTCCGGGCGGCCGGGGGCGCGGCTGCTGCCGCCGGTTTCGCCGCGGTCGTCGTCGAGCTCGAGGACGACAGGCCCGAGCCGCAGCCGGCGGCGACCGCGGCGAGGGTGGTGGCCACGAGGAAGCCGAAAGCTGCCCGTGCACGGATCGCTCCAAGTGGCCGTCCACTCAGCATCAGCGGGGGCAGGATAGGCGCTCAGTGGGGCCAGGGGGCCGATTCGTAGAATGGGCCGCGCGCATGCGTCGCCGTGTCACGTTCAGCCGGAACCTCACGCTGTCGCTGTCGCGGACGTGCCGCTGCTATTGCAAGTACTGCGCGTTCGCGACTCATCGACCCCATCTGCATTCGCCTGAGGCGGTGGTGGCGTTGCTGGACCGGGCGGTTTCGCGCCACCACGTGAAGGAGCTGCTCGTGCTCACGGGCGAGAAGCCGGAGGTCAACGCGGAGGTTTCCCGGCGGCTCCGGGAGTATGGGCATGAGGACTTCACGTCGTATGTGGTGTGGGTGTGCGAGCGGGCGCTCGAGCGGGGGCTGTTGCCGCACACGAACCTCGGCGTGCTCTCCGGTGCGGACCTGGCGCGGCTGCGAGAAGTGACGGCGTCCCAGGGTCTGATGCTGGAGTCGGTGTCCGAACGTCTGATGGAGACCGTGCACGCCGGCTCACCGACGAAGCACCCGGCCCGGCGGATCGAGACGATCGCGGCCGCGGGTGAGCTGAGGATCCCGTTCACGAGCGGGATCCTGGTGGGGATCGGGGAGACCGAGGATGAGCGGATGGCGTCGCTGGCGAAGCTCGCCGAGCTTCACGGGCGCCACGGGCACATCCAGGAGGTGATCCTCCAGAACTTCGTGCCGCATCAGAGCTATTACGGGCGGGAGCCTGGGCAGATCGCGGGCGCGGCGGCGGAGGAGTATTGGCGGACCGGGCTGTGGGACGGGCCGCATCTGGATGCTCCGTCGTGGGCGTGCGAGGTCACGGTGGAGGACATGAAGCGGCTGGTCGCGGAGACGCGGCGGTTGATGCCCGACGTCGGTATTCAGGTTCCGCCGAACCTGTCGGACTGGTGGGTCGAGCTGGTTCGGGCGGGCGCGACCGACCTCGGCGGGTTGAGCGCGAACGGCGATCACATCTCGCCCGAGCATCCGTTCCCATCTCCGACCGAGGTCCGCAGGCGGCTGCGTGCCGACGGGCTCGCGCTCTCCGAGCGGCTGTGCGTGTATCCGGAGTACATCGATCCCGAGTGGATCTCGCGGCCGGTGATGGACGTGATCAAGGCCGAGTACTGGTCGTTCATCCCGCGCCGGGGGTCGGGGCGCCGCGGGTCGGTGGAGGTTGGCGACGGCGTCGCACCCCGGGCGGTCACGCGGGCTCGCGAGGGGCTTTCGCTGACCCCGGACGAGCTGACCGCGCTGTTTGCCGAGACGCGGCCGTCGGTCATCGAGGAGATGCGATGCGCGGCCGACGAGCTCCGGTCGGAGCTGGCGGGGGAGACGGTGACGTTCGTCGTGAACCGCAATATCAACGTGTCGAACGTTTGCACGGTCGGGTGCGCGTTCTGCGGGTTCGGGCAGTCGCGCCGGTCGCCGGACGCCTACGAGCACTCAGAGGAGGAGTTCCGCCGGCGCATCCGCGACGCGATCGAGTTCGGCGCCACGGAGATCTGCATGCAGTCGGGCATCCACCCCGACTGGGGGCTGCCCGACTACGAGAGGTGGCTGAGGGTCGCGAAGGACGAGGCGCCCGACATTCACCTGCACGCGTACTCCCCGATGGAGGTCGCGCACATGTGCGACGTCAGCGGGCTCTCCCCGCGGGCGGTGTTCGATCGCCTGCGCGAGTCGGGGTTGGGGTCCACGCCGGGGACGGCGGCAGAGGTACTACACGATGGCGTCCGCGAGCGGATCAGCCCGAACAAGCTGCCGGTGGCGCGGTGGGTCGAGATCATCGAGGCGTCGCACGCGGAGGGGATCCGCTCGACCGTGACCGTGATGTTCGGCCACGTCGAAGAACCATGGGAGCTCGCGGAGCACATGCGGGTGGTGCGCGAGCTCCAGGAGCGCACCGGCGGTTTCACCGAGTTCGTGCCGCTCTCGTTCATCCCGTTCCACACGCTCCTCGGACGCACGCACGGGGTGGAGGAGATCTCGCGCGAGGAGAACCTCAAGCACACCGCCGCGTTCCGCCTCGCGCTCGGGCGAACGATCGTCAACCTTCAGGCCTCCTGGGTGAAGATGGGCCTCGACGCCGCAACCGAGGCGCTGCGATGGGGCGTCAACGACCTCGGCGGCACGCTCATGGAGGAATCGATCTCGCGGATGGCCGGCAGCTACCACGGGGTCAAGCTCACACCAGCTGAGCTGGTGGCCGCGGCCCACCGGGCGGGGCGCCCGGCGGCGGAGCGAACGACGCTGTACGAGATTCGCCGGTGCTACGAGGTGCCGGTCGCCGCGGCGTGAGCGTCGATCAGCCGATAACCGACCGCTCGCCCTCGCTGTTCGCCGGCGTCGAGCCGCTCGAGGTGTTCGTCGAGCTGCTCGCCGACATCGACATGCACACCTCGCCGACCAAGTTCTACGACCGCATCTGCGAAGCGATCTGCCGCCTGACCACGATGCGACGCGCCGCGATCTTCATGGCCGACGGCGCGCGCCGCCGCGTCCGCGCGATCGGCTCCTACGGCATCGAGTTCGACCAGCTGTCGGGGATCAGGCCGACGCTGGTCAACACGCCGATCGCGCAGCGGGCGCTGCTCGAGGACAAGGTAGTCGTGGTGTCCGAGCGAATCGAGGAGCAGGTCCCGCCCGAGTACGCCCAGCTGCTCGGCGTCACCACGCTCGTGTGCACGCCGCTGAGCGCGGGGGGCTACGCGTACGGAGTGATCTGCGCAGATCGCGGCGGCGGGCGATTCGAGCTCTCGGACGGCGAGCGACACCTGCTGTGGACGCTCGGCAAGACCGCGGCGCTCGTCGCGGCCGCGCGCAACGTGACCCGCCAGCAGGAGCGCAACCGCCGGCTCGGCGAGCGGCTCGACCTCGCCCGCGAGATCCACGAGAGCGTGCTCCAGCGCCTGTTCGGGGTCTCGCTCGCGTTGGGTGCCGAGCAGCCGCTGGACCGCGCGGAGCGCGAGCGCTGCCGGATCGAGATGCAGGAGGCATTGAGCGATCTGCGCCGGGCGCTCGAGCGTCCGCTCGCGCCGCTGGCCCCCGAGACCGGGACCACGCTTGCGGCCGAGCTCGAACGCGTCCGCAGGTCGCCGGGGTTCGTCGTCGCGGTCGACTGGCGCGGCGATACGACGGTGCCGGCCGACCTCGAGCCGCTCGCACAATCGGTGCTCGCGGAGGCGCTGCGCAATATCGCCAAGCATGCGGATCCCTCACGGGTCGAGGTCGCGGTGTCGCGCGACGAGAACACGTTCACGCTCGAGGTGCGCAACGACGGCGCCCGCTCGGGAGACGGGGACCCCGGGATGGGCCTTCGGCTCGCCGCGTTCGAGGCCCTCCAGCAGGGCGGGGTGGTTGAGTTCGGACCCGTCGACGAGGACCGGTGGCGGGTGCGCCTGGTCATCCCGCTGGTTCAGGATCAGCGTGACGCGGACGCGCTCGAACCCGAGGAGTTCTGATGGACGATCGCCGGCTGCGCGTGCTCGTTGTCGACGACCACGACGTCGTTCACTGGGGCTTCCGGGTGCTGCTCGGTGAGCAACCGTGGGTCGAACGGTTCTTCCAGGCGCGGACCGGGGCGGAGGCGATCGCGCTCGCGCGTGCCAACAAGCCGCACGTCGCACTCGTCGACCTGTTCCTGTCCGATGAGTCGGGCGCTGAGCTGAGCGGCCTGATCCGGGAGGCGTCGCCGGCGACGCGAGTGCTGCTGATCTCAGGCGCCGGCCGGATGTCGCCCGCGGCCGCCCGCGCCGCAGGCGCGTCGGGGTTCGTGTCCAAGGACTGGGAGGCTTCGCGCGTGGCGGCGGCCGTGCGCCGGGTCGGGCTCGGGATGACGTCGTTCCCGCCGAAGGCCGAGCAGCCGGCGCCGCTCCTGACCGAACGCGAACGCGAGGTGCTTGACCTGATCGCGGTCGGCTCCACCAACCGCGAGATCGCCGAGCAGCTGTACCTCTCGCCGCACACCGTCAAGGAGCACACGAGCGCGCTGTACCGCAAGCTGCGAGCCCGGAACCGGGCCGAGGCCGTGCAGCGCGCCCAGCGAATCGGTCTGCTCGGTTAGCACCCGAAAACTCCACACTCGCCACCCGCGCCCGGCGTGAATTCAGATTCACTCGGTTCTGGACCGAGTTTCTCAGCACTGACGACGGCGGGAGATGGCGAGTGCTGAGAAAGCCGGGTTACTGATTTCCGGGGCGCATGAACCGCTCGAGCGCCGGCAGCTTCAACGCATGCGGGATGTAGCGGCTGGCGAGCATGCCGACGCGCATCGGCAGCCCGGGCACAACCACGCGCTCACCATGGTCCAGGCCCTCGACGCCGGCGCGCGCAGCGTGCCCGGCCGAGATCAGCGTTCCGGGAACGGCCCGCTCGAACGACTTGCCGGTTGCGGTCTCCCATCCGGCGATCTGCCAGAAGTCCGTCTCGACCGGGCCCGGTGCGAGCGCGGTCACCGTCACCCCCAGACCCCTTAGCTCCTGATGCAGTGCCTCGGAGAACGTCAGCACGTACGCCTTGGCGGCCGAGTAGCCCGCGGAATAGGGCATCGGCTGCATGCCGGCGGTCGAGGCGACGTTCAGGATCGCGCCGCGACCGCGCTCGACCATCCCGGGCGCGAACATCCGAGTCAGCACGACCGGGGCCTCGACCAGCACGCGCACCTGCTCGAGTTCGCGCTCGGCGTCGGCCTCGTGAAACGGGCCGCCGGTGGCGAAGCCGGCGTTGTTGACGAGGATTTCGACCTCGAGACCGAGCTCGTCGATCTGGCCGGGCAGCTTTCCTCGCGGGGCCGCTTTGCCGAGGTCGCAGGAGATCGTCTCGACCCGCACGCGGTGGTCTTCGGTCAGCTCATCGGCGAGCTTGACGAGTCGTTCCTTGCGCCGCGCGACCAGCACGAGGTTATGGCCGCGCGCGGCCAGGAGCTTGGCGATCTCGCTACCGATCCCGGCCGACGCGCCGGTCACGAGGGCCGCGGAAGACGGTGATGGCTTGGGGAGACTCAAGGCTTTCGGGGCGCTATTTCGGCCCTCCCCCCGAACGGGGGGAAGACCGCCTGGCGGCTGTATCCGGACCCGGATTGCCGCGTAGGGTGATAGCAGAATGGGAGTCACCGCGATCCTGTTTCCTGGTCAAGGCAGCCAGACCCCGGACATGCGTGAGACCGTGTCCGAGGCGCGCCCCGACCTCCTCTCCCTCGCCGACGAAATCGTCGGCGAGGACGCCTTCGCGCGCGCAGAGGAGGGCACTCGTTTTGCGCAGCCC
Source organism: Solirubrobacteraceae bacterium (assembly GCA_035499395.1). Classification (GTDB taxonomy): domain Bacteria; phylum Actinomycetota; class Thermoleophilia; order Solirubrobacterales; family Solirubrobacteraceae; genus Palsa-465. The sequence goes on from DATJYY010000210.1 coordinate 40,540, forward strand.
GCGATCTTCTGCGCGAGCCTCGCGGGGTGGGAGGGGCTGGGACGCCCTGACGGCGAAATGATGGCCGGCCACTCGCTCGGCGAGCTGGCGGCGCTCGTCGCCGCCGGTTGCCTCAGCGAGCGCGACGGCCTCGAGCTGGTGGCGCTCCGAGGCAGGCTGATGCAGGAATCGGGCGAGCGCGCCGGCGACGGCGGGATGCTCGCGCTGTTGGGCGCCGGCGCTGCCGACCGCGCCACCGAGCTGGCAGACGCGCACGCACTGGCGGTGGCGAACGACAACTCGCCCCAGCAGGTGGTCCTGTCCGGCGACCGGAGCGCGTTCGCCGACGCGAGCGCCGCCGCCAAGGAGCTGGGACTGCGGGCGATGGAGCTTCCGGTGACAGGCGCGTTCCACTCGCCGATGATGGCCGAGGCGGTTCCCGAGTTCGAGGCGGCGTTGTCGCGGGTCGAGATTTCTTCGCCGCGGGTCACCGTTCTGTCCGCGGTCACGGCCGCGCCGTTCGAGGACGTGCGTGCCCAACTGGCGCAGGCTTTGACGGTGCCCGTCCGCTGGCGCGAGACGCTGCTCGCGATGCACGACCGCGGTGGCGACCGGTTCGTCGAGGTCGGGCCCGGACGCGTTCTGACCGGTCTGGTCAAGCGCACGCTCAGGGACGTGGAGCTCGCGCATGCTTGAGTCGCGCCTCATCAGTCCGCAAGCGCAGGGCGCCCTCCACGCCGACGAGCCCGCCCGGCCGGCGCTGTTGTCGGTTGCCGCCGAGGTCCCGTCAGCGCGGGTTACGACCACCGAACTGGCGGAGCGCCTCGGGGTCAGCGAAGACTGGATCGTCTCTCGAACCGGTATTCGCGCGCGGCCGGTCGCGGCCCCGGACGAGCGGCTCTCTGACTTTGCGGCGCGCGCCGGCTCGGCGGCTCTGAGCCGCGCGGGGGTCGAACCTTCCGATGTCGATCTGGTGCTGGTCGCGACGCTCACCCAGGACGAGCTGATGCCGAACGCCGCGCCGGTCGTCGCGCACGCGATCGGCGCCGACCGCGCCGGCGCGATCGACCTCGGCGCCGCCTGCACCGGGTTCCTGTCCGGGGTGTCGCTGGCCGCCGCCCAGATCGAGACCGGGCGCGCGGAGACCGTGCTGCTGATCGGAGCCGACTTCACCACGCGGATCATCGACTGGGACGACAAGCGAACCGCGCCGCTGTTTGGCGATGGCGCCGGCGCCGCCGTGGTTGGTCCCGCCTCGGGAGACGTCGGTGCGATCGGGCCGATCGTGCTCGGGGCCGACGGCTCCGGCGCGCCCGCGATCCACATCGCCCACGAGGATCGCAAGCTGCGCATGGACGGGCCCGAGGTCTATCGCCACGCGGTTGCGCGGATGGGCGAGGCGACGCTGGCGGCCGTCGAGGGCGCGGGCCTCACGCTCGACGACATCGACCTGTTCGTCTATCACCAGGCCAACGGGAGGATTCTGCGGGCGCTTGCGGAAAAGCTTCAGCTTCCGTCCGAGCGCGTCGTGGACTGTATCGAGAACCTGGGTAACTCCTCAGCGGCAACCCTGCCGCTCGGGCTCGTGTTCGCCGAACGCCGGGGCTGGCTGAAGCCGGGCTCGCGTGTCCTGCTGAGCGCCTTCGGGGCTGGATTCACCTGGGGGGCCGGCGTGATCGAATGGGGCGGCTCGGACAATGGCTGAGCGAACCGGGTCTGCTCTCGTGACCGGCGCCTCCCGAGGTATCGGCGCGGCGATCGCGCGGACGCTGGCGCGCGACGGCTGGCAGGTCGGCGTCAACTACCGCTCCGATCGAGAGGGGGCCGAGGCGGTCGTCGCCGAGATTGAACGCGACGGCGGACGGGCGATTGCGCTCGCGGCCGACGTCTCCGATCCCGGTGCGCCCGATGAGCTGTTCGGAGCTCTCGAGTCGCACTTCGACGGTCCCGTCCTCGTGCTGGTCAACAATGCCGGGATCAGCCGGGACGATCTGACTCCTTCGCTCGGTGATGAGGAATGGGACTCGGTGCTTCAGACCAACCTGACCGCTGCTTTCAGGTTGACGCGGCGCGGACTGAAGGCCATGATCCGCGCGCGCTCGGGACGGATCGTCAATATCTCTTCTGCCGTCGCGTTGCGCGCCAACCCCGGGCAGGCGAACTACTCCGCCGCGAAGGCGGGGCTGATCGCGCTGACCAAGACCTCGGCCGTCGAGGTCGCGCGCCGCGGCGTGACCGTGAACGCGGTGGCGCCGGGGTTGATCGACACCGAGTTCATCGGTGGGGCGTCGAAGGAGGTTCTCGGGGCGATTCCCGCCCGGCGCCTGGGCACTCCGGACGAGGTCGCGGCTTGCGTTCGCTTCTTGACATCTGACGAGGCCAGCTATGTCACCGGCGCGGTGCTCACCGTGGACGGTGGCCTGGCGGCCTAGAACCACAATCAACTGAAAGGGGAATACACCTATGGCAACGGTTACCGCAGAGCAGGTCGAGGCCCGCGTCGTCGAGACGCTCGCGAGCTTCGGTCCCGACGCTGACCAGATCAGCCGCGAATCGACGTTCGAGGAGCTCGACATCGACTCGCTCGACCTGGTCGAGCTGGCGCAGGTCGTCGAGGACGACTACGGCGTGGTGCTCAAGGGCGAGGACATGAAGGAGCTCAAGACCGTCGGCGACGCGATCGACCTGATCGTCAGCCGCGCGGAGTGAAGCCGGGTACTTCGTGAGCGACGCGGACTCGAACGGCCACCTGCCCTCGCGACGTAGGGTCGTGGTCACGGGGCTGGGTGCCGTGACGCCTCTCGGCGTTGGGTCCGAGATGCTGTACTCGCGGTGGGCGGCTGGCGAATGCGGAATCTTCGACGGCGCCGGCGCGTGCACCGACTTCGAGCCCAGCGAGGTGCTCACGGTCAAGGAGATGCGACGGCTCGACCGCTTCGCGCAGCTCGCGCTCGTCGCCGCGGGGGAGGCGCTCGCCGATTCTGGTTGGGACCGCGAGTTGCCGTACGACCCGATGCGGATCGGCTGCATCGTGGCGACCGGCATCGGCGGGATCCAGACGATCGAGATGCAGCACGACGTACTGCGCGACCGCGGCCCGGCGCGCATGTCTCCGCTCGGAATTCCCGCACAGATGTCGAATGCGGCTGCCGCGGCGGTGTCGATGAAGTTCGGCCTGAAGGGCCAGATGTACAGCGTTGCGTCCGCGTGCTCGAGTGGGGCGCATGCGATCGGATGCGGGCTGCGGATGATCCAGTACCACGACGCGGATGCGGTCGTCGTCGGTGGCGCCGAGGCGACGCTCACGCCGTTCGGGTTCGGGAGCTTCAACTCGATGCAGGCGCTGTCGCCGACTGGGATCTCGCGGCCGTTCGACGCGCGCCGCGACGGGTTCGTGATGGGCGAGGGCGCCGGGGTGCTCGTGCTCGAGGCGGCAGACGCCGCCGCGGCTCGCGGTGCGAAGGTTCTCGGCGAGGTCACCGGATACGGGTCGACCTCGGATGCGTACCACCTCACCGCGCCCGAACCGAGCGGGGCTGCAGCGACTCGCGCAATCGAGCTCGCTTTGAATGACGCGGGCATCGGCCCTGACGAGGTCGACTACGTCAACGCGCACGGTACTTCCACGCAGCTCAACGACGCCGCCGAGACGGCTGCTTTGAAGCGCGCACTTGGCGAGGACCGCGCCTACAGGATCCCCATCTCCTCGACCAAGTCCGCCGTCGGGCACCTGCTCGGCGCCGCCGGCGCCGTCGAGGCCGTGGCCACCGTCAAGACGCTCACCGCGCGTGTGATCCCGCCGACGGTCGGCTACGAGGTCCCGGACCCCGATTGCGATCTCGACTACGTCCCGGGCGAGGCGCGCCCACTGGTGATGTCCAATGGCCACCCGCCCGTCGCGCTCTCGAACTCGTTCGCGTTCGGCGGCCATAACGTCGCGCTGGTCTTCAAGGGAGCGCAGTCGTGAGCGCGACCGTTGAGCGCGATCAAGTCCGCCGCCTCGATCCGCTCGAGCGGCTCGAGGCGCTGTGCGACCCCGGCAGCGTCCGGCCGCTTCGCTCACGCGTGGTCTCCCGCCGCCTGGGCGCGCGCGCCGTGCCCGGTGACGGCGTCCTCGGCGCCACCGGCAGCGTCAACGGACGTCCGATCGTGTGCTACGCCGAGGACGGCTCGTACCTCGGCGGATCGCTCGGCGAGCAGCACGCGGACACGATCGTTCGCGTTCTGAAGACCGCCGAGCGCGCTCACATTCCGGTGGTCGCGTTCGTCGAATCCGGCGGGGCCCGGATGCAGGAGGGACAGGCGGCCCTGGCCGGGTACGGGCGGATCTTCCGCCACACGGTCGGGCTGACCGGCGTGGTCCCGCAGATCTCGGTGGTGTCGGGCGCGTCGGCCGGCGGCGGCGCGTACTCGCCGGCGCTGACCGACCTGATCATCATGACCGAGGACGCCGCGATGTTCCTCACCGGCCCCGGCGTCGTCCGGGACGCGCTCGGCGAGGAAATCGATGCGGTGTCGCTCGGCGGCCCGCGCGTGCACGAGCACAACGGTGTATGCCACCTGGTGGAGCACGACGAGGTCGCCGCCGCCTTGCGAGTGCGGGATCTGTTGTCGTATCTCCCGTCATCTGCGAAGGCCGAGTTGCCGGTCGTCGAGCCGGTCGGGGCTGAGATCGACGACCCCGGGATCATGGTGCCGTCCGAGCCGCGGCGTGCCTACGACGTGCGCGACGCGCTGCGCGGAATCGTCGACGCCGACTCGCTGCTGGAGCTGTGCCCGCGCTGGGCCCGGAACGTCGTGACCACTTTCGCCCGGATTGAAGGCCGGCCGGTCGGGATCGTGGCCAACCAGCCACGCCATCTCGGCGGCGTGCTCGACGCGGAGGGCTCGGAGAAGGCCGCGCGCTTCGTGGGGTTCTGCGATTCGTTCGGGCTTCCGCTGATCGCCGTGGTCGACACTCCGGGCTTCATGCCCGGCTCCAAGCAGGAGCGAGCCGGTGTGATCCGGCACGGAGCGTCGCTGGTTCGAGCGTTCGCGGCGGCTCGTGTGCCCAAGCTGACGGTCGTGCTGCGCAAGTCGTACGGCGGCGCGTACATCACGATGAACTCGCGCGACCTCGGCGCCGATCTCGTGCTCGCGTGGCCCGAGGCCGAGCTCGGGATCATGAGCGCCCGGGCTGCCGTCGGGATCGTCAATCGCCGCGAGTTGCGCGCGGCCGATGACGCCGACGTCGAGCACGCACGGCTGGCCGACGAGTACTTCGACGAGCACCTGCGCGCCGAGGCAGCCGCGGCGTCGGGGTTCGTCGACGAGCTGATCGAGCCGGGCGACACGCGCGAGCGGCTTGCCGGCGCGCTGTGGACGCTCGCCGGCGCGCGGTTGTGATCCTCGAAGGCAAGAAGCTAGTGATCACGGGGGTGATCACGAAGGATTCGATCGCGTTTCATGCGGCCGAGCGGGCGCTGGCCGGGGGGGCATCCGTGGTGTTGACGAGCTTCGGACGCGCGCGGCGGATGACCGAGCGGGCGGCCAAGCGGCTGTCCAGCGAGGTCGACGTGCTCGAGCTCGACGTGAACAGTGATTCGGACTTGGAGGCTCTGACGTCCTCGCTGCGAGAGCGTTGGGGCTCGGTCGATGGCGCGCTGCACGCGATCGCGTTCGCGCCCGAGGACGCATTGGGAGGGCGGTTCCTGAGCACCCCGCCCGAGAGCGCCAGCGCTGCGTTCCAGACGAGCGCGTTTTCGCTGAAGTCGCTCGCGGTGGCTTTGGAGCCGCTGATGGGCGCGGGGTCAAGCATCGTCGGGCTCGACTTCGACGCGACCGTCGCCTGGCCGATCTACGACTGGATGGGCGTCGCCAAGGCTGCGCTCGAGTCGGTATCGCGGTATTTGGCACGTGACCTTGGTCCGCGAGGCATCCGCGTGAACCTTGTGTCTGCCGGGCCGTTGGGCACGGTGGCCGCGCGCGGGATCCCAGGGTTCGAGGGCCTGGCGGCGCTGTGGCAGGCCCAGGCCCCGCTCGGTTGGGATGTCGAGGACCCGGCCCCCGTCGCCGACACGATCTGCTTCCTGCTGTCGGACTATGCGCGCGCGATCAGCGGCGAGATCGTCCATGTCGACGGCGGGTTCCACGCGGTCGGCGCGCCCACTCAGAACTAGCGACTTTGGACTTTCTGGCGGTCGGTCGGCGTCTAGCCTGGTGTACATGGACCGCTGGCTCGCCAACGAGCGCCTCGTCCGCGTGTCCGCGCTGCTTGGCGCGGTGGCGATTGCGTTCTCGAGCATCCTCGTCCGGTTGAGTCATGCCTCGCCTTCGACGGCGGCGATCTTCCGCTGCGCGTTCGCGCTGCCGATCCTCGGCGTGCTGGCGTGGCTCGAGGATCGGCGGTTCGGCGCCCGGTCGTGGTCAGATCGGCGGGTGGCGATCGGGGCCGGCGTGTTCTTCGCCGCCGACCTGATCCTCTGGCACCACTCGATCGACGATGTCGGCGCCGGGCTCGCCACCGTGCTGGCCAACATCCAGGTGGTGATCGTGCCGCTGGTGGCGTGGGCGGTGCTGTCCGAGCGGCCGAGCCGGCGCGTGCTGGCAGCCCTGCCGATCGCGCTGCTGGGCGTGCTGCTTATCTCAGGTGTGCTCGAGCACGGGGCCTATGGCCGGGCTCCGGGCCGGGGTGCCGCGTTCGGCCTCGGCGCGGGACTCGCCTACGTCGGCTTCCTTCTGTTGCTGCGGCGCAGCGGCACGGACCTGCGTCGCGTCGCCGGCCCGCTGTTCGAGGCGACCGCGATCGCGACCCTGTGCGCCGTGGTGGCGGGGCTGATCATCGGCGACGCCGATCTCACGCCTGGGTGGCCGGGCGTCGGCTGGCTGATCGTGCTCGCGCTGACCTCGCAGGTGATCGGCTGGCTGCTGATCACGACCTCGCTGCCACGGCTGCCCGCCGCGATCACGTCGCTGACGCTGACCGTTCAGCCGGTCGGCTCGGTCGCGCTCGGCGTGTTGATCCTCAGCGAGGCGCCGACGGGTCTTCAGCTGGTCGGGGTCGCGATCGTGCTCGCCGCGGTGATCACCGCGACCGCGCCGCGCGTGCGCGCGCTACCGGAACAGGTCCTGAGACTCCGGGCGGATAACAGCCGCCGCACCGGGTCCGTCGTCGGCGCTGACGTGCCGGTCGGCGCCGCGCACGACGACCACGGGTAGCCCGCCGTCCTTGGTCCGGGCGAGGTCGGCGGCCGCCGCCAGCTCGTCCGCGACGGCAATCCACGTCGCCCTCAGCTCCCGCCCCGTGGTATCGGTCCGGCCTCTCCAGTCCTCGAGCGGGGTCAATCCGGCGCAGCCGATCGCGACGTCGACCTGACCGTGGCGCCAGGCGCGGCCGAACGAGTCGGTGATGAGGACCGCCGGACTCGCGTCTGTGAGGGTTCGTATACGGGCGCGGACGGTGCGCGCCGAGGCGTCCGGATCGAGCGGGAGCATGAGGACCGCGTCGTCACCGGGGACGTTGGAGGCGTCGACGCCTGCGTTGGCGCACACGAACCCGTGGTGGGTCACGGTTATGAGGACGCCGTGGGAGGCCCTCAGCACCTCGCGCGATTCGTCGAGGATGACCTGAACGTGGCGCGGGTCCTTGCTTAGCCGGTTCGCCAGTTCGTGCGCTCGCGAGCCGGGCTGTACATCGCGGAGCCGTCGAATTCGCCCCTCGGACTTGGACACGACCTTGTGCGCGAGCACAAGCACATCGGTATCTGTCAGCGTGGTTGCCGTCGCTATGAGGTTCGCCAGGTCGTCGCCCGGGGCGATCTCCGGAAGCCCATCGATTGCGGTGGCGCTGATCACGAGTGGTCGGGGGCGGCCACTAAGACCGGGCTCGCAGCAACTGATTGAGCATGCCGCGAGTATGGGCCGCTCCGCCGCGAGTTACAGCCAGGTGCTTCTGGAGAGCGTCGAGATCGTCGGGCGTGTCGACGTCGAGCGCCAGGCACGGCACCTCGACGACCTCGGCCGGGACCACGGCCGCGTCGGCATCGGCCATGTGGCGCCGTCGGCTATCCGGACCGAAGCTCGGCGCGAGCACGTCAGGCGGCGCGAGCACCAGCGCGTTCGTGCCGGTCCCGTGGCGGTCCGGGACGATCAGTGCCGAGCGCCCGGCGTCGGTGTGCCCGAGCAGTTCTTCGATCTCCTTGGGGTCCATCAGCGGGCAGTCACCCGGGACGAGGAGCACGCGCTCGATCCCATCCTCGAGCGCGGCTTCGATCCCCTGCTTGGCGGCCCAGTTGTGGCCACGCTCGTCGTCCTCGACGACGGTGGCGCCGTACCCCTGGGCGATCCGCTGGGCGACGCGGTCCCCGCTGACCACGATGATCTGCTCGAGCGCAGGGACCCGGCGAAGCGCCACCAGAACGTCGGAGAACATCGAATCAACGAGCGCCCGCCGGTCCGCGTCGCTCAGCTCCTGGCGCAGCCGCTGCTTGGCCTGCGAGAAGCTCTTGATGGGCAGGATCGCGAGGGTGCTCATGGCGCGCGAACGGTACCTACCCGAGCGCGAGCGCGAACCGGAGCGTCTCACCGGCCACCCGGCGGCGCGCGGCCGGCGTGTCCATCAGCACGTCGGTCTCGAGCACGGGGACCTGCTCGGCGCGCGTGTCGGCGACCAGGCCGTCGATCATGCCTTTGTAGTGAGCCGCGATCCCGTCGCTTGACAGCGGCTGGCCCGCCCACGCCATGAACGCCTTTGTCGGGCCCTTGAGGACAGCACCGGCTACCAGCGGGCTGATCGCGACGACAGGGGCCGGGCTGTCTTTGAGGGCCGCGCCGAATCCGGGCACGCCGAGGATCGGACCGATCGAGATGACCGGATTGGAGGGGCCGATCACGATCGCCTGGGCCGTCGCGAGTGCCTCTTGCACTTCCGGCGTCGGTCGCGCGGCGTTGATGCCGCGGAAGTCGACGTCCTCGACCGGGACTTTGCCACCGGCTTTGATCATGAACTCCTGAAACGGCCACCAGCGTCCGGCGGCCATCACCCGGGTGCGGACGGGAGCATCGCTCATCGGGAGCACCCGGCCCGGTGCGCTGAGCGCCGTCGCGATCGCAGCGTGAGCGTCGGTGAGTCGCTCGCCGTTGCCGAGCCGGCGTGCGCGTTCGACCCCGATCGCGAGGTCCTCGTCGCCGAGGTTGAACCACACGTCGACGTCCAGGCGCCTGAGCCCCTCCATCACGCGGAAGGTGTCGCCCGCGATGCCCCAGCCGCGCTCGTCGATCCGGTCCGCCAGCCAGAGCGTGACCAGGTCCGGGTCGGGCGACACGTACGCGCCGTAGATCTCGATGTCGTCACCGGTGTTGGCGATGACGACCAGCTGGTCGGGTCCGACCACGTCGAGCATGCCACGGGCGAGCTTCGCGCCGCCGGTCCCTCCGGCGAGGACAACGACCGGCCCGCTCAATGCGAGTTCAGGCCCGTGATCTTGATCCCGGCACGGACCTTGTTACGCACGTTGATCGAGATGATCAACGGTGTCAGCTGCTCGAGGATCCGGGCCATCTCGAGCGGCCCGCAGTCGACCGGGCGGAGCCCCGAGATCGCGTCGACGAGGTCGGCCAGTTTCGCCTTGTCCTCGCGTCGGTCGCCGCAGATCAGCACGTCCTCGTCGAGTTCGGTGTCGAGATCACTGAGCAGCGCCGCGCTCACCGTGTGGAACGCCGACACGACGCGGACGCCGTCAGGGGCCATCTCCTGGGCCTGTTGCGCCGCCGATCCCTGCCAGACGCCGAGGCTCCGCGTCGCCTTGCCGCTCACCGCCGCCGCGAGCGGCACGGTCGCGTCAACGAGCAGCTGGTCCGGGTGCAGCGTGTGCTTGAGGTTGGTGAGCGTCTCGGATTGATTGCGGAACGGGACGCTCAGGATGACGATTTCGGCGTCCTTGGTCGATCCCGGGTTCTCGAGTCCCATGAAGGAGCCCTGCGGAACGTGTTGTGACGCGTGCTCCGCCGCCTCCTCCGCGCGATGACCGTCACGTGAGCCGATCACGACCGGCACGCCGGCCAGGCCAAGACGCAGCGCAAGCCCGAAGCCGAGCGCGCCGGTTCCCCCAACGATGCAGACGGACTTCGCCAAGGCGCGGGAGTGTATGGGCTAGGGTCAGGAGGGCAATCGCGGGGAAGGAGCAGTGCGGAGGCTCGTGTACCGCCGAAGCGGTCGGGATTTCTAGAATCGAGGGGTGAGCAGCCTTCCAGCCGCCGTTCGAATCCGCGAGGTCGGCCCGCGCGACGGGTTCCAGAACGAGCCCGAGGTGATCCCGACCGCCGAGAAGGTGCGGTTGATCGAGATGCTCGGCCGGACGGGCCTCAACAGGATCGAGGTCACGAGCTTCGTCCGGCCGGACGTGATCCCGCAGCTGGCCGACGCCTCGGAGGTGCTGTCCGCGGTTTCGCTGCCTGCCGGGGTCGCGGTGGGCGTGCTCATTCCAAACGAGCGTGGCCTCGAGCGGGCGCTGGCGTTGCGCGACCGGTTCCAGGAGATCAACGGCTTCTTGTCGGCGTCCGAGACGCACAACCAGAAGAACGTCGGCCGCTCCGTGTCGGAGTCGCTGGCCGGGCTGCAGCGGACGTTCTCGCGGGCCTTGGCCGAAGGGTTGCGATGCGAGGGCGTCATCTCGACTTCGTTTGGGTGCCCGTACGAGGGGCATGTGCCGGTCGATCGCGTGCTGGAGATCGCTCTTGCGCTGGTGGAGGCCGGCGCGGTCGAGGTCGGGTTTGGTGACACGACCGGGATGGCCAATCCAGTGCAGGTTCGTTCTTTCTTTGAGGCGGCGGTCGAGCGCCTGCCGGGCGTCGAGTTGACCGCCCACTTCCACAACACTCGTGGGCAGGGCCTCGCGAACGTGCTGGCCGCGCTCGAGGCTGGCGTCGAGAGCTTCGAGTCGAGCTTCGGCGAGCTTGGCGGCTGTCCCGTTCCGGCGGGCGCGACCGGGAACATCGCCACCGAGGACCTCGTATCGATGCTCCATGAGATGGGGATCTCGACCGGGGTGGACCTGGGTGCGCTGATCGCCGCCTCGCGCGCGGCACAGGATGTGCTTGGACGTCCGCTGGGGAGCCATGTTCTGCTGGCCGGTCCGGTTGAGTGGGAGGCCGCATGACGGACGTGGAACGCGGCGATCCGCTGGACGTCGCGGTTTCGCGCGCCCTGGCCGGGGGTCCCGAGCGCCATCGCGAGAAGGCCGTGTCGCAGGGCAAGCTGCCCGTTCGCGAGCGGGTGGCGCGGCTGCTGGACGCTGGCTCGTTCGCCGAGGAAGGGCTTCTGGCCGGATGGCAGGAGGACGGGCTCGGCGCCGAGGGGGTGGTGACGGGCGTCGGGACGATCGCCGGCGCGCCGGTGGCGGTGATGGCCAACGATCCGACGGTCAAGGCCGGATCGTGGGCGCCTCGCACTGTCGAGAAGATCGTGCGGATCCAGGAACGCGCGCTGTCTCTTCGGATCCCGCTGGTATATCTGGTCGACTCAGCCGGCGCGCGGATCAACGAGCAGGTGCAGATGTTCCCGGGCAGGCGGCACGCGGGACGGATCTTCTTCAACCAGGTTCGGCTGTCCGGCGTGGTCCCACAGGTGTGCGCGCTGTTCGGGCCTTCTGCCGCCGGTGGCGCCTACATTCCCGCGTTCTGCGACATCGTGATCATGCGCGACGGCAACGCGTCGATGTATCTCGGGTCGCCGCGGATGGCCGAGATGGTGATCGGCGAGAAGGTCACGCTCGAGGAGATGGGCGGCGCGCGCATGCACACCTCTCGGAGCGGGGTCGGGCATGCGTTGGTAGCGAGCGATGAGGAGGGAGTCGATTTCGCGCGGCGCTATCTGAGCTACTTCCCGTCGTCGTTCGCCGGCGAGCCGCCGAGCGCGCCCCCGGCGGCGCCCACGCCATCATCGGAGCTGTCCATCCGCGAGCTGATCCCGATTGACGAGAACAAGCCGTTCGACATGCGCTTGCTGATCGACGCGGTGGTGGATGGCGGCTCGTTCCTCGAGATCCACGCCCGCTGGGCGAAGGAAGTGATCGTGGGATACGCGCGGCTCGAGGGGCGCGCGGTCGGGATCGTGGCGAACCAGCCGAAGGCCAAGGGCGGCGTGCTGTTCGTCGACAGCTCCGATAAGGCCGCTCGGTTCATCTGGACTTGCAACGCGTTCAACATCCCGCTGCTGTTTCTCGCTGACGTGCCCGGGTTCATGATCGGCACCCAGGTCGAGCGCGAGGGGATCATCCGGCACGGCGCGAAGATGATCAGCGCGGTCTCGGAGGCGAACGTGCCGAAGATCTCGGTGATCGTGCGCAAGGCTTACGGCGCCGGCCTGTACGCGATGGCTGGGCCTGCATTCGACCCGGACTGCTGCATCGCGCTCCCGACCGCGTCGATCGCGGTGATGGGCCCCTCGGCCGCAATCAACGCCGTGTACTACAACCAGCTTCAGGCCATCTCCGACGAGACCGAGCGCGCGGGGCGCACCGAGGAGCTCCGGCGGGAGTACGCGGAGGACATCGACATCCTGCACCTGGCATCGGAGCTGGTGATCGACGCGGTGATCCAACCCGAGGATCTCCGGTCGGAGCTGATCCGCCGATTCGCGCTGATCGCCGGCAAGCATCGAGAGTGGCCGGACAAGCGCAATCCGGTCACGCCGGTGTAGCGGTCGCCGTTTCCGTTGTTTGAGCGAGTGACGCGTCGATCGCCGCGATCAGGTCCAGCCCGAACCCGATCGCCCGATTGATCGCATTGTCATCGACCGCTTCGAACGTGTCGGCTCGCCGATGCGAGCGGGGCGCGAGGCCGCGGTCGTCGAGACAGCCGATCGCGATCGCCGGCAGGCCGGTGGCGCGCGCAAGCAGGGCGGGCGTGACGCCGCGGCCGCGATGCGGCACGACGCCGGTCTGGGCGCACAGCGCTCGCAGCGTGCGGGCGTAGCGGAGCGGCACGAGCCGCCCGTCGCTGATCCACCAGACCGGTTCTCCCGCGCCCGTCGCCGCCACCCCGACCACGATCGCGTTCGAGTGCTTGTGGGTGCGCAGGTAGCGCCGGAGCCCAATGCCCTGGCTGTCGCCGGCGCCCTGGAGGACCAGGTCGACGGTCAGGTTGCGCGGCGGGTCGGTGGCTAGGGCGTTCGTCAACGCGATCGCGACCGCGACGCCCGCTCCGTTGTCATTGGCGCCGGGTCCGTAGGCGGATCCGGCCGTCTCGAGCAGGACCGCCAGGGTGAGGACGAGCGCCACCGCAGGCGGGAGTTGTAAGACGCCGAGGAAGGCGGGTGGGTGAGTGCCGGCGATGCGGACGATCGCGATGGCGAGCTCGTAGCTGATCGCGATCGCGAGCCATCCGAGCCAACCGGGTGTCGCGCCCCGGGTCGCTTGGTTGAGGCGGGCCGCGCTGTCCCGGAATGCGTCGTGGTAGATCAGGCCCGTCCGGCCGGCGTCGTAGTTGGCCGTGATGATCAGGCGTGTGGCTTCGCGGGATGCGGTTTCCCGGCTCGCGCTTGCCAACACGTTCTGGCTCGCGCGCTCGGGGGTGAGGCGGCGCCCGAGTGACGTGCCCAGGACCTCGTCCGCGACGGTCGACGCGAGCGCCACCGCGAGAAGGACGGTACCGACGAGCGGGTCGCCGACCGAGATCAGGCTGCCGACGAGGGCCAGCGCGGCGTGCCAGCCGTGCGCCAGCGCCCAGTTCGGACGGCACCAGAACGTCTCGATCCGCACCCTTTGGCGAGATGCGACCAGCTCGCCGGCAAGCCACCGGGCCGCCCGTCGTTCGGCGTCGGTTCCGGCGCCGCGGCCGTCGAAGTCGGCCAGGGTCGTCGTCTGGAGTGACCGCATCGGGCCGATGATCGCAGCAGCTTTTTCCGATAGAACCCGATTAGATGACTGCGAAGGACGAGCGCGAGCTGCTCGCGGTGGCGCGCGAGGCGGCCGAGGCGGCGGCGGACGAACTCCGCGCGCGGTTCGGCGAGCGCGCCCGCGGGGTGAGGTCCAAGAGCGGTCCGACGGATCTGGTCTCAGAAGCCGATCTGGCGGCCGAGTCCGCGATCCGCTCTGTGCTCGGCGGCCGCCGTCCGGGCGACGCAATCCTCGGCGAGGAGGGTGGCGAGACGGGGGAGGGAGAGCTCCGCTGGGTCGTCGATCCACTAGATGGGACGATCAACTACCTATACCGGATCCCCGCGTTCGCGGTCAGCATCGCTTGTGAGTCGGCCGACGGCACGCTGGCCGGGGTCGTCCTCGACCCGATCTCCGGGGAGCGCTTCGAGGCGACGCGGTCGGGCTCACCGACGCTGAACGGTGAGCCGATCCGTCGCGACGGCCACGCTGAGTCACTCGATCTCGCGATGGTCGCCACCGGCTTCAATTACGACGCGGCCGTGCGGGCGCGCCAGGCGGGCGTGGTGGCGCGGCTGTTGCCGCGAGTGCGCGACATCCGGCGCGTCGGCGCGGCGGCGCTCGATCTCTGCTGGTGCGCCTGCGGGCGCTATGACGCGTACTACGAGCGCGGGCTCAATCCCTGGGACGTCGCCGCCGGCAGCCTGATTGCGTCTCGCGCCGGCCTGACCGTGCGTGACCTGGCCCCGGGTGACGGCGTCCCGGCCGGGACGGTGGTGGCGCCGCCAGGGTTGATCGACGAGCTGGTCGGTTTGATCGTGGGCTAGGCGACAGGCCGCTGCGTGCCCCCGGCCCAACCCGCGCCACTAAACTGCGCCGAGCGCGGCGGTGGCGCAATCGGCTGACGCGGTGCCCTCAAAAGGCACTGTCCTTCGGGACGTGTGGGTTCGAGTCCCACCCGCCGCACTCTTCGATCGTTGGGGGGCCTCAGGCCGTCGCGGGCTCGCGCGGCGATGATGTGTCGGGCGGGTCGTACCCCCGGCGACGCGCCTCCTCGATCGGGACTTCCTGTTCGACGTTCCAGCCCTGCGCGAACGCCCGCATCGCGACGATGATCAACAGCACCTGCACGGGAATCAGGAGCAGCGTGATCGTCCCGAGCGTGTCGGCGCTGAGTCCGGTTCCCCCGAACAGCGACTGCGCCTCGGCGAAACCGGCGTGGTTGCGGTCGAACCAGCTCGTCCCGGACAGTCCGAGGCCCGCGACGATCGCGATCATCAGCATCAGAATCGCCAGGCCCGCCGCGATGGGAAGCATCCCGCGTGCCCATCTGGCCCAGATGTAGAAGGCGATGATGAGATAGGCGATGCACCAGATGAAGTTGAGCGGCTTCATCCCCTCGAGCTGCGACCACCCGCCGATCGTCACGATCAACAGCAGCCCGACCGACACGAGCAGCGCCAGCGCCACGAACGACTTCATCAGCTTGCTCGAGGCCTTCTCCCGGTTCGGGTAGACCACCGCGTAACCGGGGGTCAAAGTCCGGTGCTGGGACACGTGTGGGACCTTACAAACTGGGCTTTGCGCGTGCGGCAGTTAGCCGACCGCCGGCCGTGCCACGAGGGCTCCTGGTGCTCTCCCGGCGCTACGACCTAGAATCGCCTGCTGGTCTCGCGCGGGCGTGGCGAAATTGGCAGACGCGCCGGCTTTAGGTGCCGGTGGGCTTAGCTCGTGGGGGTTCGAGTCCCTCCGCCCGCATGGTTCCGCCCGAAAGCACCGTCCCGACGCGCGCCTCCGGGAGATAAGCATCCCCCACGTGCTGTTATGTGCCGGGGGCGGACACGCGCCGCAGAGGTTTCGGGCCTCGTACAGGGGAGAAGAGCCGCATGACAGGGCGAGGTCGGTACCATCGCGGCTGTCCCAGGGGAGTGAGTCAATGGCTACACGCGCGGTCTCCAAAACCGTGAATCCGGGTTCGAATCCCGGCTCCCCTGCTTGAAGTCCCACACGGTCTACCGGACCTTCAATACTCGGGAGCGCCGCGAGTTCGTCCGTATAACCGAGGATGTGGCGGAGGCGGTTCGCGAGGCCGGCATAGCGGAGGGAATGGCGCTGGTGTGTGCGATGCACATCACCGCCGCCGTGTGGATCAACGACGACGAGCTCGGGCTGCAGGCCGATGTGCTCGAGTGGCTCGACAAGGTGGCGCCACCGAGCTGGCATGAGCCCGACGGCGAGGTGGCGAGGGAGCTGCTGCCGGATCCCGGGGACTACCGCCACCACCGGGGCGGGGAGGACAACGGCGACGCCCATCTGAAGAACCTGCTGGTCCACCACGAGGTGACCGTGCCGGTCACCGACGGCGAGCTGGACCTGGGGCCGTGGCAGCAGATCTTCTATTGCGAGTTCGACGGCCGTCGGCCAAAGCGGCTCGTGATCAAGGTGCTGGGGGAGTGACGGCGGCGTCCTCGTGCGTGTTCGTCGACCGCGCGCTCGACGGGCGGGTTGCGATCGTGACCGGTGGTGGGACGAATCTCGGGAAGGCTGCGGCCGTCGAACTGACCCGCTGTGGCGCCTCGGTCGTGATCGCGGGACGACGCGCAGAGGTACTTGAGGAAGCGGCGGCCGACGTCGGCGAGCGGTGCTCGCACGTGACGGCGGACATCCGCGAGGCGAGCGAGGCCGACCGGATCGTGAGAACGGCGCTCGAGCGTCATGGGCGTCTCGACATCGTGCTCAACAATGCCGGCGGCCAGTACATGGTGCCGGCGGAGGCGCTCGCGACCAAGGGATGGCGGGCGGTCCACCGTCTGAACGTCGACGGGACGGTCGCGATGTGCCATGCCGCGTATGAGCTCGCCATGCGCGACGCCGGCGGGGGCACGATCATCAACGTCACCGTGTCGCCGCACCACGGAATGCCCGCGATGGCTCACACGGGCGCGGCCCGGGCGGCGGTCGAGTCGATCACGCGGGACCTGGCGTCCGTCTACGGGTCCCGTGGTGTCGCGGTCATCGCGGTGGCGCTCGGCCGGTTCGATACCGAGTCGCTGCGCAAGTACCCCGCCGAGCTGTGGAAGAGCGCGGCCGCCACCGTTCCCGTCCAGCGTCTCGGCACCGTCGAGGAGTACGGCTGGATGATCGCGCTGCTCGCGACTCCGCTCGGTGCCGCGCTCTCGGGCTCGGTGGTCACGCTCGACGGCGGACTCGACAAC
This sequence comes from Solirubrobacteraceae bacterium, assembly GCA_035499395.1. Taxonomy (GTDB): domain Bacteria; phylum Actinomycetota; class Thermoleophilia; order Solirubrobacterales; family Solirubrobacteraceae; genus Palsa-465. The sequence continues at coordinate 57,587 of DATJYY010000210.1, forward strand.
TGGACCGGTCCGTGGCCCCCGACGGACTTCACAAGAGAGGGTGAGGTGCCGACGGAAGAGCGCCGGCCGGTCGCGTGACACCCGTGCCCGGCTACCATCTGGCGACGTCGCGGGCGAGGTGTTAACGGTTGCACGGGAGCCTTCCAAGCTCTAGGAACGGGTTCGACCCCCGTCGCCCGCTCTCACGTTCGGCGTAGAATCGTCCGATCCACGGGGAGTAGCGCAGTCTGGTAGCGCACCCGGCTGGGGGCCGGGCGGTCGCAGGTTCAAATCCTGTCTCCCCGACTCACAAAAGCCCAGGTAATCGGGATATTCCGAGAGGCCGGGCCAATCACTGAAAGTCGCCAGAGGGGCGCAAAAGGGGCGCAAACGCGAGCGCTCCGTGCAGAAGCGCGCGGAAGCCGTACGCGATTCCCGGAGCTCTGGCACACCGTGGTGAAGCTGCCGAAGACCGACCGAAGCTACCTTGGCGACAGCTCCCAGGGATCGACTTGGACGCTCCAGCGCGGCGCCGGCCACTGCTCGCGCGCCCAAGTGAAGAAGTCCATGCCGTCTGGCAGCTTGATCGTCCGGTGCTCGCTCGAGAGAACCATCCACGGGCGCTCCGGGTCGTGCTCGGTGATGGTGAAGCCGTACTCGCGCACAGGACTCGAACATATGTTCGCAGCGCCGTCAAGGGCTCGGCCGGACATCAGACGGCACCAGCAGGCTCCGTCGGGCCTTGAGGCCGTCCAGGCCAGCACAACAATTACGCTCCGAACGACATGCCAGCCGGCAGCGCTATCCGCAATAGGTCCGAGACCATCAGCGTCGTGACGCCGCGTGGCGGGGTCGAAGTACTCCGTCAGGAGATGCGCGGCCTGAGGCGAGGCACCTCTTGGACGTGGTTCTGGCTCGCGCGACGAAAGGGCAGCAGCGGCTGGAGCGAGGCGTCGACCGCACGCGAGGCAATCAGGAGAGCGATGCTGCTGCCACCCCGGAAGCTCCCCGCTTGGCTGAACGAGGCTGCCGCTGATGCCGAGCGCGAGTTGACTGCTGTAGAAACCG
>DATJYY010000211.1:0-5775 GCA_035499395.1 Solirubrobacteraceae bacterium
CAGGAACTGGCGGATAAACGGGTTATCGGAGTTGAGCATGTCCTCGGCCGGCCCCGCCTCGACGATCCGGCCCTTCCACAGCACGTTTATGTAGTCGGCGACGCGGCGCGCGCTCATGATGTCGTGCGTGATCACGCAGAAGGTCGGGAGGTGCTCCTTACCCTTCGCCTTGGCCTCTTCCATCATGTCGCGGTGGATCTCGAGGATCAGCTCGCCGAGCAGAGCTGTGCGCACCGGGTCGAGCCCCGAGTCCGGCTCGTCGAACAGCAGGATGTCGGGCTCGAGCACGAGTGCGCGCGCGAACCCGGCGCGCTTGCGCATTCCCCCCGAGAGCTCGTTGGGCGCCTTGAACCGTGCCTCGGCCAGACCGACCTCTCGGAGTCGCCGCATGACGATGTCCTCGATCTCGTCCTCGCCCTTCTCGGTGTGCTGACGGAGCGGGAACGCGACGTTGTCGTACAGGTTCATCGACCCGAACAGCGCGCCGTCCTGGAACAGCAGGCCGAACTTCTTGCGCATCTCGAACAGCTGGTCGTCAGGCATGTTCGGGACCGATTCGCCGTGGACGAGGATGTCGCCCTCGTCGGGGTACAGGAGCCCGACCATATGCTTGATGCACACGGACTTCCCGGTGCCCGAAGGCCCGAGGATCATCGACACCATGCCCTCGGGCAGGCCCATGTTCAACCCGCGCAGGATCTGTGTGCGACCAAACGCTTTGTAGGTGTCGATGAACTCGACGGCGTCCGGGCGGCCTGAGGGATAGACCTTGTAGGTGTGGAACTTGTACTCGTCCTCGGACGAGCCCGGGGGCGGACCGGGACGCGGCGGCTGCTCGTCGACAACCGACACTCGCGAACCGCTCGCGGCCGGGTGGTCATCTCCGGAATCGGACTCGTGGTCGTGCTCGTGCGACCGATTGAACGGCGCCGGCTCGTCGCCGCTCTGGTCGTCCCACTGTTCTTCTTCAAACGCCATCGTCACCCTCCGATCGGTGCCCGTGGGTTGGCGCCCCAGAAGAGCTGCGTGCCGAGCATTCCGATGAGATGTACACCAACCAAGTTCAACACCATCGACTTCGCGGTGGCCGTGCCTACACCTACAGGCCCACCGCTTGCGTTGTACCCGTAATAGCAGCCGACCAGCACGATGAGCGTAGCCATCGCCATCGCCTTTATCAGGCTGAATAAGAGGTCGGGCGGGTTCTGGAACTCCCAGAAGATCAGGAAGTAGCCTCCCGATGAGACGTCCCCGATCTGCTGCACGACCGCGATATAGCTGGCGAGGAAGCCAGCGCCGATCGCGATCACATACACGAACGGCAACACGAGCCAGGCCGCCAGCAGCCTGGTCCCGCACAGGAACGTCATGCCGCTGATCCCCATCACCTCGAGCGCGTCGATCTCGTCGGAGATCCGCATCGAACCGAGCTCGGCGACGATGCCGGTGCCGACCTTGGCGGCCATCATGTAGCCGAACGCCAGCGGCGCCAGCTCGCGCAAGTCGCACCACGCCGAGAACACGCCGGAAAACGCCGGCGCTCCCTGCGAGCGCAGCAGATAGGCGCCCTCGATCCCGCACGACAGGCCGACGATGAACACGAGCGTGCAGATCACGATCGCCGAGCCGACGATCAGGATTCCCGCCTGCCGTAGGGCCTCGCCGAAGAACTTGAACACGCGCAGGCGGAGCACCTCGCCGAGCACCTGCGTCGTGAACTTCGCGATCTCGCCGAAGCTCTCGATCCAGCCCTTGGGGGTGATGATCAGGTCGTTCATGTGGTCATCGTGGGATCGTCGTGATCTCCGGATGCGTGGCCAGCAGCGTCTGGGTGAACGCGTAGTTGAACGCGAAGATTCCCAGGAACGCGATCACGACCGCCTGGTTGACCGCTCGGCCGACCCCTTCGGCGCCGCCCGACGCCGTCATTCCCTTGTAACAGCAGACGACCGCGATGATCGCGCCGAACAGCGTGGTCTTGACCACCGAGCCCCACAGGTCGGTCGTCTCCGCATTGTTGAAGAACGTCGAGAAGAACGGTCCGAGCGAGGCGTGGTTGACGAGCGTGGCCAGGATCCCGCCGAAGATGCCGAAGATCAGCGCGTAGATGTCGAACAGCCCCGTGACCAGCATCAGCGCGAGGAACCGGGGCACGACCAGGTTCTTGATCGGGTCGACACCGAGCACCTGGAGCGCATCGAGCTCCTCGCGGATCTTGCGCGCGCCGAGGTCCGCGGTGATCGCGGTGCCGGCGACGCCGGCGAGCACGATCGCGTCCACGAACGGGGCGAACTCCCGGATCGACGCAAGCACGAAGAACCCGCCGAGGCGGTCGAGCGCGCCGAACAGCACGAGGAAGTTCGCGGCCTGGAGGCCGGGCGCTTCGTACCCGAACGCGATCGTCGAGATCAGCAGCGGGAACCAGCACAGCCGCAGCGCGAACATGAATTGGCCGACGAACTCGGGGCCGTAGGGATACGGCGGCCGGACCGCGGAGACCAGCGTCTTGCCGGTCAGGATCATCATGTTGCCGACCTCTTCGAGCAGGCTCTTGATGGGCGAGTACCCGCGATCGGCGACGGCTCTGATCAAGTGTGCTCCAGCCTCCCTGGTCTGCAGTGCCGCCACGCGGCTGACGGCCTAAGCGTACGGGCAGCTACCCCGAAGTAGCAAATGGGAACCGTCGCCACATTCCAGCGCGATTGGTATGTTCGGGCCGCGGTGAGATCAGGGAGAAGTGGTGCGATCTGTGGACTCGTGGCGGCCCTCGTCCTCGCCGGCTGCGGCGGCGGCGCGCGCCAGGACGCGAGCGAGCCGAACGGCAAGTTCCCCGTCGCCGTGTCGGCGGCGACGTTCCCCGCCTCGCAGCGCCTGTCCGAACACACCCACCTCGTGCTCGCGGTGCGCAACACCGGGCGCAAGACGATCCCGAATATCGCGGTGACGATCTGCAACGTCACGTGTGCCTATCCGGCGCCGCCGGGCGAAGGCACCGACGCGGCCGCGTTCGCGCAGGACCTCGGGCAAACCGGACTGGCTAACCCCTCGCGCCCGGTGTGGGTAGTCGACCGGCCCCCGGGCGCGTGCAACGCCGGCTGCCAGCCCGCCTCGGCCGACGGCAGCGGCAGCCCCGGCGGCGCCGTCACCGCGTACGCGAACACGTGGGCGCTCGGGGCGCTCCCGGCCGGCCACACCGCCAGGTTCGACTGGTCGGTGACCGCGGTGGCGCCCGGCCGCCGTGTTGTGGCGTGGGAGGTGGCCGCGGGATTGAATGGCAAGGCCAAGGCGGTGACCAGCAGCGGCTCGCTGCCGCACGGGACGTTTGCGGTCACGATCCACAACGCCCCGTCCGAGTCCTACGTGAACAACAACGGTCAGATCGTCACGACATCCTCGAGTGCGCCGTAACGCGCCCGGGCGGATGCCGGGCGGTGCCGGCCCCAACCGGGCGGTCGTATCCCGGCCTCCTGATCAGCAGCGGTTCTATAACGGCGGGCACCTGGGGCTGGGTGGCGTCGTTTCCGGCCGTATCGCGGGGCGCCCGGCATGCATAACTCGACAACCGGGGCTCACCGGCGGAAGTTGGCCGAGTTGCGCACGATAATCGCGGGCAACTCGGCAAGGCCAGCCCGGTCCACGCCGAATGTCGCGTCATGCAGGTCACCGCGGGGATCGATCCGCGGAGAGCCCGCCACACCCACCCTCAGGTGCCCGCCGTGAAGAGACCCAGTCGCCCCACGACCGCCACCCAATCCCGCGACCATCCGGTCGCGCGGACGCCCCCCGCTCGGCGGGCGCGATTGCAGCAGGACGAGGCCTCCCCGGCCCCATGGATGCCGCCGGAGGCGGCCCCAACTACTCCTCGGAGGACGTCGCCCAGATGTTGATGCCGCCCTCGCCCGCGTAGCGGTCGATCTCCTCGAGCTCGGCCGGGTCGAAGTCGAGGCGGTCGAGCGCGGCCACGTTCTGCTCGAGCTGGGCGACGCTCGAGGCGCCGAGCAGCGCGCTCGTGACGCGCGGATCGCGGAGCACCCACGCGATCGCCATCTGCGCGAGCGACTGACCGCGCCGCTGTGCGATCTCGTTGAGTCCCCGCACGCGCGCGAGGTTGTCCTCGCTCAGCATCGACTCCCGGAGGTAGTTACCCACGCGCACGCGCGAGTCCTCGGGTATGCCGTTCAGATAACGATCGGTCAGCAGCCCCTGGCCGAGGGGGGAAAACACGATCGCGCCGACGCCCTCCCGTTCGAGCACGTCGAGCAGCTCGGCCTCGATCCAGCGGTTGATCAGCGAGTACGACGGCTGATGGATCAGCAGCGGCGTGCCGAGCTCGCGCAGGATCAGCGCCGCCTCCTCGGTCCGCCTGGGACCGTAGGACGAGATCCCCACGTACCGCGTCTTGCCCTGGCGGACGGCGGCGTCGAGCGCCCCCATCGTCTCCTCGAGCGGCGTGTCGGGATCGAACCGGTGCGAGTAGAAGATGTCCACGTACTCCAGGCGCATTCGCTTCAGCGACTGTTCCAGGCTCGCGAGCAGGTACTTGCGCGAGCCCCACTCCCCATACGGGCCCGGCCACATGTCGTAGCCGGCCTTGGTCGAGATCACGATCTCGTCCCGGTAGGGCTTCAGGTCCTCCTCGTAGATCCGGCCGAAGTTGATCTCGGCACTGCCGTACGGCGGTCCGTAGTTGTTGGCGAGGTCGAAGTGCGTGATCCCGAGGTCGAACGCGCGACGGATCATCGCCCGGCTGTTCGCGAGCGGGCGGTCGTCGCCGAAGTTCTGCCACAGTCCAAGCGTGATCGCGGGCAACTGCAGGCCGCTGCGCCCGCACCGGCGATAGGGCATCCGCTCGTAGCGGCCCCCGTCGGGTACGTAGGCCTGCCAGCCGAGGTCTGGATTGAATGGCACCGCGGCAGTATTCCACGACCGGGTTTGTCCACGTGGGACGGCCACTTTGGACATCCGGATAATGACTCGTCCCTTACGGGGGCGTTAGGCTCGGGGGCCACTCCGAAAAAGGAATCGATGACCCATGCCACGCATTCGCCAGCAGAACGTACTTGCCGCGCAGTGGGCTCCGAACGGAGGCGCGCTCGGGGCTCTCGATCTGACCTCCCCCGACAACCAGGTGTTCGGGGCGAACGTGTTCAGCCGCGCCGTCCAGCGCCAGCGGCTCCCGACCGACGTCTTCAATCGGCTCGAGGTCACGCTCGCGCGCGGCGAGGCGCTCGACACGTCGCTCGCCGACGCGGTCGCCCTTGCGATGAAGGAGTGGGCGCTGGAGCGTGGCGCGACCCACTACACGCACTGGTTCCAGCCGCTGACGGGCTCGACCGCGGAGAAACACGACAGCTTCTACGCCCCGACGGCCGAGGGCACGGCGATCGCGGAGTTCTCCGGCAAGGAGTTGATCCAGGGCGAGCCCGACGCCTCTTCGTTCCCTACCGGCGGGATCCGGGCGACGTTCGAGGCGCGCGGCTACACCGCGTGGGACCCGTCGAGCCCGGTCTTCATCATGGAGATGGGCGGCGTCTCGACGCTCTGCGTCCCGAGCGTCTTCATCAGCTACCACGGCGACGCGCTCGACGAGAAGACCGCGCTCGTCCGCAGCGTCGAGGTGCTCTCGAACCGCGCGACCGAGCTCCTCCACACCATCGGGCTCACCGGCGCGAAGCGCGTCGTGCCGACGCTCGGCGCCGAGCAGGAGTACTTCCTGATCGATCGTGCATTCTACATGCTTCGTCCGGACCTCGTGATGGCCGGGCGCACGCTCCT
>DATJYY010000212.1:0-10870 GCA_035499395.1 Solirubrobacteraceae bacterium
GCAACGCCGCTCTCCTCGCGGCCGCCCGCGGCGCCCACGTGCTCGGCATAGACACCGAACCTGCCCTTCTCGCGTTGGCGCGCGGACGCGTCACCGCCGGCCTGGACGTCAGGTGGATCGAGGGTGACGCTGAGGCCCCGCCCGTAGCCGATGACCACATCGACGTCGTGGTGTCGGTCTTCGGAGCGATGTACGCGGCCGACCACGCCGTAGCCGCCCGGGAACTCGTCCGGGTGCTCGCTCCTGGCGGCCGGATCGCGCTCGCAGCGTGGACTCCAGGGAGCGTCATGCCAGCGATGGGAGGCGTCATCGCACCTTACCTTCCGCCTCCACCTCCGGCCAGCGGGCCTCCAAGCCAGTGGGGTGACCCTGAGGCCCTGCGAGTACTGCTCAAGGTTGCGGGAGCGACACTTCAGCTCACGACAGTTGGGCACTTGACGCTTCGGTTCGACGACGCGCGAGCCGGCGCCGATTTCCTGATCCGAACCGCCGGACATATCGTCAGCTGCCAACACACGCTCCGTGCCGCAGGTCGCTGGCACCGACTGCGTGACGAGCTCACGGCCTTCGTCTTTGACCGAGGCCAGCAGCACGCCGACGAGCTTCTGCTCCCCCTTGACTACCTAATCGCTGTGGCTGGTCGCACCTGACCCGGTCAGATCGCGCTACGCGCTACTGCTGCGAGGTCGCGAGCAGGGCCCCGGCGTCGGTTGCGGACTCCGCGCGGAGCAGGCACCCGTCTGGTTCGACCGCGAGACGCACGCTTGGATCGACCGAGGATGCTTCTCCGGGGGTTAGGAAGGTTCCGGCGGGGTCGTGCTTCGGGAATCGGCGTCCAGAGCCTGCCGTTGTACCACTCGCGGCACGACGCCGCTGGGTATGAAGCAGCTCGCGCCGCCGCGTGCAAGGAGGGGAGTATGCGATTTGGCGGCGTCGTAGGATTGTGCGCGTGAAGGTGCTCGCCTTGTATGACATCCATGGCAATGTCGAGGCGCTCGAGGCTGTCCTCGCCGATTCGTCTGCCGCCGCGCCCGATGCGATTGTCGTGGGCGGCGACGCCGTGCCTGGTCCGTTCGCCCGTGCCGTGCTCGACCGTCTAGACGCGCTCAGCGGTCCCATCTACTACATACGCGGCAACGGCGAACGAGAGACGGCCGAGGCGGCAGCGGCGACCAGCCCCCCAGCTGAGGACGACCTCGCCGGCGTCACCGCCGCAATTACCGCCTCCGAGCTTGGTGCCGACCGCGCGCGGGCGCTCGGCGGCCTGCCGCTCATCGTCAAACTCGATGGCGTGCTTTATTGCCACGCCACTCCGCGGGCCGACGCCGAGATGGTTACGCGAGCGTCGACGCCCGCACGGTTCGCCGAGGTGTTGGCTGGCGTTGACGCACGGGTAGTGATCGCCGGTCACACGCACCAACAGGATGATCGGAAGGTCGGCACAGTCCGTTTCGTTAACGCCGGAAGCGTCGGCCTGCCATACGAGGGCGATGGGGCTGCGCGGTGGGTCTGGGTGATCGATGGCACTCCGGAACTGCGCTCCACGGCTTATGACGCAAAGGCCGCAGGTACACGGATCCTCACGGCCGGATGGCCCGACGAGCGGTCGGTGCGTGGCGCTCTCGTTGATCCCGTCGCGCCGACCTTCGTCACCGAACTATTCGAGCAACGAGTACGCGATTGAGGCGCGCTCGCCCGGCCCCTTCGCCGCCCATCCCACACACGGCCTCGATGCCGAGTTTGCACCGGAAGTTCAACGGGAGAGCACTAACGGGCTCAGATCGAGCGATCGCGCTGGGCCAAGCGCTCCGCTTCGGCGAGCGTCTGCCGGCCGCGCGCATCGTAATGCTCCATCCGTGACGGAGCAGCCAGCTCGCCGTCGCTAGCGGGGCTGCTGCTACAGATGTCATCAAGCGGCCCGCCGACTGTGCCCAAGCCCAGTGAATGGATCGTGCTCCAGTCCTGCTGTCATTGCGCAACGAGTATCTCGGCGCGGCGGTCGCTGCCTGCAACGCGCGGAAACCGAGTCACTCGAAGACGTTAGCTACGGGCCCGTCTGCCGGTTAGCACCGGCCGACAGCCGACGATCGCTCTGCTCGCCTGAGACCGGGGCAGGTCCAAGCGCCTATGCGAGCGCTTCGACCTCCGCGGGTGAACTCATGCCGGTTTGAGTGCATCAAGGCGACGCTGTCGCCCTTGTTGACGCCGAGTTTGGCCGGGCCGGCGGCGGTCGCTGCGACGCCCACGTGATGCGAGCGCCTCCTCGAGCTCGTCGAAGGCCGCGCCGGTGTACGCGGCGAGCCGCTCGAGGTGCGGGAGGGTGTCGCGGTCGCCGACGAATCCGATGCTCATCGTCCCGGACACCGTCAGCGCAGCGATGAACAGCCGCATCCCGTGGTAGCCGAGCCCGAGCGGGTACATGGACTCGAGCCTCGCGCCGGCGAGATACCGTGGCTCGAGCGGCCCGGGCACGTTCGACAGGATCAGGTTGAACGGTGGCCGGGCTCGCCCGCCAAGGCCGACGAGATGCCCGGCCAGGAACGGCGTCATGAATAGCGCGCCGAAGTTCTCGGCCACCGGCTTCGAGAAGCGCTGCATCGACCGTTTGGTCCGCGAGCTCGAGCGGTGGATCGCGGCCAGGCACTCGATCGGGTCGGCGATCTGGGTGTAGAGCTTCATCGTAGTCATCGTGAACGCGTTGGCGGCATCGTCCCCGGACCCGACGCGGACGGAGATCGGGGTGCCGGCGGTCAGCCCCGAGTCGGGCAGTGAGTCCTGCTCGTGGAGGTAGCGGCGGAGCCCACCGGCGCAGATGGCGAGAAACACGTCGTTGACCGTGACGTCGGCGCGGTCGGCCACCGCCCGCACGCGGTCGAACTCGATCGCGTGTGTTGCGATCCGGCGGTGCTGGCCGATGGGCCCGTTCAGGATCGTGCCGGGCGCCCGGTACGGTGCCGCAATCGCCTCATCCACGGGCAGGATGCTGTCCTTGAACAATCCGCCCGCGGCGCGTCCGAGACCGGCGGCCGCCCGGGTGTGGCCCCACACGCCCCCGGCTACCCCTCCGATCCTCGCCGGCAGCGAGCGGCCTCCGCGCCGGCGCGGCGAGCGGCTGGGCACCGTCGTCCACAGCGGTCGCAACTCGTCGTCGGCGGGATCGGTCGACAGCATCTGCTGCAACCGGCGCGCGCCGCCGACCCCGTCGATCAGGGCATGATGGACCTTGAAGTAGAAGCCGAATCGGTTCCCTTCCAGCCCTTCGATCAGGTGGGCCTCCCACAGCGGTTTGCTCATGTCCAGCGGGGCCCCGTGGAGCCTCGAGACGAGCGCGCCCAGCTCGCGCTCGCCGCCCGGGTTTGGCACCGCGCTGTGCCGGAAGTGAAAGTCGAGATCGACTTGGTCGTCGTCGAGTTCGACGAACGAGGGCGCGACGGCTTTGAGCGCGGGGTTGCGCAGCCGGTAGTTGAATGGCGGCGCGAACGTTCGCGCGGCGCGCAAGGACGCCACGAGCGCCGGCAGGTAGTCAGGCGCGGCGTCGGCCGGGGGGCTGAACGTCCCCAGGACGGCTACGTGCTGCGGCGTGTGGTCTGATTCCTGCAGCAGGAAGATCCGGTCGGCGAGTCCGACGGTCGTCGACATCAGTTCGCCTCCCGTACACGTAGGGCGCGTCGGTACATGAGTCTGACCAGGCGTCGCAACAGCAGTGTGCGTTCGGCGCGGTAGGGGAACATGAACGGCTCGCGTTTGAGGCCGCGGCGGGTGACGAGGAGCGACTGGACTTTGGTGAACTTGCGGATCCCGTTGGCGCCATGGCGGGTGCCGAGGCCCGAGCTCTTCCATCCCCCCATCGGGAAGTTGAGCGCGGTGTAGTTGATCTGGGCGTCGTTTACGCATACGACTCCGGCCTCGATCCGCCGCGCGAGTGCCTGGCCGCGCCTCACATCCGAGGTCCACACGCTTGCCTGCAGACCGTAGGGCGTGTCGTTGGCGAGCCTGATGGCTTCCTCGGCGTCGGAGACCTTCATGATCGGCAGCGTTGGTCCAAACGTCTCCTCGGACATGATCTTCATCGTGTGGTCGACGTCGACCAGCACGGTCGGTTCGTAGAACCGCCCGGGCCCGGGCCGCTGCCGGCCTCCGGTCAGTACCTTGGCTCCCTTGGCGACCGCGTCGTGGACGTGCTCGTCGACGATCTCGAGCTGCGGCGGGAAGCTGACCGCGCCCACGTCGACGGTTCCTTCGCCGGTCGGGGGGCCCTGGCGCAGGTTGCGGACTTTGTCGATGACGCACTGCACGAACTCGTCGTACACCGGCGCCTCGACGTACACGCGCTCGATCGAGATGCACACCTGCCCGGCGTTGTTCATCGAGTAGTAGGCGGCGGCGGTGGCCGCGCGCTCGATGTTGGCGTCGGCGCACACGATCATCGGGTCCTTACCGCCGAGCTCGAGGTAGCACGGGATCAGCCCCTCGGCGGACTTCTCGAGGACGGCTTTGCCGGTCTTGGACGAGCCTGTGAACATGACGCAGTCGACCGTCTCGATCAGCGCGGCGCCGGTCGATCCGTCGCCGATTGCGACCTGAAACGCCCCGTCGGGCAGTCCGGACTCGCGCATCATCTCGGCCATCAGCAGCGAGCTCAGCGGCGTCACCTCACTGGGCTTGAGAATCACGCTGTTGCCGGCCGCCAGCGCCGGGATGCAGTCACCGAACGAATTGGCGAGGGGAAAGTTCCACGGGCCGATCACGCCGACGACGCCGATCGGCGCGTAGCGCATGGTCAGCTTCTTGCCGAGGGTCAGCGGGTTGTTCCACGACCGAACGCGCTCGTTAGCCAGATAGGACGGCGCGCGCTTGGCCCAGAAGCCGAGGGCGCTCACGGTGTAGCCGAAGTCGGCGAGTTGGGCGTCCTCGTAGGTCTTGCCGGTCTCTGACACGATCGTCTCGATCACCTGCTCGGCGTGATCGAGCATCCATTGCTGCGCGCGCCGCAGCACCCTCCCACGACCCTCGAACCCGAGCGCCTCCCAGCCTGGCTGAGCCGCGCGGGCCACTGCGGCCAGTTCCTGGACCTGCTCGCGTCCGAGCGTCGGGACCGTGCCGACGAGCTCGCCGGTGGCCGGGTTATTGACGCCGATCGTCTGGTGAGCCCGGTGGCTCGACGGCGGCGGCGTGTGTTTGGGTGTGGTTTCCATCATGGGGGGTTCCTGTCTCGTTGCGTCGGTTTGTTTGCTTATCGGGCCGAGTAGTCGATCGCCGCGGCTGGGGTGGGCAGCGGCGCGCTCGCGGGCGGTGTCTGGCTGATCGCGCGCTCGGCGAGCGCGGTGATCGTGAGGCTCGGGTTGGCGCCGACGTTCGCCGGCACGGCGGCTCCGTCACAGACGAGTAGGTTGTGGTAACCGAAAACCCGCTGCTCGGAATCGACCACTCCGGACTGCGGCGTCGCGCCGATCGTGGCGCCGCCGAGGATGTGAGCGGTGGTGGGGATCGAGAAGATCGCTTCGGTGATGCTTGCCTGCGGCGTTCCGCCGATCCGTCGCTGCAACCATTCGGCGGCGCGGTACGCGGCCGGGACCTTGTCAGGGTTCGGACTGCCCGGGTCCTGCTCAGTGGTGAGCACCACGTTGCCGTTGGGCCAGCGGCGCTTGACCTTCAGCCGGATCGCGTTGTCGAGGCTCTGCATCACCAGCAACATCACGCTCCGGCGCGACCACCCGCGGACGCGCACCGCGCGCAGCGCGAGCTTCGGGTGACGGAGGATGTTGAGCGCCAGGTGCAGCGGCTGGGTGCCGCGGCGGCCCGCTTCGGTCATCAGCCAGAACAGCAGCGACTGCGAGTCCCCGCCCGCGCCGTAGGTGACCGGTTCGATGTGAGTGTCCGGATCAGGATGAACACTGGAGGTGATCGCCACCGCGCGGGTGAAGTCGCGCTCGTCGTCGGGCGCGGTGACCACGAGGATCGATTCGCTGTTGGTGCGCACGAGATGCCCGAGGCGGTCCGACACGCGCGGCAGCGACCCGCGCAGCTTGGAGCTGAACAGCAGCTTGTTGGTTCCGAGCGTGCCAGCGGCGATCACCACGCCGCGTGCGGTCAGCCGCCGGCGGTCGCGACGGATCCAAGCGCCGGAGCGCTCGTGGGTGACCACGTAGCCGTCCGACCCGTCGGCCGCGCCTCGGGGGCGCACGTCGACGACGGTCCGCTCCGGTGTCACCTGCACGCCGAGGCGCTCGGCGAGGTGGAGGTAGTTTTTGACGAGTGTGTTCTTCGCTCCGTACCGGCAGCCGAGCATGCACTGGCCGCAGCGCACACACCCGGTCCTAGCCGGGCCCTTGCCGCCGAAGAACGGATCCTGGACCGTGCGGCCTTCTTCACCGAGGAAGACTCCCACCGGGGTCTTGACATAGGTGTCGCCGAACCCCTGCTCGTCGGCGTATTGCTTGAGCAGCAGGTCGGCGGGGGTGTCCTGGTCATATCGGGTAACGCCGAGCATCCGCTCGGCCTCCTGGTACCACGGCTCCAGTGCGGCCTCCCAGTCGTCCAGCCCCGCCCACTGGGGGTCTTTGTAGAACGGGGGACGCGCGCGGTACAGCGTGTTCGCGTACCCGAGCGATCCTCCACCGACGCCGCATCCTGAAGCCACGAATACGTCCCGGAACAGGCTGAGGCGGAGGATCCCCTGGAGGCCAAGCTTCGGCATCCAGTAGTAGCGGCGCAGCTGCCAGCTGTTCTCGGCGAAGTCGCGATCCTCGAAGCGGCGTCCGCACTCGAGCACGGCTACGCGATAGCCCTTCTCGGCCAGACGAAGCGCCGAGACGCTGCCTCCGAACCCGGAGCCGATGATCAGCCAGTCGTAGTCGAACGGCTCGTCGTCTGAGCGGAGGAAGTTTGTCTTGTCGTGGGTCATTGCTGCTCGCTTTGGCGGTTGCGGGGATCGGCGTCGAGAGTGACCGTAGCGCACTATTTACGAAAAGTCAAATTGACGAATCGGAAATAAGGCGCTATTGTTCCGGCCATGACCAATACCCCCCGCCCCCGCCGGATGCCCCGAAACGCCCGCCGTGAGCAGCTCGTGGCGGTTGCGCTGCCGATCGCCGCCGAGCGCGGGTTCGCCAAGCTCTCGCTCGAGGACGTCGCCGCGCGCGCGGACGTGACCCGCAACCTGCTCTACCACTACTTCCCGCGCGGGCGCCAGGATCTGGCGGCGGCCACCGTCCGGGAGGCCGGCCGCGAGCTGAGCGCTGATTGGGTGATCGACGACGCGCTGCCGCTAACCGAGCGGCTGGCGGCGAACTTCGCGCGCGTGGTCGATCACGCGCTCACCCCCACCGACGCGTGGCTGGTCCACCGCCGGGCGCGGGCCGCGGACCTGCCGGAGCTCAGCGAGATCGCCGCCGAGTACGAGGAGAAGGTGATCGCGAGCATCTCGCTCAACCACCTCGGTGCTCCCGACCCGCCGCCCGCAGCGCGGCTTGCCCTCACCGGCTACCTCGCCTTTGCCGAGGAGGCGCTCGATCAGGCCCGCACGACCAACGTACCGCGGGTGCAGGTCATCCAGATCGTCCGCGACGCACTCGTCGCGACCCTAAGCGCCACCGTCGAGGTGACGACCCATCAACTACGCAATCCCCTGGAGGCATGATGTGTGACCAAGCAGTTCAAACCGTGGCGAGCCCGATCGCCGAGGCCAACGCGCAGGTGCCAATGCGCCTGCCGTTCGCCGACACGCAGGATTTCGAGGACGCGCGGCGCGGGCGAATCGATTCGCTATCTGAATCGGTCATCCGCGGGACCGACGGACGCGTGGTCTGGACCGTCGATGCCTACGACTTCCTCGACGGCGAATGCCCCGACACCGTCAACCCCAGCCTGTGGCGCCAAAGCCAGCTCGCCGCCATCCACGGCCTGTTCGAAGTCACCGACGGGATCTACCAGGTCCGCGGACTCGACCTCTCGAACATGACCATCGTCGAGGGCGACACCGGCGTGCTCGTGATCGATCCGCTGATCTCGAGCGAAACCGCAGCCGCGGCGTTGGCGCTGTACCGCGAGCACCGCGGCGATCGCCCGGTGACCGGCCTGCTTTACACGCATAGTCACGCGGACCACTTCGGCGGTGCCCGCGGCGTCCTGTCGGCCGACGAGGCCACGTCCGGCACCGTTCCGGTACTCGCGCCCGAGGGCTTCCTCGAGCACGCGGTCAGCGAGAACGTGTACGCCGGCGCCGCCATGAGCCGGCGAGCGACCTACCAGTTCGGTGCGCTGCTACCCAAGGGGCCGGCTGGGCAGGTCGGCGCGGGGCTCGGGCAGACGAACTCCACCGGCACGGTCACGCTGATCCCGCCGACCGTCGACATCACCCATACGGGCCAGGAGCTTCACATCGATGGCATCCGGATGATCTTCCAGCTCACGCCTGGCACCGAAGCGCCAGCGGAAATGAACATCCTGTTTCCCGATCACCGGGCTGTGTGTCTGGCCGAGAACGCCACTCACAATCAGCACAACGTGGTCACGCCCCGCGGCGCGCAGGTTCGGGATCCGCGGATGTGGGCCGCGTACCTCGATGAACTAATCGAGCTCTTCTGCGACCACGCCGATGTCGTGTTCGCTCAGCATCACTGGCCGACGTGGGGGCGCGACCGGATCGTCGACTTCCTCTCAAAGCAGCGCGACCTGTACGCCTATATCCACGACCAGGCGCTGCGCCTGCTCAACAAAGGCTACGTCGCCGCTGAGATCGCCGAGCAGCTCGAGCTGCCGCCGAGCCTCGAGCGTGAATGGCACTGCCGCGGCTACTACGGCTCTCTGAACAACAACCTCAAGGCCGTCTACCAGCGATACCTCGGCTGGTTCGACGGCAATCCCGCGCATCTGTGGCAGCACCCGCCGCAGGCAGCCGGCGAGCGCTACGTCGCGCTCGCGGGCGGCGCCGAGATGCTGCTCGCGCACGCCCGCGAGGCGTTCGAGCAGGGCGACTACCGGTGGGTGGCCGAGATCGTCAACCACCTCGTGTTCGCCGAGCCCGACAACACGGAGGCGCGCGAGCTGCAGGCCCAGACGTTCGAGCAACTCGCCTACGGCGCGGAGAACGCCCCGTGGCGGAACTTCTATCTGATGGGCGCCCACGAGCTGCGCGACGGGATCGCCGGGACCGGGGCCTCGGTCCCGCCTGACTTCGTCGTCAACCTCACCGACCAGCAGCTGTTCGACATGCTCGCGATCCAGATCGACGGACCTCGCGCCGGCGAGCGCAGCATCACGATTCATTGGCGGTTCACCGATTCCGGCGACGAATACAGCCTCACCCTCCGTAACGGCGTGCTCACTCACCGAACCGGCACGCCGACCGGTGATGCCGACGCGACCGTCAGTGTCGACCGCGCAGCAATCAACGAGGTCGTCGCCGGCCACGCGACGCTCCCGGACCTCGTCGCGTCCGGACGCGTGTCGATCGACGGCGATCAGAGCAAGCTCGGCGAGCTCCTCGCCCTGCTCGATCCGCCCGATCCCAACTTCGCAATCGTCACTCCCTGACCAGTCCCCACTCAACGAAAGAGGAGAAGTTCCAATGAGCAGTATCGGCGGCCGGGCCCACGCGGCCCGACCCTCCCCGCTGGCACGCCTGTTCGATCGCCAGCTGCAGCACTACCCAGACACCCCGGCCCGGATGACCTACCTAGCCATCACCGTGCTGGCGACGATCGTCCTCTACTACGAGCTCTACGTCCAGGGCTCAGTGTCGACGAAGATCATCCAGCACTACGGGTTCACCTTCACGCAGTTCGTGCTCGTGCTCGTAGTCGGGAACGCCGTCGGCGCGTTCGCTTCCCTGTTCGCGGGATTGGCCGACCGTTGGGGCCGCGCGAACCTCGTCGTCGGCGGCCTCGTGATCACCGGGTTGCTGATCGCGTTCGCGCTCCCCAACGCGTCCAGCAAGGCGGAGTACATGGCGTTGTTCGCGGTGCTGAGCCTGGTCGAGGGCGTCGCGCTCGTAGCCACGCCTGCCCTGATCCGCGACTTCTCTCCACAGCTCGGCCGCGGCGCCGCGATGGGCTTCTGGACGATGGGGCCCGTGCTCGGCAGCCTGCTGGTGACCGAGGTTGCGAGCCACACGCTGGCAAGCCACCCCGATTGGCAATTCCAGTTCCACGTCTGCGGCGCAATCGGGCTGGCGGTCGCAATGATCACTGTGGTCGGGCTGCGCGAGCTCTCGCCGCGCCTGCGCGACCAGCTGATGGTCAGCATTCGCGACCGGGCGCTGATCGAGGCACGCGCCACGGGGATCGACCCCGAGAAGATGCTCAAGAACCACTGGCGGCAGATGCTGAGGCTCGACATCATCGGGTCGGCCCTCGGGATCAGTCTGTTCCTGCTGATCTACTACGTCTTCGTCGCCTTCCTGGTCGTGTTCTTCGTGACCAACTTCGGCTACAGCGCGGCGAAGGCCGACAACCTCGCCAACTGGTACTGGATCACCAACGCCGTCGCGCTCCTGGCCGCCGGCCTGCTGTCCGACCGGCTCCGCGTCCGTAAGCCGTTCATGCTCGTCGGCGCGGTAATCAGCCTCGCCGGTGTCGCGCTGCTGGCCTCTGCCACGACCGGTGCCGGTGCCGGCTATCACACGTTTGCGCTGTACTTCATCCTGATCGCCGCCGGCGCCGGGATCGCATACGTGACCTGGATGGCCGCGTTCACCGAGACCGTCGAGAAGCACAACCCGGCTGCGACTGCGACCGGACTGGCGGTCTGGGGATGGATCATCCGAGCAGTTGTCACGATCTCGTTCGCGATCCTGCCCGCGGTCGTGCCGGCAACCTCGACGCTCGTCAACCAGGGACCGAAAGTCGCGAGCATCGTGGCCAGGTATCCC
>DATJYY010000213.1:0-10113 GCA_035499395.1 Solirubrobacteraceae bacterium
CTCGGCGGCGACGAGTTTGCGGTGCTGCCCGGTGAGAACACGGCGGATGCCGATGAGCTCGAGGCAATGGCCCGGCGTCTCATGGCGTGCATCCAGCAGCCGGTCGGCGTGGAGGAGATGATGCTCGAGGTGGGGGTGAGCATCGGGATAGCGCGTTTCCCGCGCGATGGTCACGATCCGCACTCGCTTCTGCGCAGCGCCGACGTGGCGATGTACGCGGCGAAAGAGGCGCACTCGGGCTGCAAGGTGTATGCGGCCGCGCTCGACCGCCACTCGGTCCGCCGCCTCAGCGTTCTCAGCGAGTTCAGGCGCGCGCTCGACTCGGACGAGATCGTGGTCTTCTACCAGCCGATCATGCACATGGACGGCAAGAGCCCGCAAGGGGCGGAGGCGCTGGTGCGATGGCAGCACCCCGAGCTGGGGCTCCTGCCGCCGTCGGACTTCATGCCGATCGTCGAGCAGACTGGGCTGATCGGACCGCTCACCCGCCACGTGCTCGAGCGGGCAGTGGCGCAGTGCGCGGCGTGGCGACATGCAGATCAGGACCTCGTGGTGTCGGTCAACCTATCGGTCCGCAACCTGCTGGATCCTGACCTGGCCCCGCTGATTTCCGATCTCCTCAGGATCTACCGGTTCACCCCATCGGCGCTCGAGCTCGAGATCACTGAGAGCATGCTGATGTCGGATCCTGACCGTTCGTTGGTGACCCTCACTCGCCTCAGCCAGCTGGGCGTCGGACTGTCAGTCGACGACTACGGCACCGGTTACTCGTCGCTCGCCAACCTCCGGCGCCTCCCGATCGACGAGCTGAAGATCGACCGATCGTTCGTCTCGCCGATGCTGAGCGATGAGAGCGACCTGATCATCGTCCGCTCGACGATCAATCTAGGCCACGATCTTGGGCTGACGGTCGTCGCCGAAGGTGTCGAGGATGAGGCTACGCTGCACCGCCTCGAGGGGCTCGGATGCGACCTCGCGCAGGGCTACCACTTCAGCAAGCCGCTGCCGCCCGAGGCGTTCAACAAGTGGATCGGCATGACGGTCCCCGCTCCTGGCGAGCCGGCGCCGTTTGGGCCGGCCGAGCGCGCCGCCGCGGCATGATCGATCAGAACAACGCAACCTGGCCGTCCGGTATCGGCGCCGCCAGGCACTCGGGTCCGTCGTAACGGGCGTCGTTGACCGCGGAACCGACCGGACGGAGCTCCGTTTCAGACGGGGGCAGACCCGCCAGTAGCTCGCGCACGCGATCAGGCGGCTGGGAGGAGTCGAGCCACGCAGACTCGGTGCCGGCGGCCAGGATCACCGGCATTCGGTCGTGTAGGGATGCGATTGCGGAGTTCGCCGCCGTCGTGAGAATCGTGCATGTGCGCAGCGTGTGTCCCTCGTTGTCGTCGTCGTGCCAGATCGACCACAGCCCAGCGAACGCGAACATCCCGCCGTCGGTGCGGGTGATGTGGAATGCCTGCTTAGGGCCGACTGGCCGGCGCCGCCACTCGTAGAAGCCGTCGGCGACGATCAGGCACCGGTAGCGCTCAAAGGCGCGGCGGAAAGCCGCGCGCTCGGCGACAGTCTCGACCCGGGCGTTGATCATCTTCAGCCCGGTATCCGGCGTCTTGGACCAGGAGGGCACGAGTCCCCAGCGGAGCAACTCACCGCGAGGGTTGCCCTCGCGATCGGTCGTCACCGCGAGCACCTCGTCCCCCGGTGCGACGTTGAAGCGGCGCCGGATCTCGATCGACTCGCCGATCGGGAACCGCGATCGAACGTCGGCCGGGTTCGGCGTCGCCAGCGTGTAGCGCCCGCACACGGTCTGCCAGGTCAGCGTGACCCGGAGGCGGCGGCGATCTGTTCGTCGCGCTTGGCTTTCGCGCGTTTCTGACGCCGGCGGCCTACGACAGCAAGCACGCCGACGACGATGAGCACGAGGACGAAGCCGAAGAAGATCGCGGTATCGACCGAGATGCCGCCGGCGGCCGAGCCGATCCCGTAAACGATCCCGAATCCGAGCGCAAGCACAGCGATGATCAGGACGATCGCGATAACGATCCCTCGGATGCGCATGAGAATCCCGGCGCTGGCCGGCGGGGCGATGATCCCGAGGAACCGGAGGCTGCGCAGCTGGCCGGCGCTCGGCGACTCGATGCCGAGCCGCTCGGTCGCTTTCTTCAGATCGTCTGGCCGGCGCTCGGCGAGCGCGAGCGAGGCATCGGCCATCCGCCGGATACCGACACGCTCCTGCGGCCCCCGCGCCGCCGCGAGCGCCCGCTGGAAGTGCGCGCGAGCGGCCTTGGCGTCATAACGCTCGGCAGCGCGGTAACCGAGAATCGCCTGCGCCGCTGCCTTGTACTTGGTCTCGGCCTGGAGCTCCTCGTCGGTCTTGCTCTCAAGCTGCGCCATCGCCGCCATCTGGCCGCGCTGCTCGATCCGCATCGTTCGCTGCTGCTTCGGCATCGTGACAGGAGTCTAGCTCCGCTCCGGGACTCCAGGAGCAAGTGCGGATGGGGTCAGAACGACAGGCTCCCGGAGGGAGGGTCCTGCGTGTCGAATAACCGTGGTCGACATAAGATCGATTATCGAGCGTTAGATCGAGAAGCAATTCGGGTCCCTCGGCCGTCCCCTCTACGTACGCCGGACGAGGAAATCCCGAACAGCGGCGACGTAGCGGTCCTGCTCCTCGATGAACGTCATGTGGCCGCTGTTCTCGAACACCATGAGTTCGGCGTCGGGAATCCCGTCCGCGATCGCCTGGGCGCCGTCGACCGAGCACGTCCGGTCGTGGCGGCCGGCTAGGACCAACACGGGATGCGAGACCGACGCCAGGCGCTCCTCGACTTCGATCGCGCCGTAGTCGGTGGTGGCGGCGGCGCGCAGCACGTCCGGTGCGTAGACGGCTTCGCCGAGCCCAGCGCGCATGACGTCGATCCGAGGATCGTGCGGATCGCGGAAATGAAACGGCAGCTGGTCCCAGAGCAGCGCCTGGCAGTCTTCTTGCGTCTGCGCCTCGGCCTCCCGGGCCCAGGAACGCGTGACCTGTTCGCGCAGCTCCACCGGTTCGAACGCTTCGAGGTTCCGCTGAACGGCCTCGAGGTATGCCGACGACGGGACGCCAGACGAGACGATGGTCGCGGCCGGGCGGCCGGGGAAATCCACGGCATGTTGGAGCGCCACGAACGCGCCAAACGAGTGCCCGAGCACGGCGTAGCGCTCGAGCTCGAGTGTGTGCGCCAGCCGGTCGACGTCCGCTGCCATCTCCTCGAGCGTCCAGGTGTCGGGTGGCGCCGGATCTGAGCGCCCCTGCGAGCGCTGGTCGACGAACAGCAGCCGGCAGCTGTCGGACAGGCCATCGAGATGCGAGCCGAACATCGTGTGGTCCATCCCAGGCCCGCCGTGCAGGACGAACAAAGGCAGTGGGCCGTCCCCGCGCTCGAGCACGAATAGCTTGGTATCGCCCGCTTGCACCAACCGACCGCCCACATGCGAAGCCTATCTGCTGTCAAGATGGACCCGATCGCGATGACCGGCACACGGGCCGCACCTTCCCGCGTCGACCTCCTCGCGCGCGTGTTCGCGTTCCTGCGAGCCAATCTGTCCAGGACAGCCGATGAGCTGCGGCCGATCGAGGCCGGCTGCGTGGTCAGCTCGCCGTCGTTGCCGGCGGTCTGGAGCGTCAACCACGTGCGCGTCGCGCTGCCGCTCGAGTTCGAGTCGGTCGTCGACCTCGCCGACCGACAGATGGAACGCTGCCGCTACGTGCAGATAGTCGCGGAGAACCAGGAGACCGGGCCGGCGCTCGAACAGGCGTTCCGCGCCGCCCGCTGGAAGACCGAGCGCGAGTTGCTGATGATCCTGTCCGCAACACCCGATCGCCAGGCCGACACGAGCATGGTGATCGACGCCGGCGCGGCCGAGGTCACCGAGCTGATGCGGCGGTGGTACAGCGAGGACGAGCGGGACCCTGTCGCCCTCGACCAGCTCGTCGAGTTCAGCCGCCGCGAGTCTCGCGCGTGCCGCGACCGACTGCTCGGCGTCAGGAGCTCCGACGGTCAACTCGTCGCCATGAGCAAGCTCCGCAGCGACGGCCGCACCGCCCAGGTCGAGGACGTCTATACGGCCCCCGAGGCCCGCGGCCGGGGCTTTGGCCGAGCGGTCGTGTCGCGCGCGGTCGAGATCGCCCTCGACGCCGGCCACGACGTGATCTTCATCAACGCCGACGACAATGACTGGCCCAAGGAGTTGTACGGACGGATCGGCTTCAGGCCGCTCGGGCGGCTGTGGCAGTTCCACTTCGCCTGATATGCAGGTCGTCGCACCATCTGCGGTCCGACCGAGAGTATGCTCGCAGCGCACGGCACCCCGGGGATGGCGTGCCCTGGCGTTTCGTCCGACGCTGTTGTCCGCCTGCCTTATCGGGCTCGCGGTGGTGCCGTCTGTGAGTTCCGCGTCAGTCGATCCCCTTTCGGGTTCGCTGGCCATCGGGCATCCGGCGCTCCAAAGCGAGGACGTTGTCTCGGGAGGGATCGTGAAGAGCCGCGTCCCGCCGCCCGCAGTAACGACGGCGGATGAACTGCTCGTCACCGTCGCCGCACGTGCCGAGGGTCGTGTGGAAGCGTTGATCCGGTCGCACCCCGGCGTGGCCATCGTCGCCCCCGTACCTGACCTGCCCGCCCTCGTGGTGCGATTCGCGCACGGGCGCCGCGCAGCCGTCGTCGGCTGGCTCCGAGGTCAGCAAGGTGTCGAGACCGTCGGGCCGGACCCGATCGAGCGTCCCGACGCGGTGGAGTGTCCGGCCGCGACTAGCTGCCTCGTACCGGACGATCCGGGGTTCTCCTTCCAGTGGTACCTCGACAACGCTCCGGGCACCACGCAACCCCCGGGCACGAGCGCACCGGTCTTCGGCGCCGATGTCGATGCGCCGCTCGCGTGGGCTCAGACTCGGGGCAAATCGGCGATCCGAATCGCCGTCGTCGACACCGGCATCGATGCCGGTCATCCGGATCTGGCCGGCAAGGTGGTCGCGGCCGCGAACTTCACCGCGAGCAACACCACGGCCGACCTGTCGGGCCACGGGACCCACGTGGCCGGCATCGCCGCCGCGACCTTCGACAACGGGACCGGAATCGCGGGTATGGCGCCGAACGCAAGACTCATGGACGTCAAGGTGCTCGCGGTCGATGCCAACGGCCGGACGGCCGGCGACTGCGCGGATGTCGCGGACGGGATCGTGTGGGCCACCGACCACGGCGCCAACGTGATCAATCTCAGCCTCGGTAGCCCGAGTCCCTGCCAAACGATGGCGCTTGCTATCGCCTACGCGTTCGCCCACGGCGCCCTTCCCGTTGCCGCAGCTGGGAACGACGGAACCACGAGCCCCTCGTATCCGGCCGCATACAACGACGCGCTGTCGGTCGCGGCGACCGGCACCGACGACCAGATAGCCGGCTTTTCGAATCGGGGCGCGAGCTGGGTCGAGGTGGCCGCCCCCGGCGTCGGGATCGTCTCGACGGTCCCGACTTATGACAACGCGACCGGCGCGGTCGGCTACGCCTACCTCAGCGGCACGTCGATGGCGGCGCCGCTCGTGTCCGGGATCGCGGCACTGATCTGGGATCAATTCCCCACCGCCCAGGCGAACCGCGCCGTCGAGGCCCGGATCCTCGCCAGTGCGCAGGCGATCCCGGGCACTGGCACGTACTGGCGATACGGGCGAGTTGACGCGTGCCGAGCGTTGACCGCGGATGAACCACCGTGCTCGGGACCGCCGGCTGAGACACCGGCGCCGCCCCCGCCTTCCGAGCCTCCCCCGACGCAAGCCGCCGAGCCGGTCCCGATCGGACCGCCGACGAGGACTCCGATCGCGATCCCGGGTGTGTACAAGGGCTCGCTGGGACGGCGCGGCGGCCTGCTGCGCCTGAGCGTCGGGGACCGTGGGGACGCTCTGATCCGCATCCAGATGACGGTGCAGCTGCGCTGCCAGGAGGGACCGGCTCGCCGGGTCAAGATCCTCGGGCTGAGCACGACCAGCTACGGGAAGATCGCGCCGGGCGGAAAATTCGGGCTGCGACTGCGACGGAGCGGGAACGTCGTGCGACGGCAGCTGGTCCGGGTCGACGGGAGATTCGACGCCGCCACCAAACGAGTCCGCGGGACCGCGCGCGTGAGCGGCGTCGCCGGTCCTGGCGGCCGCTGCGACAGCGGAGCAATCACCTGGACGGCCCGGCTCGCCTCCTCGCTCACCTGACCCGCGTGGCGGTCACCGTCGGACGTTGCCGACAGGCGCAACTTGGAGGCGAGAGCAGGTATATGGCTGTCGAGGTCGTCGTCCAACCAGGGAGGCAGGGATGAAGCGCAAGCTCGAGATGCTCGTGCCGGCGGCGCTGTTGTCGGCGGTTCTGGTCGTCGGTGTGGCAGCGGTCGCGGTGGCGGCGTCATCGCCGGCGGTGACGACGGGAACCCACAGCGGCGTGTCGGATACCAGCGCGGTACTGCACGGGACGATCAACCCGAATGGCAGCGCCACGGCCTACTACTTCGAGTGGGGGTTCACGACTGCCTACGGCGTCACCAGCGCCTCGCATTCGGCGGGCCATGGGACGAAGGCCCGATCGGTCTCGACCAGCGCGAAAGGCCTGATCCCGGGAACCGTGTACCACTACCGGCTCGTGGCGGCGAACGGCTCGGGCAGCACCACAGGCGCCGACCGCACGTTCAAGACGGCCGGCAATCCTCCCCCGGGGGTGTCGACCGGTCCCGCGACTCAGATCGGCAAGAACGCGGCGACGCTCACCGCCGTGGTCAGCCCGAACAAGCAGGACACGACCTACTACTTCCAGTACGGGCCATCGACCGCGTACGGCTCACAAACGCTCGCCGCGACGGTTCCCGCCGGAACCGCGCCGGTGACCGTGACCGCGAACGTCCAGGGCCTCGAGGCCCAGACGATCTTCCATTACCGGATCGTCGCGCTGCACGGCAACACGGCCCCGCAGCCCGGCGCCGACGCGAGCTTCATGACGCTACCCCTGCACCGGCCCGTGCCGCGGATCCGTGCCAGGACGAGGCCGCTGCGCGACATGACCAAGCCGTTCGTGTTCACCACGACCGGGTCGATCCACGGACCGTTCTGGATCCCGGCGATCTACGACTGCCACGGGAACGTGTCGATCCGGTACTTCCGCGGCTCGCGCCGAATCGGATCGACGCTTGTTCCGCTCGGATCCGACTGCAAGTTTTCGGGCCGAACGGTGTTCAACAAGGTTCCCGGCGGCCACCGCCCAGTCGCGATCACGGTGGTGGCCCACTATCTCGGAAACTTCTATCTGACGCCGCGCAAGACCAAGGGCCAGTCGATCACGTTCGGGTAGTCGCGTCTATCCGGGACGGTCGCGCAGCCGGTAGACGAGCCGCAGCCCGGACCAGACGTCGTCGATCGCGCACACCTTGTTGTCCACGAGCCCGGCCGCCAGGCCGATCGTCCGGACGACGTCCTCGGTGACATCGGTTGCGACGCCCGAGGTCCGCTTGGGCCACGCGATCCAGAGCCCACCCGCCGGGTCGAGCGCCTCGCGAAGTCCGGGCAGCCGGCGCTCAAACGACGATCGCTGCGAGAAGAAAGCGACGATCACGTCGAAAGGCCGGCGACCGAGGCCCCGGCCAACGGTCACGGCTTCCGGCAACGAGCCCAACGTCGACTCGAAGCCGTCCGGGGCGGCGATCAACGCCACCCGGGCTCCCGGCTTGATGCCGAGCTTCCGCGGCAGCGGCGTGCCCGAGTACCCCGCCCCGCCCCCAGTGCTCACCGAACGCCAGCCTCGGCCGCGACGTCGCCGATCACCTTCGATAGTTGGCTGCCCTGCCACGCGACCGGCGAGCGACCCGGCTCGTCGAGCACAAGGCGTGCCCCAGAGATGGCCGCGGCGTACGCCTCCCCCACCGCCCGCGGATGCCCTGGATCGGGCTCGTCGGCGCTAGCGACGACCGCCACCGGCACGTCGATGCTCGCGAGCTCGGACAGCTCTCCGAACGGCCGTGAACGCGGCACCGCACGGAGCGCGTCGGCGACCGCATCGAGATGCAGATGCTGGGACATCCGCTGGCGCGTCACGGCCTCGACCGTCTCCCGCCAGGACTCGGGCATGTCCGGTCGGAGCGAGGCGGCGACGAAACCCTCGACGCCACCGCGCTCTAACGCGTCGGCAAGCGCGTCCCAGGTCTTGAAGCGGCCCTCCCGGTCGGGCGATGAAGGGTCGTACGCCGGCGTTATGACAACCAATCCGGCAACACGCTCCGGTGCGCGAAGCGCGAACGACAGCAGCGTGTGCGCGCCCATCGACGCACCAGCGAGTACCGCCCGATCGATCCCGCGCGCATCGAGGACCGCTTCCAGGTCGAGACCCAGATCCTCGTACGTGTACGCGGACCGCGACGGCGCCGGCGAGGAACGGCCGTGCCCCCGGGCGTCGTAGGCGATTACGCGATGGCCTGATCGCGCGAGCGCTTTGGAGCCCATCACGACGTAGCGCCGGGTCGCGGTCAGCCCGTGGAGCAATACGACCGGCATGCCCTTCCCGGCTTCCTCGCCGGACAGCTCGACCCCGTCTCGCTCGACGACGATCTCAGCCATACAGAGGCGTGGGCGGACCGGAACTTGACGTGGACGTAAGATTACCCGGTCCCGGGGCGTCGCTACCATGAGAGTCATGGACGTCAACGAGAGCACCTTCCAGACCGCCGTCATCGAGCGCTCGCACACGCTGCCGGTGGTCGTCGACTTCTGGGCTGACTGGTGCGGACCGTGCCGGCAGCTCGGACCGGTGCTGGAGCGCGCGGCCGAGGCCCGGGCGGGCAAGCTCGAGCTTGCGAAGATCGACGTCGATGCCAACCCGGGACTGGCACGGACGTTCGGGATCCAGGGCATCCCCGCCGTCAAGGCATTTCGCGACGGGCGAGTCGCCGCCGAGTTCGTCGGCGCGCAGCCGCCCGCGGCGGTCGATCAGTTCCTCGACTCGCTTCTCCCGTCCGAGGCCGACGCGCTGGTGGAGCGCGGCGATGAGGCGTCGTTGCGGCGCGCGCATGAGCTCGAGCCGACCCGCGCCGACGCCGCCGTGCCGCTGGCGAAGATCTTGCATGGGCGCGGCGAGACCGACGAGGCGCTGACGGTGCTCGCTCGCGTCCCGGGCAGCTTCGCCGCCGACGGGCTCGCGGCCCGCATCGGGCTCGAGGCCGCGGCAAGCGACTCGGCGCAGCCTCCGGTGCCAGATCTGAGCGAGGCGTTCGCCGCGCTTGACGCCGGCGATCAAGAGCGCGCGCTGGATCTCCTGCTCGACGCGCTGCCGAGCGCCGACGGTGCCCGCGACGACGTCAGACGCGTCGTCGTCGGCGTCCTCGACGAGCTCGGGGTGGCGCACCCGCTCGCGCGGGACGCACGGCGCCGGCTCGCCTCCGCGCTGTACTAAGCCGTCGGACCCCGCCGTCCACGGGGCGTCTCGAGCCGCAGCCGGGTGGCCTCCGGCTCATCCACTCGTGCAGCGCTGCAATCTTGTGCGAATGACTTCCTGCTCATCTGGGTATTCGAATGAATCGAGATGAGCCATGGCGAAGCTCTGAACGAGTCCTATCCGGCTGTTCCCGAGACCGTGCCGTTGGCTCGGCGCGCCCTGGCCGCGGCTGCGGCCGCCGCGGGCGCCGGCGGAGACCGGCTCGACGAGATTCGGCTCGCGGTCTCGGAAGCCCTCACCAACGCGGTCGTGCACGCCTATAAAGGCGGCGAGGTTGGGCGCCTGCACGTAACCGCGGCGGTCGCGTCCGATGAGCTGTGGGTGCTGATCGGAGATGACGGCCGCGGCCTGCACGCGTGGAACGACAGCCAGGGCCTCGGGATCGGCCTGTCGCTGATCTCCGGACTCAGCGACGACTTCTCGATCGTCACGCGCGCCTCCGGCGGTACCGAGGTTCAGATGCGATTCGACCTCCGCAAGACGGTCTCGGAGCCGTCCGTCGTCACTCGCGGGGGTCGGAGCTCTCAGCGGCTGCTCCGGCCTGATCTCGCTTCTCCACGATGAGATAGCCGGGCCTGGTCGCGACGACCGTTTCGACCTCGGGAAGCTCATGGCCGGG
>DATJYY010000214.1:0-45979 GCA_035499395.1 Solirubrobacteraceae bacterium
TCGGAGGTGGGGGCGGATGGGTTGATGCGGACGCGCCGATTGCGGTCAGGGCGCGGACGCTTGGGTCGGCAACCCGGCTAACGGCGCACTCGCGCGCCTCCATCCGCCGAAAGCGGAGTTAGCCACACGGGGGGTGGCTGAACCCACATTCACCCCGGGCGGTGACGGCGAGTGAGGGTTTGACCGCCCTGGATTCCGGTGTATTGGCGACGCGAGATGCGAACCGGAGGACCCGGGGGTTCCGGGAGGACCTTAGCGGCGCGCGGCCATCTGGCGCCGGCGCTCCGCCCGATCGACGGGCTTGCGGCGGCTGGGGGCGGCAGGCCCGGCTGAGTCGGTGCGAAGGATCCGCCACGTGGTGAGGATCGCGAGCAGCGTCAGGATGGCCGCGCTGCCCAGGCACCACTGGCAGTAGGCGTGGATCGTGAACGCCTCGCGATAGGTCAGGTACATGCTGAACAGGAACCCGATCAGGGCAAGTGCGAACCCGATCGCCCGTCCCAGCTCACCCCGTATCCAGACCGATATGAAGATCCCGATGTAGCCCGCGAGGCCCAGGGTCGCCACCGGGATGCCGCCGAGCTTGGACCAGCGCGAGTGCTGGACAGTCTCGCAGCCGCCGCTCGAGAGGCACAGAACGTGCAGGCCGGCGTAGTGCGTGTAGGTCAGGTAGGTCCCGATCCCGATCCCGATCACGGACAGGACGCCGATCGCGATGCGCAGCTTCGCGTCGACGCTCAGGCGCCGGGGCGTCGCCGTGCCGACCGCGGTGGTCATGAAACCTGTTTTATCGCCTGCTGGAGCTGGGCGTAGCTGGGGACGGCCGCGCTCGCCGCCGCCTCGCCCTTCGGTCCCTTGAACAGCAGCGTCGGAGTGCCGCTTACGCCCACGGCCTTGGCGTTGGTGTGATCGGCGCTGACCTGGCTGGTCAGGCTCGCGTCGTTGCGGTCCGATTGCCAGGTGGTCAGGTTCAGCCCCGTGACCTGACGCGCGAGATCCGTGAGGTAGGACTCGGTCACGTAGTTCGTGTCCTCCTGGCCCTGCTCGCGGTAGAAGAGGTCGGTGTATTGCCAGAACTTGTTCTGTTTGCCGGCTGCGAGCCCCGCCACCTGCTGCGTCGGGAAGACGTTCGGATTAGGGCCGTTACAGGTGGCGGTGCAGTACGACCTGTAGACCACCTTGACCTTCCCCTGGCGGACTTCGTTCTGGACAAGCTGCGGGAATCCGCCCTGGAGCGTGAACGCCTGGCAGACCGGGCACTGGTAGTCGCCGTAGTACGTCATCGTCACGGGCGCCTTCGCGTTCCCAAGCGTGCTGCCGGACTGCGGGATGCCCGCAAAGAGCTGGTTGACCGCGTTCGACGCGGCGGTCGCCTCCGCGCCCGTCTTGATGCCGCCCTTGTTGCCGCCGCTGTTGATCGCGATCAGCACGCCCACCACGATGACCGCCGCGAGCACGATCCCGCCGACCAGCCGGATACGCCGGTCGCGCTGGGCGCGCGCTGCGCGCGCTTGTTCCTCGGCGAGGCGGCGAGCCCGCGCCTCTTCCTTCTGCTTGGTTCGAGAAGCCATCTTCGTAAGGGGCGCCCGGGGCGCGTTCGACGTGAGGATAGCGTCACAAATAAGGCGCTAGCCCTGTTGTCGGCAGGTCTTCATCACCTCTTCAACTTCGCCGTCACCCTGGCCGGAGTGGACCGCGTTTGGGGGGGCGGCCCGCCGCGACCGGGTGCTTCCGGGGGCGGCCGGCCGCCCCTTGTCCCGCCGGCATTCGACCGGAAAACGGCCCGCCGCCCGTCCCGGTCCGGGCCACCGGCCGCCCGGCGACGCGGACTGGCACCCACAGCCCGCACCGGCCCGGACACACCAATCCCCGCCGCGGTCGCCTCAGGGATGCTTGCTTACCCGCTGTTTGCATGTAAACATCCTGTGACCCTGGTGCGGTCATGCGTGTGTTAGCCCCCGTCGTGAATTACAGTGGCCCGGATGTCGCGTGACAACGGCGACGCGCAGCCGGGGCAGCAGAGCTCCCCGCAGCGCGCACAGGCCAGGCTCCGGGTAGCGGTAATCGACCGCGACCCGGGCTTCATGCAGGTTCTTGCGAACCGGCTCGGCGCGCTCGGATGCGATCACCGGGCGCTGTCGAGCCCGGCGACCCTTGAGACGCTTGTGTCGATGCGCCTCAACGCGCTAGTGCTCGACCTGTCGGTCATCGGCCCGGAGAGCTGGGACTACCTCGAGCGCGTGTGCGGGCGCCTGCCCGGCCTCGCGGTGATCGTCTGCACCGGGCCGTCGTCGGTGGCGCAGCGGGTCCGGGGCCTCCGGCTGGGCGCGGACGCCTGGATGACCAAGCCGTGTCATCCCGAGGAGCTGATTTGCGTGGTCGAGGCGGCCGTCCGCCGTCACCGGCGCCAAGAGCTGCCCCAGATCGATGTTGCCGCGACGATCGGCGAGATCACGATCCGGCCCGACCTGTACCAGGCCTACGTGGCCGAGCAGAGCCTCGAGCTGACCGCGCGCGAGTTCGAGATCCTGCAGTTGCTCTCGCAGTCCGACCGCGTGCTTCGCCGCGAGGAGATCTACGAACGGGTTTGGGGCTATGCGATGGCCCACGGCGACCGCTCGGTCGACGTGTTCGTCCGCAAGCTCCGCCAGAAGCTGCGCGCCATATCGCCGTCCTGGAGCTACATCCACACACACTTCGGGGTTGGCTACAGATTCGCTCCGGAACTCGAAGGGGACGAGATCGAGCTGAGTCGCGGTGCCATTGAGGCGCCCCCCGAGCCGGCTGCCCTGAGCCGCTGATCCGCTTCCCGCGCGGGCTCGCGCGACCGCCGGCCGGCACCCCGAAGCACGGGTCTCGAAGCAGCGTCGGTCACAACTTGTTCACATTGTCGTCACGATTCGATAACGCCTTGGGCGCGTCCGGACGAGAGCATCGCCGGAATGCCGGCAGTCGCCAGATCAAGCAGCGAGGTGATCGAGGTGGGACCGCTGCAGATCCTCCCCGAGGAGCATTTGGCCCGGGCGGACGGCCGCGCACTCGTTCTGTCGATCAGGGAGTTACGCCTTCTCACTGAGCTTGGGCGGCGCGCGGATCGCATAATGCCGCGCGAGGAGCTGTTTCGTCTCGTCTGGGGTCGCGAGATGCGAGCCGGGGACAGGTCGGTTGACGTATACGTGCGCAAGCTCCGCGTGAAGCTGGAGGAAGCGCTGCCGCAGTGGCGATTCATCCACACGCACTTCGGCTTTGGCTACCGACTGTCGGCTGAACCTGCACAGAACGCCAACGATCGGTTCACAACTGGATAACACCCCTTGCAAGCGTTCTACCCAGACTTGGCGCACACCTAGAGAAGGAGATGTGACCTTGAAACCAAGACGTATCGCAATGGTCGCGACGGCCCTCGCCTCCGCATTGGCGGTGGCGGCATGCGGGTCGAGCAGCAGCTCTAAGACCACCGGCTCATCGGGCAGCTCCGGGGGCTCGTCCAGCAGCGGCGGGTCCGGGACCATCAACGGCGCAGGCTCAACGCTGGCGGCTCCGATTTACCAGCAGTGGGGGTCGACGCTCAAGGGCCAGGGCCTGACCGTGAACTTCAACCCCGTCGGCTCGGGCGCCGGCCAGACCGAGCTCGCGTCGGCGACGATCCAGTTCGCGGGCAGTGACCCCTCGCTGAAGCCCGAGGACAAGTCCAAGATGAAGGGCCCGGTGCTCCAGTTCCCCGTCGCCGCGGGCGCGATCACCGTGTCCTACAACCTGTCCGGCGTCAAGAGCGGGCTGAAGTTGGACGGCCCGACCGTGGCGAAGATCTTCCAAGGCCAGATCAAGACCTGGAACGATCCGGCGATCAAGTCGCTGAATCCGGGCATGACCCTGCCGAGCACCAACATCACCGTCGTCCACCGCTCCGACTCCTCGGGCACGACCCAGGGCTTCACGACCTGGCTATCCGACGTCGATCCGGCCTGGATGTCGGCGGTCGGCTCGGGCAAGGACGTCAATTGGCCGACAGGAACGGGCGCCAAGGGCAACTCGGGCGTCGCCGCCGTGGTTAAGCAGACGGCGGGAGCGATCGGCTACGTCGAGCAGGCGTATGCGCTTGAGAACGGGTTCACGTACGCGGCGATCAAGAACTCCGCGGGCTCCTACGTTCTGCCGTCGCTCGCGAACACCTCGGCCGCGTTCCTGGGGATCACGGTCCCGCCGGACCTCGGCATCTCGACGATCAACTCGCCGAACCCGGGTGCCTACCCGATCGTCTCGCAGACGTTCCTCGACGCCTACAAGGACCCGTGCAAGGACGGCGGCTCCAGCTCCGGCGGCGCCGCGGCGCTCAAGAAGTTCCTCACGTACGCGTTCGGGGCCGGGCAACAGACGCTCGGATCGGGCTCCAACGAGCTCCCGTACGCGCCCGTGCCGTCGTCGATCGCCGACAAGGACAACACGCAGTTGGCGACGATGGTCTGCAACGGATCGGCCATCTCGTAGAGGCGTAGGTGGAAGCAAGCGCCACCACCGTCACCGGCGGCCGCTCGGCTCTCGAGCGGTCGCCGGCGGCGCGTCTTCCCGATCGGGTCCTGAAGTGGGGGCTGAGCGCGCTCGCCGCGCTCATCCTGATCCTGATCGTCTACTTCTTCATCCGCCTGGTCGGACAGTCCGGCCACGTGTTCAGCACCTACGGGCTGAACTTCGTGTTCGGCAACAACTGGGACGTCTCGCGCAGCATCTACCACGGTGGCGCGCTGCTGTTCGGCACGATCGTCACATCGATCATCGCGCTGATCATCGGCGTTCCGGTCGCCGTCGCGGGTGCCGTGTACATCAACGAGCTGTGCCCGCGTCGGCTCCGCAGTCCGCTGACGATCCTCATCGACCTGCTCGCTGCGGTCCCGTCGGTCGTGTACGGACTGTGGGGGGTGTTCGTGCTCGCCCCGCGCCTGCTCCCCGCCGAGAAGTGGTTCGCGAGCGCGTTCTCGTTCATACCGTGGATCGGCGGCGGCGTTCCGACCCTCTACAACTACTTCATCGCCGGCCTGATCCTCGCGATCATGATCCTCCCGATCGTGTCGGCGATCTCACGAGAGGTGATAGCGACCGTCCCGGCCGCGGACAAGGAGGCGGCGCTGGCGCTCGGAGCGACGCGGTGGGAGATGATCCGGCTGGCCGTCCTGCCGTACTCTCGTCCGGGGATCACCGGTGGGGCGATGCTCGGCATGGGTCGCGCGATCGGCGAGACGATCGCGGTCGTGCTCGTGATCGGCAGCGCCCCGAAGATCGGCAGCCACCTCTTCGCCCAGGGCTATACGCTGGCCGCGGTGATCGCCAACGAGTTCGGCGAGTCCACGGGGATACACACTTCCGCGCTGTTCGCGGCCGGGCTGGTCCTGTTCGTGCTCACGCTGATCGTGAACATCATCGCGCGGTGGTTCATCACCCGGGGCTCGCACGGCACCCGAGGGACGGGCGCGACCGGCATGACGATCACCTCCGGTCCCGCGAGCGAGAAATGAGCGCCACCACCACCACCATCCTCCCGCAGATATCGGCGCGGCGCCGGCGCACCGACAAGTTCATGCGCGGCACGCTACTGGCCGGCACGATCATCGCGCTGATCCCGCTGGTGCTGATCATCTACTACCTTCTCCACAAGGGTCTGAGCGCTTGGACCACGAGTGGCTTTTTCACGACCGACCCGACCGGCAGCTTCTTCGGCAGCCCGGGCGGGATACGCAGCGCGATCATCGGCTCGCTCCTGATCGTCGCGCTTGCGACGGTCATCTCGATCCCGGCCGGGATCGGCGTGGCCCTCTACCTGACCGAGTACGGCAAGGACTCGTGGTTCGCGAACACCGTCCGCTACTTCGTCGACGTGATGACAGGCGTGCCGTCGATCATGTTCGGGCTGTTCGTCTACATCGTGCTGGTAGTCGGTCGGTTCGGGGGAAGCGGTTTCGCGGCATGGAAGGGCGCAGTGGCTCTGGCGCTGCTGATGCTTCCGATCGTCATCCGGTCCGCGGAGGTGGTGCTGCTGCTGGTGCCGAGCAGCCTGCGCGAGGCCGCGCTCGCGCTGGGCGCCCCCCGGTGGCGCGTGGTGTTCAAGGTGGTCCTGCCGACAGCGCGGTCCGGCCTCCTCACCGGCTCGCTGCTGGCAATCGCTCGCGGCATGGGCGAGACCGCTCCGCTGCTGTTCACCGTGTCGACCGCGTTTGCGTTGACGTACGACCTCAGCGCGCAGATGAACACGATGCCGTTTCTGATCTACACCGACATCACGTCGCCGCGGGAGGCCATCCAGAACATCGCGTGGGGAACAGCCCTTACGCTGGTGGTTATCGTCCTGATCCTGAACCTGATCGCCAGATTCATAGCCTCTAGGAGTCGCACGGCATGAACCCACCGGACACGACAAGCAAGGACCAATCCGATATGTCTACTGCCGGGGGTGCGCCGCCGGAGCGGGAGCAGACAACTCCTCAGACCCCGAAGGCCGACTCCATGAACAAGGCAGGACACGGAATCAACGTAAAGGACCTCAACGCGTATTACGGATCTGAGCACGCGATCAAGAACGTGACGATTGATTTTCCGGCCAACGAGGTCACCGCGCTGATAGGGCCTTCGGGATCGGGAAAGTCAACCGTGGTCCGGTGCATCAATCGGATGCACGAGGAGATTCCGGGTGCTCGCGCCGAGGGCTGCGTGACGCTCGACGAGCTCGATATCTACGACCCGAAGGTCGACGTCACCGCCGTACGACGGTTGATCGGGATGGTGTTCCAGAAGCCGAATCCGTTCCCGACGATGTCGATCTTCGACAATGTCGCCGCCGGACTGCGGCTCACGGGGACGAAGAGCAACGATCTCAAGGAGCTGGTCCACCAGTCGCTGAAGTCGGTCGGACTCTGGGATGAGGTCAAGGACCGTTTGAACTCGCCGGGGATCGGGTTGTCCGGCGGGCAGCAGCAGCGCTTGTGTATCGCGCGGACGGTCGCGGTGGAGCCGGAGGTGATCCTGATGGACGAGCCTGCCTCCGCGCTCGATCCGATCTCGACGCTCAAGATCGAGGAGCTGATTGACGAGCTCAAGGAGCGCTACACGATCGTCATCGTCACGCATAACATGCAGCAGGCTGCGCGAATCGCCAACTCGACCGTGTTCATGCTCGAGGGCGAGGTAATCGAGCACGACGAGACGAACAAGATATTCACGAACCCGGGTGACGAGCGCACCGAGCGGTACGTCACCGGAAAGTTCGGATAAGGGATTGCATATGCAGGAAACCCGGCACCAGTTTCACGAGAACCTTCGCGCCATGGAGAGCCAGGCGCTCGACGGGCTCGACATCGTCATCCAGCAACTCGACCGCGCGCTCGAGTCGATCTCCTACCAGGACGTCGAGCTCGCCGGAATGGTCGTCGCCGACGATGACCGGATCGACGGTCGCTACCTCGAGGTTCACCAGGGAATCCTGTCGCTGCTGGCCCGACAGGCACCGGTGGCGGGCGACCTGCGCATCGTCGCGGCGCTGCTGCACGTGATTCGCTGCGTCGAGCGGATGGGCGACCAGTGCGTGAACATCGCCAAGCTCGTCCCGCTCTCGGGCTACGAGACGCCGAAGGACAAGGACATCCTCGACGCGATCGAGCGGATGGGTCGCCTCGCCCGCTCACAGGTCTCGCAAGCAAAGCAGGCATTCGCCGGTCGCAACGTAGAGCTCGCCCAGGACCTGGTGCGGCAGGACATGGAGATCAATCGGCTGAACCGCGAGATCTTCAGGCGCGCGGTCGAGATCGGCGACAACCTCGACCTGCGCGAATGGGCGATGTTCATGATCCTCGTGGCCCGCTGTCTCGAGCGGGTCGGCGACAACACGGTCGACATCGCCGAGCAGACAGTGTTCGTCGTCACCGGACTGTTCCGCGAGTTCGCCGACGCCTCGACGTCGTCCGAGATCGCGCCGGCGCAGTAGCTCGGGCCCGCGCCGCAGGCTTTATCCTCGGCCTGGAGTGGCAACCCAGAAGTCGAGACGGAGCTCGCGCAAGCGGCGAAATCCAGGAGTAGCGCGCGCCTCGCCGGCCGCAGCGCCGTCCGCGCGCCGCGAGCAGCCCGCATCTGCGCGCCAGGCTTTGGAGCAGTCGCGGCCGGGCGCCGCGCGCGGAGCCCAGCTCGGCGCTTACGGTGAGCGGCCACCGGGACCGTTCGGGGGACTTCCGATATCGGAGTTCGCGATCCTGGCCGGCGTCGTCGCCCTGGTCTTCGGCATCATCCGGCACGGCTCCGGGCCGGCGCTGGTCATCGGCGTGGTCCTGTGCCTGTTCGGCGTGCTCGAGTTCACGGCCCGCGAGCACTTCTCCGGCTACCGCTCGCACACGGTTCTGCTGGCGGCGGTCCCGGCGGTGGCCGTGGAGTTCCTGATCGCTTTCACGGTCGACACGCCGGTGGTTCGAGTGGTGTTGCTCGCGCCCGTCGTTGCGGTGTTCGCGGTGTGCGCGTGGTTCCTGCGTAAGCGCTTCCTGGCCGCCCGTCAGAGACGGATCGCCAAGCCAACGAAGACCGCTTAGGTCAGCGGCAGCGGGTCGCCGGCGACCGGGTACGCGTCGTCGGCGCGGTCGGCCTGATCCTCGCTCACGGTCGGCAGCCGTAGCGTGAACACGGCACCTCGGTCGGGCGCGTTGGCCGCCTCGACGGATCCGCCGTGCTGGATCGCCGCCTGGCGGACGATTGCGAGTCCGAGACCGCTGCCCTGACGGTGGCGGGAATTGGCGCCACGGTAGAAGCGGTCGAACACGTACGGCAGGTCCGCCGGGTCGATGCCGGTGCCGTGGTCGCGCACCTCCACCCCGTGCTGGTCGACGGTGACCTCGACCAGGCCGCCGGTGGCGGAATGATGAGCCGCGTTGTCGAGCAGGTTGTTGACGGCGCGCGCCAACCGCTCGGGAACGCCGTCGACGGCCACGGGTTCGAACGAGGTCTCGAACCGGACGTCGGGGAAGTCGCGCCGCGCACGCGTCACGCAGTCGGCGACGAGCCGATCGAGCCGTATGTCCTCGGCCGAGGTGATCGGAAGGTCGCCGCGCGCCAGCTCGATCACGTCGCCGATCAGCGCGCTCAGCTCCTCGCTCTGCTCGAGGACGTCCGCGAGCAGCCGGTGGCGATCGTCGTCCGAAAGCGCGTCGCCCGCCATCAGCACCTCGATGTTGGTGCGCAGGCTCGTGATCGGAGTTCGCAACTCGTGCGAGGCGTCCGCGACGAGCTGTCGCTGTGCCCGCACCGACTCGTCGAGCGCGGCGCGGGAGCCCTGCAGGCGCTCGATCATCGCGTTGAAGCGCGTGGCGAGCTGGCCGACCTCGTCGTCGGCGTGGACGTGGATGCGACTCGAGAGGTCTTCGGTCTCCTCGATATGCCGCGCGGTCTGAGCGACCTCTGCGAGCGGCGCGAGTACCTGCCGCGCCGCCAGACGACCGAGCACGGCCGCGAGTGCGATCCCGCCGGCGCACACGAGCAGCAGCACTAGTCGCAGGTTTCTCAGGATGTTCTGTATGCCGTCGAGCGGCCGCGCCAGCTGGACGGCACCGGGCTCGAACTGGTCCCCGACCTGGAGCGTCGTCGGGAAGGTGAGCTGGCGGAACCGGCTTCCGCCGATCGTGACGTCCTCGATGTACGCCCCCGCGTCGCCGGCGGCGACCGCGGTCGTGCGCGAGGTGATCGGCAACCCAAGGTCGCCGTTGCTGCTCCCGTCCGCCGCGACGAGCTGGTAGTACTGCGCCGGCCCCCCGGCGCTCGGCTGCGGGGCCGGAAGCGGCTGCCCGAGCCTGGCCTGCCCATCTTGCACCGCGACCGCCTGCGCCCGGAGCTCGGTGTCGACCTGTCCGAGCAGCTGGGTGCGGACGACCATGTAGCAGACGATCGCGGCGATCACGACCGCGAACGCGACCGCCGAGGCGGCCACCCATGCAACTCTCTTGCGCAGGGACACCGGCCGGCTCCCGCGTCAGTCCCGCAGCACGTAGCCGACGCCTCGCACCGTGTGGAGGAGCCGCGGCTCGTCGTCGGCTTCGGTCTTGCGCCGCAGGTAGCCCATGTACACGCCGAGCGCGTTGGAGGTCGGACCGAAGTCGTATCCCCACACGTTCTCGAAGATCGTCGAACGAGTCAGCACCTGGCGCGGATGGCGCATGAACAGCTCGAGCAGCAGGAACTCGGTCTTCGACAGCTCGATCACGCGATCGGCGCGGCGGACCTCGTGTGCCACCGGGTCGAGCACCAGGTCGGCGTATCTGAGGATCTCGCCGTCGGCGCCCTCTCCCGAGCGACGAAGCAGCGCGCGCAGGCGGGCCTGGAGCTCCCTCAGCGCGAACGGCTTGACCAGGTAGTCGTCGGCGCCGACATCGAGGCCCTCCACCCGGTCGTCGATCGCGTCGCGCGCGGTCAGCATCAGGATCGGGGTCCGATCGCCGGCCTGACGCATCCGCCGGCACACCTCGAGCCCGTCGAGCTTGGGCATCCCGATGTCTAGGATCACTGCGTCAGGCGGCGATTTGGCGAGCGCGTCGAGCGCCTCTTCGCCGTCGCCGGCGAGCTCGACGTCGTAGCGGTCAAGCCTCAGCGCACGCTCGAGCGCGCGTCGTACGGCAGGCTCGTCGTCCACTACCAATACGCGCGCCATCCCGCAATTGTGGCGGTTGTGGCTAAGGGTTTGTGAAGACTCGGGGGTGGTCCGTGTCGAATCCGACGCTGATGTCGAAGCACGGCAAGAACAACAGGTCGATCGCGAGCAGAAATGCCGCCCCCGCCACGGCGACCCGTCCGGCAATATCCGTATCCGTGCCGAAGACCAAGGACAGCGGCAAACTCTCGACGTATCGCGCCAAGCGCGACTTCGCGGCCACATCGGAGCCGGCGGGCGGCGATGGCGCGGGCGACGGCCATCGGTTCGTCGTGCAGGAGCATCACGCCACCCGCCTGCACTGGGATCTGCGCCTCGAGCACGGCGGCGCGCTCGCGTCGTGGGCGATCCCCAACGGAATTCCTCCGGACCCGGCGGAGAACCGGCTCGCGGTGCGAACCGAGGACCACCCGCTCGAGTACCTCGAGTTTCACGGCGAGATCCCCAAGGGCCAGTACGGAGCGGGCACGATGACGATTTGGGACCACGGCACGTTCGACGTGCACAAGTGGGAGGACCGCAAGGTCGAGGTCACGTTCCACGGCGAGCGGCTCAACGGGCGCTACGGCCTGTTCCCGATCGGCAAGCCCGGCGACACGAAGGACGACTGGATGATCCACCGGATGGATCCGCCGACGGATCCGGACCGCGTCCCGATGCCCGATCGGATCGTGCCGATGGCGGCCAGGGCGACGACCGAGCTTCCGCCCAACCAGCGACGCTGGTCGTTCGAGGTCAAGTGGGACGGGGTCCGCGCGATCGCCTACGTGCAGCCGGGGCGCCTTCGTCTCGAGAGCCGAAACCTGAACGAGATCACCGACGCATACCCTGAGGTGCGGGGACTCGTCGGCGCGCTCGGGATGCACGAGGCGGTGTTCGACGGGGAGATCGTGGCGTTCGACGACTCCGGGCGCCCGAGCTTCGAACGCCTGCAGCGACGCATGCACGTGACCGCGCCCAACGCGGTCCGGCGGCTGATGGGCAGCACGCCCGTCGTGTACGCGATCTTCGACCTGCTGTACCTCGACGGGCACTCGCTGTGCGACCTGCCGTACGCCGAGCGCCGCGCCCGTCTCGAGTCGCTCGAGTTGGCCGGTCCGGCGTGGCGCGTTCCCGCGACACATCCGCACGACGGCGAGCGGCTGCTCGAGGCGACCGCGACGCAGAGCCTCGAGGGCGTCGTGGCCAAGCGGCTCGACAGCCGCTACGAGCCGGGCCGGCGGAGCGGTGCGTGGCTGAAGATCAAGAACACGCGCCGGCAGGAACTGGTGATCGCCGGTTGGATCCCGGGGGAGGGGCGGCGTACGGCGCGGATCGGAGCGCTGCTGATGGGCTATTACGCGGACGGGAACTTCCGGTACGCGGGTCGGGTCGGGACCGGCTTCACCGAGAAGACGCTCACTGACCTCAAGCGTCGCCTCGCGCCGCTCCAGCGCGACGCGAGCCCGTTCGATGTGGCGCCGAAGCTCCCGCGCGAGACGGTGTTCGTCGAGCCGCGCCTGGTGGCGGAGGTCGAGTTCAGGGAGTGGACGACCGAGGGCGTCATGCGCGCGCCGTCGTTCAAGGGCCTCCGCGAGGACAAGCCGGCGATCGAGGTGGTCGCCGAGCTCCGCGCCGAGCGCGGTGCGGGGCCCGACGCCGAGCTGGACCCGGACGCGGATCCCGACACCCCCGAGTCGCTGTTCGACGAGGTGGAGCGCCTGCCCGAGGGTGCGCTCGCGGTGATGACCGAGGGCCGGACGCTGAAGATCACAAACTGGGACAAGGTGCTCTATCCCGAGACCGGCTTCACCAAGGGGATGCTCGTCGCCTACTACGGGCGCGCGGCGCCGGTCGTGCTCCCGCATCTGCACGACCGGCCGCTGACGCTCAAGCGCTATCCGAACGGCGTCGACGCGCCCCACTTCTACGAGAAGCAATCCCCCTCGCACCGGCCCGACTGGATCCAGACGGTCCGCATCGGCGACGTCAACTACACGCTCGCGCAGGACCGCCCGACGCTGATCTGGCTGGCCAACCTCGCCGACGTCGAGCTGCACACGTCGCTGTCCCTGGCGGCCGAGCCGCAGCGTCCGACGATGATGGTGTTCGACCTCGACCCGGGCGCGCCGGCCGGGCTCGTCGAGTGCTGCGAGGTCGCGCTGGTCCTGCGTGGTCTGTTCGATCAGCTGGGACTGCGCAGCCTCGCCAAGACATCCGGGTCGAAGGGGCTGCAGGTGTACGTGCCCCTGAACACGGACATCGACTACCGCGCGACGAAGCCGTTCGCGCGACGCGTGGCCGAGCTGCTCGAGCAGCGGATGCCGGAGCTTGTCGTATCGCGCATGACCAAGCGGTTGCGTCCGGGGAAGGTGCTCGTCGATTGGAGTCAAAACGACCAGCACAAGACGACCGTCACCGTGTATTCGTTACGCGCGCGCGCGCGTCCGACGGCGTCAACCCCGGTGACCTGGGACGAGGTTGAGCTCTGCCACGAGCGCCGTGACGAGCGCGAGCTGACGTTCGAGGCCGATGAGCTGCTCACGCGCGCGCGAGAACGGGGGGACCTGTTCGCCGGCGCGGTCAGCCTCAAGCAGGAACTGCCGGCGCTGAGCTGACAACCGCCCGCCGGAACCGCCAGTACCCGGTGGCGGATCCGTTAGGCTGGCGATGATGTCGCCGATCGATCAGATCACGTTGCGCAACCGGCTGCTGGTCGCCACCTCGATGTGGAAGGAGACGATCGCCGAGCCGCTTCCCAGAATGCCTCCCGGCGATCCCGCCGATCAGATCGAGAGCTTCGAGATCACGCTCGTCGATCGCCTGTGGCAGAGCGCGACGCCCGAGTCCGCCCGCGAGATCGCCGACCGCACCTGGGACCTCGTGCACGACCGTGCCGACGACGATGCGGTCAAGCGCCGGGTCGTCGAGTGCCACGAGGACCTCGCCCGCATGACCCGCCTGGGCGATTAAGCGGCCCGGGGATCAGCGCAGCGGACGCTCGGGTGCGGAGTCGCTGTGGAACGCGTCAAGCGTGACGTGAGGCTCGGGCTCGGCCAGCGCATTGCGCGGTAGCCCCGCGGCCGCGTAGGCGTCGGCCTCGTCGAGCGTCTCGTGCTCGAGCAGGCCGGCGACGAGTGAATCGAGGTTTCCGCGATGCTCGCGGAGCAGCGTGCTGACCTCGGCGTGGGCCGACTCGACGATCCGTCTGACCTCCTCGTCGACCAGCCGCTGGGTCGACTCCGACGTCTCGGCGGCGCCGGGCAGGAGCGGTCCCATCCCGTCTGCGGGGATCACCGCGATCGGCCCGACCGCGCGGCTCATGCCCCATCGTCCGACCATGTGGCGGGCGATTCGCGTCAGGTGCTGGATGTCGGACTCGGCGCCGGTCGTGATGTCGGCGAACACGAGCTCCTCGGCGACGCGGCCACCGAGCGCGACCTTGATCTGCGCGAGCAGATGCTGCTGCTCGAAGTTGAACCGGTCGGCATCCGGCGCCGAGAACGTGACGCCGAGCGCCTGGCCCCGGGGGATGATCGAGACCTTGCGGACCGGGTCCGCGCCCGGGGTGAGCATCCCGACGATCGCGTGGCCGGCCTCGTGGTAGGCCGTGCGCCGGCGGTCCTCCTCGGAGATCATCACCTTGCGTTCGGCGCCGAGCACGATCCGCTCGAGCGCGTCGGTGAGGTCCTCGCGGTTGACCCTCTCGTGCTCGCGCCGGGCGGCGAGCAGCGCCGCCTCGTTGACGAGGTTCTCGAGGTCGGCGCCGACCATGCCGGGGGTGGTGGAGGCCAGCGCGCCGAGGTCGACCTCGGCGGCGAGCGGAACCCCGCGGGTGTGCACGCGGAGGATCGCCTCGCGGCCGGTGCGGTCCGGTGGGGAGACGACGACTCGGCGGTCGAAGCGCCCTGGGCGCAGCAGCGCCGGGTCGAGGATCTCGGGTCGGTTGGTCGCGCCGAGCACGATCACGCCGAGGCGGGGGTCGAACCCGTCCATCTCTGTGAGGATCTGGTTAAGCGTCTGCTCGCGCTCGTCGTGGCCGCCCGAGATGTTCGGCCCGCCCGACGCGCGCGAGCGGCCGATCGCGTCGAGCTCGTCGATGAAGATGATCGCGGGGGCCGCCTGCTTGGCCTGCTGGAACAGATCGCGCACGCGCGACGCGCCGACGCCGACGATCATCTCGACGAACTCCGACGCGGACATCTGGAAGAACGGGACGCCCGCCTCGCCGGCGACCGCCCGGGCAAGCAGTGTCTTGCCGGTTCCGGGCTGACCGCTGAGGAGCACGCCGCGCGGGATCCGGCCGCCGAGCTTCAAGTACTTGTCGGGGTTCTTGAGGAAGTCGACGATCTCGGTCAGCTCGGCCTTGGCCTCGTCGATCCCGGCGACGTCGTTGAACGTCACGCGCTGGTCGTGTCCCTCGACCCGACGCGCGCGGGAGCGGCCGAACGACATCAGCCCGCCCGCGCCGCCGCCGGCCGACGCGGCCCGGCGGAAGATCCACACGAGCAGCAACAGGAACAACAGCGTCGGGCCGAAGCCGAAGATCAGGCTGGTCAGGAACGACGGCCCAGTGTTCGTCGGCTGCGCGTTGATCGTGACGTTGTTCTTCTGGAGAGTCGCGAACAGCTCCTGGTTGTTCGCGAACGACGGGATCTGGGTGGAGAAATACGTGTAGCTGTGGCCGTCGGAGGGGTACTTGACCTCCTTCTTGAAGGTCCCCTCGATCGAGGCGCCGGTCGAGGAGATCGACTCGACGTTGTTGTCGTTGGCCTGCGTCAGGAACGTGGGGCTGTACGGGATCCGGACGCGCGGGCTCGGGCTGAGCGCCTGGGAGGAGACCCAGAAGTTCAGCGCGATCAGCGCCACCACGAGCAACACCGCCAGCCAGCGGATGTTCGGCCCCGACGGCGGCTTGCGTGGCCGGCCCCGGCCGTCCGGCGCCGGGGTCACCCGCCAGCCAGGCTGCTGGGGAGGACCGGCCGGCGGGCGCAGCCGCGGGCTGCTCTCCCGTCGCCGTGGTTGCTCGGGCATCAGTTGATTGTGGCAGCGCGCCGCAACCGGGCACGTAACTCTTCGCCCGTTATTCGATACGAGTTCGGAACGAGTCAGCCCCCTCCACGCTCGCCCCGGCGGCCCAGGCGCGGCCGGCCAGCCAGCGGTCGGAGGTCACCACTCGCACCGCGGCCGGGTCGGGGTCGGCGCGCAGGCGGCGCACGATCTCGTCGTCGGCCGCGTTCGGTCGGGGCCTCGGGGCGTGCGCGACCTCGATCACGGTCGAGCGGATCGGCGGCCGCGGGGGGCG
Organism: Solirubrobacteraceae bacterium; assembly: GCA_035499395.1. Taxonomy (GTDB): domain Bacteria; phylum Actinomycetota; class Thermoleophilia; order Solirubrobacterales; family Solirubrobacteraceae; genus Palsa-465. The sequence continues at coordinate 15,951 of DATJYY010000214.1, forward strand.
CTCGAACACGACCGTGACGTTCTCGCCGCTGTCGGCGGCCCAGCGCTCGAGCATGTCGACGAGCCTCAGCATCGCCGCGTCGCGATCCTTCCACCAGGCGTCCGGGCGGGTGCCGATCACGTTCATGCCGTCGACGAGCCAGCGCATTTCGGGTCTCAGGCTAGTCGTCGGCCGACGGCCGCTGTCGGTCGCGCTTTCGCGCGGCCTGGCGCCGCTTGCTGTCGAGGCGGCGGTGGACCGAGGCGGCCGTCGGGCGGGTCGCGTGGCGGTGGCGCGGCGTGGCCAGCGCCTGCGTCAGTCGCCGTCGGAGCCGCTCGAGCGCAAGCTCGCGGTTGCGGGCCTGGCTGCGCGCGTCCTGGGCGACCGCGGTCACGCGCGTGCCCGCGCGCGCGATCACGCGCCGCTTCTGTTCGTCGGTGAGCGTCGAGGAGGCCTCGACGTCGAAGATCGCCTCCACCCGCGAAGCGGTGACGTTCGCGTGCTGACCTCCCGGACCGGATGAGCGCGAGGTTCGCAGCGCGATCTCGCGCAAAGGCACCTTGACGTCACGCCCGATTGACATCGGATCGTCCATGTCCTGTACCTTCCCAGGTCGTAAGGCCGTCCGACTGAGCGGGCGGCGCCAAGCAGGTGCAGGCTCCGGGGTGTGTGCGGCGCATCCTCCGCGGTAGCAGCACTTCAAGCGGAGGAGCACTCCACATGCCAACTGGCACAGTCAAATGGTTCAGCGACGAGAAGGGGTTCGGCTTCATCACCCCCGATGACGGCGGTCGCGACCTGTTCGTCCACCATTCGAGCATCACCGCCGACGGCTATCGGTCGCTCGCCGAGGGCAGCAAGGTCTCCTATGAGGAGGAGGCCGCGCCCAAGGGCCCGAAGGCCGTCAACGTAAACAAGCTGTAGCTTCGGCTGCACATCCGTCCCGCGGCACCCCCGCGTCCCGAAAGCGGGCGACTTGGCCTCTCGTGGCGGACGCGAATGCCGCGGGCCAGACGCCGCAGCCTCGCATACAACGTGCCGCGGTCCACCCATTCGGGGGGCTTGAACCGCAACGGCGAAACTTCGTCGTGGCTCGCGCGTAGTATGGGTAGGGCGGTTGATCTTGGGCGCACCAAGCAATGACTAAGGCAGTCGAGGAGCGCGAGCGAGTAGTAATCCGGTTCGCGGGAGACTCCGGCGACGGGATGCAGCTGGCGGGTAGCCGGTTCACGGATGCCACGGCGCTGGTCGGGAACGACCTGGCGACGTTGCCGAACTTCCCGGCGGAGATCCGGGCGCCAGCCGGGACGCTGGCGGGCGTGTCGGCGTTCCAGATCCATTTCGCGTCGCGGGACATCCTGACCCCGGGCGATCAGCCGAACGTGCTGGTGGCGATGAACCCGGCGGCGCTCAAGGCGAACCTGGCCGAGGTGCCGCGGGGCGCGACCGTGATCGTCAACGAGGATGCGTTCAACAAGCGCAACCTGGAGAAGGCGGGGTACGCGTCGAATCCGCTCGAGGACGGATCGCTGAGCGCGTATCGAGTGCACCGGATCCCGATGACTTCTTTGACGGTGGCCGCGGTGGAGGGCATCGAGGACGCCTCGACCCGCGATGCCGGCCGTGCCAAGAACCTGTTCGCGCTCGGGGTGCTGTCGTGGTTGTACGGCCGCCCGACCGACGTGACCAAGAAGTGGATCGAGCAGAAGTTCGCGCGCAACCCGGGGGCGCTGTTGGCGAACCTGGCGGCGTTCAACGCTGGATGGTCGTTCGGTGAGACGACCGAGCTGCTCGACGTTCAGTACAAGGTCAAGCCGGCGACGGACGTCCCGCCGGGGACCTACCGGAACGTGAACGGAACGAACGCGCTGTCGCTGGGATTGATCGCGGCGAGCGCGCGGAGCGGGTTGGGGCTGCTGTTGGCGAGCTATCCGATCACGCCGGCGTCCGAGCTGCTGCACGAGCTCTCGCGTCACGCGGAGCTAGGGGTGCGGACGATTCAGGCCGAGGACGAGATCGCGGCGGCCGGGATGGCTCTGGGTGCGGCGTTCGGCGGGCGGATCGGGGTGACCGCGACGAGCGGACCGGGGATGGATCTGAAGGCGGAGACGATCGCGCTGGCCGCGGCGCTCGAGTTGCCGATGATCGTGGTTGATGTGCAGCGTGCCGGTCCGTCGACGGGGATGCCGACCAAGACCGAGCAGTCGGATCTGTTGATGGCGGTGTGTGGCCGTCACGGCGAGTCGCCGCTGCCGGTGATCGCCCCGTCGACGCCGGGTGGGTGCTTCGACGCGGCGTTCGAGGCGGTGCGGATCGCGGTCCGCTACCGGACGCCGGTGATCCTTTTGTCCGACACGTTCCTGGCGTCCTCGTCTGAGCCGTGGCGGGTTCCGGTTGTGGCCGACCTTCCGTCGATCGACCCCGCGTTCGCGGTCGCCGAGGAAGGCGTGGAGTTCATGCCCTACGCGCGTGATGAGAATCTCGCGCGGCCGTGGGCGATTCCCGGGACGCCCGGGCTCGCTCACCGGATCGGGGGTCTCGAGAAGGCCGACGTGACCGGCAACATCTCCTATGAGCCCGCTAACCACGCGCGGATGACCGAGTTGCGGGCCTCGAAGATCGACGGGATCGCGCGCGATCTCCCGCCGCTCATGGTCGATTCGGAGCCCGGCGCGCGGCTGCTCGTGCTCGGGTGGGGGTCGAGCGAGGGCGCGATCCGTGCCGGCGTACGCCGCGCCCGCGAGGCGGGTCACACCGTCGCGTGCGCGCACCTGCGCCATCTGCACCCGTTCCCCGAGAACACCGGCGATGTGCTGCGCTCGTTCGACCGCGTGCTGGTGCCCGAGATGAACACCGGTCAGCTCGCGCAGCTGCTCAGGGCCAGGTACCTGGTCGACGTCGAGTCTTTCTGCAAGGTCCAGGGCCAGCCGCTGTTCGCGTCAGAGATCGAACAGCAGATCGCGGAGCGGCAATGAGCGCGGTCACGACCAACGGCCACGGGAACGGCAACGGCGGCGAGCCCGCGACGCTCACCAAGGCCGACTTCCAGTCCGATCAGGAGACGCGCTGGTGCCCGGGCTGCGGCGACTACGCGGTGCTGTCCGCGGTGCAGCAGTTCATGCCCGAGCTCGGGATCCCGCCCGAGAAGATCGTGTTCGTCACCGGGATCGGATGCGCTGGGCGGTTCGCGTACTACATGAACACATACGGGATGCACGGCATCCACGGCCGCGCGCCCGCCTTGGCGACCGGGCTCGCCTCGGCGCGGGAGGACCTCTCGATCTGGATCGTCACCGGCGACGGGGACTCGCTGTCGATCGGCGGCAACCATCTGATCCACGCGCTGAGACGGAACGTCCCGATCAAGATCCTTTTGTTCAACAACCAGATCTACGGTCTGACCAAGGGCCAGGCCTCCCCGACGTCCGAGCTCGGGAAGGTCACCAAGTCGACCCCGTTCGGCGTCGCCGACCACCCCTTCAACCCCGTGTCTTTGGCGCTCGGGGCGGAAGCGACGTTCGTCGCGCGCACGATCGATCGCGACCGGCGGCACCTCACCGAGGTGCTCAGGGCCGCGGCGACCCATGACGGCGCGGCGCTGGTCGAGATCTACCAGAACTGCCCCGTGTTCAACGACGGCGCGTTCTCCGCGCTGACCGAGAAAGAGACCAAGGACGCCAACCAGATCCGCCTCGAGGCCGGCAAGCCGATCCGCTTCGGCGAAGACGACGAGCGCGGCGTCGCCCGGGTCAGCGACGGCGGCCTCGCGATCGTCGACGTCGCGGACGTCGGCGAGGACGCACTGATCGTGCACGACCCGACGAGATCCGATCCCGGCCTCGCGTTCTCGCTCGCGCGGCTCGCCGACGACCCGACCTCGCCGACTCCGATCGGGATCTTCCGCCAGGTCGAGCGCCACGTGTACGGGCGCGGCGGGCCACATCGCACGACGCCCGCCACCGACATCGAGCTGTCAGACCTGCTGCTCGGCGCCGACAGCTGGACCGTCGGCTGATCTGCGCTTGAACCCGAACGTTGGTCTCGACCGGCCTTTGCGGTCGACTTGGACGTTTGGGTGCATAGTGGCCCCGAACCGCAATCTCGCTGGTGGGGATAGGTCGAGTTGGGCGATGGGGTCCATCGCTACGCTGGGCATGTGAACGTAGAGCTGCTGTGGTGGGAGGGATGTCCCTCGACCGAGCGGGCGCTGGCGGCCGTGCGCCAAGCGTTGACCGACATAGGCCTCGACGGGATCGAGGTGCGCGCCCGCGAGGTTCGGAGCGACGCCGACGCGGAGGAGGTCGGGTTTGTCGGGTCGCCGACGATCCTGATCGACGGCGTCGACCTCGTCCCGTCCGCCGCGGACGAGCAGATCGGCCTGAGCTGCCGCGTCTATCGCCGGCGTGACGGCCGCGTGAGCCCGATCCCCGATCCTGATGACCTGCGCGAGGCGCTGCGACGCGCTGCCGAGCGCACGGAGGTGAAGCGATGAGTCTTTCGATTGGTGCGGTGGCGCCGGATTTCTCTCTGCCGGACACCGAAGGGAGAACGTGGTCGGTGGCCCAGTACGACGGTGCGCCGGCAACCGTGTTGGTGTTCACGTGCAACCACTGCCCGTATGCGCTCGCCTGGCACGACCGGATCGTTCAGGTGGCGCGGGACTACGCCGGGCGTGGTGTGCGCGTCCTGGCGGTGAACGCCAACGACGCCGAGCGCTACCCGCGCGACTCGTTCGACGCGATGAAGGACCGCGTTGCTCAGGAGGACTGGCCGATGCCGTACCTGCACGACGCCACCCAGGAGGTGGCGCGGGAGTACGGCGCCGCGGTGACGCCGGATGTGTTCGTGCTCGACGCCCAGGGCCGGCTGCGTTATCGCGGCGCGCCCGACGCGGACTACGACAACCCGGGGGAGCGGGCGGAGTGGCTGAGGGACGCCCTCGACGCGGTTCTGTCCGGGTCGATCGTGGAGCGGCCCGAGACCAAGCCGGTCGGCTGCTCGATCAAGTGGAAGGTTTGATGGAGGACTACACGCCCCAGCAGGTGGCCGATCTGATGGCGCAGGGCGAGGTCCAGCTGATCGATGTCCGCCAGCCCGAGGAGCACGATGCGGGCCGGATCGCCGGCGACCGGCTGGTCGTCCTCTCGGACCTGGCCGGCGTGGTCGACAGCATCGATCGACAGAGGCCGGTCGTGTTCTATTGCCGAACCGGCAGCCGCTCGGCGATGGCCACCGAGGCGTTCCGCGGCGCCGGATTCGACGCCCACAACATGCTCGGCGGCCTGCTCGACTGGCACGCGGCCGGGCTGCCGCTCGAGCCCGCGAACGGCCACGTAGCCTAGGTTCACGGACCCCTCGGAGCGCGCTACGTCCGCGATCGGACCAGGCCCGCTGCAAGTTTTCGGTCGCGCTAAAGGAATCCTCCGCTCGGGCCCGATACGGGTTATGTGACATTTGTCGGGCGGGTCGTGTAGTGTGCCGCGCCGACATAGAAGCCCAGCCGAGTTCCCGGTTGCTACGGCGCCGGGAAGCGGGGAACCCGATGGGGCCGAAAGGCTCCGGGGGGCGAATCGCCGGATCTCCGGCGTAGCGCACTCTTTCAGCGCGAGCCCGACAGCTAACCCCGTAGGCGCAAGAAAGAGAAGGGGTTGTAGTTGTCGAGCCTGGATTTTCAACGCGTCGCCCGTAGGGCGGGTGCGTCTGCACTCATTGCGACGGCGGTGTTCGCCGGCGCATCGGCCAGCGCGGCCACCCCGAAAAAGCGACCCGCCTCGGGCGGGGCGGCGATGGCGGCGACCGTCAGGACGGCCGGGACGCTGACGAGGCCGGGCACGGCCTCCAAGCTCGGCAAGCGCATGCTGCGCCAAGGCCTGCACGGCACCGACGTGACGATTCTCCAGGGCTACCTGACGATCGCGGGCTATCCGACTTCGGTCGACGGCCAGTACGGGCCGGACACCGCGGCGAGCGTGGCCGCGTTCAAGTCGGCCCACAGCATCACGCCGGCCAACGGCATCGCGGGCGCCTCGTTCGACAAGGTGCTCGAGTCGGCGATCAGCGCCTACGAGAGCGACGTGCCCACGGCCAAGGCGACGATCAACCCGGACGGAACCGCCACCGCCCCGGCCGGCGCCCCTGCCGCGGTCCAGTCCGTCATTGCGGCGGCCAACAGCATCATCGACACTTCCTACTGCGTCGGCGGCGGCCACGGCAAGTGGCAGTCGAGCTGCTACGACTGCTCCGGCTCGGCCAGCTTCGCGCTCCACGGCGGTGGTCTGCTGGCGAGCTCCGAGGACTCGTCCGGGCTCATGTCCTACGGCCAGCCCGGCCCCGGAAAGTGGATCACGATCTACTCGGATCCCAGCCACGCGTTCATCGTGGTCGGCGGGATCGCGTTCGACACGGCTGACTACGGCGGCCCCAACATCCCGTCCGGGGATGGGCCACGGTGGCGCTCGAACCCGCTCGGAAATCTTGCCGACGGCGGCAACTACGTAGTTCGCCACCCGCCGGGAATGTAGGAGGAGGGTTGGCAGGGGCATCCGGCGGCGACCGCCGGATGCCCTGCTCCTCCGGGGTCGTCCCCGCCGGCCTCCAACGAGGCGTCCCGAGGCCGGCCGGTAGCGGACCCCCTAACGGCTGAGCCTCTGTCGTAGCATGGGGACATGAGCCCCAACCAGCCCACGGCCCGCCGCATTCTGCTCTCAGCGTTGGGTGCGCTGACCATCGGTCTGGGCGCGGTGAGCCTGATCGCGGGTTTCAGCGAATCCGCACCGGTCCGCCTCCTCCAGGGGATCGCGGTGTTCGGCGCCGGCGCGGTGATCGTCGGCGGCGCGGTCGTCCTGGTCATGATCCGCCTGGCCGGATGGCACGACCCGGAGTCCGAAACCGACTTCGAGGCGCTCGTGCTGCGCACCGAGCGGCTCGCGGCCGAAGGCTCCTGGGGCGAGGACGAGCTCGACGGAGAAGACGACGACGAGGACCTGTTCGATCCCTACAACGAAGAGGACTTCAGGGCGCTCGTGCGCTCGGCGATCGACGATCTGCCGCTCGAGTTCCATCGCGCGCTCGAGCACGTCGCCGTGGTCGTCTCGGACAGCGGCCGTCGCCAGCGCGCCTACGGCCTTTACCAGGGCGACACCATCGCGCAGGACTACTTCCACGACCGGATCGTGATCTTCCGCGACACGCTGCTGCGCGATTTCGGCCACGATCCTGAGCTGCTGAAGGCGCAGGTGACCCGCACGCTTCGCCATGAGCTCGCGCACCATCTCGGGTGGGACGAGAAGGGCGTGCGCGGGCTCGGGCTCTAGCCGGGTCCTCGTTCCTCAGACGATCTGCGGTTACTTGTGCCGCGGCTTGGCCAGATAGCTCTGGCCGGCGTGGAGCACGATCTTCTTGTGCCGGACGAGATCTGAGACCACGACCGAGTCCTTGATGTCGTGGACCAGGGTCCCGTCGCACCGATCGGCGATCGTCCACTTAGTGCCGAGCACGGTGGCGGCGCTGTAGCGCCCGCGGGTCGAGAACTTCCCGTGCGCGCTCGCGTGTAGCAGCTGCAGGGTGCGCTTGCTTGCCGCCGCCGCACGCGCGTCGGGGAGCTTATGGGCGCGGCAGGTTGCAAACGACGGCGCTCCCTGGAACGCGCTCTCGACCAGCGACAGCGTGGTCAGGGCGGCACGTGTCTGCGTGATCTTGAACACCGCGCCGCCGAACACGCCGGTCTGGCGCTTGTGCTTGGCGGTAGTCGCGGCCGTCAGCTCGAGCTGCCCGTGGCGGGTGTCGACCACCGTTCCCGAGCGGAGTTGGCTCGCCTCGGTCAGCGGCACGAGCTTCGTCCCGACCAGCACGAACACCTGCCCGCTGACCGGCCTGACGTCGACTTTCTGGCCGAGCACGGGTGGTGGCGGGGCCGGATCGGTCATCGTCGTGAACGTCTGATCGGGTCCGAACGTGGTGCCGGTGGCGTTCGTCGCGACCAGCCGCACGTGGTACACCGCGTTGGGCACGAGGTTCGACGCGGCCGCCGATACTGCGTGCGGCGTTGAGTCGGCGGGCAGCGTCTGGGGTGGCGTGCTCTGGTCGTAGACGATCGCGGTGCCGCCACCGGGCCGGTACCGCGAGTCGAGCCCGTACTGGAAGCTGACGGTCGTCGCCTGCCCCTGCGGGTTGACCGAGCCGGAGAAGCTCGCGCCGGTGCTGCTGGTGGCGGCCGGCGTGCCCGGTGTGGTCGCGGGCGGGGCCGGCGGTGGCGCCACCGACGGCTGCAGCTCGAAAGCGCCGATGTCGCATTTACCGCCCGCAGGTTGTGGTCGCGCCACCTCGCGCTGATCGATCGTCAGCGGGTTGCCGAGGACGTCGCTACACGAGCCGGCGTCGGTTGCCGGGCTGCCGGCGAGAAGTGCTCGGGTGGGCGTTGGGCCGCCGTTGTTCTGAAGCGGCCCGAGCTTCGGCTCGGTGTTGACGAGGTCGCCGGTGGCGTTCAGGCCGCACGTGTTCCCGCTCTCCAGGTTGAACCCGGCGGACGCGAACGTGCCCGCTCCGGAGCAGTTGCCCGCCGATCCGGCCGTGTTGTCGGCAATGATCGTGTCCTTCAGATCGAAGGTCCCGCTGCTGCCGGCGAGGAACAACCCACCACCGGGCGCATTGATGCTGTTGCCGGCCATGGTCACGGCGCTGATCAGCCCGCCGTCGAAGCTGTGGACGGCGCCGCCGCCGTTGTTCTGCGTACCGTTGCCGGAAAGGGTGAGCTTGTTGTCCGAGATCGTGCTCGTCAGGTAGATGCTGTCGGAGCTGTCGTCGAACACCGCCCCGCCGCCGTTGCCGTTCCCGTTCACCGAGACGGTGGCCGTGTTCTGCGAGAGGCTCGAGAAGTCGGTGCCGACAGTGCCGCCGAAGCTGTAGATCGCGCCACCGCCGTCACCGCCGTCCGTGGAGCTGTCGCCCACCACGAGGCTGTTGGCGTCGATCGACGAGAGGACGATCGCCACGTCGCCGCCGTTCAAATACACGCCGCCGCCGCCGTTGTCCCCGGCGGTGCTGCCACCAAGCCCGAACGAGTTTCCATCGATCGTGGTGGCCCCGAGCGATATATCCCCCCCATCGCTGTAGATCCCCCCGCCTCCGTCGTCGCCGCTCGTACTCGAGTCGACGTTGTCACTGTTCCCTCGCATGGTGACGGAGGTGAGATCGAGATCGCCACCGTTTGTGTAGATGCCGCCGCCGCCGTCGTCGCCGGAGCTGATCGTTGCGTTCTGCTGCACCGTGTTGTCGCTGACGTCACTACCCGTGAGCGTCACGTCGCCGCCGTCGGTGTAGATCCCGCCGCCACCGTTGTTCTCGTCCGTCGCGCTCACGATGTTGACGGTGTTGTTGGTGATGCTGGTGTTGCTTACGGTCATGTCTTCGCCGTCGGCGTAGACGCCGCCCCCGCCGGCGAAGCCCGCCGAACTGACTGACACCTGATTGCCGGTGATCGTGTCGCCGTCGAGCGTCAGGGTGCGTCCGGTGTCGAGCAGGATGCCGCCCCCGCCGCGTGGCGTCGTGGTGCCGCTGAACGAGCCTCCGGTGATCGTGAGCCCGGAGATCGTCACGTCGTCGGTGTTTGGCGCCGCGATGTCGAACACCCGGCTCGCGTGGTTGCCGCTGATCGTGAGGCTGCCCGCGCCGAGCCCGGAGATCGTCAGGGCGTGGGTGATGCTCAACACGCCGGTCGTCAGCGTGATCTCCTGGCCAGCCAGCGATGGGTCGAAGTTGATTGTCGTGCTGCTGCTGGAGTTCGCGATCGCGTCGCGGAGCGAGCCCGTCCCGCTGTCGTTTGTGTTCGTGACCGTCAGCGTGTCTGCGGCCGCCGGCGCGGCCAGCACCAGCATCACACCGAACACCGCGGCACCAAGGAGCAAACGCAGACCCCGCAGCGTCATCACAGCCCGGTCCCACATCACGATCTGCCCCCTATGAGCGAGTTTGCCCGGCGGTCCCGCCGAGCCGGGTAGGCAGCTTACTTACCGGGGGGACGTCGGGCAACTTCTTCGTCCGCGCCGCCCGCAACCTGCACGATGCCCGAAATCTCCCCGGTGTCCACCCGCCCCCGGGGACATAAGCATCCGCCACTTGCTTATGTCCCGTTGGTCGGTGGCTTGAGGCGAGCTTCCGGGCCTTGTACATGGTGTCGCGACCGGGGTCGGCGTGAGCGTTCGGCAACTACGCTTGAAACGACAGTCCTTCAGCACCTCCGACACCGACACAGGAGCGAAACCAGATGCCAGAAGCCGTGATTGTCGACGCCATACGAACGCCGATCGGGCGGGCGGGCAAGGGGTCGCTCAAGACCGTGCGCGCCGACGACCTGGCCGCGATTCCGATCCGGGCGCTGATCGAGCGCAACCCCGAGGTTGATTTCGCGCAGACCAACGACTTGATGATGGGCGCCGCTTCCGGGGTCGGCGAGCAGGGCTACAACGTCGGCCGGAACGCGGCGCTGCTGGCCGGGATCGATCATCACGTGCCCGCGTGCACGGTCAACCGTTTCTGCGCCTCGTCGCTGCAGACGATCCGCATGGCGTTTCACGCGATCACCGCCGGCGAGGGCGACCAGTACATCGCTGCCGGGGTCGAGGCGGTGTCGCGGGCGGGGCTCGGCGCGGGCATGATGGACGAGGCCAAACACCCGCACCTGAACGGCTCGAATGGGTCGGCGTACGACGTCTATATCCCCATGGGCATGACCGCCGAGAACGTCGCCGACCGCTGCCACGTCACCCGCGAGCAGCAGGACGAGTGGGCGGTGACCTCGCAGAGCCGCGCGGTTGACGCGCGCGACTCGGGCCATTTCGACCCGGAGATCGTGCCGGTGCCGGTGGCGGCGCACAAGTACACCGACAAGGACGGGAACGAAATCGACGTCTCCGACACGGTCGTGACCAGGGACGACGGGCCGCGGGCCGGCACGACGATGGAGGTGCTCGGGAAGCTCAAGCCCGCGTTCCGCCCCGACGGGACCGTCACCGCGGGCAACGCGTGTCCACTCAACGACGGCGCCGCGGCGGTCCTCGTCATGTCCGCGGACAAGGCCAAGAAGCGCGGTCTCACGCCCAAGGCGCGGATCATCGGCTCGACCGTCGCGGCGATCCGGCCCGAGATCATGGGCCTCGGCCCGATCCCGGCGATCCAGGCGCTGCTCGAGCAGACCGGCGTGAAGATCGACGACGTCGACGTGGTCGAGATCAACGAGGCGTTCGCCGCCCAGATCGTCCCGTGCAAGGCCGAGCTCGGCATCCCGGACGAGAAGCTGAACCCGTTCGGTGGTGCGATCGCGCTTGGGCACCCGTTCGGGATGACCGGCGCGCGGATCATGACCACGCTGATCAACGGCCTGTGCGCGCTCGACGGCACGCTCGGGATCGAGTCGATGTGCGTCGCCGGCGGGATGGGCCAGGCGATGCTGATCGAACGCCTGAACTAGGTAGCTACAACAGCTGACGGCTCTGCTTCGAGAGCCACCCGTCGTCCGCGAGCGCGATGCTCAGCGGCGTCGGCTTGCCGACGAAGTAACCCTGGGCGTAGTCGACCTGATGCTTCTGGAGCAGCCCGATCGTCTCCGCGTCGGCGACCGACTCGGCGACGGTCTTGATCCCGAGCGCCTGGGACACGCCGACAATCGCCTTGACCATGTGCTCGTCGACCTCGCTCCGCGGGAGGTTCTGGATGAACTCGCCATCGAGTTTGACGTAGCTCACCGGGAGGTGCTTGAGGTAGTAGAAGGAGCCGAATCCGGTGCCGAAGTCGTCGAGCGCGAGGCTGCAGCCGAGATCGGTCAGCCCCCGCGCGAACTCGGTCGCCTCGGGCATGTTGGCGATTGCGGCCGTCTCGGTGACCTCGAAGATCAGCTTTGCCGGATCGACCGACGAGCGCTCGAGCTCGCGCTCGATCATGCCCAGCAGCTCGGCATCGCCGACCACGGACTCGCCGCTCAGATTGATCCCGACCCGCGGGATCGAGCCCATCGACTCGCCGACGAGCTGGATCGCCCGCGCCACCACCCAGCGATCGATCGCGTGGATCAGGCCGAAGCGCTCGGCGGCCGGCAGGAACGCACCGGGGGCGATCAGCTTGCCGCGCTCTCCCTTCATGCGCAGCAGCAACTCGCCGTGCTTGATCTGGCCGGTGGCGAGCTCCAGGATCGGCTGGAGGTGGAGCACGAACCGGTCGCGGTCGAGCGCGTCCTGGATGCGCTGGGACCAGGACAGCTTTGCCATCGCGCGTGCCTTGCGCGCCTCGGGCGCGGTGTAAACGACGACCCGGTCGCGGCCGGAGGTCTTGGCCGCGTACATGGCGAGGTCGGCGTTAACCAGCACCTCGCCGGCGGTCGCGTCGTCTGACTCGAACGCGTTCACGCCGATGCTGGCGCTGATCCGGAACGGCCGGCCGCCATAATTCGCCGGGCTATTGCGAATCTCGGCGAGCAGATCCTCGGCGGCGGCGCGCGCCTCGTCGACACCCACCGCCGAGAGCAGCACAGCGAACTCGTCGCCGCCCAGCCTCGCCACCAGATCGGTCGAGCGGAACCGGTGGGCGAGCACGCGAGCCAGCTGGACGAGCACGGCGTCGCCTGCGGCATGGCCGGCGGAGTCGTTGATGCCCTTGAAGTTGTCGATGTCGATGCTGAGCACGGCGCTGTGAGCGGCGTAGCGCCCGGCCCGAGCGAGCTCGCGCTTGAGCTGCTCGTCGAAGCGCCGGCGGTTGAACAGGCCGGTGAGCTGGTCGTGGTCGGCAAGTTGCCGTAGCCGTTCCTCGTAGCGGACGCGCTCGGTTGTGTCCCGCGCGATGATCGCCGTCGACACGATCCGGCCGTTCGCGTCGGTCACCGGCGAGACGGTGAGCGAGACCGTGATCACGCTCCCGTCCTTGCGAACGCCCTCGGTCTCGAAGTTGTCGATCGACTCGCCCGAGAGCAACGTCTGCAGGATCTTCTGCTGCTCGCCGGAGCGGTGGGCGGGCTCGATCAGTCCGATCGGCTGCCCGACGGCCTCCTCCTCGCGAAATCCATAGAGCTGTTCCGCCCCCTGGTTCCAGCTGGTGATCGTGCCGTCATGGGACTTGGTCACGATCGCGTCACGGGTCGACTGGACGACGTAGCTGAGGAGGTCGCGCGCGGACCGCGCCGCGGCTTCCTCGGTGACGTCCTGCATCGTCCCGACCACCTTGACCAGGCCGCCCTCGTCCTCCAGAACCGCCTCGCCGCGCGCGCGCACGACGCGCTCGGCGCCGTCGAACCGCGTCACGCGGAATTCGAAGTGCAAGGCCTCGTCCGTGGCGCAGGCGCGCTCGAACGACTTATCGAACAGCTCCCGGTCCTCGGGATGGACGCGCTCGAGCAGGCGCTCGTGGGTCAACTCGAGCTCCGGTGGCGTGGCGAAGATATGGCTGAGGCCGGCCGAGTAGTGGGCATCGCCGGTGTTGAGTTCCAGATCGAAGCTTCCCGTCTCCGCCGCCTGCTCGGCATCGGTGAGCAACTGCTCGCTGCGAGCCCGCTCCTCCGCCCGAGCGAGCGCATCGAGGATCAGGGGACCGGCCTCGGTCAGCGATTCGGATCGATCGAGCGCGTCGGTGACAGCGCGCTGAAGGTCGAGCCACTCACTGGCTCCGCGATTCTGTTCGGAGCGTGCCTCCATCACGACCATTCTGGCGATGTCCCTGCAGGGGACAAGGGTCGCCGTTCACCACCCTGCATGGTGAGCGCCAACGGGTACTCCCTTCCTGGATGGCGGGATTTTACCCCTGCAAAGGTCCGAAGAATCGCGCGTCGTACACATGGCCAGGGAGACTCTTGGAGATTCCGACTGCGGCCGCGTGCACTAACGAGGCGGCATCCTGAGCGCGCCGTCGAGCCGGATGACCTCGCCATTCAGCATCTCGTTCTCGACGATGTGAGCGACGAGCGCGGCGAACTCCTCTGGGCGCCCGAGACGCGAGGGGAACGGGACGGCCTGGCCGAGCGCCTCGCGACTCTCGGCGGGAAGCGCGGCGAGCAGCGGCGTGTTGAACGTGCCCGGCGCGATCGCGCATACGCGGACGCCGACCGACGCCAGATCGCGGGCGGCCGGCAGGGTCATGCCGACGATCGCGCCCTTCGAGGCCGAGTAGGCGATCTGCCCGATCTGTCCGTCGAACGCCGCGATCGACGCGGTGTTGACGCACACTCCTCGTTCGCCCGACTCGGTCGGTTCGGTCTCGAGCATCGCCGTGGAGGCCAGCCGGAGCACGTTGAATGTGCCGATCAGGTTGACGCGGATGACGGTCTCGAACGGCTCGAGCGGGTGCGGCCCGCGCTTGCCGGCGACACGCGTGGCCCAGCCAATACCGGCGCACGACACAGCGATCCGGAACGTGACCGGCTGCGCCACCGCGGCGCCCACGGCCTCCTGCACGGCACCCTCGTCGGTGACGTCGGTCGGCACGAACGTGGCGCGCTCGCCAAGTTCGCCCGCGAGCGCCCGGCCGCGCTGCTCGTTCAGGTCCGCGATCACGACATGGGCGCCGCCCGCGTGGAGCCGGCGAACGGTGGCCTCACCGAGACCCGACGCGCCTCCGACAACGAGTGCCCCGTTGCCGTCGATTTGCATGGACGGGAACCCTACCGGGGGGCGGCCAGCGACAGCGCGAACAGCTCGTCCGGGTCGGTGTACCAGCAGTCGAGCTCGAGGCCGGCCGCGTGGAAGTCCTGCTCCACGCGCGCCCGGGTGAATTTTGCGCTGATCTCGGTGCGCAGCTCCTCGCCCGCGGCGAAGTCGACCCGCAGCCCGAGGTCCGACACCAGCACGCTGCACGGACGCTGGGACCGCAGTCGCATCTCGACCCATTCGTGCTTGCGATCGAAGAACGCGATGTGGTCGAACGCCTCGGGGGAGAAGTCAGCGTCGAGCTCGCGATTAATCACGTGCAGCATGTTGCGGTTGAATTCCGCGGTAACGCCCTCGGCGTCGTCGTAGGCGGCCTCGATCACCGCCGGCTCCTTGACCAGGTCGGTGCCGAGCAGCAGCCGGTCCTGCGGGCCGAGCAGCCTTCCGATCTCGCGGAGCAGGCGCCGGCGCGTGCCCGGCAGGAAGTTCCCGATCGTGCCGCCGAGCAGCGCGACGATCCGCGGCGTCCCGTCGGGGTCGGGGAGGTGGCCGAGGTGGCGCTCGAAGTCGCCGATCACGCCGTGGACCGCGAGCTCGTCGAACTCCTCGACGAGCTCCTCTGCCGCTGCTTCGAGCGCGCTCTCGGACACGTCGAGCGGAACGTAGCGGCGGAGCGTTCCCGCCCTCGACATCGCCCCCAACAGGATCCGCGCCTTCTCGGCCGACCCGGAGCCGAGTTCGACCAGCTCGCCGGCCCGGGTCCGTCGCACGATCCCGTCGGCGCGAGCGATCAGGATCGCGCGCTCGGTCCGCGTCGGGTAGTACTCGGGCAGCTCGCAGATCCGCTCGAACAGATCCGAGCCGCGCGCGTCGTAGAAGTGCTTGGGCGGGATCTCCTTGAACGGGCGGGTCAGCCCGTCGAGGACGTCGTTGGCGAGTGAGCGGTCGTCGGTCTCGGACAGGAACGACTCGATCCTGATGTCCCCGGTCTGCGTCGCCGGCCTCATGCGTCGCTCGCGATCCTGAACCTGCGGCTTCTGGGGACGAGCTTCATGCGTCTCTCGCGATTCTGAAGCCGGAGAAGATCTGGCGGCGCTGGGGGTAGTCCCAGTTGCGGAAGGTGGAGGTCGCGACGCGAGTGCGTGTCGCCCACGACCCGCCGCGGAGCACGCGGTAGTCGGGTCCGAAGAACACCTCCGAGTACTCCTTGTACGGGTGGGCGACGAACCCCGGGTAGCCGTCGAACAAGGTGCTCGTCCACTCCCAGACGTCGCCGATCATCCCGCGGCACCCGTACGCTGAACTGCCATCGGGGTAGGCGTCGACGGGCGCGGTCCCGCACCCGCGGTGGTCGAGGTTGGCATGCTGGCCGGGCGCCGGGCGCCGGTTACCCCACGGGTAGCGGCGCGCGATCTCCTTTTCCTGGTCCCAGGTCGCCGCCTTCTCCCACTCCGTTTCGGTCGGGAGGCGAGCGTCGTGAGCGCGAGCAAAGGCGTCGGCCTCGAACCAGGACACATGAACGACCGGCCTGTCCGGGTGAAGCGGCTCGAGCCCGCCGAGCCGCCACTCGGCGTCCAGGTCCGCCGTCCACGCGCCAGGGCGCGTGATGTCGTACTGCTCCTTCCACGCCCACCCTTCGTCGGTCCACCACTCACGGCGCTGGTAGCCGCCGCCCTCGACGAACGTCAGGTAGCTCGCGTTGGTGACCGGCGTGCGTCCGATCAAGTAGCCGGGCACGTCGGTCCGGTGGCGCGGGCGCTCGTTGTCATAGGCAAAGCCGTCGGGGGTGGCGCCGATCGTGCACTCGCCGGCGGCGATCTCGATCATGTCCAGTCCGGTCGCCGCGGACGGCAGCGATTCCGGCATCGGGCGCCGACCGGCCAACTCGTAGCCGTCGAGGCGCGCCAACATCAGTGTCTGCAGCATCGTCTCGTCGTGCTGGTGCTCGTGGCGGAGCACCATCTCGTGTAGCGAACCGTCGCCGATGCCGCGCTCGTCGATCACCTCGAGCGTTCTGGAGCGAACCTCATCGAGGTACTCGCGCGCCTGTGCGGGCCCCAGCAACGGAAGGTCACCCCGTACCGCGCGCGGTGTCTCGAACGCGTCGTACATAGCGGCGAGGTCGTCACGCAGCAGCGGCCGTTCGCCGTAACGATTAACGAGCCACAGGTCCTCGTAAGCCGCGATGTGCGCCAGGTCCCAGGCCAGCGGACTCATCAGCGGTGAATGGACGCGCTCGAGATCGTCGTCCGACACCGACGCGATCAACGCGAATGTCCGCCGGCGTGCCTCATGCAGCGCCTCGACGATCCGCGTCGCAGTCGGGGTCGCCGTGGCTGCGATCGAGCCGGTCACTGAATGGCATTGTAGGCACCCGGTCTATTAACTTCGCGCGAACTTGAGTCACTGCGCGAAAGTAACTCGTGGTTAACCGGTTCACTAGCGAGGTGAACCGGTTAACCATTTAAGGTGAAACGGTTCAGTGAAGCGCGTACCGCAGGTAGAGCGAGCTGTGGCTCTCGATCGCCCACACAAGCGTTAGCTGGCGTAGCTCTGAGAGCGGCTGCCCTCTGGTGATCCCCGGGGCGGTGCCACCCCCGACGAGCTTGGGTGCCAGCGACAGGAACAGCTCGTCGACGAGGTCCTCACCGAGCAGCGCTCCGAACATCGTCGGACCGCCCTCGCACAGCAGCGAGCGGACGTCGTAGGCCGACCGGAGGCGGCGCATCATCGTGGTCAGCGTGAACTCGCCGGGATCGAGGCGAACGACCTCGACCTGCGCGGCCATCCCCGCGGTGTCGAGCTCCGCTGGGGTGAACACGAGTACTCGGGCGTCGGGGTGGGAGAACAGGGGGATGTCGGTGGGCAGATCTCCACGCGAGAAGATGCAGGCAAGCGGTTCCGGCCTAAGCCCCGAGGCGGCCCGCCGGTGCCGGCGCTCGGGGTCGCGGACGAGCCTCCCGTAGCGCTCGGAGCGGAGCGTTCCGGTGCCGACCAGGATCGCATCGACGCGCTCGCGCAGCCCGTGGAACATCTCCCGATCGCCGGGGTCGCTGAGCTCGCGCGAGACCCCGTGGAACGCCGCCCGCCCGTCCGCGCTCGAGACGAAGTTGACGAGCACGTAGGGACGGTCGATGTGAGCACGCCCGGCGAGGTTGAGCGAGGAGAGGAGAACTCCGGCACGAACCGGTCCGGGCTCGGGCACGAGCTGACGCAGCTGCAGGCGCTGCCCGGACGAGGACTCCGCGGTCACGGAGCCGAACCTACCAGCAGGGTGATAAACACACACCGTTGAGGCCACGCCGGCTGTGAGGGAGGGACCATGCTCGACTGCACCTATCGCGTCCAGATCCGGCATCACGCTGGGCAGCTCGCCCGGGTCGCGCAGGCGATCGCCGACGGGGAGGGTCTGATCGGCGACGTCGTGACGGTGTCACTCGGTCGCGAGCACACGGTCAGGGACATAACCGTCGAGGTGCGCGACATCGCTCAGTCCGACCGGATCGCTGAGCTGCTGGTCGCCCTCGACAATGTCAACGTCCTCTGGCACCAGGACCGGGCGCTGCTCAGGCACGTCGGCGGCAAGCTCCGGATCGACGCATGCTGGCCGGTACGGACGGTTCAGGAGATGCGCGACGTCTACACCCCCGGGGTCGCACGCGTGTGTACGGCTATCGCGCAGCAGCCAGAGCTCGCCTCGCGGTACACGATGATCTCGCGGAGCGTCGCGATCTGCACGAACGGGTCCCGGGTGCTCGGACTGGGCAACATCGGGCCGGTGGCATCGATGCCCGTGATGGAGGGCAAGGCGGTGTTCTACGACCAGTTCGTTGGGATCTCTGCGATGCCGATCCTGATCGACGCCGCCGACGTCGACTCGTTCGTCAGCACGGTTCTGCGGATCGCGCCGACGTTCGGCGGCATCCATCTCGAGGACATCTCTGCGCCCGAGTGCTTCGAGATCGAGCGGCGTCTCAAACAGGAGCTGCCCCAGCCGGTCATGCACGACGACGTCCACGGCACGGCGGTGGTGTCGCTCGCGGCGGCGATCGTCGCGTGCCGGTATGCCGGACTCGAGCTGCGCGCGGCGACGGTCGGTCAGCTTGGGCTCGGCGCCGCCGGGTTCGGGATCGCATCGCTGATGGTCGAAGCCGGGGTGCGCCGGGTGCTCGCGTTCGATCCGCTCGAGGCGTCTCACGCCCGCGCGCGGGAGCACGGCGTCGAGATCAGCCCGATGGAACGGGTGATGGAGGAGGCCGACCTGGTCGTGGCCACGACCGGGCGCGCCGGGCTGATCCAGCCGGAGATGATCCGCCCGGGGCAGGTGATCCTGGCTCTCACCAACCCCGATCCCGAGATCGAGCCTGAGCAGGCCGAAGCCGCCGGCGCCGCGTTCGCCGCCGACGGCCGCAGCGTCAACAACGTGCTCGGCTACCCCGGCATCTTCGCCGGCGCGTTGAAGGCGGGAGCGGCCGGGATCAACGTCGAGATGAAGCTCGCGGCCGCCGCTGTTATCGCTGAGCTCGCCACGGACGGGGAGTTGGTGCCCAACGCGCTCGACAAGGGCGTTCACGACGCGGTCACCGAGGCGGTCAGGGTTGCGGCGGTTGAGAGCGGAATCGCCCGACCGGGGCGGGCTACGAGCAACCTCTAGGCCGGCGCCGGCCGGGGGCAAACCGGATAGGCTCCGCGCCGATGGATTTCAGGCAGCTCGACCGCGGGGAACTGATCGCGGTTCTCGGCGGGGCCATCTTGGGCCTCTCGGTGTTCCTGGCGTGGTACACGCTCGGCGACAGGTACACGGTGCTCGGAAACTGCCGGGGCCCGAACACCTCGTGCACAGCTTGGAACTCGCTGATGATCCTGCGCTTCCTCCTGCTGATAGCGGCGATCGCGCCCGCGGTGCTCGCCTGGATCATCCTGCGAGGCCACGCGCTCTCGTGGCCGCGCGGCGAGATGACCGCGATCATCGCGATCGCGGCGCTCACGTTCACCGTGTTTCGCGGACTGATCGACAAGCCCGGAACGCCGCCCGGCGAGATCGGCATCAGCGTGGGGTGGTGGATCGGGCTGCTCGGCGGGCTGCTGATCCTGGTCGGGTCGGTCGCTCGGACGAAGGAGAGCATGAAAACCCGCAAGCCACCGGGGCTGCCGTGAGCGACGGACCCGCCCGGCCCGACCGGAACCTGGCGCTCGAGCTCGTACGCGTGACCGAGGCGGCGGCGCTCGCCGCCGCCCGGATGGTCGGGCGCGGGGACAAGGAGGGCGCCGACCAGGCCGCGGTTGACGCGATGCGCCACGTCCTCGACTCGGTCTCGATGGACGGCGTAGTCGTGATCGGCGAGGGTGAGAAGGACCGGGCGCCGATGCTGTTCAACGGCGAGCAGATCGGCGACGGCACGCCGCCGCTCGTCGACATCGCGGTCGACCCGCTCGAGGGGACGCGGCTGACCGCGCTCGGGATGCCGAGCGCGATCTCGGTGATCGCGCTGTCCGAGCGCGGGTCGATGTTCAACCCCGGCCCGATCGTGTACATGGAGAAGATCGCCGGCGGTCCTGAGATCGCCGACCTGCTCGACCTCGACCGGCCGCTGCCCGAGACGCTCGCGCTGATCGCCGAGCGCAAGAAGATCGACATCCGCGACGTGATGGTCGTGATGCTCGACCGCGAGCGCCACCACGAGGCGATGGCGGAGATTCGCGATGCCGGCGCGCGCGTCCGTCTCATCCTCGACGGCGACGTGTCGGCGGCGCTGCTAGCGGTCAGCGACAACACCCCGGTCGACATCCTTTGGGGGATCGGCGGCACGCCCGAGGGCGTGATCACCGCGGCGGCGATCAAGTGCATCGGTGGCGAGATGAAGGGACGGCTCTGGCCGCGCAACGACGATGAGCGCACCGCCGCGATCGACGCCGGCTACGACCTCGACCGGGTGCTGACCTGCGACGACCTCGTGGCCGGCGAGGACGTGTTCTTCTCGGCGACCGGCGTCACCGACGGCGACGTGCTCCAGGGCGTTCGCTACCAGGGCGACCGGGGGGCCACGACCGAGTCGCTCGTAATGCGCTCGCGGTCTGGGACCGTTCGCCGGGTGTCGGCGCGCCACGACCGGGCGAAGCTGAGGACGCTGACAGGCGTCCGCTACGGCTGAACCCTCGCCGCGGCCCGGCCGCCTCGATAACCGCTCACTCGCCCGCCGGATAACCGCTCACTCGCCCGCCCCGATAACCGCTCACTCGGCGGCCGCGATCTGCCGAATGCATATTCGTCCCGGTATAGCACCGGTTTCTTGATACTCGGCGAACGTCCGACGTCGAGTGCGTGGTTATCGGTCCTGGAGGCTGCCGGCGAGGCGAGCGCCTCGCTCACAGCAAGCTCGAGGGTCGACCGAGACTGACAGGATGGGGAACCTGGCCCCACGGACGCCGCCGAAGGCGGCCCCAAATCAGTGTTGGGCGCGGTTGCGGATGTGGCGGGCGCGGTCGATCGCGGCGCTGGCGGCGGCACGGACGTCGGGCCGGTGGGCGGCGAAGCGGCCGACCTTCGAGGGCGCCAGGTCGAGCGTGGCGAGCGACCGCAGGAAGGCGTGCGTGACGAGCACATGGATCGCGGACTGCGTCGCCTCGTACACCGGGGTGCTGAACCCGACCGAGATCGCGGGATAGAAGTTCGCCACCTCGACCTCGATGCGAACTTTCACGCGGCCGTCGGGCTCGTCGCCGACATGCCTCACGTCGAGCGACAAGAAGCCGCAGCCACGACCCGAGCGCGCCACCAGCAGGCCGTCCCGGATCCGCCAGCTGACCTTGCCGTGGTCGCGCTCGATCTCGTACTGCGGCGCGTCGAAGCGGAGCAACGTGAGCGGCCGGCCGAGAAACACGACCGACCGCTGGTTCTCGTCGTAGATCACGCGGATCGTCCACGCGGTCACCCGGGAGAGGAACAGCCAATAGGTGCGGGCCAGGTTCTCGAGGTGGGTGGCGTTCCACATGCGCTTGAAATCGGCTTGGGCGAGCGTCAGCTCGGCCGACTGCGCCGAGCGCACGGCGCCGTCGCGCGCGATCACCGTCGACTCGGCCGGCGAGACGATCACGGCCTTGGCGGGCAGCTTGGCCGGCCGCCGGCGCCAGCGGCGCGATGCCACGAACGCGGTGAGCGCTGCGACGGCCGCGACGAACACAGGCACGGCGGGATCTTCTCAGCGCGGAAGGCGCTCGAGCGCCACGGCCGCGCCAGCCTCCAGCTCGCCCGTCCCGGCGGGAATGAACGCGAGCGCGTCCGCGCCAAGGAGCGAGGTCACGATGTGGGAACCCTGCGGGCCGTTGGGGATCGCGACGAGCTTCCCGTTGCTCCGCTCGAGGCGTACGCGCACCGCCTGCTCGCGGTCTGGGTTGCGGCGGACCGCGGCGCCGAGCACGGCTTCGGGCTCGAGCGAGGGCTCCTCGGTTCGGCCCTGGAGCGCGGCGAGCGCGGGGCGCACAAACAGCGAAAACGTCACGACGGCCGAGACCGGATTGCCCGGGAGTCCGAACACGAGCACGTCTCCGCGGCGGCCGAACCAGGTCGGCTTGCCGGGCTGGAGCGCGACCCGCCAGAACCCCTGCTCGACGCCGAGGCGGTCGAGCGCCGGCTTGACATGGTCGTGGGGGCCGACCGACACCCCGCCGGTGACGATCACGACGTCGGCGGTGTCGAGCGCGGCCGCCAGCCCGGCTTCGGTCGCCTCCGGGTCGTCGCGCAGACGGCGCGCTCCTCCGGCGATCGCGCCCTCCGCGGCCGCGAGCGCATCGAGCATGGGCGCGTTCGAGTTGTGGATCTCGCCCGGGCCGAGCGGCTCGCCGGGGGCGCGAAGCTCGTCCCCGGTGCACAGCACCTGCACCATCGGGCGTCGGTAGACGGTCAGTTCGGCGGCGCCGGCGGAAACCGCGGCGCCCAGCTCGGCAGCGCCCAGCGTGATCCCGGCGCGCAGCACGGTCTCGCCCGAGCTCATGTCCTCGCCGGCGCCGCGCACGTGGTCGCCGGGCATAACCGCGGCCCGCGTGAGGATCGTGCCGTCGTTCGCTTCGACGTCCTCCTGAGGGATCACCGCGGTGGCGCCGGCCGGGATCGCCGCGCCGGTGGAGATCCTGATCGCGTTGCCGTCGCCGAGCACCGTCGCCGACGGAGCTCCGGCGCGGGACTCGCCGACCACGGTCAGGGTGCGGTCGGCATCGCCCTCGAGGACCGCATACCCGTCCATCGCCGAGCACGCGAACGGCGGCACGTCGCCGGTCGCCCTCACATCGGCCGCGAGCACGCGACCGTGGGCATCGTCGATCGCGACCCGCTCGGTTCCGAGCGGCTGAGCCGCTCGCAGGACCCGCTCGCGGGCCTCGGCGATCGTGATCAGAGAGGCAGCCATCGGCTCATTTTCGCGAACGACGCCGATTCGTCGACGTGAATGCATATGGACAAGTCCCATGCATGGTAAAAGTGGCGGGATGGAGCGGGGTGTGCCACGGCGCCGGCGACCACGGCCGGTCGTATCAGCGGGAATCGAAGCGCTGTCACTGCGGGGCGAAGAGCTTGCCAAGGGCTGGCTGCTGGCGTTGGTCGAGGACGCGCCGCTCGAATCGACGGCCGCGATTCTGGCCGGCGACGTCGCGCGCGACGGCCCGCGCATCTGCGAGTCGGTGGTCCGCGCGATCTACGACGAGGCCGATCTGCGGCGAATCGAGGCCGGGGCGGTCCTCGAGCCGCTGGTCTCGCGCGTCGGCGAGCTCGCGGGCGTCCGCAGCGCCGAGAGTGCCGCCCATGCCGTCGACGCGCTCCGGAGCGTGATCTGGAGTGCCCTGCACACCGAGCTGGCGCGGACCGACCCCGATGTTCTGGCCGACGCCGGCGAGCGGCTGTCGCTGGTCACTGAGCTTGTGCGCGCCGCAGTGCTCCGCCGGCGCGAGCAGACCGAGCGAGGCAGCGCTCATCGAGCCCCGGTCGCGCCGCTGCGGGTCGCGCGCCCCGACGTGTCCGCATCAAGCGGGGTAGCCGTGCCCGCGCAGCGCGAGGAAGGACGTCCGCCGCCGGGGCATGAAGCGGCGATGGGACCGGGCGGCACACATGGGGGTTTCGAGAACGGCGGGGGGACGGGCGACGTTCCGGCGCGGGACATCAGCGATGCGCTCTGGATCGGCGCGCTCCGGGACGAGATCGTCCGGGCCGCCCGCGCCCGCGTCCCTCTGTCGCTTCTGCTCGTAGAGCTCGAGGAGGCCGAGCGGCTGCTCGCGGCCGAGCCTCCCGCCGCGGCGAGCGCGACGTTCGGCCGGTTCGCCCAGGTGGTGCGGACCGCGCTGCGGCACCGAGACGTGCTTGCGTGCGAGACCAAGAGCCGGGCCTGGATCATCGCGCGCGACACGGGCCGTGCCGGCGCCCAGGCGCTCGGATCTCGGATCGCCACCGCGGTGCCGATCGAGGAGTCCTGGCGCGGTGCTCCGCTGAACGTGAGCATCGGACTCGCGGTGCTCGGCGAGGACGGGCACAACGCGGCGGCCCTCATCGACGCGGCCGAGCAGATGAGGTTCGCGGCCGAGGCGAGCGGTATCGGGATCGTCACCGAGCAGCCCGGTGGCGGCGGCTCGGAATCACCCACGCCGGGTCCGCCGCCGGCGAGCTGACGCGACCTACCGGGCGGCGGCGGCTGCGGTCGCCGGCGGCTGGGCGCTGCCGGTGCTCGCGGCCGGGGCCGCGGCAGCGCCTATCACAACCGTCGTGAGCGCGCCGAGCGCGCGCCCGGTGGCCATTGTCAGATCCCAGTTCGCGCCGTGCGCATACGGTCCGCGGTCGATCACCGCAACCGTGATCACCCGACCCTTGTAATAGAGCTGGACCTGGGTCCCGCACGGCAGAGTCCGGTTCGCCACGCCGATCGTGCGGCGTCTGAGGATCACTCCGCAGGCGGTCCGGTGGCCCCAGAAACCGGGGCCGTACAGGGTCGCCTTCGAGCGGCGGTAGACCGTGAGCGACAACGTCGGCGCGGCGGCCGCGCTCGACGCCTGGCCGCCCTGGATGACCGCGCGGATCGTCAGCTGGCCGGCGCGGCTCGGGTGCCACGCCGCCGCGAACGAACCGCCCGGTTGGGCGCTCGTGTACGCGACCGGGCCCCATGTCGCGGTGGCGTTGGAGCTGAGCTGGTCGATCTCGACGGTGTCGCCGGAGTCGGACGCCGGGACGCTCCCGGATACCGACACGCCACCGCGGATGAACGCCGAGGCCTCCGTGGTGATCGTGATGCCGTCGCTGCTCGCGCTGACCGGGACGTTGCCCGAGGTGACGGGGACCGGTGGGTGCTGACTCGAGCCCGGGCTCGCAGGACCCGTCCCGGCACCGCCGGTTCCCGACCCGCCCGAGCCGGCCCACGCCAGCCCAGGGATCACCAGGGCGCCGGCAACGGCGGCCAACAACGGGGTCAGATAGCAGTTGGCGCGAACTCTCACGAGCAGCTTTGTCGGTCCTCTCGTGTCGTGCCTACGGGGTGAGCTGACGGGCTCGCGCCTTGTGAGCGCTACGGCCCTGTTGGGCCGATTCGCCCCTGCGGATCCGTGGACCCACAAGTGGTTCCCCCGCCGATCGTCCGCGGACGGATCAATCGCTCGGCGTGAACGGCGGGCATTCTAACCAGATGAGTCGGCGGCGGCGCCGCCCGGCGCCTACTAGGGGCGCGGGAGCCGGGAGACCGCGTTCCGCAGCACGCGGGCGCTGACCGAGAGCCCGATCTCCGCGAGTTCGGCCGCCGCCTGCGCGGCGATGCCGAGGACATCCCTGCTCGTCGAGGAGGCCGGAGGGTCGGCTCGCGGCGGAGTCGGGGGGACGCCGGCGGGCTGCGCGGGCTGGCGCAGGCGGTCGGGCCGCGGAGCCGACGTCTTGCGTGCGCCACGGGCCCGGGGCGCCGGCGAGGCTACCGCACGCCTCGACGAGGAGGACGATGGCGAGGAGGACGATGGCGAGGCGGACGACCCGTTGCTGGTGGTCGCGCCTCCGTTCTCGGTCCTTCGGGGGGAGGGGGATGTGGACCGCTGCGGCGTTGTCGGCGTCGCGCGTTTGTCACTGCGGCGCTGTGGCCGCCTGCGCGGTAACGCGCCGAGGACGTCTGAGGGGCGTTCGTCGCTCAACGGTCAACAATCATGGCGCAAGGCACCGCTCGGCGCCCGCGCGAGCGCTGTCTTAGCAAAATCCGAACAAGATCTGAAACCGCCGTCGCGTCTCCGCGTATACCTATACCTGGGCGGCGTGGCGACGCCCCTCGCCATTTTTGACTTCAAAAAATATAGCGACTAGACTTGCCTCATACGTTTAGCTAGCGGGCGTGCGCCCTCCGGGCACCCGCCCGTTTGTCATCCTCTCTTAGGCCGGCGGCGTCCAGGGCCGGCGGGTACGACGGGAAACGGATTCAGATGTCAGTAGCGGACCTGCAGGAACTAGAAGAGATCAAGGGCCTCGTCACGCGCGGCCAGCAACTCGGCGTCCTGACCTTCGCGGAGATCTCGGGCGCGGTTTCGGAGCTCGATCTCGATGAGGCGGATGTAGAGGAGCTCCACGGCTTCCTCGAGCGCGCTGAGATCGAGCTGGTCGAGGAGCTCGACCCGGCTCTCGCGGCGGCCGACCTCGAGCGCGCGCCCGACAAGCGCGGCCGGCGCAAGCCAAAGACGGCGCTGGACCTCAAGCCGGACATGACCACCGATTCCCTTCAGCTGTTCCTGAAGGACATCGGCAAGGTGCGGCTGCTCACCGCTCAGGAAGAGGTCGACCTCGCCAAGCGGATCGAGCGCGGGGATCTCGACGCCAAGCAGAAGATGGTTGAGTCGAACCTCCGGCTCGTCGTATCGATCGCCAAGAACTATCGCAACCAGGGCCTCCCGTTCCTGGATCTGATCCAGGAGGGAACGCTCGGGCTCGTCCGCGCGGCCGAGAAGTTCGACTACCGCAAGGGGTTCAAGTTCTCGACCTACGCCACCTGGTGGATCCGCCAGGCGATCGCGCGTGCGCTCGCCGACAAGGCGCGGACGATCCGTATCCCGGTGCACGTGGTCGAGAAGCTCAACAAGATCGGACGGGCCGAGCGCAAGCTCGTGACTGAGCTCGGGCGTGAGCCGACCGCCGAGGAGATCGCCGAGGTGACCGGGATCGAGCCCGAGGAGGTCGAGTCGATCAAGCGCTCGGCGCAGGCGCCGGTGTCGCTCGAGAAGCCGGTCGGCGACGAGGAGGAATCGGAGTTCGGGCAGTTCATCGCGGACGAGCGGGCCGAGTCGCCCTACGAGCGGGCGGCCGAGATCCTCACCAAGGAGGCGCTGCGCGAGGCTCTCGAGAACCTCAGTTACCGCGAGCGCCGGGTGCTCGAGCTGCGCTACGGGCTCGGTGGCGAGCATCCGCGCACGCTCGACGAGGTCGGCCGGACGTTCAACGTCACGCGCGAGCGGATCCGGCAGATCGAGAATCAGTCGCTCAAGAAGCTTCAGTCGCTGGCTGAGGCGCAGAAGCTCCGCGACGTAGCCTAGGTTTCAGATCGCCGGTTCGGGCGTCCACGCTTCGGGTGGACGCTCAAGCCGGCGATTGTTTGCGCCGATGCGGGATCGATGTTCGATCTCCAGGAGGCGCTCGCTTACGTCGTTCAGAACGAGGGTTCGGACCTTCACGTGAAGGTGCCGGCGCGTCCGATGGCGCGCTTCCGCGGCCAGCTCGAGCCGCTCGAGCACTACACCGAGCCACTGACGCCGGCGGACACCGAGCGCGTGCTGCGCGAGATGCTCGCCGCCCACTCGGACAAGATGGCGGCGTTCGACAGCGACAACGAGATCGACTTCTCGTACACGGTCGACGGCCTCGCGCGGTTCCGCGTCAACGCGTTCCGCCAGCGCGGGTCGGTCTCGATCGTCGCCCGCGTAATTCCCTTCACGGTCCGCACGATCCACGAACTCGGCCTGCCGAACGCGATCGAAGCGATCGCGGACGAGGAGCGCGGGCTGATCCTTCTGACCGGGACGACAGGCTCCGGCAAGTCGACGACGCTCGCGGCGATCATCAACCACATCAACGAGACGATGGCGCGGCACATCGTCACGATCGAGGACCCGATCGAGTACCTGCACCGGGACAAGCAGTCGATCATCAACCAGCGCGAGGTCGGCATGGACACCGAGTCGTTCGGTCGCGCGATGCGCCGGGTGCTTCGCCAGGACCCCGACGTGATCCTGATCGGGGAGATGCGCGACGAGGAGACCGTCCGGACGGCTCTGTCGGCGGCCGAGACCGGGCACCTCGTGCTCTCGACCGTGCATACGCTCGACGCCGCGGAGAGCGTCAACCGGATCATCGACTTCTTCCAGCCGCACGAGCAGAGCCAGGCACGCGCGATGCTCGCCGGCACGCTGCGGGCCGTCGTCTCTCAGCGACTGGTCCGCACCGCGGATCACACGAGCCGCGTCGCCGTATGCGAGGTCCTGCGGATGACCGGCCGTGCCCGAGACATGATCCTCGATCCAGATCAGACCGACCGGCTGCGCGAGGTGATCGCCGAGGGCGAGTACTACGGCATGCAGACGTTCGACCAGGCGCTGCTAAGCCACTACCAGGCCGGTCGGGTGTCGATGGAGGACGCGCTGCGGGTCGCGTCGAGCCCGCACGACTTCAAGCTGCTGGTCGCCGGCGAGGGGCGTACCGCCACCTCGATGAACGACCTTGCCGGCAAGGACCACGTCAGCGCCTCGCCCGAGCCCGAGGATGTCCAGGCGCCGGTGCAGCAGGTCAGGCCGGCGACGGCGATCGCTCCGGCGAACGGGCGCCCGTCCGCGCCTCCGCCGGGTATCGCGGCCTAGCGCCGCATCCAGTCGTATCCGTCGGCGCGGTTCGGTCCGGTGGTCGTCAACCCCTGCTGGAGCGTGACGATTTCCGTTCACGATCACGCCGAGAGCGCCGTCGGGGTCGACCATCAGCGGCACGCGCTATGTGGACGATGCGTAAGTCGGGCTGTTCAGTGTTCAACCAGCTCACCGGGAACGACATCGCCGCGATCCCGAACACCTATACGGTCAAGTGACGAGTTTGGCTGCCCTCCTTCCGTGGGGGCGGCACCCAAAACTTCAGTTGGTGAAGCATTGCGCTAAAATGGGCGATAGATGGCTTCTTCTACCAATGAGACGTGCCCGGTTTGTCGCACTGCGGAGATTGTCTGCGGCAAGTGGACGCTGCTGGTGATTCGGGATCTGGCGGAGGGGCGCTCGCGCTTCTGCGAGCTGGAACGGTCGCTGCAAGGAATCAGTCCACGCACGCTGTCGCTGCGGTTGCGCGCTCTTGAGGAGGAGGGGATCGTCGAACGTCAGACGTTCCCCGAGGTGCCTCCGCGCGTCGAGTACGCGCTCACCGATAAGGGTCGCGCGCTGGTGCCGCTGATCGAGGACATGCGGGCATACGGGCTCCAGTGGCTGTTCGAGGACTGCGGCGAGCCCGCCGCGGCCACCGCGCCAGACCAGGATCGCGAGCCCGCGATCGCCGCCGTCTGACCGCCGGTCCCGCGGATGCGGATCGCGGTCGCCGCGGATGAGCTGACGGGCGTTGCGGAAGCGCTGCCCGGCGAGCTTCGCCGGCGCGGGCACGAGCCACTGCTGCACGGCGCCTACTCGGATGCCGAACGACCCGACTGGGCGTGGGCGAGCGAGGCGGCGGCGCGCGACGTTGCCGGCGGAAGGGCCGAGCAGGCGATCGTCGCGTGCTGGACGGGGACGGGCGCCTCGATCGCCGCGAACAAGGTGCCCGGGATCCGCGCCGCGCTCTGCGGCGACGCCCAGACCGCGGACGGCGCGCGGCGCTGGAACGACGCGAACGTGCTCGCGCTCAGCCTTCGGACGACTTCGGAGGCAGAGCTTGCCGAGATCCTCGACGCGTGGTTCGGGGGCAGCGCGAGCGCCGAGCCCGACGACGTCGAAAACGTCGCCCACCTGAGCGACATCGAGCGGTCGGCGTGAGCGCTCGGCGGTCGGCGGTCGGCGGTCGGGGGTCGGGGGGTCAGCGGGTCAGCGCACGACGACGAACGTGCCGGTCCCGATCATGTGCCCGTAGCGGCCAGCCTTGCGCTTTCCGAGGCCGGGCCAGACATACCACCGGTACCGGCCCGGCTTGAGCCGGTAGCGACGTCCCTCGAACCGCCAGGTGCGCCTGAGCTGTAGCGTCGCGTTCACGGGCCAGACGCTCAGGACCTTGCGGCCACGGAACAACTGCACGTTGTAGTAGGTCGCGTTCGGAGCGGCGGTCCAGCTCAGCGTCGGTGGCGCGGTCACGTGCGCGTTCCGCGCCGGGCCGAGCAGCCGCGCATCTGGCGTCACCTTCACTGTCTGCGTAGCGACGTTGCCGGCCAGGTCGCGTGCGGTGATCGCGTACGTGTAGCGGACGCCGTTCTTCAGATG
>DATJYY010000215.1:0-23591 GCA_035499395.1 Solirubrobacteraceae bacterium
TCCCGCAGGTGCGGGACATCATCACGGTCGGAGAGTTCTACGGCCTGGCCGGCGGCGGCCAGATCATCTTCACCTGACGGCAGTCACCGCTCGTTCGTGCCAAAACCCGTCGGGCACCTACCGGCGTGGCTCCCAGTTGAAGAAGCGAACGGAGAGCAGGAGCCCCGCGACCCCCCAGACGGCGACGACCGCAACATCGCTCCAGCGGAACGGCGTACCGAGGTACCCGGCTTGCAGACCGACGGCGAAATGACGGACCGGAAAGACCCGCGCGACCCATTGGATCCACTCGGGAGTGCTGTTGCCGAACGGTATGAAGATTCCAGAGAGGAAGAGCAGCGGAAGGATCGCGATGTTGACGATCGGCGCGGCCGCGTCGGCGTTCGGGATCGCCGCCGTGATCGCGAAGCCGAGCGCGCAGAACGCGGCAGAACCGACGAGCAGCATCACGAGGAACCTCAGCAGGGTGACGCCCGAGGGGACGTGCGCGCCGTAGGCGATGTGACCGAACGCCGTCGTGATCACGACCAACAGGAGCGCGACCAGCACGGCGTGCAGAATCCGGCTGGCGAAGAAGGCCGCGTGTGGCAGTGGCGTTCCATCGATGCGCTTCAGGATCCCGCCGTCGCGACTGAACGCCGTGCTGATGGCGGTGTTGTTGAAGCACGCAGTGATCACGCCGAACGCCGCCATTGACGCGACGTAGTAGGTCGACTCCTTCGCCGCGAGCGTGCCGATGTGGACAGTGCCGTTCCCCAGCAGGGCCGTGAAGATGACGAGGAACATCAGCGGGAACGCGAACGTGAAGAACGCCCGCGCCGGGTTACGCCAGAACGCCTTGTTCACGTACCGCGTCTGGCTTAGAGTCAGCGTCGTCGCACTCACGGCTCGCCGCTCTCCCCCGCCTGGCGCGTCAGCGCCAGATAGACGTCCTCGAGCGAGGGCCTGATCACCTCGAGCCCCTCGAGCGGCAGTCCGCGTTCGATCGCCCAGCCGGTGAGGTCGTGCAGCGCCACGACCGGCTCGTCGACGCTCACTTCCACAAACCCGTCGACTTTCGTCACGTCACCGAGCGACTCCGGCGGCTCCGAACCGCGTGGCGGTCTGAAGCGGATGCGGACGCCCTTACTGTCGCGCAGCCCAAGTGTCGACGGCGGCCCTTCAGCGACGACCCGGCCCGCGGAGATCACTACGACCCGATCCGCGAGATATTGCGCCTCGTCCATGTAGTGCGTCGTGAGCACGACCGTCTTGCCGAGCCCGGCCAGGCTCCTGACCACTTCCCACGCCTCGCGCCTGGCGGCGGGGTCAAACCCCGTCGTCGGCTCATCGAGGAACAGCAGGTCGGGATCGCCGACCAGCGCGATCGCCATCTCCAATCGCCGCTGTTGCCCGCCGGACAGACGCACGACGCGCTCGTCCCGCTTCTCGCCGAGACCAACGACCTCGATCACCTCGTCGACGGCTCGGCGGCGCGGGTACAGGCTCGCGTACATCGTCACGGTCTCGCCAACGGTCAGATACGGCTCGACGCCGGTCGACTGGAACACGATCCCAATCCGCGGCCGCAGGAGCGAGCGCTCCGACGCCGGATCGCAGCCGAGAACCTCGACCTCGCCCGCGTCACGGGACCGGTAGCCCTCGAGGATCTCGACCGTCGTCGTCTTCCCGGCACCGTTCGGACCGAGCAGGGCGAAGATCTGGCCGACCGGAATCTCGAGATCGATCCCGCGGACCGCCTCAACCCGCCCGTATGCCTTTCGAAGCCCACGTACACTGACGGCCACTGAGGCGGCGCTGCCATCGCCGCGCACGCCCCCGGCGACCTCGACCGTCTGCGTGCTTCCCCGATGGCTCAGGTGGTCGCGCATGTGGCCCGAGGCTAGCTCCCACAGCACCGCTGGGCATCCGGAATAAGACGCACGCCGCGGTGTGTGAACGCGGATGCTCGAGCGCCCTACGCGATCGCTGTCGCTGCTGCCGCGCGTTCCACGACGGCGGTCAGTCGCCGGCGCACCTCGCCGGCGGTCTCGGAGAGCTGGTCGTTAGCGACGATCGAGAGCATCCGCTCGGCATCGACAGCACTGATGTGCGTCCGCCCTTCCTGCTCGTAGACGACGACATTGCATGGGAGCAGGGTCCCGAGGTCGGGCTCGGCCTCGAGCGCCGCGTGGGCCAGCGGCGGGTTACATGCCCCGAGGATGAGGTAGGGCTCGCCGTCGACGCCGAGCTTCGCCTTCAGCGTGGCCTGAACGTCGATCTCACACAGGACGCCGAATCCCGCTACCGCGAGCTCGTCTCGGACGCGCGCGACGGCGTCGGTGAACGAGAGGTCGGTGGTCGCGCTGAGGGTGTAGCTGCTGCCAACCTGAGACATGCTGCCTCCAGTTCCTTGTCTGTTGCCTGAGCCCAGGCTCGGTCAGGCGCTGGCGAACCCGGTGCGAAGCCGGGCACGGTTCCGTCTGCCAGAGCACGAGCGTCGATGTTGTCGACATGGTTCGTGGCTCCGTCACGAGTGGCCGAAGGTGACGTCGGGGAGCACGCGGCGCGCCCAGCGCGGGAGGTACCACGCCCAGCGGCCCATCAGCCGTAGCAGTACCGGCAGCAGAAGCAGCCGGATGAGCGCGGCGTCGAGCAGTACCGCGACGCCGAGGATGATCCCCATCTCCTTGGGCGGGAGCGGGCCCGAGAGCGCAAACGTGAGGAACACGGCGACCATCACCGCAGCGGCGGCGAAGATCACCCGGCCCGAGTGGGCGACGCCTCCGACCATCGCCCGGCGGGCGTCGTGGGTGTGGTCCCAATGCTCCTTGGCCGCGGAAAGCAGGAACACGGTGTAGTCCATCGAGATCGCGAAGATCATCGCGAAGAAGAACACCGGCCCCCACGCGTCAAGGAAGCCCTGGGACTGGAAGGAGAGCAGCGAGTGCAAGGCGCCGTCCTGGAAGATCCACTTCGCGACTCCGAACGCCGCGCCGGTGGCGAGCAGGTTCGTGAGCACGCCGACGGCGGCGAGGAGCGGTGCCTGGAGCGCGATCAGCAGCAGCAGGAACCCGAGCGCGAGCACGACGCCGATGACAAGCGGCGTCTTGGCCGCGAGCGCGGCCTGCAGATCGTGGTTCTCGGCCACCGCGCCCCCAACGAGCGAGCCGGGCGGCAGTCCCGCGCGGAGGCGGTCGATCGTGCGGCCGACGGCGGCGTTTGAGGGATCCTGTCTCGGAACGGCCGTGGTCAGTGCGTAGCCGTCTCTGGTCTGCGTGGGCAGCAGCGTTGCCACGCCTGGATCGCGGCGTGCAATCTGCCGCGCGGTGGCGGCGTCGGCGGCCTGCGTGACGATCTGCAGCGGTCCGGTCGCGCCTGGTCCGAACGCCGCCTGGACCTGCTGGTAGCCGATCCGTGATGCGTCAGAGGTCGGGACGACCTTGATCGACGGCATCGCCGTCTTGAGCTGGGTGACCGGGAGCGCGAGCCCGACGAGCACCGCCAGCGCGACGAGCCCATAGCGCACGGGGTGGCGCCACAGCCGCTCACCCCAGCCCTCGAACCGGGGCGAGCGATGCTCGCCCGAGTGCGCCCACGGCAGCGCGAGCTTGTCCACTCGCGGGCCTAGTCTGGCGAGGACGGCCGGTAGCAGCGTCAACGTCGCTGCGAGCACGAAGATGACCGCGAGCATGATCCCGAGGCTCATCGAGCGAAACGCCGGCGATGGGACGAGCATCACAGCCGAGAGGGAGATCAGCACGGTGATACCCGAGAACAGAACGGCCTTGCCGGCGGTGTCCATCGTCACCGCGGTGGCGTCGACTGCCGAGAGCTTGTGGCCGAAGAACGCGCCGCGGAAGCGGTGAACGACGAACAGCGCGTAGTCGATCCCGAGCGCGAGCGCGAACATCAATGCAAAGTTCATCGCCCATATAGAGATCGGCATGACCAGCGTTCCGAGGTACAGCAGGCCGGCCGCGCAGGCGAGACCGATCATCGTCAGCATCAGTGGCAGGCCCGCGGCGACGAGCGACCCGAACGCCAGCAGCAGGATCCCTAGCGTCACCGGCCAGGAGAGGACCTCGGACTTCATCATCGCCGTCCGGTTGGCGGCGTTGAAGTCAGACCACATGCCGGATGCGCCGGTCAGGTGGACCTGGACTCCGGCGGTGGACAGCGAGGCGAGCTTGGCCTTCAGCGAGTCCGCGGCCTTGACCATTCCGTTGGCCGTCTTCGCGGCGCCGGCCTGGACGATCGCCGTGTGGCCGTCCCGTGACACTGAGACGCCGGTCACCGGCGGCACGACGGTACGGACCGCGTTATCGGCGCGCAGCGTCGCCTCGACCTCACTGAGCGTGCCCTTGAATCCGGGGTCGGTGATCGTTTGAGTCGGCGAGTGGACGACGGTCATCAGGGCGTAGCTGGAAAGCCCGCCGAAGTCCTTGTCGATCAGGTTCCGAGCCTGGACCGATTGCGAGCCGCTTGTCTCCCACCCGGCGCCCGAGAGCGCGGTCTCGACCCTCGGCGCGAAGAACCCGAGGACGATCGCGACGATCAGCCAGCCCACCAGCGCAACTCGGAAATGAACGGCGGTGTAGCGGCCGAGCCGGCCGATCGGGCCGACGCTTACCGCATGTGGGTACTCAGGGCCCCGGCGCGCGCCGGGACGCGGGCGGTCGGTGAGCGTTGCGTTCACGGGCGTCCCTTGTCGTCGTGTGACCATTGCACAACTGTAAAGTTGTAAATGCGTGAAGAGCATAGCGCTCGAGCCGACAGCTGTCAACTGCACAACGGTTTGGTTGTGCTACGATGCGGTCGTGAGCAACAAGCACGCTGTCCCCCGGAACCTCCCAGAGCCGTTGATCGAGCTCGTGGCACAGCGCTTCCGCGTGCTCGGAGAGCCGATGCGGATAAAGCTCCTGGATCGCCTGCGCGAGGGCGACGCGACCGTCGCCGAGCTACAAGAGGCGCTGGGCGCCTCCCAGCAGAATGTCTCCAAGCATCTCGGGATCCTGCATGCCGCGGGGATGGTCGCGCGCACGAAGGATGGCAACCACTCCCGCTACTCGATCAGTGATCCGAGCGTCTTCGAGCTCTGCGACCAGGTCTGCGGCGGGGTACGCCGCCAGCTCCAGGAGCTCGAGTCGATCCTGCAGCCCCAGCCGAGCTAGTCGTAGCCGGCCGGCGGCGCGAAAGATCCCGCCCGAGCTACGAGACCGCCGCGGCTTGGACGCTATCGACGCGTGGGCGCAGTCGGTCGCGGCGGCGCTGAGCGGCGGCTCTCAGTCAGTCTGCCGGCGAAGCGTCGCTGCACCGAGCATCAGCGCGCCCGCCGCGAACGCGAGCACGATCGCGATGTCGGCGATCACAGCACCGCCTGCCCCGACCTGGCGCGAGAGGTGGTGCATGCCGTCGACGGCGTAGGACAACGGCAGCGCATCGGAGATCGCGTGCAGCACGGACGGCATTCGGTCGCGCGCGACGATCAGACCGCACAGCAGGAGCTGGGGCAGAATGATCAGCGGGAAGAACTGCACGACCTGGAATTCGGTGCGGGCGAAAGCGCTCGCGAGCAGGCCGAGCCCGGTACCGAGCAGCGCCACGCACACCGCCAGCACAACCAGCAACGCAACTGGGCCCTGGACCCGCAAGCCGAGCGGACCAAGCGTCAGCGCACACACGACGATCGCCTGGGCAGTAGCGAACAGGCCGAACGAGAGCGCGTAGCCGCCGAGCAGCTCGAGCCTCCCGAGCGGGCTGGTGAGCAGCCGTTCAAGGGTGCCGGTCACCCTCTCGCGAAGCAGGGCAATCGAGGTCACGAGGAACACCGTGGTCAGCGGGAAAAATGCCAGCAGCGGGCCGCCGACTTGATCGAAGATGGCGTGGTGACGGGCGTAGATCAGCCGCAGCAGCGTCTCGAGCACGCACGGGACAAGCAGCATCAGCGCGATCGTCCGCGGGTCGTGGCGCAGCTGAAGCAGTACGCGCCGTGCGGTCGCAAGCGTTCGCACGGCGCTCATCGCTGCTCGATCAGTCGTATGAACGCCTCGTCCATGTCATCGGTTCCCGTGCGGGCAGACAGCTCAGCCGGGCTCAGCTGCGCCACGATCCGTCCCTCGCGCAGCAGGATGACCTCGTCGCAGTGCCGTGCCTCGTCGAGCACGTGACTCGAGACCAGCAGCGCGGCTCCCTCGCCGGCGAGCTCGCGGAACAGGTGCCAGAGGTCACGCCGGAGCAGCGGATCGAGCCCGACCGTGGGCTCGTCGAGAAGCAACAGCCGCGGACGCCCGACGAGCGCGGTGGCGAGCGAGACCCGTGCCCGCTGTCCGCCCGATAGGTTGCGAACCAGCTGTTTGGCGTGGGGGCCGAGCTGTACACGATCGAGCACGTCGCCGACTTCGCCGCCACGGATCGCGGCGAAGTAGCGCACGTTCTCGGCCACCGTCAGATCGTCATACACCGACGGTGACTGGGTCATGTATCCGAGCGCACGACGGACGGCCATGACACCGGGCCGCTCGCCGAGCACCGTGACCGACCCGCGGACCCGCGACTGGACGCCGGCGATCGCGCGGATCATCGTCGACTTACCGCTGCCGCTCGGGCCGAACAGACCCGTGACCCGGCCGGCGGCGAACGAAGCATCGATGTCGCGTAGCACGTCCCGGCCGCCCCGCTCCACAGTCACGCGCTCGAATCTGACCGCGTCGACTCGTGAGGGCCGGGACGGAGTGTCGGTCCGTGCGGTGGCAATTCTCGGCGCGGTCATGCACCGATCAGTCGGCGATCCAGCGCGAAGCGCACAAGCTCAGCCCGGGTCCTCAGCTCGAGCTTCTGGAAGATCCGCGCGCGGTGCGTCTCGACCGTGCGCCGGGAGAGATGGAGCTTGCCCGCGATCTCGGCGCTCGTGAAGCCGAGCGCGATCAGGCGGAGAATCTCGACCTCGCGCGGGCTGAGAACCCCACCGTCGGCCGCCCGGCGCAGAGCCTCCAATCCGGCGGCGACGGGCGGGCTGACGAACTCCTCGCCGTGGGCGGCCCGATGGACGGCTTCCAGCAGCTCTGTCTCTGCCCGGTCCTTGAACACGAACGCAACCGCACCGGCGGCGAGCAGTTGCTGCGCCACCAGCGCGCTCTCCTCAGTCGTCAACACGACGACCTCGGTCCAGGGGACGTCCGTCCGGAGCTCCCGGATCGCCTCGGTCGTCGATCCGTTCGGCATGTTCAGGTCAAGTACGAGCACGCGCGGCCGACAGCGGCGGGCCTGCTCGAGCGCCGAGGACAGATCCGATGCTTCATCGAGCACGCTCACGCTCTCTTCGATCTCGAGCAGCCGGCGCAGGGTCCGCCTGAACATCGCGTGGTCGTCCGCCAGCACGACGGTGATCGGGAGTCGCTCCCCATCCAAGTCGCCGTCCGATACGGCAAGGTGCAGGTGCGACATCATGGACCCGAACCTATCGCCGCACCCGACCAGCGGCATCGTGAGAAAGCTGCCGACCGGGTACGGGAAAGCACGGAATCGGTCAGCGATCTCAACTGCATGGCGAGGAGCTCGTCAGGTCCGCCGTGCTGCCGTCGGTGTAGACGAAGTGCGACTTGACGGTGAAGCTGTGAGCGCGGCACCTGCCGGCGGTGATCAGCTCGGTTTTGCCGCTACCGCGCGCCGGCACGTTCAGCTTCAAGGACACGAGCACCACCTGGAAGCCCGCCACCGTCGGCGTGGGCACGGGAATCGTGAGCTTTGCACCAGATGCGATCGCGTGGATGACCAGCGTCTGCGGGAACGGCGAGGTGGCCTTGACCACGAGCGTCATCTTGTGCGACCCGGCCGCGTACGACTTCACGCCGGCGAGAATCGGCTGCGGGAGCGGGAAAGCGCTGGCGGTGGCCGAACCGGTGCCGATGCGACTCGCCGACGGGCACGACTTGCCAGCCGTCAGCTGACCGTCGGACAGCTTGCAGGCCTTGACGCTGCCGAGGTTGAACTTCGTCCGGGCCGGGAACGTGAGCACGAGCAGCTTGGCCGCCTTCGGCGCCTCGCCCGGCGAGGTGGTCGAGTGGATGTCGGCCTTGATCCCGGTCGACTTGCCCGCGTGTGTCGTGGTGAGAGCGATGTTGCTCGATTGGGTGAAGTCCGCGAGCGCCACGCCCGCCAGCACGAGTGACAGAACCGCGGTCGCACCGATGGTTATCCATTTGCGCATGGCTTCCTTACTCCTTGTCTTGTCGTTGTTCGTAGAGCCCGGCGAACACGTCGCCGTACTTGTCGTAGACGATCGCCCGCTTGACCTTCATGGTCGGGGTGAGCTCGCCGTCGGCCTGGGTCAGATCGTGGCCAAGGACCGCGAACCGCTTGACCTGCTCGATCCGCGCGAACTTCCGGTTGACCCGGTCGACTTCCTTCTGCAGCTCGGCGTGTACTCGGGGATCGGCGGCGACCGTGACCGGGTCGGTGGCGATCCCGAACCGCTCGGCCATCTTCAGCGATTCGTCGCGGTCCAGGGTCAGCATCGCGACGAGATAAGGACGCTTGTCCCCGTAGACGACCGCCTCCGTGATGTACCGGCTCTCACGGAGCTCGCTTTCGATGTTGACCGGGGTGATGTTCTTCCCGCTCGAGGTGATGATCAGATCCTTCTTGCGGCCGGTGATCGAGAGGAATCCATCGGCGCTCAGGGCGCCGAGATCACCCGAGCGGAACCATCCGTCGGCGGTCAGCACCGCCTCGGTCGCGTCGAGATCGCGGTAGTAGCCCCTGAACACATGGGGGCCGCGAATCAGGATCTCCCCGTCATCCGCGATCGCGACTTGCACGCCCGGTAGCGGCTTCCCGACCGTGCCGAAGCGCAGCGCATCGACGGTGTTCAGCGCCGTCGCGGCGCAGGTCTCGGTCAGCCCGTAACCCTCGAGCACCAGCACCCCGCACGCGTCGAAGAACTCGAGCAGGTCCGGCGCGATCGGCGCGGCGCCGACCAGCGCGATCTGAAGCTGGGGACCGAACAGTCGCCGCACCTTCGCGAGGACCAGCCGGTCCGCGAGCCGGTATTGGACATCGGTCAGCAGGTCTGGCTGCCGGCGCTCGCGCAGGGCTCTGCGGGCTCGGCCGCCGCACCGCAGCGCCCATTCGAACAGCGCGCGCTGCACCACCGGCTTGCGCGAGACCTCGCCCGTGACAGCGCCTTCCATCTTCTCGTAGATCCTCGGCACGGCCGGAACGTGTGTCGGTCCCGCGTCGAGGAGCTCATCCACGATCTTGCCGGTGTCGCCGCCCCAGTAGATGAGGCGCGCGCCGACGCTCAGAACCACGGCCTGGGCGACGCGAGCGAGCACGTGCGCGAGCGGGAGGAACTGATACATCGAGTGGGTCCGGTCGAGCCCGAGCCGCTGCTCGTACATGCGGACGGTCGCGATGAAGTTCTCGTGGCTGAGCATGCAGCCCTTGGGCGGGCCGGTCGTGCCGGAGGTGTAGACGAGCGTCGCCACGTCGCCAGACTGGGTCGACTCGACTCGCTCGTGCACGCGCTCGGGCGGAACGTCGCTGCCCCGACGCCGGAGCTCGTCGAGCGTGATTGCGTCACCGGCCGGCTTGAACGTGACCACGTGCTCGAGCATCGGGCAGCGATCCCGGACCTGCTCGACCTTGGCCAGCTGCGCGGCATCCTCGCAGAACACCAGGCGTGTCTGGGAGTGGTCGAGCACGTACGCACACTCCTCGGGAGAGTTCGTGTGGTAGATCGGCGTGACGACGGCGCCCGCACAGAGCGATCCGCAGTCGGCGAGCGTCCAGTCCGCCGAGGTCAACCCGAGGATCGCGACACGGTCCCCCGGTTCAATGCCGAGCGCGATCAGGCCCTGTGCGATCTCGGTGCTGATTGCGCCGAGCGAGGGGTAGGAGATCGTGACCGTCTGGCCGTCACGTAGGTACTGGAGCGCCACGCCTTCGAACCGCCCGGCCGCGTCGAGGATCATCTCGCCGAGGGTCTGCGACCGGGAGCCGGCGGACACGGGCGTGACGCCTTGTGGGACGGTCAAGGTCATCTGGGTGGCGGCGGACGGACTCATCGGATGCTCCTATTCATGGACGGCGCCGGGTCGACGATGGCGGAGATGCAGCGGGTACGGGCGGCGGCGGAGGCCGGAGACCGGCGGCGGCCCGGTTGGAGCCGAGCCGGACGTCGGCCACCAGCCGAGCGGCCCGAGCACGATCTCCGCGGCCGGAAGCAGCACGGGACGCACGATCAGCACGTCGAGGAGGACAGCCACCGCCACCCCGATCCCGAACTGCTGCACGTTTACGAAGCTCGTGGTCAGGAAGGGGATCAGCGAGGCGACCATCACGAGGCCCGCGCCGGTCGCCGCGGCGGCCGTCTCACGCAGGCCGGTGCGCACCGCGGAGGTCCCATCGGCGCCCGAGATGTACTCCTCGCGGGTTCGCATCAGCAGCACCGCGGAGTACGTCGTTGTGATCCCGAACGTGACCGTGAAGATCCCGATGATCGACATCGGATCGAGGTATCCCGGACCGCCCAGCAGCGGATCCGAGCCACCGAACAGGATCTGCAGGACGCCGAACGAGGCTGCTGTCACGAGCAGTCCGAACACCGTCGCGACTGCGGGGAGCAGCACCGCGCGGACCGCGAGCCCGACCACGAGCGTCAGCGCGAGCCCGATCACGATCACGTCGAGCCAGATGCGGGACTTGGCCACTCGGGTGAGATCGCCCAGGCTCCCTTCCGGTCCGCCGACCGCCACCTGGACGTTGTTGCCCCTGGCGAATTGGCGGGCGAGCGCGACCAGGTGCGTGCCGAGCGCCTCGGTCCGGGAATCGTTCGACTTGTACTTCGAGGCAACCACGATCTGGCCGGCGGTGCCGCCGCGAAGCAGGTTGATCGTGAACATCGCGGCGTTGCGGTCCGACCGCTGCGCCCCCTCAACCGCCGCCAGCACGAAGTACCCGGAGTTGAAGATACCCGGCGACTGCTGCTCGAGTTGCTTCAGCTGTGCGGTCGAGGGGATCTGTCCGCGGGCCTTGATCACCGCGGCCTGCATCGTTCCGAGCCCGGTGACCAGCTGACCCGCGGGCGCGACTCCATTCGTCAGCCCGTAGGCGAGCTGTCCGGCGCCGGAGGTGAGCTGACCCAGGCCGATCTCGAGCGCGCCAGCCCCTGCGGTCAGCTGGCCGAGGCCGCTGGTCAGCCGGCCGCCGCCCGTCGACAGCTGGCTCATGCCGGTGGCAAGCTGGGCATTACCATCGCGTAGCTCCTTGATCCCGGCCTCGAGTTGCGAGGCGCCACTCTGAAGCTGCGCGAGTCCCTTCACCAGCGCGGGAGCCTGCTTGGCGACGCCGCTCGCCAGGGCTTTCGCCTGCGAAGCGGCGGCGACCGCGCCGTTCAGCTGCGCGGTCAGCGCCGAGAGCGCCCCGGCGGCGCTTTGGAGCGACGCCACCGCGGCTCCGTAGTGCGGGTCGCTCTTGCCCGTGGTCATCGACCCGAGCGCCGAATTCGCGCCACCAAGCGCCGCACTCGCACTTTGCACGCGGCCCTGCACGCTGGAGATCGCCGTGTTGGTGGTCGCGGTAAGACTCTCTAGACCTTTCAGCGCGACGACGCTCTGGCTCGCTCCCACATGTGCCTGGCCGATTCCGCGCTCGAGCTGGGTCGAGCCTGTGAGTGCCTGTCCCGCTCCGTTCTTGAGTGCCGTCGCTCCGGCGAGCGCTTGATCGAGCCCTGTCTTCAGCTGAGAAGATCCTGTATTGGCCTGCTCGAGGCCGGCATGCAGTTCGGAAGCGCCCGACTGCGCCTGCCCGGAGCCGCCTTGCAGCATGTTGGCCCCGGCAGAGGCGTCTCTGAGGCCGGATTGGAGCTGGCTCGATCCGGCGCCTGCCTGGCCGAGCCCTTGGATCAGCTGCAGCAGGTTCTTCTTACTCTCGTCGGACACGGCGGCCGAGTGCTTCAGCTGTGGGCCGAACGTCGAAAGCTGCGTGGCGGTGGAGTTGATCACGCCCGGCCCGGTGACCGAGTCGACCGTCGAGTCCTTGGCGATCTGGACCTGGAAGCGGTGCAGACTGCCGAGTAGCGCCGGCGTCGTGACCGGACGGTTGTTGGCGACGACGATCAGGTTGTACGGAGTCGCCCACCCCGGGCCCATCACGCGCGAGACCTCGTTGAACGCGATCCGCGCCGTGGCATTCGACGGAAGCTGGCTGACGTCGGGCGGACCGGACTTCAGGAAGAAGGTAAGGGACGCGAGCAGCGCCAACAGCAGCGTGGCGCCGAACCCCGCGAACACGGCGTTACGGGTCACCCAGTGGCCGCCGTCGAGCAGGCGCGACCAGGCACGCGCCAGCGGTGCCGGCGCGGGGAAGCTATACGCATCGATCCGGCGGCCGAGCAGCACGAGCATCGCGGGCATCACCACGACCGCGCCGCCGGTGGCGAACGCGGCACAGGTCAGCATCCCGGTCCCGAGCGAGACCATCAGCTGGGTCGGTCCGATGATCGCGACGATCGTGAGCGCGAGCACGAGCCCGGTGCCGCCGATCAGGACCGCCTTTCCGGTCGTCCGCAGCTCCGCGGTCGCGGCGGTCACGGCGTCACGCGGTTTCCGCCCCGCCGGGAGCTCTTCGCGGTGGAAGCGGTCGAGGATTAGCAGCGCGAACCCGACCCCGACGGCGAGTCCGGTCATTGTGCCGAGCGCGACGCCGACGGGATCGAGCGTGACCACGTGTCCGAGCAGCGTCACCAGTCCGAAGCCGGCCATCGTGCTGATCGCACCAACTCCGGTCACGAGCAGGGCCGCCAGCGGGGCGCGCAATCCGACCAGCAGGAGGAAGAACAGAATCCCGATTGCGATCAGCTCGGTGCGGCGGAGATTCGAGACCGACGCGTCCTTGAGCGCGCGATCGATCGACGGCTGGCCAGTGATGTACGCCCGGGCCGGCGCCGAGATCTCGTGTGCGACGAGGCGCTCGATCTGAGGCTCGTCGTACCGCACAACGTCCTTCTCGGGCCGGTCGACCGACACGACCACCATCGCGGCGGTCGGCTTCGGCCGAAGCCCGGCGCTCGCGGTACCCGCGTCCCACGCGGACAGCACACGCGTATCCGGTCGCCTCGAGAGCGCGGCGACCAGCTTCGGGCCTTGGCGGTCGAGTTGCGGCTTGGGTCCCTCGAGCAGGATCGGAACCAACTGCGTCGGGCCGAACTGCGCGCTTGCCAGCTGCTGGGCGCGCGATGATTGAGTGCCCGAGACGACGGTGATCGAGGGCGACAGGGAGCCGGCGACGCCAAAGCCGACCACGCTGAGGGCAACGGCGACGACCAGCCAAGCGGCAAGCGCCGCCTTTGGACGGCGGATTGAGAACCTCGCTAGGGAGATCACGGCTTCACCTCGGATCTGCCTCGAGCGCAGCCACACGGGCTGGCAGCTCCGGGCCTGAGCGGTTACATGAGTTGTCATCACCACCGTATGGATCGCGCCCACGAGCACACATCCGTGAATGACGGCGAACAATGGTCAGTAGTTAGACCTGATTCGGCCTCAGCGGCCGACGGATCGAGCGACTATCCGGGACGAGGCAGCGAGGTCTGAGGACCGAGCGCGCGCAGCGACGCGAACAGTGCTTCCCAGCGCTCGGCGTCGTGATCCTCAGGTGGCGCGACCGTTATTCGGGTCACGAGGTCGCCGTAGCGCCGCTGGATCTCGGCGATGGCCTCCTCGGGCGTGCCGACAATCGCGAACGTCCGGAGCACGTCGTCATCGATGACCTCCGGCATCCGTTGCCACTCGCCGCGCTGAGCCATCTCGTTCAGCTCGTCCTGAAGCTCTCCCCACCCGTGAAGCTCGAGGACCCCGCGGTAGGCCGGCGTCGACCCGTAGAACGCGATCTGCTGCCTGACCGCGTCCGTGGCCTCGGCGATCTCGGCTCCCGAGTCGCGCGCGACGATGAACGACGGCCCGCCGATCTCGAATCCGTCCAGCGTTCCTCCGGCCCTGGCCCGACCGCGCAGGAGCGCGGGGAGGGTGACCTCTCGCAGGTAGCGCTCGGTCGAAAACGGGTGGCAGAGCAGCCCATCGGCAACCTCGCCCGCCGCCTCGGTCATCAGCGGTCCCACCGCAGCGAGCATGATCCGCGGGTTGCCATATGGGTTCGGGCCCGGGTCAAAAAACGGCGCCATCAGCGTGTGCGTGTAGAACTCGCCCCGGAACCTGAGTGGCGCGCCGGTCGCCCACGCGTTCCAGATCGCCCGGATCGCCAGCACGAACTCGCGCATCCGCGCCGCCGGCCGGGACCACGGCATCGAGTAGCGGTGGGTGATGTGTGGCTTCACCTGGGAGCCGAGACCGAGCATGAACCTCCCCGAGGACAGCGCGTGCAGATCGTTGGCTCCGAGCGCCACCGTCATCGGGTTACGGGCCAGCGCCACGGCGATGCCCGTGCCAATTTCGAGTCGTTCGGTTCGCTCACCGGCGATCGCGCACGCGAGGAATGGATCGATCTGCGTCTCGGTCGCCCACCAGCCATCGTGGCCTGCCCGCTCGGCCGCGACCGCCGCCACCCCGGCTTCGTCAATTGACGAGAAGTATCCACCGGCGTCGACCTTCACGCGTTCACGATGGCATACGGCGGCTTCGGAGCGGGTTCGCCCGCGATCGCCATCACCCATCCGGGCTCGGCGCGCCACCAGCCGAGTGTGATCCCCGCGCCGTCGGACCAGTCGACGCGAAGCGGCCTCCAGCGCGACATCGCCCAACCATTGGGCGCAGACACCACCGCGCCGCGGACGTCGAGGCGCAGTCCTTCGCGCCGAACCTTGGCCGCTGCCTCCTTGGCCGTCCAGATGAGGTTCGCGAGCGCGGCGCGGCGGGACGGATCGCAATCGTCGAGGAGCCGGCGCTCGGACGCCGCCAGCCACTCGCGGACGAACGCGCTGCTGCGGGGCTCGACCAGCTCGAGGTCGCAG
This sequence comes from Solirubrobacteraceae bacterium, assembly GCA_035499395.1. GTDB lineage: Bacteria > Actinomycetota > Thermoleophilia > Solirubrobacterales > Solirubrobacteraceae > Palsa-465. The sequence goes on from DATJYY010000215.1 coordinate 14,948, forward strand.
CCGACTGACCCCGGATTCGCGTCGATCACCGCCAGCCCGCGCCCGGCGCGATGGCTGACCGAAATCGCGACGGGCGCGGGTGCCCCGTCGACCCATGCCTCTGGCGCGCCGTCAGGTGCGGCGAGAACCTCAATTCGCGTCACCGGCACGCCGAGCCGGTGCGCGAGCGCGGCCTTCGCCGTCCAGCGCCCGAGCCGCCAATCGGCCCGGCGGTGAATGAAGCGCAGGCCCGCGAGCACCCTCCGCTCGTTCGCGCCGAGCCACCAGTCCCCCGGCGGGACGTCAGCTTGCTGCCGGCTGAGCCAACCCGGAGCGTCCATTGCCGTCCGCCGGTGGTGCCGTGAGCGACTTACTGGCTGCGTTGGTCATGCCGCGCTCGACGGCGTCGATCAGGAAGCCGCGCATCGAGCCCGGCGCGATGATCTTGCTCACCGACCCGACCTCGACGGCACGCTCGACGCTGTGGACCGCATCGAACCGGTCGGCGAACTCGCCGCGTTTCTGAGCGAGCACCTCGGCCCAGAGCTTGTCGCGCTCGGCACGCAGCCGCTGGCGCTCGGCGCCCTCGGCGCCGGCGACGCACTCGTCGAAGGCGAGGATCCGCTCATCGGCGGCGGCGGCCCGTTCGACCTCTCGGGCGAACACGACCGCGGCGGCCGGCGCTCCTCCGATCACCGAGGCGACTGACCCTTCGAGCGCCACGGTCTCGAGGTTGGGGTTTAGCCGCCGAGAGAACACGACGAACGCACCGCCGTGATAACGGGAGATCACGCAGAAGACGATCGGTCCGTCGAAGTTGACCACCGACCGCCCGATCTCGGCCCCGAACTCCAGCTGCCATTCGCGCATCGACTCGGGTGAGGCGTCGAATCCTGCGAGGTTGGCGAGCACGACTACCGGCCGCCGTCCGGCCGCCGAGTTGATCGCGCGGGAGATCTTCTTGGCCGAGCGAGGAAACAGTGTGCCGGACGTCCAGGACTCGGGACCGTCGGCGGGAATCGGCCCGTGCCTGGGTAGCGGATGCGACTCCACCCCGATGACGCAGACCGGCCACCCGCCCAGGTGCGCGTCCCAGATCACGGCGTTCTCCGCCTGGCGCATACCCGCCCATCGTTCGAGCGGCGGACGATCGCGGTCGATCAACGCGTGCATCACCGAGCGGATGCCAAACGGCTGCTTTCGGTCCGGGTTCATCTTGTCGGAGAACACGTCCGCCACACGCAAGAGCGACGAGCCCGGAGCGAAATGTTCGGATTCGCCGATGTCGCGCGTCGCCGGATCCGCGGTGATCGCCCGTCTTGGGAACCGCTCGCCCGGGGCGACGTACGTGTGCTCGTAGTAGTCGAGCAGCAAACGGCAGGCATCGGCGAGGTCCGTGGCCCAGTACTGCGCCTCTCCGTTCGGGCCCATGATGCGCTCGTATCCGCCGATGCCGAAGTTGTCCTCGGCAGACACCCCACCGGAGTAGTCGATCGCCTGTTTGCCGGTGAGGACCATCGCGCTCTCCGGCGTCATGATCAGCGTCCCGCGGGTGTGCATGAGCATCGTCGCTTCCGCGTTCCAGTAAGGCTGGGCGCCGACGTTGATGCCCGCGACGACGACGTTGAGCTCGCCTCCGGACTGCGTGAACAGGACGATTCGGCGCAGCACCGCCGCGATCCAGTCCATCGTCTCCGTCCCGCTATCCATCGCGATCCTCGCCCCGGCAGAGAGCGTGAACCACTCGAGCGGGACGGCGAGTCGCTCCGCGAGATCGATCGCGGCGATGATCCGGCGGCACTCGGGCTCGGCCAGAGATCCCAACGCGCGAGTCGGATCTCCGAGCAGGACCACACGCAGCATCCCCTCGGGGTAGCGCTCGGTGAAGTTCCGGATCGTTCCGACGACGACCCCGGTCGAATTCGTCGCCGGCGGACGGTCCACCGCCATCAGCCGCCCGTCCGCACCGAGATCGTGCTCGACGAAGGTTCCGGCGGGCTGACCCGCGCTGGTCTCCACTGGAGCCAGCAGGCGAACTACCTCGGCTGGGTGCAGCATGCCGCGGCGGCGGGCCGAGACGATCCGCTGGGCGCTCTCATCGAGCGGTTTGAGCGGCTCCGTCGGTGGATCGTCGACCTCCACCGCGAAGTCGTGCCCGGTGGGAATGAAGAACCGCAGAACCCGGTCTCGCACCGTACCGTCGCGCTCGCCGATGCGGCCTTCGATCATCACCATCTCGAGGCCTAGACCGGCGGTGAGCGGCGCGAGACGGGTGAGCAACGTCCGGATCTCCTCCGGAGTGGGCTCCATCACCGGCCACACATACAGACGCACCCGGTTCCACATCAGGCGCCGGCTGAGCGGCGTCCGTGCCTGATAGGCGCGGATCGACTGGAACGCCCGGACGAGCATCTGCTCGAGTTCCGGGAGCGCGGTGACGTGCCCCTGGCCGTCGTACACCCGGGTCAGGTCGCGCACCTCGGCGATGGCAAACAGCCGCTCGTCCTTGGGGTTGGCGCGCGCGATGCCGTGGAACAGATAGACGTCCTCCGCCGATGGCAATCGCTCCAAGTTGAACTCTCGAAACCGCCAGAGGTTGAGGCGCTCTCCCATCATCGGATGCAGACCCCGCACGATCAGATGCTCGCTGAGCCCGTCGGGGCCGGGGCGGAAGGTGAACAGATCGACCGCGGACATACCGCGGCCGCGCCGCGGCTCAGCCACGGCGATGATGATCCGGTGCAGGCCTCGAGGCGTGGGGACTCCGCTGAGCGCCAATCGCAGCTGCTCAGCCAGCTCCTCATGTGAAGGCACGGTCTCTTTGTGCTCCGCATACAGGTCTAGATTCGCGAGCTCCCCCTCGGGCAGCATCGCCACCTCCTCAGCGAAGGCTCGTGCCGCTTGCGTCGGATCGTCCAGGTCGACATAGGCGGCGAACAGGTGCCGCTGCTGGCCTCTCAGCTCGTACCGTGAGCGCAACGCCGGGGTCGCGCCGAGCTGCGTCGACTCAAACCGCGCGAGCGACCGCACGCGGTAGTACCGACGGGCCATCGCCTCGATCAGCAGCGAGCGGGCGGACGGTGGCGCGGCCCGCAGCGAGGAGGTCAGCAGCGGCGCCAGTGGCCGCGGACACTCCACGATCGCGCTCATCATCTCCGCCCGATCCTCGCGGGCCGGATCGCTGATCAGCGCAGCGATGAGCTCGGACATGTGGGCGTAGACCGCATCGCGGGCGGCCGCGATGACCGGTTCGTCGAAGTAACGAAACCGGACCTCGCGTGCGAGGTCGGTGAGTACCGGATCGCTTCCCTCGAGCGCGATCACCAGCTGGTCCAGCGCATCGCGAAAGTCCTCACCGACGTTGCCGACGAGCACGTCCGCCTCCTCGAGACGGCGGTCGAGGATCGCCACGATCGCGGCGCGCGCGGCGGCCGCCCGACGGCCGGACAGGAACAGGCGGTAGCACGCCGCCTCCAGCGCCGGGGTGCGTTCGAGGCTCTCGATCCCGTAGTGCGCGAGAGCACGCGCAAGCCGCGTCACGAACCGCGGAGGCAAGCCCTCGGCTTCGGCGTCCAGCGAACGCAACCAGGCGTAGAGCTGCTCCTGCGGACTCTGAAGCAGCTCCGCTTCCTCCTCGTCTTCATAACGGCGAGCCCGGCAAACCGCCGAAAGGTCGGCGAACATCTCAATCAACCGGTGCTCGCCGGGTATCAGCGCCGGATCGCAGTTGAGCGAGTCGGCGCACGCGCCGTGAAGGTCGGCGATCGTGCGCTCGATGTCGCGGGCGTCGATGTCATAGCCGAGGAGCAACCACTCGATCAGCCGCAGGTTGTCGTGGCAGCGTTCAGGCACCGGGTGTGCTTCCTCATCGCTCCCGAACGAGACACGCTCCGCTGCGACGGTCGCCGGGTTTGCCCCGTCGATTGGCTCGAGCACGACAAGCGGTGCGTGGGAGGCGACGTGCACGTTCTGGCTCGCCAGAACCTCTTTGACTCGGCCGCGGAACGGCGCCGTCAACGATGACTCCATCTTCATCGCCTCGACGACCGCCACCACGTCGCCGGCCTCGACGACGTCGCCGACCTCGACCGGGATCGACACGACCAATGCGGGAGCGAGGTTGCGGACCGTTCCGGCGTCTCCGCGGACGACGCGGTGTGGCACGCCGTCGACCTCGACGAGGAGGTGTTCTCCCTGCCCCGAGATCATCGTGCGATGGGTCTCTCCTTGTATCTGAAGACGACGCTCGTGCGCCCCGAGCCTGTGCGTGCTCAGCTCGACCACCTGGCCGTCGACGGTGACGCGGTAGTGGTCCGCTCCGGTCTGCGACACCGCCAGCTTGTAGGACTGCCCCCGGTGACCCAGGTCATAGACACGCGAAAGCCCCGTTGCCGCCTCGGGGCGCCCCCGGCGCGCAAGCGCATAGAAATGGGCGCGGTCATCGGCGGTGTCCTCGTCGGCCAGCGCGATCGCCGCCTGGAGCAGCGCGACGTCGCCATGGCGGACCGGCACGGCGTCACCGCTGACGTACAGGCGGTCGAGCCAGGTGGTGTCGACCTCTCCGGTTCGGACCTCGTCACGGTCGAGCAGTTCGAGCAAGAAGGCCTGGTTGGTGGTGCCGCCCTCGACGACCGCCAGGGTGTCGGCCATCGCCCGGCGCAGGCGGGCCAGCGCCTCGTCGCGCGTCCGGCCCCACGCGATCACCTTGGCGATCATCGAGTCGAACTCCTCTGGGATCACGTCGCCGTCGGCGACGCCCGTGTCCACTCGCACCCCGGGTCCCATCGGCAGCCGCAGCAGCGCCAGCCGGCCGGGTGCCGGGGCAAACGCCAGTGCCGGATCCTCGGCGTTTAGTCGCGCTTCGATGGCATGGCCGACGGGGTCTGGCCGCTCGCCCTCGAGCCGGCCGCCCTCAGCGATGTGCAGCTGGAGCTTTACCAGGTCGAGCCCGGTGACCGCCTCTGTGACCGGATGCTCGACGTGCAGACCGGTGCTCACCTTCGTGAACGAGAACTGCCCGCGGGCCGGGTCGTACAGGAACTTGACGGTCCCCGCGTTTCTATAGCCGGCGCTGAGGACGAGCCGGCGCGCGTCGGCCATCAGCTCAGATTCCTGTTCAGCCGTGAGCGCCGGGCTGGAGGACTCCTCGATCAACGTCTGGTCGCGGCGCTGGTAGTAGCAATCGCGGACGCCGACCGACCAGGCTTCGCCCTGACCGTCGGCGATGACCTGAACCTCGATGTGCCGCGCCGGGGCGACCACCCGCTCCATCAGCAGAGTTCCGTCGCCAAGCGCCTGGAGCGCCTCGTTTCGCGCGCCGGCGAACGCCGAGGCGAGTCCAGCGAGCTCGTCGACGCGCCGGATGCCGGGGCCGCCGTCGCCCGTCGCGGGCTTGATCAGAAGCGGGAAGCCGATTCGCTCCGCGTGTTTCACGGCCTCCTCGACGGTGTTGACCGGGCCGTTGCTCCAGGGGGCGACGGGCAGCCCGGCCCGCTCTGCGAGTTGCTTGGCGCTGATCTCGTCGCCGAGCAGGCGCATCGTCGCGGCGTCCGGGCCGACGAATGAGATCTCGAGCCGGTCGCAGAGCTCGACGAACTCGGGCTGCTCGGCGACGAATCCCCAGCCCACCCAGGCGGCGTCGGCCCGCGCAGCCTCAAGCGCCCGCTTGAGCGCGCCGTAGTCAAGGTAGCCGACGCAGTGCCCACCGCGCCCGTCGTCGATCAGGCTCGGACCGACGCACACCGCCTCATCGGCCTGCCGAACGAACATCGCGTCGCGCTCGCTTTCGGTGAACAGCGCTATCAGCGTGATCGGATCGGTCCGGTGGTGGTTGAGCTCACGCACCGCGTAAATCAGCCGCATGGCCGCTTCGCCGCGGTTGACGATCGCGAGACGGTTGAACCGATGCTCCATCGCGGCTCAATCGGTCCGCATCGCGGTGCGGATGGGAGCGACCGCCTCGGCTGGGAGCTCGCCGGGCAGCTCGCTGGTGCGGTATCCCTCGAGCCGTACAAGCACGGCACCGGTGTCGTCGACGACATCGGCGTTGATCCCGCCTTCGCCCGGCGTCACCACCGCCCACCGCGGCCCGTTGCTCTTGCTCGTCCGGAACCACATGAGACGGTCGACATGCATCGGCAGAGCCATCCGGCCGGTGGTGCCGATCTCCCAGATCCCTGCTGTCTGGAAGCACAGCTCGATCAGCCGCGGCGCAAGCTCGGTCGGTTGGCCGGCGGGCTCGTGGTCGGCCGGCAGTTCGCTGGTCAGCTGACCTACGACGTGGCCGTCATCGAGCCACGCGCGCTCCAGGACCTGGTACGCGGGTCCGTGGAAGTAGACGGAGTACACCGCTTCGCGCCCGACGCCGTCGTCGCGGTCCCCATCGATGGGCGCCACCCCCGCCTCGGGAGCCGCCGCGGCGTTCCGTGCCAGTCGTGCGCGCGCCACGAAGTGGCGGGTCTCCTGCTCGTCCTCGCCGCGCAGGCTACGGCGGCCGATCAACTCACAGTCGGCCAGCAGCGTGCCCTCGCCGCCGTAGCGGATCCGGGCCCGCAGGATCACCGTGCGCGGTTCATCGCGGTAGAACTTGAACGGGGCCAAGAGATCGACACCGCTCAGCTCGACGACCTGGAAGTCCGGTGCCAACGCCGTGGCGGCCTCGGCGAATCCCTCGAGTCCCATTACCCCGGGAAGCACCGGGATGCCATCGATGCGGTGATCGTCGAGGAACGCTTGCTTGCTCGGATCGAGCTCGGTTGTGACGGTCAACACGCCGTCGGAGGTGAGTCCAGTGATACGACCCGTCATCGGCCCGACGCGCTTGCCTAGCGCCGCCCTGGCCCGCTCGACGTCGAGTCCGCCCGTCTCGTGGCGCTCCGTGGCCAGGATGCCGATCGACCCGGCGGCGAGCACCTCCGCGCCCGAACCCGCAGCCGTGAGCTCGCGCCGGACGACGGGGATGCCTACGTCGGGCGGCATCATGTCGATGCCGGCGACCTCCATCATCTTTGGGACAGAGCCGCGCGTGGCCATGCCTATCTGCGCCCATGCCGTCCAGTCGATCGCGATGCCGCGGGTGCGACCGTCGCGCCGGAGGTTCGAGATGCTCTTGCACAACAGGTCGTTTGCAGCCGCGTAGTCGGTCTGGCCACCGTTACCGAACCGCCCGGCAATCGAGCTGAACACGACCGCGGTGTGCGGCGCGCCGGTGCCGGCCGCCTCGAGGCCGGCGAGGAGGTTCAGCCAGCCGTGAGCCTTGACGTCGAACACGAGGTCGTACTCGGGCTGCGACTTGTCGGACAGGAAGTGGCTGATCTCGGTCCCGGCGCAATGCATCAGCACGTCCACCTTGCCACTGTCCGCGACCGCCGTCGCAACCTCTCCGGCATCGGTCAGGTCGACCTGATGCCAGTGCGCCTTGCCGCCCGCGCGCTCGATCGCATCGATCGCGTCGAGGGCGGCGCGACCACGTTCGATCCGGGCCAGATCGCGCTCGACGAGCTTGGGCGTGGGCCGCTCCCCGGCTTGACGAATCCGCTCGGCCAGATCGCGCTTGAGTCCTTCCTTGTCGGTGTTGAAGCGCTCGAGGTCCGGATCCTCTCGGTGGGGCTCGGGAACCAGATCGAGCAGATGGAACGTCCCACCCGACGCCGCCGCGAGGTCGGCGATAATCGCCGAGACGATGCTGCCGGCGGCGCCCGTGACCATGAACGTGGTCTCAGCACCTAGCTGGCGGGCAGGATCCAGCTCGGCCGGCTCGTCGAGCAGGCCGACCGACCACCGCAGGCCGTCGGCATGGCCAATCTCGATCGCGCCTGGGTCGCGCAGAGTCTCGTTCACGAGCGTCTGGGCGACCTCCGCCGTGGTCGCCCTGCCGAAATCGACCGCCTTCACCAGCGCCCCGGTGCGCTCGCGTGCGAGCGCCTTCGTGAATCCGGTAACGGCGCCACCGAGCACGCTCGTGGCGCCCGCGGGCTCGTACCCATGGCGTCCGCCGAGCCGGGTGGCGCTCACGAGAAAAGTGTCCTCGGCCGCCAGGGACCGCATGGTCGCCGCGAGCAGCTTAACCCGGACGTGGAGAGCGTCCCTGCGGGCGGCCTCGTCGAGCTTGGCGAGCGGCCCCTCGTCGTCGAGCGCCGGCAGCCAGTACACGCCCTGAACCGGGCCGGCAGCCGCCCACTCGGCGATCTTGCCCTCGACCGCCTTGACGTCCGCCGCACCGTCGAGGGCCAGCACCTCGGCGCCTAGCTTGGTGAGTCTGCTGGCGAGGGCATCGGCCACCGGGCCGCGGTCAGGCATCATGACGACGCGGCTTCCCTTGCCGAGCGTCACTCCGGTTTCCACGCAGGAGTCGAGCGGCGGTCGTAGGACCGAGACGGGGATGCGCCGGGGGAAGCGTGCGTCGTCTGAGAGTTCGAGCGGCTGCGGCGTGGCTTCCTCGGCGACGGGTGTCTCCGCGTCAGCCGGAGCAGCGGTCGAGGTGCCGGCGCGTTCGCGCACGAATCCGACGACGTGGTTGAGCGTGGGGTAGTCGCGGAGCTTCAGCGCCTCATCACGCTCGATCCCGTACGCCTCACGGATCGTCGCGAACACCTCAGCCTGCTTGACCGTATCGATACCCAGATCCGCCTCCAAATCGAGATCCATGTCCAGCAGATCCGTCGGA
>DATJYY010000216.1:0-90576 GCA_035499395.1 Solirubrobacteraceae bacterium
CGAGCTCGTCGACGGCCGCGGCCAGGATCACCATGCGCGAGCGCTCCACCCTCGGGTCGGGCCGGTCCTCCTTTCGCGCGGTGACACTCATTTGTAGAACGTTGACGTATCGCTGCGATACGCGTACGTTTCATATTCAACCAAACGCGAGGGACGAAGCGAGGAGCGCACCCATGGCCAGAGTCAGCGTTCGTTACATCGTCGACGACGTCGACGCCGCGATCGACTTCTACTGCAACCGGCTCGGATTTCGCGAGGACATGCACCCGGCGCCGACGTTCGCGATGCTCTCGCTCGGGGACCTCCGGCTGGTCCTCAGCGCTCCGGGCGGCGGCCCCGGAGGCGGCCAGGCGATGCCCGACGGGACCGTGCCCGCCCCCGGCGGATGGAACCGCTTTCAGCTCGAGGTCGCCGATATCGAGTCGATCGTCGCGGACCTCCGGGCCCACGGCGCGCGCTTCCGCAACGACATCGTCGCCGGCGTCGGCGGCAAGCAGGTGCTCGTCGAGGATCCGAGCGGCAACCCGGTCGAGCTGTTCGAGCCGACGATCTCCGAGGCCAGGCTGTCCCCCACGAGCTGAAGCAGCGGGCCGCCGCGCCGGCCGCCACATCTACATCGCTCATTTCTTTGTTGACCACCGGTTGACAAGGCGGCGTACGAGCGCTACTTTGCCCCTGTCAACCGACGGTCAACAGGAGGACCGGATGAGCGTGTTGGAACAGGGCGACGACGTAGGGCAAAGACTCGAGCAACTGGAACGCCAGCTCGCAGCGACGATCGAGGTCGTCAACGAGAACGAGACGCGTCTCGAGCGGCTGGAGGGCGTCCGGGCGCTGATCCGGGCGACGCCGCCCTTCCCCGCGCCCGCGCCGATTACCCGGCTCGCGGAGCGCCGGCGCTTTGAGCCGCAGTCCGTCGTCAAGCCGAACCGGGGCAGGGACGACGACTCGCTCAGCGATTTCCTCGGCGGCCGCGCCCTTGCGTGGCTCGGCGGGCTGGCGACGCTCCTCGGAATCGTCCTCCTGCTCGGTCTGGCCATCTCGGACGACTGGATCGGACCGGCGGCTCGGGTGATCCTCGCGGGCGCGGGTTCGGCGGCGCTGCTCGCGGGCGGGATCTGGCTGCACGCGAGGCGCGGCCGCACCGAAGCCGCGGTCGCGATGGTCGGCGCCGCCACCGCTGGGGCGTTCGCCACGCTCGTCGTCGCCGGCGACGTCTACCGGCTGATTCCGGCGCCGGCCGCGATCGTCGCCGCGATGCTGATCGGCGGGCTCGCGACGGCGCTCGCGATCCGGTGGGCCGGAAGGGCGGTTGCCGTCCTCGGGTTGATCGGGGCGCTGCTGTCGCCGCTCCTGGCCGGGGTGCCCCACGGCTTCCTAGCGATCGCGCTGCTCGCGGTCGCCGCCGCCTGCTCGATGTCTGTCGTCGTGTGGCGCCGGTGGTTGTGGCTCGCACTCGCCACAGTGCTCGTCTCCGCGCCCCAGTGGGCGCTTTTGATGACGGGCCGGCAGACGCCGATCGCCGAACTCGGCGTTCTCCTCGTGTTCGGTTCGATCGGCCTCGCGGGTGCGATCTTCACCCAGCTGCGCACACCGAACGAGGACGACGCGCGCCGCTGCGCACTCGCGCTGGTTGTGCTCAACGCGGCGATCTTCGGCGTCGCCGGCCGGCTCGCGTTCGGGACGACCGGCGGAGTGCTGTGGCTCGCCGGGCTGGCCCTCGTCCATGCGGCGGTCGGGCTCTGGCGCAGGCCGCGCATCGCGACCGCACCGATCACCCGGCGGCTGTTGCTCGCGCTCGGCGTGGTGATCGCCGACGTCGCCCTCGGGCTCGCGCTCAACGGCGTCGCGCTCACGGCCGCGTGGGGGGCCTCCGCGGTCGGGTTCGCGTGGCTTTCCCGCAGAGTCGACCGAGACCCGGGTGACCAGGCGTGGCTCACGGCCGGCCTCGGTGCGCACATCGGGCTCGTGCTCGTCCGCGCGCTGATCGAGCTTCCGCCGAGCCAGCTCGCAGCAGGACCGGAGCTAGTCCCACTCGCGTCCGTCGCGATCCTCGCCGCGACCTGCCTGGGCTCGGCCCGCATCAGTGCGCCGGCGGGCGACTCGCGGCTGGCGCTGAACGCGCTCGGCCTGCTGTCGGCCGGCTACATGACCGCGGCGACGTTGGACGGGGCGCGGGCGCTCGTCGCCGGCTCGGGCGTCGCGGTCCTGTACCTCGCATCGGTCGCCGTGATCTCGGCATTCCAGCCGGCCGCCGGCACCGAGGCGGCCGTCGTGCTCGATCTGAGCGTGCGCCAGCAGGGGCAGGTGCTTCTGAGCGCGATGTGGGGGCTGGTCGGGATCGTCGGTCTGGTGGGCGGACTGCGCGGGGAACTCGCGCCGTTGCGCAATGCGGCGCTGGCCCTCCTGCTTGCGGCGGTGGCAAAGGTGTTCTTGTACGACCTCTCGACCGTGACCTCGATCTATCGGGTGGTTTCGTTCTTCGTCCTCGGCGGCCTGCTGCTGGTGGGCGCCTTCGCCTACCAGCAGCTCCGCCCGCCGCCGCTTCCGGACCTCCGCACCGTCGACAAGAGCCGACGGTAGCTACTTCATGCTCTTGGTGCTCGTGGTGCCCGGCATTGCCGTTCCCGCTCGGCATTTTCTGAGCGCCCGACACGGTCTTCGTACCCGGGTCGTCGGTACTCCGGCCCGAGGTGAAGTCACTGACCGGATACATGCGCGGATGGTTGAAGTCGTGGTTCCGGCCGTCTTCTCCGCTTGTCATGGTCTCGGTGCAGTTGCCGTAGTTCGAGCGGAACGCTCCCTGGGCGATCTGGCTGACGCGCGCCTCGCAGGCCGCGTACAGCGCCTTCAGCGACCGGTAGGTCCGAAGGATCGGGATCGCGGCAGCTCAATTTGAAAGCGTCGCCTCGAGCATCCGCTCGATCGACGGCGCCAGCAAACCGGTAATCGCGGCCGCGGTCTTCGCCGGCGGGTCACGCGGCGCGGTGACGTGGCTGATCGCCAGCCGTACGAGCGTGTCCGCGAGCGCGTCCAGATCGACCGACGCCGCCTCTGGCCACTGGGCCCGGATCGTCGCGGCGACGCGCTGGCTCGCCCACTCGAGTACGGGACGGCTCTCGGTGGTGAGGAGCGGCAGCAGACCGCCGGTCCCGTCGTCGCCAAGCAACAGCCGGACGAACGGGTCGGTGGTCGCGATGGTCAGGAACCGCTCGAGTCCGGCCGTCAGCGCGGCGAGCGGGTCCTCGGCGTGTGCCGCGATCGTCTGCTCGACGGCATCCAGCAGGCGGCTGCCCTCGCGGATCACGAGCGCCTGCCCGAACTCCTCCCGCGTCCCGAACTCGTTGTAAAGGGTCTGGCGGCTGACGCCGGCGGCGGCGGCGATCTCCGCCATCGTCACCTGCGCCCAGGCCCGGTCGCGTAGTTGCTCGCGCGCGGCGTCGAGGAGTGTGTCGCGCAGCAGCTGCCGAACCGCGCCTCGATATGAGGTGGTCATCCAGCGGGACCGTAGCGTGCGAGCACGCGGCTACGGGCCGGCGGATGGATGTTCCGCACGCGTCACGTCTCCCCCGTAATGCGTGATCAGGCGCGGGTCCATGACCCGGCGCCAGAGCGGCGGCACGAGGGCGAGAAGGATCATGCCGGCATACCCGGTTGGCAGCTGAGGCGCCTCGTCGACGTGACGCAGCGCCTGGAACCGGCGTGTCGGGTTCGCGTGGTGGTCGCTGTGGCGCTGGAGGTGATAAAGGAGCACGTTCGAGGCGACGTTGTTGCTGTTCCAGCTGTGCTCCGGCCGGGTCCGCTCGTACCGGCCGTCTGGGCGCCGCTGCCGGAGCAGGCCATAGTGCTCGAGGTAGTTGACGACCTCGAGCAGCGGGAATCCCAGCACCATCTGGAGCAGCAGATAGGGCAGCACGCGCACGCCGAACACCGCGGTCAGCGAGCTCCCATGCCGAGCTCAGGCTGCCTCCGACCGTACGCGGCAGGAACGCCCAGAAGCTCTCGCCGAGGCGCGCGCTCGCCGGATCCTCGGGCGTCGCCACGCGCACGTGATGACCGCGGTTGTGCTCGACGAAGAAGTGCCCGTAGCCACTCTGGGCGAGCGCGATCTTGCTCAGCCAGCGCTCGAGCCTGTCGCGCTTGTGACCGAGCTCGTGAGCGGTGTTGATCGCGATCCCGCTCACCATCGCCTCCGTGAGGGCCAGGCCCACCTTGTCGAGGACGGTCAGGTCCCCGCTCGCCCACAGCCAGCACGCGAACACCAGGCCGGCGTACTGGAGCGGCAAGAACGCATACGTGCACCACCGGTAGTAGCGGTCCTGCTCGAGCCACTTGAGCACGCCGTCCGGCGGGTTCCCCGAGTCGAGCCCGATGACCAGATCGAGCGGCGGGAACACGCCGAAGATCAGGATCGGGCCCCAGAACCAGAAGATGGCCAGCCCGGTGAGGTGCACGAGCCCGTAGACGATGAACGGGAGCGTCGGGACCAGCACGCCCAGCAGCCAGGCGTAGCGTTTCCCGTCCCGCCACGCCGGCGATTGCGTTGCAGCAGAGGTCATCACGCGTCTCCTTCGAGTCGCTCGGCAGACATCGACGCGACAGCTTTACAGATGCTCTTTATTTGTCAAGCGAGCCGACAGCAATGGGGCATCTGTCAACGGCTATCGTTGGCCGTGCGTGACGTTCGAGGCCGATCCGCGCGTCGATGCCTACATCGATGCTCTGCCCGCCTGGCAGCAGGACATCTGCCGGCAGGTCCGCGCGCTCGTCCATGCCGCCGACCCCGAGGTGACCGAGACGATCAAGCGCACGCGGCAGCCGTACTTCGTGCTGCAGGGGAACATCTGCGCGCTGCTCGCCGCCAAGGACCACGTCAACGTGTTCCTGTACGACGGGGCGATCGTCCCGGATCCCGAGGGCATCATCACCGCGGGCCACGGCAACAAGACTGCCCGGACCGTGGCCGTCCCTCAGGGCGGGACGATCAACGCGCCGGCGCTCACGAACATGTTCAAGGCGATCATCGCCAACAACCGCGCCGGCGGCTGGCGAAAGCTCAAGCGCGAGGCTTAGCGAAGCAGCACCTGATACAGCGCGGAGACCTGCTCGGCGATCATCGCCCAGGAGAACTGCTCGATCGCACGCCGGCGCCCGGCGCGGCCCATCGCGTCCGCCCGGTCGGCATCCCCGATCAGCGCGTTGACCCGTTCGGCGAAGTCGCCGGCGAAGCGATCGGGGTCGCTCGGCGCGCCCGTGCCGTCGTCGCCGGGTTCGATCGGAACCAATATGCCCGTGACACCGTCCTCGACGACTTCGGGGATCCCGCCGGTGTCGGTGGCAACGACCGCGGCCTCACACGCCATCGCCTCGAGGTTGACGATTCCGAGCGGTTCGTAGATCGACGGGCAGGCGAACACGGTCGCGTGGCTGAGTAGCTGGACGACCTCGGCCTTGGGGAGCATCTGCTCGAGCCACACCACCCCATCGCGCTCGGACTGCAACTCCCCGACTCGGCGCTCGACCTCGGCGCCCAGCTCCGGCGTGTCCGCGGAGCCGGCGCACAGAACGAGCTGCGCGGCGGGATCGAAGGCGCGCGCGGCGCGCAGGAGGTACTCGACACCCTTCTGGCGCGTGATCCGGCCGACGAACACGACTGAGGGCCGGTCGGGGTCTACCCCGTAGCGCTCGAGCACGTCGGTGTGTGCGTCCGGCGTGTACTCCTCGGTGTCGATGCCGTTGTAGATCACCCGGACGCGGTCGGGGTCTATCGCCGGATACGCGCGCAGGGTGTCGTCGCGGGTACCCCTCGAAACCGCGATCACCGCATCGGCCGCCTCGAGCGCCGTCTTCTCCGCCCAGCCCGAGACCGCGTAGCCGCCGGCGAGCTGCTCGGCCTTCCAGGGACGGAGCGGCTCGAGGCTGTGAACGGTGGCGACGTGCGGGATGCCGTGCACGAGCTTGGATAGGTGACCGCCGAGACTGGCGTACCAGGTGTGGCTGTGGACGATCTCGGCATCCGCGGTCCGGGCGGCCATCGTCAGGTCGATCGACAGCGCCCGGAGCGCCGCCAGCGACGGCTCGTCGCCGGCGAGCGCCTCCCAGGCGTGATGGTGCACGTCGCCGGCGCCCCACGCGTGCACGGTCACCTCGTCCAACCGGGACAGCTCGCGCGCGAGGTATTCGACGTGCACACCCGCGCCGCCGTACACGTCGGGCGGATACTCGCGGGTGAGCAGCGCCACTCTCAATCGACGACCTGGCCCTTGGGGATCACAACGACCCCGCCGGCGGACACCTTGAACCGCTCGCGATCGGCCTCCGGATTCACGCCGATCTGCGCCCCTTCCGCGATCCGGACGTCCTTGTCGACGATCGCGCGGCGGACGACCGCGCCCCGGCCGACATCGGCATTGTGCATGAGGATCGCATCCTCGACCTCGGCACACGAGTGGAGATGAACCCCGGGCGACAGGATCGATCGCCGCGCGGTCCCGCCCGAGAGCACCGAGCCGGCACACACCATCGAATCGAGCGCTTGCCCGCGCCGGCCGTCCTCGTCGAACACGAACTTTGCCGGGGGCAGCGGATCGGGCCACGTGTGGATCGGCCATTCGTGGTTGTACAGGTTGAAGATCGGGGACACCGAGATCAGGTCCATGTGTGCGTCGTAGTAGGCGTCGAGCGTCCCGACGTCACGCCAGTAGCCGCGGTCGCGATCGGTCGCACCCGGGACCTCGTTGGTCGCGAAGTCGTACACGCGCGCCTCGCCCCGCGCTACCAGCATCGGGATCAGGTTCCCGCCGATGTCATGCGCGGACGTCTCGTCCTCAGCGTCGGTGGTGACCGCATCGACCAGCGCCTCGGTCGTGAACACGTAGTTTCCCATCGACGCGTACACCTGGTCGGGCGCGTCGGGGAGCGGCCTGGCGTCTGACGGCTTCTCGCGGAACGCGGCGATCTGACGGCCGTCGGGCGCCGTCTCGATCACGCCGAACTGATCGGCCTGTTCGATCGGGGCGCGAATCGCGGCGACGGTCACCGCCGCGCCGGTCTCGATGTGCTCGGCGATCATCTGGCGCGGATCCATGCGGTAGATGTGATCGGCGCCGAACACGATGATGTGATCGGGGCGCTCGTCCCGGATCAGGTTGAAGTTCTGGTAGATCGCATCGGCGGAACCGACGAACCAGCGCGGCCCGCGGCGCATCTGCGCCGGCACCGGCGCCACGTAGTTGCCGAGTAACGGCGACAGCCTCCAGGTCAGCGATACGTGGCGGTCGAGCGAGTGGCTCTTGTACTGGGTGAGCACCACGATTCGCCGGTACTCGGCATTGACGAGGTTCGACAACGCGAAGTCGATCAGCCGGTACTGACCCCCGAACGGCACCGCGGGCTTCGCCCGGTCCGCGGTCAGCGGCGCCAACCGCTTGCCTTCGCCGCCGGCGAGCACGATCGAGAAGACGTGCATCGCGAATCAGCCCCCGAGCGCGGCGTCGACGACGGCCTGAGCTTCTTCGAGTATTCGCTCCAGGTGCTCGGGGCCCTTGAAGCTCTCGGCGTAAAGCTTGTACACGTCCTCGGTGCCGGACGGGCGCGCCGCGAACCAGCCGTTTTCAGTCACTACCTTCACCCCGCCGAGCGGCGCCCCCGACGGAGCCGCGGTCAGCACCTGCGTGATCGGCTCCCCCGCGAGCTCGGTCGCAGTCAGGCTCTCGGGCGAGAGGCTGCCGAGCACGCGCTTCTGCTCGGCCGTCGCCGGGGCGTCGATGCGACGGTAGACCGGGGCGCCGTACCGGTCGGTCAGCTCCGCGTACAGCCGCCCCGGGTCCTTGCCCGTGCGCGCGGTCATCTCCGCCGCGAGGAGGCACATGATCAGACCGTCCTTATCGGTGCTCCAGGCACGGCCGTTGCGCCGAAGGAAGCTGGCGCCGGCGCTCTCCTCGCCGCCGAACGCGAGCGTCCCGTCGAGCAGACCGC
Source organism: Solirubrobacteraceae bacterium (assembly GCA_035499395.1). Taxonomy (GTDB): domain Bacteria; phylum Actinomycetota; class Thermoleophilia; order Solirubrobacterales; family Solirubrobacteraceae; genus Palsa-465. Next base: position 7,978 of record DATJYY010000216.1, read on the forward strand.
CCACGAACCACTTGAAGCCGACCGGCACCTCGTCGAGCCCGCGACCAAGTCCCGCCACCACGCGGTCGATGATCGAGCTCGAGACCATCGTCTTGCCGACGCCGGCGCCTTCGGGCCAGTCGAGCCGCACGCCGCCGAACAGGTACGAGATCGCGGCCGCCAGGTAGTGGTTCGGGTTCAGCAGGCCGGCGTGCGTGACGATCCCGTGACGGTCGGCGTCGGGGTCGTTGGCGAAGGCCACGTCGAACCGGTCCTTGATCGCGATCAGGTTCGCCATCGCGTCGGGCGAGGAGCAGTCCATCCGGATCTTGCCGTCGCGGTCGAGCGGCATGAACGAGAACGTCGGATCGACCACGTCGTTGACGACCTCGAGATCGAGGCGGTGGCGGTCGGCGATCGCCTCCCAGTAGGCGACGCTCGCGCCTCCGAGCGGATCGACGCCGAGCCGGATGCCCGACCCCGCGATCTCATCGACGTCGACGACCGCGGACAGCTCGCCGACGTACGCCGAGCGGTAGTCGTAGCGCCGTGCCCGGTCGATTCCAGCCTCGAACAGAACCCGCTCCACCCCGTTCAGGTCGGCGCGTAACAGCTCGTTCGCGGCGTCCTGGATCTGGCGCGTGACGTCCGTGTCGGCCGGCCCGCCGTGCGGCGGGTTGTACTTGAACCCGCCGTCCTCGGGCGGGTTGTGCGACGGCGTGATCACGACGCCGTCCGCACGGGTCGTGCCGCCGCGCGCGTTGTGGGTGAGGATCGCGTGCGAGACCGCTGGCGTCGGCGTGTAACCGTCGTCGGAGTCGACCGCGACCTCGACGCCGTGGGCCACCAGCACCTCGACCGCGGTCCGGAACGCCGGCTCCGACAGCGCGTGCGTGTCGCGGCCTAGGAACAGCGGCCCGTCGATCCCCTGCGCCTGCCGGTAGCGGGCGATCGCCTCGCTGATCGCGAGGATGTGCGATTCGGTGAAGGTTCCGTTGAACGAGGTGCCGCGGTGACCCGAGGTCCCGAACGAGACGGCCTGCGTGGGATTGGAGGGGTCGGGGTGCTCGTCGTAGTAGGCCGCGATCAACCGGTCGACGTCCACGAGCATGTCTGGCGTCGGCCGGCGGACGGCCGGGGTTGCGGTGGGCTCAGTCATTGCCGCGGGAGTTTGTCAACCCGCGCGCCTAACGGTATGGCTCGTCCGTGATTCCCGGACGCGCGGGAGCCCGGGCGCGACCTGTACGACGCCCGAAAGCCCCTCTCCGCGGACCGCCCGGCGGGACATAAGCATGCCCCGCATTCTTATGTCCCCCCCGTCGTCGCGTGTGACGGCGCTTCCGGGACTTTTTCATGGTGGGGAAGCCCCACGCCACCCCGGCGCGACAGGCCTCTAGCCGACTTCGAGCGGTTCGAGCAGCCGGTGCGGGCTGCGCAGCGCCACCGCCACCGGGTCGTCGCGACGGCGGCTGCGACCGGGGCGCGGCTCGGTGATGATGTCCCCGACCGGCGGCGTGATACCGCATGTCGGACAGTCCGCCGCGTCGTCGAGCTCGGTGCCGCACGTCGCGTGTCTGAACAGGCGGCTGTTCGGGAAGCTGTGTCGCTCGGACCACACGAGCAGCGAGTGCAGGACCGGCCACAGCTCGCGGCCTGTCTCCGTGAGCTCGTAGAGCGACCGGCCGGCGTGGTCGGGATCGGGCCGTCGTTCGAGGATCCCGTGCTCGACCAGCCCGCTGAGGCGGTCGGACAGCACCGCCTTCGGCACGTCTAGGTGGGCATGGAAGTCGCTGAATCGCCGTACGCCGTACAGCGCGTCGCGCACGATCAGCAGCGTCCACCGCTCGCCGATCACCTCGAGCGCGCGGGCGATCCCACAGTCCTGGCGTTCGTATTCCTTTCCGAGCATGACGCGATTCTAGCGAACTTCGGTTCAATCATCGAACTCGATGTGCTAGCCTGCCCCATCACGGTTCAATCAATGAACTCACGAGGAGGCCTGATGACTACCGCGACCATCGCCCATGCCACCCATGCACGCGCACGATCGGACGAGGCGAACCGGACGCTCGCCGTCGCGGCATTCGGGACGCTGCTGGTTCTGGCGGTGTTCAGCGCGGTCGTGACCACGGTCGCCGACAGCCTTCGCTCGCTGCACGGCGGCATCTCGGGCCAAACGTGGACGCTCAGCGGGATGAGCCTCGGGCTGGCCGTCGCGCTGCTCACCGTCGGCGCCCTGGCCGACGCGTTCGGCCGGCGGCGCGTGCTCGTGATCTCGAGCTCGCTCCTCGCGGTGACGAGCGCATTCGGAGCGGTTGCGCCGAGCGTGAACGTGCTGATCGCCGCGCGCATCCTCCAGGGGGCCGCCGGCGCCGGCGTCCTCGCCGCCTCGCTCGGCGCGATCGGGCACGCGTTCCCGAGCGGACACCGGCGTACGGTGGCCACCAGCGTGTGGGGAGCCTCCGTCGGCGCCGGGATCGCCGTCGGTCCGCTCGCCGCCGGCGTGCTGGCCACGCCACTCGGGTGGCGGAGCAGCTTCTGGCTCGAAGCGGTCGCGGCCGCGCTGCTCGTCCCGGCTGCCGCCGGGATCGAGGAGTCACGCGTGACTTGCAGGCGCTCGCTCGACCTCCCCGGCGCGGCCGTCCTGGCGCTCGCGATGGCCGGGTTGACCGCCGGTCTGGTCGAGGGCCGCTCGAGCTGGTCCTCGACCCAGGCGATCGTTCCCCTCGCCGCCGGCGCGGTGTTTCTCGCCGCGTTCGTGGCGATCGAGCTGCGCACGCGCGAGCCGATGCTCGAGCTCAGCCGGTTCTCCAACCCGCTGTTCGTGGCATCGCTGACCGGCGCACTGTTCACCGGCCTCGCCGTGATCGGTTTGATGAGCTTCACCCCGCTGCTCCTCCAGCGAGGGCTTCACATCACCGTGCTCGGGAGCGCCGCGGTGCTCTCGGCGTGGTCCGGGACGAGCATGGCGGTCGCGCTAGCGACCCGCCGGCTCCTCGGCCGTATAAGCGCCGCATCGGTCGTCGTCCTCGGCTTCGCGATCTCGGCCGCCGGCGAACTCGCACTCGCCGGCCTCGGCGTCAGCTCATCCTGGACCCGCGTGCTCCCGGGCCTGGTGATCCTCGGGATCGGGAGCGGCCTCGTCAACGCGTCGCTCGGCCGGCTCGCGCTCGAGTCGGTGCCCCGGGAGCGGGCGGGAATGGGCAGCGGCGCCAACAACACGGCTCGCTATCTCGGTGGCGCCGCCGGCGTGGCACTCGTCGTCGCGCTCGCGACCAGCGGCGGCGGAACCGGGACGGAAGGACTGCTGGCGGGCTGGAACACCGCGGTGGTCGTATGCGGCGCCCTTTGCATCGTCGCGGCGCTGATCGCGGCCGCCTGCCGCCCGGCACTGCGCTAGCAACCTTCTCACAACTCTGCTGGAGAACAGTTAGGGTGTTCGCCGATCGGCCGTGTGCGCCGATCCTGCGGACTGGCTTGACGGCTGGTACGTCGGCCACGACGAGCCGTCCGTGCTGTTCAAGTCCCACCTGCCCGGCACCGGCAACGACGTGACGTACGTCGTGACACTGCCGAAAGACCCGAGGCAGCAGCCCAATGCGACCGGGGTCGGCGGGACGACCTGGAACTTCGAGCTCCGTCCCACGTTCTGGTTCGGGATGACGCTGTGCGACACCGAGTCGGCGCCGGAGTACACGAAGTCGTGCACGCCGGACTCAGACGCGAACAACCTCATCGGCACCAACCCCGCCGCGCCCGACTACATCGGCAAGCACCCGGGCCAGGCGTACATGGAGCTCCAGTTCTACGAACCCGGGTGGGTCCCGCAGTTCGAGGGCTTCGGCTGCACCGCGACCAAGTACTGCGCGGCGATGACGATCGACAGCCTCAACGAGAACCAGAACACCGGTGTGTTCAACACGTCCGCGTGCAACGCCTATATCCTGGGCGGAGCGGAGCCGATCAACTGGGCCTACATCACCCGGAGTGGGCAGTCCCAGGCTCCGGCGAACCCGCTGTTCACGGGCACGGGCGCGAATCCGAACTTCGCGGCGGTGAACCCGAACCTGAGCAAGGACCTGTTCATGAACCCGGGTGACAAGATCCTGATCCACCTGCACGACATGCCCGCCGGGCTGCGCGCAGACCTGGTCGATCTCACCACGGGGCAGAGGGGCTCGATGACCGCATCGATCGCGAACGGGTTCGGCCACATCCTGCACACGACGAACTCGAGCACGTGCCAGGAGGCGCCCCACGCGTTCCACCCCGAGTACTCGACCGCCAACCCGCGCGGCAACACATGGAGCGCACACACCTACGACATCGCGTACTCCGACGAGATCGGGCACTTCGAGAACTGCCAGGCGATCGACGCGAACGGCAATTGCACCCTCGCCGGCAGCCAGGACTCCACCCTCGACGATGACGACACCGCCTGCCTTCCTGGCACCGATTCGAGCCTCGTTCAGATAGATGGGTGCGTGTTCGACGACGAGGATTGGGACGGTCAGTCATATCGCCCGGACTGGCCGGGCACGAACCCGAACCCGTTCGTCGACCGGCTGGTCCATCCCACACCGGTCCTGTTCACGAGCGCGACTAGCCGGGGACGGAACTACTCGACGATCGCGTTCGAAACCGACCTGCCGCGATTGAGGCCGCTGATGCCCAGTTCAATCCGCCGTTCTGTGACCGGACGACTGGCGCGAACTGTGTCAATCCACCGTACGGCGCGCAGTTCTATCCGTTCTACACCACCGGAATCCACGATGGCACCTGCCAGTGGCAGGAGGGCGGCAACTACATCCCGGGGACGATCGACCACTTCGGCGGCAGTTCGACGACCGAGTATGGTCCTCCGCTCAAGACGGTGTACCCGGAGGCCGGGTTCACGACCGAGACGCTGATCGACAACTTCAACAGCGGCAATCTCGCGAACCCCTGTCCCGTGGGGTTCATTTTCCGGTAACTGAAACTGTGATCCCGGACGCACGGACGCGCCCGGGAGAACCGATTGGGAACATTGGCGCTGTGCCCACAGCGCGAATGTCGCCCGATCAGTATCTCGCTTACGCGGTCGTCGACGCCTCCGCCGCCCGCACGCCGCAGCTGCGTGAGCAACTGCTCGACATGTGGGTTGACGTGACCAACGCCGGCGGCGCCGTGGGGTTCACAATCCCCGCCGACGTCACCGCGGTCGCGAGCACGCTCGACGCGGCGCTCGACCGCGTGGCCGCGGGAACCGACCTGCTCGGCATCCTGCGCCAGAACGGCACCGCGGTCGGCATGGGGTTTCTGGTCGACGGCAATTCGGCGCTCCGGCGGCACTGGCGGACGATCCTGCGCCTGATGGTCCGGCCCGAGCTTCAGGGTCGCGGCGCCGGCCGGCTCCTGCTCGAGGGACTTCACGGGACCGCCGCCAGTCTGGGACTCGAGCAGCTGATGCTCACCACGCGTGGCGGGACGGGAGTCGAGGGCTTCTACGAGCGGTTCGGGTACCGCATCGTCGGCCGTCACCCCGGCGCAATCCGGCTCGCGCCCGGCGACGACCGCGACGAGTTGATACTGATCTTCCGGCTGTGAGCGGTGGCCGGCCCGCTCGAGCTCCGTTTGCCCTACCGAGCGCCGTGCGACGTCGCCGGCCTCGTGCGGTTCTTCAGCGCGCGTGCGGTTCCCGGCGTCGAACAGGTCGACGGCGACGTCTATCTCCGCAGCGTTCGCCTGCCGGGCGGACCCGGCGTGCTCGCGCTCCGCCCCGGGGACCGCGACGACGTCGAGGCGAGGTTCTGGCTGACCGACCCCGGCGACCTCGACGCGGCGGTCGCGGCGTCGCGAGGACTGCTCGACCTCGATACCGAGCCCAAGCCGATCGTGGAAGCGCTCGGCGCCGATGACCTGCTCGGCGAGACCGTTCGCCGGGCTCCCGGCCGCCGGGTGCCCGGAATAGTCGAGCCCGACGAGCTCGCGATCCGCGCCGTGCTCGGGCAGCAGGTCTCGCTGGCCGGTGCCGCGACGCTGGCGGCGCGGCTGGTGAACGCGTACGGCGAAACGCTCGAGCATCCCATCGGATCGGTGACGCATCTGTTCCCCTCGGCCGCTTCGCTGGCGCGCGCCGACCCCGACCGGCTGGCGATGCCCTGGTCGCGCCGGCGCGCCCTGATCGGGCTTGCGACCGCGCTGGCCGATGGGCAAATAATCCTCGATACCACCCGTCTCGCGACTACCGAGATCGAGCAGGGGCTGCTCGGGCTGCCCGGCATCGGGCCATGGACGGTCTCGTACATCGCGATGCGCGCGCTCCGCGATCCGGACGCGTTCATGCCCACCGACCTCGGGGTGCGCCACGGGCTCGAGCGCCTCGGCCGCGACGGCCGCCCGCCGAGCGCCGAACGCATCGCCGACGGCTGGCGTCCCTACCGTGCCTACGCGACCCAGCACCTCTGGGCCGGGCTCGCATCGCCACCTCACACAGCCTGACTGAGTGGCGTTCTAAGGCCCGTAATGTTGACTTGCACACCACCTCACCTCTACACGTCCGTGCCGAGCCCGATCGGGCGCCTCTTGCTATGCGGCGATGAGGAGCGGCTGAGCGCGCTTTACACGCTCCCGGGCTCCGCTAACGAGGCCCTCGTCGAGGGCCGGCGCCGCGCGGACGCCCCGTTCGCTCGGGTCCGCGAGCAACTCGACGCCTACTTCGCCGGCGAGCGCGCCGAGTTCGACGTTCCCCTCGACCTCGAGACGGCGACGCCGTTCCGCCGCGATGTGTGGAGCGCGCTTGTCGAGATTCCGTTCGGCACGACCGTCAGCTACGGCGAGCTCGCGAGACGGCTCGGGGTCCCGACCGCTGCCCGCGCGGTCGGCGCCGCCAACGGGAGCAACCCGATCTCGATCATCGTCCCCTGTCACCGGGTGATCGGGTCGGCGGGCGGTCTCACCGGCTACGCCGGCGGTCTCGAGCGCAAGCGTTACCTGCTCCGCCATGAGTCGGAGGTATTGACCGGCCGCTCACCAAACGAGGCGCGCCCGCCGCGCCAGGACATCGTCGAGGGCGCCGCTCTGGGTCACGATCGCAAGTAGCCCTGCACGCAGTCCGGTCACCGCGTCCGCCCCGACCACCGCTTGAAGCTCACGTTCGAGCTGATCGCTCGCCGCGAGCGCGGTGGCGCGGACCTTCCGTCCTTTCGGGGTGAGGCGCAGATGCCGGCTCCGTCGATCGGCGGCTACGGCCACGCGCTCGACGAACCCGGCCCGCTCGGCCTCGTCCGCCAGCGCGCTTGCGGACTGCTTGGTCACGTCGAGCATCTCCGCCAGGCGCGTGATCGTCGGCTCCTCGGCCGCCACCGCTCTAATCACAAATCCGAACGAAGGCCGCATGCCGTCGATGCGACGCCTGTCCATCGCTTCGCCGAGTCGCTCGGTCAGGGCGCGATAGGCGGCCGCGAGCAGGATCGCCAGATCGGGCTCCTCGACGGCTGTCACCGAGCCCACGGGATCGGAAACGGCTCACCGTCGCCGATTCTCGCCTGACCACCCGCCGCCATGCAGCAGATCGCTGTAAACAGGGCCTCGCCGTTGTTGCTGAGCGCGAACGACGTCTTCGGGGGAACGCAGATCGCATCCCCTTCGCTCAGCTGGTGGCTCCGTCCTTCGACGTCGAACCGCGCGATGCCGGCGAGCACGATGAAAACCTCGCCGTGGGTCAGCGAGTGCCTCGGGCTCGCTGCGCCCGGATCGAGCGAGACCTTCCAGGCGCTCACGGACTCAGAGCCGCGAGTCGGCGACGCGTATCCGGTAACGCGCGTCCCCTCCTGAGCAAACTGCGGCGCCTCCGAGCCACGGATCACTGTCTCGACCATGCTCCAACTCCTTGATGTCGTGAGACGATGCGTCGCAGCATATAGTCAGGTATGACTGATTGTCAAGTTACACTGACTAAAATCCCGACCCGGCTCAGGCCACGCTCGGGCTCAGGCACATCGAGTTCGCGCTGCACGTGCAGCAGATGAGCATCGGCCATATCCCCACAGCGTCTACGCAGAAGCCAGATCTGTATGCAGATTGACCGGCCGTGGAGCAAGCGGACGGTGCAGCAGCAGGACGGCCACGATGAGCACGAACAGTCCCGCGACGGCCAGGACTCCCGTCAGCCCGAACAGCGCCAGCAGCGGTCCGCCGGTCAGCGAGCCGGCGACGATGCCGGCGATTGACGCCGGGAACACCAGCCCGTACGCGCGGGCGAGGACCGCGTCGTCCAGCATCCTCGGGAGCGCGGTCTCGGCCAGCACCTCGCCGACGATCATGCCGCCGCCACCGAGAAACGCGAGCCCCAGCGCGAGCGGAAGCGTGGGCACGACGCCGAGCCCCGCGAGCGTCAGCCCCACGAACGCCAGGGCGAGCGCCAGCATCCGCCGCCACAGGCGGGCCCCCTCGATCCGCGCCGTGACGATCGCTCCGGCCACGCCACCGGCTCCGAATGCCGCGAGCATCAAGCCATAACCGCCGTCGCCGGCGCCGACCTTACGGGTGACGAACACGAGCGCGACCGTCAGCAGCCCGTACACGGCGCTGCTCAGCACGTCGGCGGCGACCAGGGTCAGCGCGGCGGGCGCACCTTTGAGCGCGTCCGCGCCGGCGCGGAGCTCGGCCAGCATCCCGGGATTCGCCGCACCCGGCTCCGGCGCGGCCGGGCGGAACTCCGGGCCAGGCGCGATCGAGCCGATCGCCACGGCCGAGCCGAGGAAGGTCAGCGCGTTCAAGAAGATCGCGATCGCCGGCGTCGAAGCGAACAGCACAAGTGCGCCGAGCGCCGGCCCGACGACGACCGCGGCCTGCCCGACGCCTGCGCGCAGCGCCTGGGCGCCCTGAAGCTCTGAGTCCGGGACAAAGCGGGCGGTGCAGGCGGCCACGCAAGGCGGCTCGACGACGCTGATCGCCGTTGCGGCAGCCGCGATCAGCGGTGCGAAGATGACCGGAAGGCCGAGCGCGGCAGCGCCGCCCAAGACGATCATCAGCAGCGCCCGGGCGGTGCTTGAGGCGATGATCAGGCGCCGGCGGTCGTATCGATCCGCGAGCACTCCTCCGATCGGACCGAGCACCACGACGGGCAGCACCCGGACCGCCGTCGTGAGCGCCACCCAGGTGGCCGAGCCGGTCCGCTGGAACACGAACACGAGCAGCGCGACGTTGTAGAGCCAGTCTCCGCAGGAGGAGACGGCGAGGCTCAGCAGAATCAGATGAAAGGGGCGGCCGCCGGGGAGGCGGAGGCGCTTGGTGATGGCTGTATCGAGCATGGGGCAGAGCATCGGTCTAAGCCCCACCTCAGCGCATCGGGCAACGACCCAGTCTTGGGCCTCAGATCTGGCGCCCGGCTACCTCAGACGTCCGCGGACGCCCGGATCAGCCCACGCCGGTGCGCCATCGCGGCAGCCTCGACACGGGTGGCGACCCCGAGCTTCGAGAGGATGTTCGAGACGTGCACGCTGGCGGTCTTGCGGGATATGACCAGCCGCTCGGCGATCTGGCTGTTCGAGAGCCCGTCGGCGACCAGCCGCAGGACCTCGGCCTCGCGCGCGGTCAGCCCCAGGCGGCTGAACTCGTCGGGCATCGCGGCGTCCCCCCGTGACTCCTCCGTCGCGCCGTTGTCGGCCGCGCGCAATCGCGCTCGGCGGATTAGGGCCTGGACGTCGTCGAGCAGCGGGGCGGCTCCCATCGACCGGGCAAGCGCCAATGCCTCCCTCGCGGGCGCCGCGGCGGCCTCAGAAGCCCCGCCCGCGCTCAGCGCCTCCGCGTTCCGGAGCAGCGCATAGGCGAGCGGCAGCGGCTCGTTCATCGGCCGGCACGCGGCGACCGCCGCCGCCCACGTTTCGACCTCGCCCTCACGGATCGTCCGGGCGTGCTCGGCGCGGACCAGCGCAAGGTGACCGCGATCGGCCGGGGTCGTCGCCGGCGTTCGCTCCGATTCTTCGCGAAGCACCGCGATCCTCCGCTCGGCATCGTCGGCGGGAAGTCCCGCGTCCCGTGCGGCAAGCGCCCGTTCCGCGTCGATCCGCGCCCCCAGGGATAGCAGCGGCCACTTGTAGCGCGGGGCCTCGCCGGACTCCACACCCGCGAGTGCGCGCTCGACGACTTCCGCTGCGTCGTCGAGGTCACCGCCGGATCGTGCCAGCTCCGACTCCACCCAGGCCAGCGGCAGCGTGAACTGCGCTGCCGCGGAGTTCCTCAGATGCCGGCGTGCTTCCCGGAGATCGGAGCTCGCCTGGGGCCGCCGGCCGGCTACCGCGTGCATCTCGGCCCGCAACAGCAGGGGTGCGCCGGCGAACACCCCGGGCGCCTCTCCGGCGGACGCGACGCCGGCCAGCGCCTCCTCCCAGAGGCCGGAGCGAAACAACGCTTCCGCTCTATTCGCGCGCATAAAGGAACCGGCCGTCCGCCCGAACCCGGTCTGGTCGGCTAGCGCGATGCCACGCTCGGCGGTCGCTGCCGCCTGGTCGTAGCGGCCGAGCATCAACTGCGAGTCCGACAGGGCTACGCATGCCCGCGTGGCGATCCACGGGAAGCCTGCGCGAGCGGCCTCCTCCATCGTCTCCCGCGTCAGCGCCTGCCCGCCCTCAGCGTCGCCGCCGTAGACCATCGCGATGGCCAGCGTGAGCTGCGCCTCGAGCTTCTCCTGGACGGCGCCGACCGCCTGCGCCGCTTCCAGGGCGCGCGTCGCCAGTTGCGCCGCGCGCTCGTGCTGATCGACGCGCGCGATCGCCCGAGCGAAAGAGGCGAGCACCTGGGCGCTGACCCGGCTGGGCAGGTCCGGCGGGAGCAGGCCCACGGCCTGCTCGAACACGGCCAGGCCCTCGCTGTCGCGGCCCAGATCGGCGAGCATGATCGCGCGCAGTACGAGCAGCGTCGCCCGTCGCTCGAGCGTGCCGCCGTAGCCGACCTCGGCGAGCGCCTGGTCGGCGAGCGCAAGGCCGCGATCCGCCGCGCCGGCGCGCATCGCCGCTGCCGCGGCGGCCTCGAGCAGCGCCGGATGGTCGATTCCCGCACGCTGGGGGGCGTCCGGCACCTGGGTCCAGAGCTCCAGCGCGAGCTCGAAGTGCCGCTGGGCGGCTGACGGCGCCGACGCGTCGTCGGACGCTCTGCCCGCCCTGACCGACGCCGGCAGCGCGCGCGGAAGGTCGTGGGCGGACAGCCAGTGGTGGGCGAGCATCGAGCTCGCGTCGAGGTCGGCGCCGGCAAGCGCGGCGTTGTCCTCGATCGCCTCCGCGTAGGCCCGGTGCAGCTGGGTGCGCTCACCCGGAAGCAGGTCCTCGTGGATCGCCGCCCTGGCCAGCGCGTGCCGGAAGCCGTAGCCGCGACCCGATCGGTCGACCACCAGCAGCTGTTGCTCGACCGCTTCACGCAGAGCGGCGTTCAGCTGCGCGTCCGGAAGTCCGGCGACGATCTGGAGCAGGCGATCCGGGACCCAGCGCGCCGCGGCGGAGACCACCCGCAGGACGTGTTGGGCGTCCGGCGACAGGAGCTCGGCACGGGCCAGCAACACGTCCCGAAGCGACGGCGGCAGATAATCGTGATCGACCCGGCCGTCGCGAACCGCGCCGAGAAGCTCCTCCACGAACAATGGGATTCCCTCGGAGCGCTCAGACACGAACTCGATCAGGTCCACATCGGGGCGTTCTCCGAGGATCGCCTCAACCTGAACGGCGATGTCCCTCGGCTCGAGCCGTTCGAGTTCGAGCCGATCGACGATCCGCTGCTGTTCCCAGCGAGCCGCCATGCGGCGGAACGGATGGGCTCGGTGCAGCTCGTCGGAGCGCACGGTTAGCACCACAAGCAGACGGCTACCGCTGGTCCGCGCGACGAGCAGCGCAATCAGGTCCAGCGTCGCGCTGTCGGCCCATTGAAGGTCCTCGAACACGAGCATCAGCGGAGCGCGCGCGGACAAGCGCCCGATCACTCCGAGCATCAACTCGAGCAGCCTCGACGCATCGCGCTCGCCCGCCGGTGCTGCCGGCTGATCGTGCTCGAGCTCGGGCACGAGGCGTCCGATCTCCCCACGGGCGGCCCCGAACACGTCGTCCAGCTCGGCCGCCGAAAGCTCGGCCGCCAGCACCCGGATCATCTCGACCACCGGCGCGAAAGGGATTCCGCCGCCGTCTAGCTCGACGCACCCGCCGATCAACACGCGCGTGTCCGCGGCGCGAGCCTCGTCGATCAGCTCGTGGACGAGCCTCGACTTACCCACCCCGGCCTCACCGCCGACCAGGACCGTCACCTGCTTCCCGCCCACGACGTGACCGAGCGCCCCGCTCAACGACCTCAACTCCCCCTGGCGCCCCACCAGGACGGGGCTCACGAGACTTCCCGCCACACCCTCATCATGCCAGGAGCCCACCCCGAAAAAAAGCCCGGCGCGTCTGACGCGCCGGGCTCGAGTGCCGTACGGCTTGATTCTCGGCGGAAGAGTCCTCGGCTGAGTGGCTCCTTATCGCCGTGCCCCGATTGGCCTACAGAAACCGGTAGATGCGATCGACGTGAACCATCGTTTCGTCCTTTCCTCTTGCTCTCTGCCGCCTTGCTGGCCGGCCTTTCGTGATGAGCAAATCCTTCATCTAAGCCGCCCCCCGCACATCGGGCTCGAGCCTGATCTTGCGGCTTGAAATCGCGCCGCCCGCGCCTCAGCGACGGGGGCGAGACGCCTCACACGCGGCGCTGTGGACTCGAGTTCATCCGGCGCGCTAGTCGCGCTGTATCGCCTCGAGTCCGCCGCGCAGGAACTCGAGCACCTCATCGAGGATCGCCATGCTCTGCTCGTGGGTGATCGGCTCACCGCCTGACTCCGCCGCAAAGAACCGCTCGCTGACGGATTCGAACGCGGCGGTCATCGAGGCCGCGACCAGGAGCGCGCGGATGTCGTCGGGGCCGGTGCCGAGGTCCCGCGCGATCGACTGCGCCAGCATCGGCTCGAGCTCGACATGGCGGGCGCGCATCTTCATCTGAAGCGCGGGGCTGGCCATGATCACCTTCTTGCGGAGCCTCTCGTCTTCGTCGGGCGACTTCATGCATCCCACGAACTCACGGAGCGCGTCAACAGTCGTCGTGCCCGCCGGCCGCTCGTCGAGCCGCCGCTTCAGCTCGTCGAGCGAGCCCTCGTCGGAGAACAGGATGTCCTCCTTGCTATCGAAGTAGGCGAAGATCGTGCGGGGTGCGACGTCCGCCGCCGCGGCGATGTCGGCGAGCGTGGTCTCGTCGTAGCCGCGCTCGGCGAACAGCCGAAGCGCCGCCCGGGCGATCGTGTCGCGGGTTTGCTGCTTCTTGCGCTCGCGTAGACCTCGCGTCGGCGTCGCCGGAGGTGTGTCGAGAGAGCTCATCGAGACCGAGCGTATCAACAAACCTTCACAAATGGAAATTTTGCAATGAGTGTTGACTTTACCTTGCAGCCCATATATAAATGCAGCGTTTGCAAAATTGCTACCCGTGAAGCTGGAGTGGACATGGTCAACATCGCTCGCTGGACAATGCGGCACAGACGGACGGTCGTGATCGCCTGGATCGTCGCCGCGATCGGGGTCCTCGCGATCTCGAGCTCGGTTGGAAAGAAGACGGCGAGCAGCTTCACGCTGCCGGGGACGAATTCCCAGCGGGCGGTCGATCTGCTCCAGAGCCACTTCCCCGCCGAGGCCGGCGACGCCGACCAGATCGTGTTCCACGCCAGAACCGGGACGCTGACGGACTCGGCCGATCGCGCGGCGATTGCGTCGACGCTCAGGCGCGTCGCCGTGCTCCCCCACGTCACGAGCGTGGTCAGCCCGTATGCCGCCGGACAGCACGCGATCTCCCGTGACGGGACGATCGCGTTCGCCACCGTGAACTTCGACGAACGCGCCAACGCGCTGCCCAAGGCGGCGGTCGACAAGGTGATCACGACCGCCGAGTCGGCGCGCTCGGCGTCGCTCGACGTCCAGCTCGGGGGCCAGGCGATAGAGCAGGCGCAGCAGGCCTCGCTCGGGTTCGCGACGGTCGTCGGAATTGCGGCGGCGATCCTGATCCTGCTGATCAGCTTCGGCTCGTTCACCGCGATGGGCCTCCCGATCGCCACCGCCCTGTTCGGCCTCGGGGCCGGGATCGGGGTGATCAACCTCGCCAGCCACGTCATCGACATGCCGAGTTTCGCCACCGAGCTGGCGCTGATGATCGGGCTCGGCGTCGGCGTGGACTACGCGCTGTTCATCGTCACGCGCTTCCGCGAGAACTACCGGACGAACGGCGGCAACGTCGAGCAGGCCGTCGAGGCGGCGATCAACACTTCCGGCCGCGCCGTGCTGTTTGCCGGTGCCACCGTCGTGATCGCGCTGCTCGGGATGTTCGCGCTCGGGGTGAGCCTCCTGAACGGCGCCGCGGTGGCCGCGGCGATGGGGGTCGTACTGGTACTCGCGGCGTCGCTCAGCCTGCTGCCCGCGTTTCTAAGCCTGGTCGGGCGGCGGATCGGCGAGGTGAGAGGACGTCAGGCAGCCCGAGAGGCGGACGAACCGCGGCCGGGCTTCTGGCTGCGGTGGGTGCAGCGCGTGCAGCGGCGCCCTGCCCTGACCGCGGTGGCGGCAACCGCGGTGATGCTGGCCCTTGCCGCACCGGCACTCGGGCTCCGTCTCGCCTCGAGCGACGCCGGCAACGACCCCGCGTCTCAGACGACCCGGCAGGCGTTCGATCTCCTCGCCAAGGGCTTCGGTCCCGGTTTCAACGGGCCGCTCCAGATGGCGGTGGCGCTCCCCGGGGCGCATGACACCGCCGCGCTCGGCGAGGTGACCAACGCTGTGCGCAGCACCCCCGGGATCGCGTCCGTCGCGTCGCCGCAGCTCAACGCGACGGGCACAACGGCCGCGGTCGTGGCGTACCCCACGACCTCGCCGCAGAGCGCCCGGACCTCGAGCCTGGTCACGCGGCTCCGAGACGACGTGATCCCGCCGGTCGAGCGGAGCACCGGGGCCCGCGTGTACGTCGGCGGCGCCACGGCGGCTCAGGTGGACTTCTCCCACGTCCTGGCGAGCAAGCTACCGCTGTTCATCGGGGTCGTCGTCGCGGTCGCGGCGCTGCTCCTGCTCGTCGTGTTCCGGTCGCTCGTGATCCCCGTACAGGCCGCGTTGATGAACCTGCTCTCGATCGGGGCTTCGCTCGGGATCATCCAGGCGGTGTTCGAGCGAGGCTGGCTCGGTGGCCTCTTCGGCGCGCAGGTCGGACCGATCGACGCGTTCATCCCCGTGCTCGCATTCGCGATCGTGTTCGGGCTGTCGATGGACTACGAGGTCTTCCTGGTCTCACGCGTACATGAGGAATGGCAGGCCCGGCGTGACGCGAGCGCCGCCGTCCGCGAAGGTCTTGCCCGGACCGGCCGCGTGATCACGGCCGCCGCCGCGGTCATGATCGCCGTGTTCGGCGCGTTTGCGATCAGCGGCGACCGGGTTCTCGAGATGTTCGGTCTCGCGATGGCGAGCGCGGTCCTGCTCGATGCGGTCGTGGTGAGGATGCTCCTGCTGCCCGCCGTCCTCCAACTGCTGGGCCGGACCACCTGGGCGCTGCCCCGCTGGCTCGACCGGCGACTCCCGCGGCTCGCGATCGAGACCGAGCCGGCCCCGAAGCCGCGGCCCTCGCTCGAGCCGGCGTTCGAGGTGGGGCCATGACCGACCAGCGAACGCTCGACCGGTTGATCGCCCACCTGCGCGGACAGGTCGCGGAGTTGCGGCGCCTGGAGGGAGAGGGCGCCGCACCCGAGGACCTCGCGGAACGCAAGCGGCTGATCCTTCGTCTGCAGGAACGCCTCTCGTACGTCGTCGGCGACCTCCTGAGCGTCCAGCGGACCTCGCCGACCTGAGGCTGAAAGGCCCGCACAACGTGCTGCGTATCATTGATTACTCAACGAAGGATTCTCTGGAGTAGAAACGCTGATGAACGCCCTACGAATGATGATCAGGCCGATCCGCTACGGCTGGTCGGTCCAGCTGAGCGACGGTCGCGAACTCGCGCGGTTCCTCGGCCCCGCCGCCAAGTGGCGCGCGATGCGCTACCTGCAGCGAGCCGCCGAGGCGCTGAAGAACAGCGGCCCCACCCCGGGCGCCGCCGGCGCGCTGTGAACGCGTGCACGCTGTGAACGCGAGCACGCTGTGAACGCGTGCGCGCTGTGAACGCGAGCGCGCTGTGAACGCGAGCGCGCCACCGGACCACGCGCCGTCGGATCACCTCCCTCAGGCACGATAACCCAGCACTCGGCCCGGCCCCGCTGCCGAGCATCATGAAACCGTTGTCATACCGGCACGAATATGCATTCGGCTTGGGAAGGCGGCCGAGTGCGAAGTTATCGGGGTGGATCAGGTTCGCGCTAGCGCGCAAAGATCCGGGGTAATAGACGTCGCAGACCCACAGACAGGGGAAGCGGCAGATATGAACACGCAGAGGCGCCGGCGCGCGCTCCAAATAGCGTTCGCGTTGCTGGTGGCGTCGGCGCTCGTCCCGTCCGCGGCCGGCGCAGTCACGCCGCCGGCATCCGATCCGTTCTACGCGCAGCCCGCGAACATCGCGCAGCACCCGCACGGAACGATCCTGCGCGAGCGGCAGGTGACGCTCAGCGGACCGACGCAGGCCGGGGCCGCGGCGGCCTACCAGCTGATGTACGCGACCACGAATGCCACCGGTCAGCCCGTCGCCGCGGTGACCACGGTGATGGTGCCGACCTCGCCGGCGCCCGGGCCCCGGCGCCTCGCGTCCTACCAGACCTACTACGACAGCCTGACCCTCAACTGCGCGCCCTCGTACACGCTGCAAGGGGGGCAACAACGGCGGCGGGACCAACGGCCCGACTGAGCAGACGCTGATGGCCGAACTCCTGGCGCAGGGCTGGGACGTCGTGACCTCCGACTACGAGGGGCTGAGCAGCGAATGGACGGTCGGTCCCATGCTCGGGTATGCCACGCTCGACTCGATCATCGCCGTCGAGCACTTCGCCCCGGCAGGCCTCGACGGAGTCAGGACCGAGGTCACTCTCAACGGTTACTCGGGCGGCTCGGAAGCGTCGACATGGGCGGCGGCGTTCGCGCCAAAGTACGCCCCCAAGCTCGACATCGTCGGCGTCGCCGCCGGCGGCAACTTCCCGGACCTCGTCTACACCACCGAGAACCTCGACAACTCGATCTGGCACGGCACCGAGATCGGCGTGCTCGAAAGCTTCAGCCGCGCGCTGCCGCAGGATTTCGACCTGACCAGGCTGCTGAACGCCTCAGGCCAGGCCCTGGCGGCGAAGGACGGGCAGGACGGAAGCGGCTGCGCCGGCTCGACCCTCAACGAGCCCTTCGGCAACGCCTCTCAGTACACCAACTTCCCCGACTCCGCGGCTCTGGCCGCCTACCCGCCGGTCAACGAGGGTCTCGAGCAGCTGAGCCTGAAGAACGGACCGCTGCCGAAGGCCCCGATGCTCCTCTACAACTCGGTCGACGACGACCTCGCATTCATCCAGCCGGTCGACGCGTGGGTCGCGAACTACTGCCGGCACGGGGTGACCGTCGACTACGACCGGGATCCGGCCGGAGGCGATCACCTCAGCGGGATCGTCCCGTACTGGAAGGCGACACTGCCCTATCTCGAGAACGCGTTCGCCGGGGTCAAACCGCCCGACAGCTGCCCGACCTGAGCCGAGTCACCGCCTCGCGTCGGCGGTCAGCCGTCGCTGCGCGGACGCGTCAACGTGAACGTGTCGAACACCTCGAGGTCACCTCCGAAGTTGTGGCGACCGCACCCCGCCGGCGGCTCACCGAGCCAGGAGGTCCGAGTGCCTCTGTCGCCTCGCGCCCGTCTTCCGTTCCCCGATCACGGTCCATCGGCGGCCTCCTCTCGAACCTGTGATTTCTGAACGGGCTCCCAGAGGGCCGGCGAGGCGAGGTTAGGAATCTGTGGCCGCTGGCGGGGACGAGATGGCCAGCGGCCGCGGGCGGTGCCAGGCCTTTTCCCCACGCAGGTAATAGAGCGTGGCTTGAAGCTCCGAGATGTGGATGTCGGGGTTGTACAGCGGGCTCTCGCAGCCGTCGGTGAGCAGCTTGTCGACCGTTCGAATCCATGTGGCGTCGAGATCGTCGACGCCCTCGAGCATCACCGCGATCTCGAGCAGTTCGGTACGAACAGCGGCAACCCGATCGGAGAGCAACACCGTACGCCGCGTCGGTGTCACGGTCGCGGCCCGACGTGCGCTTGCGGCGAGACTCCGGCGCTTGCGGCTACTGAGCAGTTTCCGCATGCTCGGATGAGGCCGCTCGAGCCGATCTGATACGTGCGTCAGTGTCACGCACTCGCGCCCGCTGTGTCTTCATATCGACACGCACAACGGACACGGAGGAAACGATGGCGCTACGCGTTCCGAAGGCGGAACTCACCGCCGAGCTCAGCGAAGGCTCGAAACACTCGGACCGACGGAGCGGGCCGTGTTCGTCCTGCGTGAGGTCTTTGATGTGCCACACGACGAGATCGGCGAGGCGATCGGGAAGTCGCCGGTCGCGGTGCGGCAGATCGCGAGGCGAGCGCGCGAGCACGTCGCATCTCGACGGCCGCGGGTGCGCGTGAGCCGGTCAGAGCAGCAGGCGGTGGTGGAGCGGTTCCTGATCGCGCTCCGCACCGGGCAGCTGCAGGAGCTGATGGAGATCCTTGCGCCGGACGTGGTCTTCATCGCCGATGGCGGCGGCCTTGCGGCCGCAGCACGGACTCCGATCCACGGGTTGGAACGGATCGCGAAGATCCTGGCGCGCGCAAACCGGGCGGTGGAGACGTTCGAGACGAAGAGCGTGTGGCTCAACGGCGCACCCGCGGGCCTCATCGAGATCAACAGCGAGCCCGCGGCGGTGAGCGTCACCGTTGAGAACGGGCACGTCACCCGTATCTACGTCATGGTCAACCCGCGGAAGCTGACCCGGCTGAATGAGCCCTCCGAACTGGCTCGGTGACGGACCCGGCACCGGTTGCCGGCGGGAACGAGACGTCGACCATGAGCCCGCCGTCCGGCCGGGCGCGCGCACTCAGCTCGGCATGGTGCGCGTTGGCGATCGCCTGGACGATCGACAGTCCCAGTCCGTGTCCGTTGGTGTGCTGGGTACGGGCGGCGCCGAGTCGCTGGAACGGCTGGAAGAGACGCTCGATCTCTTCGGGCGGGACGTTCGGCCCGGTGTTCGCGACTGACACGACGGCGTGCCGGTCACGGGTTACGGTGGTGATCTCGACTTGTCCGCCGGGGCGGTTGTGCCGTACCGCGTTGTCGATCAAGTTCGCGATCAGGCGCTCGAGCAATCGTGGATCGCCGTCCGCGGGCGCCGGGTCGATCGTCGCGCAGACCTCGACATCGAGGCTCGCGAGCTCCGACTCGCGAGCGAGCAGGGCCTGGGATGCGAGGCCCGCGAGGTCCAGGTGCTCGCGCCGCTCGAGCCCGGCCTGGCCGCGCGTGAGCGCGAGCAGCCCGTCGATCAACTGCTCGAGGTGCTGCTCGGATGCGAGCACCCGCTCGTGCGCTCTTCGCAGGGAGGCGACGTTTGACTCGGGGCTCGCGAGCGCGACCTCGATCAAGGCACGCTGACGCGTCAGCGGTGCGCGCAGCTCGTGCGACGCGTTGGCCACGAACTGGCGCTGCGCCCGGTAAGAGTCCTCGAGCGGTTGAAGGACGCGCCCTGCGACGAACCATCCGAGCGCGAGCGACAGCAGCGACATACCCGCGAGCGCGATGCCCGACTCGAGTGCCAGGTATCTCAGTACATGCGTGTGCTCGCGGTTGCCATAGGCGGCCAGTGCGCCCTGCTCGGCGCCGGTGTTCACCTGACTGGCCGGCGAGTCGAACATCGCGGCGACCTGCTGGGCGGTGAGCTTCGGGTACCGCGTGTGCAGTATCGAAACGGCCTTTGTCACGCTTTGGCTGAGGCCCACGGGGTGTCCGTTGACAAGTTCGGTCGACCATCCGTTCTGTCCGGTGACCACGAAACCGGTGGCGTTCACGAACAGCGCCCAGGTGATCGCCAGCAGCGCGGCACCGGACACGAGAAACAGGCCGCCGTAGAGCAGCGTCAACCGCACCCGCACCGTGCGGTGCGGGAGGTGTCGCCCGACCGCGAGCTGGGTGATCCGGCGGTTCAACCGCGCCGCGATGCTCATATGCGGTATCCGGCCTTGGCGACCGTCTCGATTACGGGCGGGTCGCCGAGCTTGGCCCGCAGGCGGCTGACCGTGATCTTGACCGTGTGCGTGAACGGGTCGGCCTGCTCGTCCCACACGCGTTCGAGCAGCTCCTCGGCGGAGACGACCCGGCCTTGGGCGGCGAGCAGGAGCTCGAGCACGCCGAACTCCTTGGGCCTCAGCGCGAGCGGCCTGCCGGCCCGCTTGGCGGAGCGTTTGGCGCTGTCGAGCACGACGTCCCCGCGCTCGAGCACGGGCGGGATTGTCGGCTGCGCCCGGCGAGCCAGCGCGCCGATCCGGGCGACGAGCACGGCGAACGCGAACGGCTTGGTCAGGTAGTCGTCCGCGCCGAGCCCGAGACCGTCGACGAGGTCCTCGTTCTCGGCCGCGCCGGTCAGCATCAGCACGCGGCTGCGGCCGCCTGTGGCGACGAGCTTCGCGCACACGTCATCGCCGTGGACGGCCGGTAGGTCACGGTCGAGCACGATCACGTCGTAGTCGTGCAGGAGCGCCCGCGCCAGTCCGGCTTCGCCGTCGAGAGCGACATCCACTGCCATCCGCGCCTCGCGCAACCCGGCGGCCACGGTCTCTGCCAGTTCCTCGTCGTCCTCGATTACAAGCACCCGCATCGGCCGCTCCTCGTCAGATGAAGGTACCGCGCGCTCGTTTCACCGCGGTTTCACCGTCGCCGGCGCACGGAGCGCTCCCGCTCGGCCAGGGCGAAACCGGGCGGAAACCACCGGGCGCGTAGAACCGCTCCGCACACCCGAAAGGAGACGAGATGCAACACAGCATGGGCCCAAGACGGCGGACCCACCCGTCGCGACTGCGTCCGCTCGCCGCCGGAACACTCGGGGGTCTGGTCCTGCTGACAGGCTGCGGCGGAAGCTCGCAGACCGTGGCTACGACAACGGTGGCCGCCGCGACCACCTCGGCAAGCGCCGGCCCCGCACCCGCCGGCGGGAGCCCGGGGCTGGCGTTCGCCGACTGCATGCGCTCGAGCGGCGTGCCGAACTTCCCAGACCCGAGCCCCGGACGGGGATTGCTGTTCAACGCGTCCGGGGTCAATCGTTCATCGCCTGCGTTCAGAGCCGCACAGGCGAAGTGCAGAAAGCTCCTGCCGGGCGGCCCCCCCGGCCCGGGCGCGAGGACGCACCCCTCCACACAGACGCTGGCGAAGCTGCTCCGGATCGCGGTCTGCATGCGCCGGCACGGGATTTCCCAGTTCCCGGACCCCAGGACCTCGGTCCCGTCCGACCTCGCCGGTATCGAGGACATAACCGATTTCGACGGCGCGATCCTGCTGTTCCCGCAGACGATCAACCTGCAGTCGCCGGCGTACAAGCAGGCCTTGGCCGCGTGCGGTGCGCCACCGCTTGGCCTGCCGCACTGACCGAGGCTCTTGAAGCGCGTCAGAGCTCGCGACGTTCGAAGCTGGCCACCGCGGCAATCAGGACGATGAGGAACCAGCAGGCCACCCAGACCAAGTAGGGCCAGGACGGCGCCCCCTGTGCGTAGAACGGATCCTGCCGTCCGCCTTCGGCCACGTGCTCGGCGATCAGCGACGGTGGCTGGAGGTAAAAGATCGCGGCGTGCCACAGGCCGTCGGTAGGGATGAGGAATCGGCCAATCTGTCCGACCGTCCGCAGCGCGGCGATGTTGAGCGCCGACCCGAGCGTGCCCACGACGCCGGCCAGCCATCCCGCGCCAAACACCGCGACGCCGATCACGCCCGCGGCGATCACCGGTATCCGCGTACTCAGCAACAGAGCCAGGGTCAGCAGCAGCGCTCCTTCGGCGAACAGGTACACGCCGGCGAGCACCGGGTTTGGCGGGACGAAGCCGCTCGCCAGCCGGACGACTCCGAACTCGAGCGCGCAGACGCCGCCGGCGTAGCCGGCGAGCAGTAACGCCAGCCCGAGCCATTTGCCGAGGACGACCTCGCTCCGTCGGATCGGCCGGGTCACGATCGTCATTAGCACGCCGGACTCGAGCTCCGACGAGATCGACGGAGAGGCGATCGCCGAGGCACTCAGGGCCAGCACGAAGCTGAACATGAACATGAAGAGGATGAGAGCGTCGGGCACGGCGAGATTGGTCTCGCCGGAGGTCAGGCTGTTGGCGTGACTCAGGCGGTCAAAACCCCACGCGCTGAGCCCCACGACGACCACGGTGATCGCAAGGAAGGCGAGCAACAGGCGTCGCCGGACTGCCTCTTTGATCGTGAGCGCGGCGATGGTCACGGTCGGGTTCATCGCTCTCCCAGCAGCTCCAGGAAGCGAGCTTCCAGACTCTGGTGCTCGGGAATGACCGCCTGGACCTGGCCGCCTAGCGCGACCAGATCCCTGACCAGGTCGGCGATCTGCGACGGGTCGATGTCGTCGATCACGGCCCATTCGTCCTCGCCGCGCCAGCGGCCGAACCGGCTTAGCCCGCTCCACCAGTTCTCGCCGAGGCCCGCCACTTTCACGCGCACGCTGCTGTTGCGCCCGAGCAGCTCGTTGAGGCTGCCGATCGCGACCGTCGTCCCCTTATCGATGACCGCCACGCGATCGCAAACATGCTCGGCCTCCGCGAGCAGGTGGGTGTTCAGGAACACGGTGGTCCCCCGCTCGCGGAGCCGCCGGATGATCTCGCGGACGTCGTGGCGCCCCACGGGATCGAGCGCGCTCGTCGGCTCGTCGAGCACGACCAGCCTCGGGTCCCCAAGCAGCGCCACGCCGAGCCCGAGCCGCTGCTGCATCCCCTTCGAGAACGTGCCGACCCGGTCGTCGCCTCGCTCGAGCAGGCCAACCGTCTCGAGCGCTGTGCGCTCCTCCTCCCCCCACGTTGCCTTCGGCAGCGCGAGGAGCCGGCAATGCAGCCGCAGCACCTCCCGCGCCGTCAGCAGCGCCTGGAACCGGAACAGTTCGGGCAGATATCCGATCTGACGCCTCGTCTCCCGATCGCCGAGCCGCGCGCCGAGCACGAGGGCCTCGCCGGCCGTCGGGCGCGCCAGCCCGAGCAAGAGCTTCACGACGGTCGTCTTGCCTGCTCCGTTCGGTCCGAGGAAGCCGAACACCTCGCCCCGCTCCACGGTCATCGACAGCGAGTTCACCGCGAGCGTGCCGCCGAACCGTTTACTCAGGCCCATCGTGTGAATCGCCGGCGATCCCGCGGCGAGCGGCGAGCGGGTCCGCGGCGATGTGGCCGCGGACCGCTCGAGGGCGGCATCGGCCACGGGTTCGGCGTCCCTGCGAACGGTGGTGGGCTCAGCGGAGTTGGTCCGCGACATTCAGCACATCTTGAGGATCGAGGATTCCGGCGACGGCGTGCACCATGCCGCGACCGTCCTCCCACACCACGGCGGCGGCGGCGTTCGAGGAGTCGGCGAGGAGCACCCCGGGCCAGCCGGCAACCTGAACCGAGTGGACCGAGGCGCCCGGCGGGACCGGGACCGGGAGGGTGGTCCTTAGGTCGCCCACGAGCCGGATCTCCTCGGCGAGCTGTGGCGGGATGCCCGGCTGAGCCAACAGGAAGGCTTCGATCTCGGTCAGGTCCGCTCCCGTTGAGCGAGCCGTCGGGCGCGGCATCGTCGCCACGGCGAGCGTGGGCACGTCGGTCCCGCTCGCGCCCGCGTACTCCGCCAGCACCCCGGGACCCGCGTCCACGGTCACCGAGCTGCCGGCCACGCGCCGCGCGGTGGACTTGAAGGTCACGGTCGCGCTCACCCGCGGCTGAACCATGAACTGCTGGACCGGGCCCACTCCGCCGGGAAGGTGGGTGGGCAACGACACCGAGAACCCGGCCTGGGCGCCTGCCGCGGCGGCCGAGGAGGCAGGCTCCGCGGATCCAGAAGACCACTTGATCGTCCCGAACCGGAACGTGCTCGATCCGTTCGGCGTGGAGAAGCCCCCGAGCGCGTTGCTGTCGCCCAACCCCATGAACGACGCGATCGCTCGCAGGTCGCCTTGACTTACCGACACCGGCGCGACGTGGGTCGGCGCGAAGATCGTGGTGAGCGAGGCGGCCGCGGCCGTCCCGACGACCAGGACGCCGATCGCGGCGATGACCAATCCGGCCCGCAGCGAGACTCTCGGGAACCGAGGAGGTCGCCCAGTCACGGGCGTCGATCGTTCCTGGCCGGGGGCACGTCGCCCGGACCGCCGTTCCAGCTCGCGCCGGAGCCGCACCCAAGCGATGTCGGTATCCGGCACCAGTCGTGGGGCCGACAACAGCCGGACGGCCTGTTCGGCGTCGCATGCGATCTCCGATCGCCGCGCGCTGCACCGCGCGCAGTCGGCCACGTGCTCGGCAACCCGGTCCGGAACGGCCAGGGGCTCGTCGTCGAGCCGCCTCAGCACCCCGTCAGGAATGTGTCTCACGGTCCATCTCCTTTCGAAGCGCGGACTCCGCCCTTCTCAGCAGAGTCCCCACCTGTCCAACCTTCACGCCAAGCGCATCCGCGATCTCGAGGTAGCTCATGCCGCCGTGCCGCATCACCAGCACCGCCGCCGACCGGCGCGGCAGGCGACGCAGCACGCGCCGGACCTCCGCGCCCGCCTCCCGCTCAATCACCGTCTCCTCGGGGCCGAGCGGGTATCCCCCGGGCGGCACGAGGAGCTGACGCTTGTCGCGGCGCCGCTCACCGCGAAGCCGGTTCAGCGCCGTATGGACGGCGGCGACCCTGACCCATCCCGCCGCCTGCTCGTAGTCGCCTGGGAACCGCCGGTACGCGGCGAGAAAGACATCCTGCGCCACATCCTGGGCCCCCTGCGAGTCGCCGACGACGTTGTGTGCGAGGCGCACGACCGTGCGGTATTGGCTCCGAAAGAACGACTCGAACGCCGCGATGCCGGGATCGGAGTCAAGCCGCTCGGCCGGGTCGTTATGTCGCGCCTGCAACCCCATCACACCGGATAAGCACCGCCGCAGGCCTAAATGTGACAGCTCGAAGACTCCCCCGCACATCCACCGATGTACGCTCGACACGTGCCCGAGCTGCAGCGCCTCCGCAGCGATCACGCCGATGCGGTTCTGGCATTCGAACTGGAGAATCGGGCGTTCTTCGCAATCTCGATCAGTGATCGCGGCGACGCTTTCTTCGAGGAGTTCCCCGCGCGACACCGCGAGCTGTTGGCCGAACAGCAAACGGGAGCTTGCTTTGCGCACGTGCTGGTCGACGACGACGGAACGGTGTTGGGCCGTTTCAACCTTGTCACCCTGGAGGACGGAACGGCGGCGGTCGGCTACCGGGTGGCGGAGCGAGTCGCCGGCCACGGCGTGGCGACTAAGACCCTCCGTGAGCTGTGCCAGCTGGCTGCCAACGAGTACGCGCTGCGGACCCTGATAGCCGAGACCAGTTACGAAAACCTCGCCTCACAGAGGGTGCTTGCGAAGGCCGGGTTTGTTCCGATCGGACCGGCTGAAGTCGCCGGTCGCCCCGGTATCCGCTACGAGCTCGACGTCAGCCCGGGCTACTCGTACTGAAGCTCGACCGCGATCCCGATGACGCGGCCATTGGTGGCCACGATGAATTCTGTATCGCGGGTGCCGGGTTCAGGGGCACGCCCTCGTGGATCTTGCGCACCGAGGCGACGCACCTAATGTGCGGGTAGACCCGCTTGAGCCGGCGCTTGGTGGACCCCAGGTGAATGCCCTGCGGCGTGCGGTATGCGCCGCGGTTCAGCAGGATCGAGTCCGCCGGGTCTCCGGCGTGCACGCTGTCGAAGCTGATCGAGAAGTCGTTGGCGCCGAAGTACGAGTAGCTGGTGATCTCGCCATCGAACCGGTCGACCGCCGAGGGGCGTCCGAGCGCTCGCCTGACCCGAGCCGGGGTCATCCCGAGCGAGACCTTGCCGATCGACTTGAACGCCCGGATCCCAGCCTTGTGGCGATTCGCGACTCTGGCCTGTGGTCCAGCGGCCAATGCGACGGCCGGAGCCGCCGTGACGGCCAATAACAGCCATCCAGGCGCGAGCAACCCAGGTCGCACGACGCATAGATACCCGCCAAAAAGAGGTCCAATCGCGCCCGAGTAGGCGGATCGATCATCATCCCGCGCACGCGCGCCGCGTCTCCCCTTCCACATCCACCAACGGAGCACACATGAGTCCTGAGACATCGATGGCCGAGCTTGAGGCCGAGCAGATCACACGGGCCAAGGAGTCCGGCCGGACCCCGGTCGTGTTCGTCCACGGATTGTGGCTGTTGCCCTCCAGCTGGGATAGGTGGGCCACGTTCTTCGAAGAGGATGACTTCGTCGCGCTCACCCCTGGTTGGCCCGATGACCCGGTGACCGTCGAGGAGGCGAACGCGCACCCGGAGGTGTTCGCCGGCAAATCGATCGGTGACGTCGCCGCCCACTACGAGTCGATCATCACGCAGCTCGACCACACGCCGGTGATCATCGGCCACTCGTTCGGCGGTCTCATCGCCCAGATCCTGGCGGGCCGCGGCCTCTCGGCCGCCGCCGTGGCGATCGATCCCGCGCCGTTCCGCGGCGTGCTGCCGTTGCCGATCTCCGCGCTGCGGGCCGCCCGCCCGGCGCTTGGCAACCCCACAAATCGTCACAAGGCGATCCCGCTCACCTATGACCAGTTCCGCTACGCGTTCGCGAACGCCGTCGACGAGGAGGAGGCCAAGGCCCTTTATGAGGAGTTCGCCGTACCCGCACCGGCCGAGCCGCTGTTCCAGGCCGCGGCGAGCAACCTCAACCCGTGGACCGAGGCGAAGGTGGACACCGAGACCCCGGATCGTGGACCGTTGCTGATCGTCTCCGGCGAGAGGGACCACACGGTGCCGCCGGTACTGGCCAACGCAGCCTACGAGCGACAGTCGCGCAACAAGGCCGTGACCGAAATCGTCGAGATGCCCGGACGCGGCCACGCGCTCACGATCGACCACGGCTGGCGCGAGGTGGCCGAGACGGCGCGCGCGTTCGTGCGTCGGTTTGTCTGAGCCCGTAGCTCACGCGACGCGCGACATCGCCTCGAACGGCACAAGCTCCCGCATACCGTCCGCTCCGGCGGCGCTCTCCGCAAGTGCTCGCGATCCGGTGCCGATAGAACGGTCCGATCGTGATTGGTTCGAGCCTGATCAGCATCAAGGATGTCGCCAGCGCCCAGTTCGAGTTCCGGACCGAGCACTGGGCGGACCGCTCCCACTGGGCGCGGAACCTGGCCCTCAGCATCAACGGCTACGAGGTTTCGCCCCGGCCGCGCGGATACGCCTGCCACCGGCCCAGCTGGGTGTGGGTGGAGGCCGATGCGGCTGGCCGTAGGGTGCCCTGGAGCGACTTCCGGCTACTCGTACCGACTGATTCACTGACCCCGATCACGCTGCACGTCGGCTAAGTCCGTTCGATCCTTGCAAGCCAGGCTGCGGCACCCTGCGCGTGAGACCTCGTCTCGAGCCGCTCGGGGCTGACGGACGTCACGCTCCAGTCGGCGCCACCGAACGGCGCCCTCAGCTCCTCCTGCCTGACGGGATGCGGTCCGAGGGTTCCGGGGCCGGCGTCGCCGAAACACAGCACGTAGACGTTCGTCCCGGGGCTCGTCACGGTGGCCAGACTCGCGACGTATTCCCGTCGCTCGTCGCGATCGAAGCTGTGGAACAGCGCGCAATCGAGCACGGTCTCGAACGTCCGGCCCAGACGGTCGAGGTGCAAGGCATCGGCTACGACGAAGTCGGCGTCCAGGCCTCGCGCGGCGGCCGATTCCCGCGCGATCGACACGGCGGTCTCCGCGACGTCAACTCCCAGTACGCGCACCCCCAGAGAAGCGACGTGGAGAGCGTTCTCGCCGGTCCCGCATCCCGCATCCAGCACCGCCCCCGCGAACGCGCCCTGGCTCGCCAGGCGCACCACCGCCGGCTGTGGTCGCCCGATGTCCCACGGCGCCGGGCCGTCGAGGTAGGACGCGTCCCAGGGCTGCCCCGCCATCCGCTCGTGACTGGTGGGCTCCCGCCCCCCGTACGGGTCCTCGACCTCCGCCGTCACGAATAGTCCAGCCGCTAGGACGACGCCCGGGCCGCGACCTCGGCGGGTGTGACGGTCTCGATCCGGGCGGACAGCATCCACTGGTTGCCGAACGGATCGCCGACGCGACCCCCGCGCTCGCCATAGAAGTGGTCAGCCAGGGGGTAGATGACCTCCGCCCCGGCGCGCACAGCGCGGTCCCACGCCGCGTCGACGTCCGGCCAGTACGTGCACAGCAGCGCGTTGAACCGGTCTTCCTGGGCGTCCTTGACCATGACCACGGAGTCGCCGATCAGCAGCTCCGCATGGACGACCGTCCCATCGGGCATGTTGTAGCGCTCGCCTAGTTCCCTGGCGTCGAACGCGGCCTTGTAAAAATCGATCCCGGCCGCAGCATCGCTCAGCGCGAGCCGCGGCGTGACAGTGTGCAGGTGCTCCGGCACAGGGCCGACCCTCCGTTCGCGTTCAGCCAGCCCGGGCTCCTGGTAGATCCCGAGCACGTTGCCGAACGGGTCGCGAACGTGCCCGACCCGCTCGCCAGGCTCGGCGTCCTCGTTCAGCACCTCGCCGCCGGCGGAGCGGACGGCCGCGAGCGCCGCCGCGAGATCGGCGACCATGATGTGAACCATGATCCCCGGCTCAGCCGACGGTGGCCGGCCGGTCACCCACGAGCCGCTCACCTCCTTGACGGCGTCGTCGAATGCGATCGCGCCGTCGCCGCGGGAGCGCAGCTCCCAGCCGAACGCGTCGCGGTAGAAGCGCGACGAGCGCTCAACGTCGGCCGCGGGGATCTCGAGGTAGCAGATCTTGCCGGTCGCCAGTGTGGGGATTCCGTGTGCCATCGGATTAATATACATGTAAATCAAATGTCGGCAAAGTCGTCCACAGAGAGCTCATCGGAGCGGTCGCCGGGTGACGGATCCCCCAGGCACCGCCGCGGCCGCCCCGCGACGATCGATCGCGAAGCCGTGCTCGATGCGGCGATCCGATTGCTCGACGCCGAAGGCGTCGACGCCCTCACGATGAGAAGGCTCGCGAGCGAGCTCGGCGTGTCAGCGATGGCGCCCTACCGTCACGTGGGCAGCAAGGACGAGCTGCTGATGGTGCTGGTGGACCGCCTGGCGGCACGGCTTGTCTACCCGCTGCGTCCGCCGGATCCGAAGGGCGTGATGCTCGTGTTGTGGTCGACGATCTACGACAGCCTCGCGGAGCACCCGTGGGTCCCCGAGGTCCTGGCACGGCGCCGGATGATGGCACCATCGGTGCTCGGCGCGATCGAGGAGATCCACTCCGCGTTGCGCGACGCGGGTCTGTCGATCGAGGCGGCGGTTCGGGCCTACCGCTTGATGTGGAACTTCACGCTCGGCTCACTGCTGGTGCGCGCCGGCGCGAGCTCAGAGCAGCCGAGCCAGCAGCGGGAACTTCGCGGCGCGCCCGATCCCGAGTGCTACCCGATGCTGGCGGCCGCCGCCGCGCTGTGGACGGCGACGCACGACCGCGATACCTACCGCGATGATCTGGCCACGCTCATCGACGCGCTGCTGGCGGACGCGCGTCCGTGAGATGGCGTCGTCGGCTTTCACCATCCTCGTCTGCACGCCGCTCCCCCGTGGTGGAGTAGTCGACTCCAACGCCGCCGTGGGATCCTTTCCAGACGTGAATCGATGTCCGGCAAGTTCGACCTCTCGTCCTATGCCGACGTCAAGGCGAGTGCTGAGAGCATCCTCGCGGCCGTCTCGAATGGGTCGATGCCATGCGACGGGGCATGGCCGGCGGATCGGGTAGCGCTGTTCCGCGAATGGGTGGGCGCGGGCCGTCCTCCGTAGGTCCTCTCCTGAACGGCCGGACCGCGAGCTCGCGAGCATCCGGGAAGTGCCTTCTCTGAGTTTGCCCGCGGCCTCGGTCTCGCCGCGTTGCGCTGCTGGTAGCAAAGTGATATCATCTGGCTATTAGCTCATCTGTGGACTGGTTTGAGGGAAAGCTCGCGGTGGTGACCGGCGGCGGCTCGGGCATGGGCCGCGAGCTCGTCAGGCAGCTGGCCTCGCGGGGATGCTCGGTGGCGGCCTGCGACTGGCAGGCGGAGGCGGTCGCTGCGGCCGCAGCCACCGCCCAAGCCGGCGCCGCGGCCGGCGTCGTGGTGAGCGACCACGCCTGCGACGTAAGCGACGAGTCGCAGGTTCTCCGGTTTCGCGACGAGGTGCTCGGCGTGCATTCAAGCGATCACGTCGAGCTGGTGTTCAACAACGCCGGCATCGGCGGTGGCGAGAGCTTCATCGCCGCCCCCCGGGGGGAATGGGAGCGCACGGTCGCGGTCGACTGGCAGGGCGTCTACTACTGCACTCGCGCGTTCATGCCGCTGCTGATCGCGAGCAAGGGCGGCGTCCTGGTCAACACCAGCAGCGTAAACGGCTTCTGGGCGTCGCTCGGCCCTGGCATGCCCCAGACCGCTTACAGCACGGCGAAGTTCGCCGTGAGGGGCTTCACCGAGGCGCTCATCGAGGACCTGCGCGTCCAGGCGCCCCATGTCCGTGTCGTGCTCGTGCTGCCCGGGCACGTGGGCACCGACATCATCGTCAACAGCATCCGCGCACGCGGCCTGCCCGCCCCCGAGCGCATGACCGACGCCCAGGTGGAGCAGCTGATCCGGCCCGAGGTGCGGGCCAAGCTCATCGGCGCCGGCGCGCTGCCCAAGCGAGCGTCCGCAAACGATCTGCGGCATCTGCTCGCGCGCGCGAACGCCGACTTCCGGGACAAGGCACCGGTGAGCGCAGCCGAGGCGGCGGCCATCATCCTCGAAGGAGTGCGATCAGGGACCTGGCGAATCCTGATCGGTGAGGACGCCGCGAAAATCGACGAAGCAGTCCGCGCCAACCCCGAGCTGGCCTACGACTACACCCACCTGTTCGCCGGCTGGCAGCGAAGCGGCTAGATCACGCGCCGAAGAGGTTCGACCTGAGGGTCTTAGTGGCGTGGCCGCCTCGTGCCGGGAGATTCGCTCGATCAGTTGGCTGCGTGTACGTAGCGCAACCCGTCGAGCGCGACTTCGAGGATCCGTTCAGCTTGGTCATTGTTCGTCGCGGAAACCTTGGCGACCCCGCTGATGAGGTGCAGGACATCGGCGATGCCGACATCCGCTCGGACGATCCCCGCGTTCTGGGCTCGCTCGACTAATGGTGCGCCCGCGGAGTAGAGCGCCGAGCGGCAGTTGGCGAACACGTCGGAGCTCGCCCCGTCCGCAAACAGCTCGTTGGCGAGCGCCTGTTTGGTGGCGACGTATTCAACGTATCGCCACAGCCACGCGGTCAGCGCGGCCCAAGGGGGAAGCCCGGCCACGTCTCGAGCCGATCGGGAGAGGGCTTCGACCTCATCGACGTATACAGCCTCGATCAGGACCCGCCGCGTCGGGAAATGGCGGTAGAGCGTGCCGATGCCGCCCCCGCCCGTCGCGCGATGTCCTCCAGCGAGGCCTTCGTGTCGGCCTCGGTGAACGCCGCCCGGGCCGCCTCGAGCAGCTTGGCGTAGTTGCGCTGCGCATCTGCGCGCTTGGGGCGCGTCTCAATGGTCTCGAGATTGGATGTGTTCATGCTGAGAATGTCTTGACAAAGAGGAGGGTGCCTCCGCTATAGTGAACGGAGGCTGCCTCCACATACTTCCGGAGGCCTCCTCCATCTTAGCTCCGAGGGCAGTCTGCAAGTGCGGACGACCCGAACCACGAACATTGCCGCCACCCGAAGGGAGCATGCGTCCTCATGCCCGCGTCCGTGCCTGGATCCGCACCGCACCGAGCCGGCCAATCGCCCATGCCTGAACGGTTCGCCACGCCCGAGCGGAAGTCAGAGACCGCTGAACGCAAGGCACGTTTCAGGCGCACACCTCGCCTCGCGCGGCGAGCGGCAAATCGCCACTTTGCGGCGGTCGTAGCCGAGGAGATCCGTCGGCTCGCTCGCCACTGGCGACCGGACGGGCTTCGCACCGGCAGCGCCGGAAACCGACGCGGCGACAGCCAGCGGCCAAAGGCGGCGTTCTGATGCGACAGGGTCGACTCGCGGGGCGCTACCCGGCCGCGGCCGCGATGGTCGTCTTCGCCCTGATTCCGTACCTGGCGCTCTCGGCGGCCCTGCAGCCGCTCACGCCGATCATCACGCGCGACCTCCACATGAGCCTGCAGACCTTGAGCCTTGGTTCGGGCTTGGCCAACGCGGGCTACGCCGTCGGTACCGTGTTGGCGGTCGCGCTCGCGCAGCATCTGCCGCAGCGGCGACTGCTGGTGGGCTACGCGGCGCTGCTCGTGGTCGGGTCGGTGTTGACCGCGACCGCCCAGAACTCGACGATGTTCATCGTCGGCCACGTGCTCCAAGGTTTGTGCACGAGCTTGATGCTGATCGCGGCGGTGCCTCCGCTGGCGCTCGGCTTCGGAACCGCCAAGCTGCGCGAGACCGCGGTAATCATGAACCTCTGCATCTTCGGGGCGGTCGCGCTGGGCCCGACCGTCGGCGGCATCCAGGCTCAAGCCAACGCCTGGCGACCGCTGTTCTTCATCATCGCCGGCGTCTCGCTGGCAGCACTCGTGCTGACCGTCTTGACCTTTGAGGACGCTCCACCGGCTAATCCGAACGCGCCGTTTGATCCACCGGCGATCGGACTGGCGGCCGCGGGGTCAGTGGCCGCATTCTTCGGCGCCTCGGAGTTGCTGACCCACAAGTTCCTGTCGCCGATCACGTTCGTGCCGCTGGTCGGTGGGCTGGCCCTGATCGTCGTGCTGATCGTCTATCAGTTCCGCGCGAAGCGACCGCTCTTGACGATTCGCAGCATGCTGACGAGCACGATGCCGGTGGCTGGGATCGTGGTCGCGCTATTTGCCGCGGCGGCGTCGGTGTCGGCGACCGCGTTGAGTGCGGCCCTGCTGGCAGGGCAATACAGCGCGCTCCAGCTCGGGCTTCTCTACCTGCCGGAGCTCGCCGGCGCCGTCCTCACCGCGTTCGCGCTCGGGATCGTTATCACCAGACGCGAGATGCACTTCCTGCCCCTGGCGGGGATGGTGTTCCTCGCCGCCGGCATCGCAATGTTCCTCATACAGATCCCGCCGTCCCAGACGCTCACGCTGATTGGCTCCGCGCTCACCGGAATCGGGCTTGGTGCGTCGGTGGCGCCGGCGTTGTTTGTCGCCGGCTTCTCGCTCCCTTCGGCCAATCTCCAGCGTGTGTTCGCCATCATCGAGCTCATGCGCGCCGTCGCGGCGTTCATGATCGCGCCGCTGTTCGCGCACTTCGCCGCGACGGTCGGCGGCAGTCTCGAGTCCGGGACACGGATCGCATTGTGGATCGGGTTTGGACTCGCCATCGCCGGTGCGATCATTGCGATCGCGCTTTACGTCCTGGGTGGAGCGCGGCCGCAGAAGCCAGACCTCGACCGCTTCATGGCAGGCGAACGACCTGCCTGGTACTCGCCCCCGCTCCTGGCCGGCATCCGTAAACGCTCAAGGCGCCGAGCGTTCGCTGAGGAACCGTCAGGCGCATGACCGAGACGCCCCCGGCCGCCGGCTCGGATCGCGTCGTGTTCGCGTACGACGGCTCCGAACTCGCCAAGGCCGCGATCGATGAAGCAGGGCGCCAGCTGGCGCGGGGCCGCGACGCGCTCGTCCTCACCGTGTGGGAACCCTTCGCGGTGGGATTCGTGCCGCCCAGCGGCGCTCAGCTCGACGCGGAACAGGCCACAGGAGTCAAGAAGGCCGCCGAGCAGACTGCCGCGGAGGGAGCCACGCTTGCCGAAACCGCAGGGTTTCGCGCGCAGAGTCGCGTAGTTCAATCGGCACCCACCTGGAAGGGCATCGTGAAGTTCGCCGATGAGAACGACGCCGGCGTCATCGTGCTCGGGTCCCACGGGCGCACCAGCCTGGCCGACCGCCTGCTTGGGAGTGTCGCCGGCGCCGTAGCCGCGCACTCGCGCCGATCCGTCCTAATCGTCCACCGTCGCTCCTGACACGGACGTAGAACCCAGCGGGGGCCGCGCTCGCTACGCCGGCGTGATGATCGGAAGCTTCGGCACCGGCTGCCTTAGGGTCCGCGTTCTCGGCCGGGGTGGGGCTTCTCCGTCGCGACAGTCTGGAGCTAGACCAGTGATTGCATGTCGAGAAGCTCTGATCGGCTCCGCTCATAGGGTGAAGGGCCACGACAGACGCGGTCCGCGACACCAGGAGATCATCATGCCCAAGTACCTGCTCCTCAAGCACTATCGCGGCGGCCCCGAGCCGCACCATCCGTTCCCCCCGTTGGACCAGTGGGCCCCCGAGGATGTGGAGGCGCACATGACCTTCCTCAGAAACGTCGGCAAGCTACTCGAGGAGAACGGCGAGTACGTCGACGCGCAGGCGCTCACGCCGGCGCGCACGTGGGTGCGCTACGGCGGTCCGGAAGCCGCGCCGGTCACCACCGACGGCCCGCTGCCCGAGACCAGCGACCTCGTGGCGGGCTGGTACATGGTCGATGTCGAGTCGCACGAGCGCGCGGTCGAGCTCGCGGCCTATATCTCCTCCGAGCCAGGGCCGGGAGGAGCGCCTCTGTACGAGTGGATCGACGTCAGGGAGGTCATGTCCGGGCCGCCGTCGGACGACTGACCCCGGCGTGATCAGCGAGCCGAGACGGCTGGACGAGGGCGCGCTGCGCGCACTCGTCCCTCGGGTGCTCGCGGGCCTGGTCCGACGGGGCGAGGACTTCGATGCCGCCGAGGACGCGCTGCAGGAGGCGCTGTTGGAGGCGCTGCGCGCGTGGTCCGAGCACCCGCCGCGAGACCCGCACGCGTGGCTGGCGACGGTCGCGACGCGACGGCTCGTCGATGCCCGCCGCAGCGAGGCCGCCCGTCGCCGCCGCGAGGAGGCGACGTACGCCGAGCCGCCGCCGGGCGCGACCGAGGAGGGCGACGACACCCTGTTCTTGCTCTTCTGCTGCTGCCACCGCGACCTCGCGCCCACCTCGCAGGTGGCGCTGACCCTGCGCGCCGTCGGCGGACTCACCACCCGGGAGATCGCCGACGCCTTCTATGTGCCAGAGGCGACGATGGCGCAGCGCATCAGCCGCGCCAAGCGCACTCTCCAAGGGCGGCGCTTGAACGAGCCCGGCGACCTCGCGGTCGTGCTGCGCGTGCTCTACCTCGCGTACACCGCCGGTCACACGGGCCGGGTGGACCTGGCCCGCGAGGCGATCCGGCTCGCCCGTCAACTCACCCTCGCCACCGAGGAGCCTGAGGCGCGCGGGCTGCTCGCGCTGATGCTCCTCAACCACGCCCGCCTACCAGCGCGACTCGATTCGAACGGCCGCATCGTCACGCTCGATCGACAGGACCGCGGCCTGTGGGACACCCGCGAGATAGCCGAGGGCGTGCGCGTTCTGCAGTCGGCGCTGGCCCGTCAGCGACCCGGCCGCTACCAGATCGAGGCCGCCATCGCCGCCCTCCACGACGACGCCCCGAGCGCCGAGGAGACCGACTGGCCGCAGGTCCTCGCCTGGTACGACGACCTCGTCGGCCTAACCGAGAATGCAGTCCGGCACGACCCCGCCGCCGTACTCGGGCGCGCGGTTGCGGTCGCCCACGTCCTCGGCCCCGCCGCCGGGCTGCGCGAGACCGACCGGCTGCGCGAGGTGCTCGGCGAGCGCCACCGGTGGCACGCCGTCCGCGGACACCTGCACGAGCTCAGCGGTGACCTCCCTGCCGCCGCCACCGCGTACGCGGACGCCGCGCGTCGGGCCACAAACCTCGCCGAACGCGACCACCTGGTCCGTCAGGCCGCCCGCGCGCGGGCCGATGATGCAGGGTCCTCGGGCACAGAGCCGTGACTTCGCGCGCGGGCCGTAACTCAGCAGACGCTCTACCCTCGTGACATGACCGTGATCGCCTGCCCGAGCTGCGGAGCGCGCAACCGCGTCCGCCCGATCGCCTCAGGGTTCCCTCGCTGCCCCAAGTGCAAGTCGGAACTTCCATGGCTGGTCGATGCTGACGCAGAGACATTCGCCGCCGAGACAAGCGCCTCAGTACCGGTGGTCGTTGACTTCTGGGCCGCGTGGTGCGGACCGTGCCGGATGGTCTCGCCCGTGCTCGAGGACCTGGCGGGCCGCCACGCCGGACGGCTCAAAGTCGTCAAAGTCGACGTCGACGCCAATCCCGCGCTCGCAGCGCGCTTCGGCGCCCAATCGATCCCGCTCCTTGTCGTGATCCGCGACGGGCGCGAGGTCGACCGGATCGTCGGCGCGCTTCCGCGCGCGGCGCTCGAGCAGCGACTCGAGCCCGTGCTCGCGAGCTGACCCTCGGGAGTCCGGTCCCCGGGGACCTGCTGCCAGACGTACTGGATGTCGGGCGCCCGCTCCTCGTTTCGGGTGCCGTCGGTGCGCTCGACCTCCCTGAAGCCGTGGCGTTCGTAGAAGCGCTGCGCACCGTCATTCGAGACGAAAGTCCACAGCCGCAGTCCGTGAGGTCGTTCTCGCTTCGCGAGGTCCAAAAGCTGAACGCCGATCCCGCGACCGGTGAGAGTCGGATCCAGGTATAGCTGATCGATCCAATCACGGTCGAGCACGAGAATCCCGACTACCTCGCCTCTCGGACTCTCCGCCAACCAGCACTCGAGTGTCGGGATGACCACGTGTCTGATCCATCCGGAGACCTCACCGTCGGAGTGTGCCGGCGGTGGGATGCTGCCGGCTCCCGTGGCTGCTCGGCGGGCACGGAGGTAGAGATCGCCGGCGGAGTCCGCGTCGGTCGCGAGCGCACGCCGAATGATCAGGTCCACCCCGTCAGACTCTCAGATCCTCGACGCTCCATCTCGCGGCCGCTCTCCGGGACAACGGCGGGGGGCACGTCATCGCCACCGAGTTCGAGCCGTCGAAGGTCGAGCGGGCCTGGGAGAACTTCGCCGCCGGCGGCCTGGCCGATCTCATCGAGCTCCGCGAAGGCGACGCTCTCCAGACGCTGGCGCGCGACCTACCTGATCCGATCGCCCTCGTGCTGCTCGACGGAGCCAAGGGCCTCTACGCACCGGTCCTGAGCATGCTCGAGCCTCACGTGAAACCCGGCACGCTGATCGTCGCCGACAACGCTGACCGAACGCCCTCGACGAGATCCACGCCGCGGCGCCCTGGCGAGTAGTCTCGGCGAGGTGAATCACCTGAGTCAGGTGATGCCGGGTCCCACGACCGTCCGGGCTCATCGACCCGGATGAGTTCGCCTGGCTCCCGTCCGCGCTCGTTCGAGTCGTTGCGCCGCCTTCCGCTGTTGGGTCGGGCGATGGACATGGGCCTCGGGCCGGGAGCCGCGTCAGACCGGACGCTCCGCGCAGGTGCGCGGATCGCCGGAATGAAGGTGACCGAGTCGGTGTGCCCGTTCTGCGCGGTCGGATGCGGCCAGCTCGTCTATACGCGCGGCGGCGAGCTGGTCGACATCGAGGGGAACCCGCAGTCGCCGATCAACCAGGGGACCCTGTGCCCGAAGGGCGCGTCCTCGCGCCAGCTGGTGGAGCAGCCGGGGCGGCTGACGAAGGTCAAGTACCGCAGGCCCGGCGGGACCGAGTGGGAAGAGCTCTCGCTCGAGCAGGCGATGGACATGATCGCCGAGCGAGTCGTCACCGCGCGTGAGAGCGGCTGGCAGGACACCGACCGCCACGACCGGCGCGTGGACCGCACCCTCGGGTTCGCTCATCTGGGCGGGGCCACCCTCGACAACGAGGAGAACTACGTCATCAAGAAGCTGTTCGCCGCGATGGGGGCGATCCAGATCGAGAACCAGGCGCGGATATGACACAGCTCCACGGTCCCCGGTCTGGGGTCCTCGTTTGGACGCGGCGGCGCCACCAACTTCCAGCAGGACCTCCAGAACTCGGACTGCATCGTGATCGAGGGCGGGAACATGGCCGAGGCGCACCCGGTCGGATTCCGCTGGGTGATGAAGGCCAAGGAGCGGGGCGCGCGGGTTATCCATGTCGATCCGCGCTATGGCCGCACGAGCCAGCTGGCCGACCTGCACGTACCGATCCGGGCGGGGACCGATGTCGCGTTCCTGGGCGGCCTGATCCGCCATGTGATCGAGACCGAGTCGTACTTCACCGAATACGTCGTCAATTACACGAACGCGGCGACTATCGTGTGCGACGCGTTCCGCGACACAGAAGACCTCGATGGCCTGTTCTCGGGCTTCGACCCCGACACAGGGTCGTACGACCCGGCCAGCTGGGGTTACGAGGACTGCGTGATCGGTCTCTCGGCCGGGGTGCACGAGCATGCCACGCAGGCCTTCAGCGAGCACACGGGCGCGGGCATGGACCTGGGGGGAGTCCGGCATGACGACTCGCTTCAGGACCCGCGGTGCGTCTTTCAGGTCCTGCGCCGGCATTTCTCCCGCTACACGCCCGAGATGGTGCAGCGGATCTGCGGGATCTCGCGCCAGCAGTTCATGGCGGTGGCCGATGCGCTGATCGTCAACTCGGGACGCGAGCGGACGGGCATGTTCTGCTACGCGAATGGGTGGACGCAGCATTCCGAGGCCGTGCAGATGATCCGGAGCGCGGCGATCCTCCAGCTCCTGTTGGGCAATGTGGGCAGGCCCGGCGGCGGGATCATGGCGATGCGCGGTCACGCCTCGATCCAGGGATCGACCGACATCCCGACCCTGTATGACCTGCTGCCCGGTTATCTGCATATGCCGAGAACCCGCGAAGGTCACCTGACGCTCGAAGCGTATATAGGTGTCGGCAAAGCGGATCGCGGTTGGTGGTCACACTTCGACGCTTACATCGTGTCGCTGCTCAAGGCGTGGTTCGGTGATGCCGCGACCCACGAGAGCGATTACGGCTTCGGCTGGCTGCCGAAGCTGACCGGCAACCACTCGCACTTCTCGACGATGCTCCGCGCCCTGGACGGCGGTGTGGAGGGCCTGTTCGTGATGGGGCAGAACCCAGCGGTCGGCTCTCAGCACGCGGGGCTTCAGCGCCGCGCGCTGGCCAGGCTGAAGTGGCTGGTCGTGCGCGACCTGGCCGAGATCGAGACCGCGACGTTCTGGCGCGACTCGCCGGAGGTGAAATCGGGCGAGCTCCGTCCCGAAGCGATCGAGACCGAGGTCTTCCTCATGCCCGCCGCGTCACACATCGAGAAGGAGGGCACGTTCACGAACACGCAGCGCCTCGTGCAGTTTCGCGACAAGGCGCTCGACCCGCCGGGTGACGCGCGCTCAGAGCTCTGGTTCATGCACCACCTCGCCAAGCGCGTCAAGGCCCACTACGCGGGGTCCGACCGCAAGCAGGATTGGCCGATCGTGAACCTGAAGTGGGATTACCCGGAGCGCGGCGAGTTACGCGAGCCCGACGTGGAGGCCGTCATCAAGGAGATCAACGGTTACGACGTCGCTACCGGCCGTCCCGTCGCCTCGTTCGACGAGTTGCGCAGCGACGGCTCGACCGCCTGTGGGTGCTGGATCTACGCCGGCATCTACAAAGACGGCGTCAATCAAGCGCGCCGACGCAATCCCGGCGATATCACCGCCCCGGGCGGGATCGTCTCGCCGGAGTGGGCGTGGGCATGGCCCGCGAACCGGCGGATCCTTTACAACCGCGCGAGCGCCGATCTGCAGGGAAGGCCGTGGTCTGAGCGCAAGCGCTACGTCTGGTGGGACGAGGCCGAGGAGAAGTGGACGGGCTACGACGTGCCCGACTTCCCGGTTACGAAGCGGCCCGACTACCACGCGGGACCCGACACCACGGGGATGGACGCGATCTCCGGCTCCGATCCGTTCATCATGATGGCCGACGGCCGTGGCTGGCTGTACTCGCCGAGTGGTCTCCTCGACGGACCGCTGCCCAGCTTCTACGAACCGCTCGAGTCGCCGATACCGAACCTCCTCTACCCGAAGCTTGACGGCAACCCGGCCATGGTCCGCTGGCACCGGCCTGACAACCCTTACCACGCGGCCGGCGACCCGCGATACCCGATCGTGGCGACGACCTTCCGGCTGACCGAGCATCACACCGCCGGCGGGATGAGCCGGACGGTCCCCTGGCTCGTCGAGCTCCAGCCAGAGATGTTCGCCGAGATCGATCCGCAGCTCGCCGCCGACCGGGGAATCGAGGACGGCGGCTGGATGACGATCGTCACCGAGCGGGCGGAGATCGAGGCGCGGGCCAAGGTCACCGACCGGATCCGCCCAGTCAGGGTGGACGGGCGGGTTGTTCACCAGGTGGCGCTGCCGTGGCACTGGGGGTACAGCGGCCTCTCGGTGGGTGACACCACCAACGAACTGGTCGCTCTGTCCGGCGATCCGAACGTGTCGATCCAGGATGACAAGGCGTTCACCTGCGACGTGCGCGCCGGCCGTCGGAGCGGCTCGAGCACCGCACGCCTCGCGGGCGTCGCGCTCGCCGGCCATCACGTCCGCCCGAACGAGGACGACCCGCCGGCCGAGAATCCGAAGCAGGCGGGCCGGTGAGCACCAGCGCCCCTCACACCGAGATCGCCATCGAGCGGGCCGGCGCACAGCGGATGGGCTTTTTCACCGACACCTCAGTGTGCATCGGCTGCAAGGCGTGCGAGGTCGCGTGCAAGCAGTGGAACGACCTCCCCGCCGACGGCTCGCAGTCAGGCAAGGGGGTTTCCTATGACCACACCGGCGATCTGTCCGCTTCGACCTGGCGCCATGTCCGCTTCGTCGAGCTGTTCGAGCCCTCGCCGCAGCTGAAGGAGGAGGCGCAGCGGGCGCTCGACGCCGGGGCCGGGGGCAAACTGCCCGCGATCCCGGCCACGGCCCCCATCGACCTGGTCGACGGTGCGCACCCCACACCGGACCTCGTGGACGTGGCCGACGCGGTGCGCAAGATGGGCGACTGGGTGTTCATGTCCGACGTCTGCAAGCACTGCACCAACGCGGGCTGTCTCGACGCCTGCCCCACGGGCGCACTGATCCGCACCGAGTATCAGACGGTCGTGCTGCAGGCGGACGTGTGCAACGGCTGCGGCTACTGCGTCACGGCGTGTCCGTTCGGGGTGGTCGCTCGTGACCAAACCGACGGCCGCGCGGGCAAGTGCACGCTATGTTACGACCGCCTCGAGGACGGACTAGAGCCGGCCTGCGCGAAGTCATGCCCCACCGACTCGATCCAGTTCGGCCCTCACGAAGAGCTGGTGGAGATTGCCTCTCGCCGCGTCGCCGAGCTGCATCGGCGCGGCATCGAGAGCGCCTACCTGTACGGAGCCGGCGACGAGCCCGACGAGCAGCTCGCCGGCGGCCTCGGCTCGTTCTTCCTGCTCACCGAGCCGCCGGAGCGGTACGGACTCCCCGCACATGCGGACTCGCCCGTGCAGGAAAACGTGGTCCCGGCCACATTGGCCGCCGTCGCCGCGGGCCTGCTCGCGAGCGCCGGAACGATTTTCACATTCGTGGCGGTGGCCCGCCGCCATCGTCGGACAGGTGCAGGGAGCTCCTGGTGAACGACGAACGCGAGGACGTCCAGCCGGCGCTCGGTACGCGCGGCGAACCGGCGTCGTGGACACCCGCTGAGCCGGGGGCGCCGGTGGCGCTCGCCCGCCCCGACTTCGGCGACGCTCGCTGGTCGTACCTCTACAAGGAGCGAGACACCGGCTACGCAGACGCCGAGCCGGCTCCCGGCCAGGTCGCCGAGGCGAACCGGCGGATGCGTGGCGCGCCGGTCTCGGACATCCGCGGGCCGTTCATCCACGCGCCGTTGTGGGGCTGGGAGGTCGCCACCTACTTCTGGCTCGGCGGGACGGCATCGGGCTCCGCGTTCGTGGCACTCGCCTGCGACGCCGCCGGCGACCACCGCTCCGCCGCGATCGCGCGCAAGGTCGCGCTCGGCGCCGTCGCCCCCGCGCCCGCACTGCTGATCGCCGATCTCGGGCGCCCCGAGCGATTCCTGAACATGACGAGGATCTTCAAGACACGCTCGCCGATGAATACTGGCGCATGGTGCCTGGTCGCATTCAGCGGCTCGGGCGCCCTGGCGGTCGGGTGCGACCTGATCGGCCGCCCGAAGCCCGGCCGCGCGTTCGGGGCTCTGACCGCCGCGCTCGGCACGTATCTCGGCTCCTACACCGGCGTTCTGCTCGCGTGCACTTCGGTCCCGCTGTGGTCGGGAAGCCGGACGATCCTCGGACCGGCATTCGTCGCCACCGCGACCGCAACCGGCGCGGCCGCGACTCGCCTAGTGCTCGTCGCGAGCGGGCTGCCGCACGGGCATCCGACCCGCAGGGCGCTCGGCGCAATTGAGACCGCGTCGATGCTGACCGAGCTCTCGATCTCGGCGCTCGGTGAGCGACGCCTGGGAGACGCGGCCGAGCCGCTCGGCCGGGGGCGCCCGGGCCTCTGTTTCCGCACTGCCAAGAGCCTCGTCGCGCTCGGCATCTCCCTTCGGCTCCTCGCCCGCCGCACCGGCTCACGTGAGCACGAACTCGCGAGCTTCGTGTACCTCGCGGCCGGCCTTCTATTCCGGTTCGCCTGGGTCTACGCGGGGCAGGACTCCGCGAGCGACGACGAGGTAGTGGCGGAAGTGGCGCGCGGCGACCACGAAGCGCGCACGCTGTCGGTTCGGCGCTCCCCGTTGCCGCTGCCCGACGTCGTCCGCCGGGCGTACGGTGAAGCGATCAGGCTCACCAGCCTCGCGATCGAACGGGGGTTACGGCGGTCGAACGCAGTTCGGTGACCCGAGCGCGAAGCGGTCCCGCCCGGACCTTCGCGCTCGGAGGCCTCGCGGAGTTGGCCAGTGGCTTCTCTGAG
Organism: Solirubrobacteraceae bacterium; assembly: GCA_035499395.1. Classification (GTDB taxonomy): domain Bacteria; phylum Actinomycetota; class Thermoleophilia; order Solirubrobacterales; family Solirubrobacteraceae; genus Palsa-465. The sequence continues at coordinate 50,852 of DATJYY010000216.1, forward strand.
CGGCCGTGACCGAGACGAATCACCTCACGGTGCCGGCGCGGTCAATTCGCCCAGCATCTGGCCGAGCGCCAACTCCGCGTCACGCGTCTGGAAGCCTCGCTTTAGCGCGCCCGCGATCAGCCGCTGGGTCTCGGGAATAAGCACGCCCTCGCCGAACAGATCGGAGTCGCGACGAAAGTCCTCTACGGGCGCGAGCGCGATCGCGTTGACGCGCTCCTTGACCAACCCATGGCCGGCAGCCGGAAACCCGGCTATCCGGCGAGCCAGCGATTCGACGAAATCGCGAAGCGCATCGCCGGGCAGGGCGCGGTTGATCCATCCGTAACGCTCGGCTAGATCGGCGTCGTAATCCCGGGCGCCAAGCATCACCTCCAGTGCTCGGCCGCGACCCATCAGGCGCGTGAGGTGTTGGGCGGCGCCGCCCCCCGGGAGCTGACCGAATGCCGGCTCGAACTGACAGAAGATCGCTGACTCGCGCGCCGCGAAGCGCATATCGCACGCCAGCACGAACTCACTCCCGGCGGCGCGGACCCTACCCTCGATCTGCGCGATCGTGACGAGGCGACTCGCGCTCAGATATCGAAACATGAGCCCGATCGATGCCTCGCCGGTGAGCTTCGCCGCCTCCGCCCGGTACTCGGTGACCCGCTTCAGGTCGACGTGAGAGATGAAATAGTCGGGATCGGCACTCGTGAACACCACCACGCGCACCGCGTCGTCGCGCTCGGCGCGCTGAATCAGCGAGACCAGATCACGGACGAGCTCGGGTCCGAGGAGATTCATCGGCGGAGCCGCGATCTCCGCAAACAGAACACCGCCTTCGGTACGAATGTTCAGCGTCTCGAACACAAGTCCCCCTCCTCTCCATCACTAGCTGCCTCGAGGTGTGCGGGCGGGGGCGAAGAAGTCGGCGAGGAGTTGGTTGACCTGCTCAGACGCGTCGTGATGCACCCAATGCGAGGCGTCGGGTATGCGCTCCACCCGGTCGAGGTTTGGGACATCGTCGTGCTCGGGCTCTGCGAGCTCCGGGCCGAGGTAGGAGTCGCGTTCCCCCCAGATCACCAGTGTCGGCGCCGAGATCGGGCGAAGCTTAGCTGCGGCTTCCTTTTGTGACTGTCTTACCGAGGCACGGTAGTAGTTGATCATCCCGGCTGCTGCGCCTGGTTGTGACCACGCCTCGATGTAGCGGTCCATTTCCTCCGGTGTGTAAGGCGGGTTTGCTTCATGCAGAAAGTGTCGGAAGAAGTGCCAGTCTCTCGCGTGCACCACGTCCTCCGGCAGTTTCGGGGTGGCAAAGAAGAAGAAGTACCAGGACTTCCGGAGCTGGCTGGGATGGTGCAGCCCCTCCGAGAGCCGCCGCGGATGGGCGGCGTTGAGAATGGCGAGGCGGTCGACCACCTCGGGGTGATTCATCGCGACGGTCCAGGCGATGCTTCCGCCCCAGTCGTGGCCGACCAGCAGCGCGGACCTGGCACCCTGTTCCTCGATGAGGCCGCGGATGTCATCGGCGAGAAGGTCGACCCCGTAGGCCTCGAAGCCTTCTGGCTTCGATGACAGGTTGTAGCCACGCGTGTCGGGAGCGACTACCCGAAAGCCGGCCGCCACCAGCGGTTCGATCTGTAGCCGCCAAGCGAACCAGAACTCCGGGAAGCCGTGCAGGAGAACGACCAGCGGCCCGTCACCGGCCTCGACGTAATGCAATTTCACGTCGCCGACCTCGGCATAGCCCTCGCGAAGTTCGACGCGGTGATCCTGCGTCTGAGGCAGCCAGTCACTTATCGGCGCGTCGTCGGTTGGGTTCTCTGTCGTGTTCATGATTGCGTCCGGCCTTTCTGTTGGGGTCGAGATTGTGTGGTGTTCATGGTCTCCGCACTGTCGGTCTCACACCGCGGCTCCGGCGGCGGCCGCTGCCTCTGTGTCGGCTGGGTCCATGACGCGGCCGCCCAGCGCGAGCGCGAGCAACGTCCCGAGGACGCCCCAGACCACCAGCACGATGATCGGGCCGACGATTCGCGCGCCGCCGAAGAACAGCGCCGAACGCGCCAGGTCGACGCTTGCGCCCGGCGGCAACACGCCGCCGATTGTTCGCCACAGCCACGGCAGCAGTGGGCGGGCGAACGGCCCCCCTGAGGCGGAGTTGCCGAGGATGACGAATACGAGAATGACGAGTCCGGTCCCGGCGGGGCCTGCCGCCGCCTGGACGCCGGCGGTGGCGGCACCGCTGGCGAGGATCGTCAGCGCGCCGATCGCACACAGCGCGATCACGTGCCCCGAGAACACGCCAAAGCACACGCGCAACATGACCACGCTGAGGATCCCGGCCACGACCGCAAACTTCACGAGCGCTCCGATGCGGGCTGCGGCGCGTTTCCTGCTGCTGCTGCGCGGGCTGCCGATCAACCCGATCAGGGTCGCGCCGATGTAGCCGCCGAACATCCACGCGATCACCGCGTAGAAGGCCGCGGTGCCGTTGGGGTCCTTGGCCGGCAGCGGCTTGACGTCGGTGACCGGCACGGCCGGGCGCCCCCGGGCAGCGGCGATGCGGTTGAACGTGTCCTCGAGTGCGATGGCCGTCGCCGGGTTGGCAGCCGAGGCGACGAACAGGCGGTTCGTGGCGGCCTCGTAGGCGCCGTAGACGTCGCGATGGTCGATCTGCGACAGCGCATCGGCGCGGGACGGGACCGGCCGGGCATCGAGCGGGTCACCGGGTAACCGGTTGAGTTCAGCCGCAACCGAGCTAGGGCCGACGACGGCCACCGGCACGCGGTGTGGCGTGGGATCGTGGAAGGCGCCGACGTAGAAGAACGCGAACGCAAGCATCAGTACCGTCGCCGGGATCAGCACGAGCGTGACCGCCTTAGGCGTCGGTGGGGTGCTCGCCATCAACCTCTGAGGAGTTCCTTCAGCGGACGCGTCTGGATCTGGGTCGTCTCCGAGTCTCACGCCCTCGGAGGGCGGCGCGGTTCCCATCTCGATCAGGCTCGAATCTGAATGCTGCCGTCGACCTCTTGCACCTCGTACACCTTGAGTGTCTCGGTCGCCGGGCCGTTGATTACGGCACCGGTGGTGACGTCGAACCGGGAGCCGTGGCACTGACACATGATCGTCGTGCCGGTGAGCAGTCCTCCGGACAGTGGGCACGCCGCTTCGCCACACGTGCAGAGGTCGTCGAACGCGTACAAGCCCCCGCCCACACGCGCGACCGAGATCCGCAGCTTGCGATCCTCCAGGTAGTACGGAACAACGAAGTCATTGGCGATCGCGTCGCCCGGCCCGACCGTGCGGAGGGCGCTGCTGGCGAGCTCAGTCATCGTCTTATCCTTTCGTTGCGCCTGTTCAGTACGGATATGCGGGGATGACGTCGGCCTTCTTGGCATCGAGTCGGAACTCGCCCGGCGCGCCCGCTGGGACGAGGGGGCGGTGCGGCATGACCGGGTCGACGCGGTCGTAGCCCGAGCCCAGCGGCGGGCGGGTGTCCGCGTCGCCCTTGTTCGGCCACAACGAAATCGCGCGCTCGACCAGGGCCGTGATCGAGAGCGATGGGTTCACCCCCGGATTGGCTGGCATCACGCTGCCGTCCATGACGTGAAGCCCCGGCTGGCCGAACATTCGCAGGTAGGGGTCGACCGCGCCGCTCTCGGCGCTCTCGGCGATCGGGATCCCGCCGACGAAGTGAGCAGAGGCGTTGCGGTTGATGACCTCGGTCACGAGCGCCGCCTCGTGGCCGCCCAGCTGCTTTGCCAAGCGGTCGACGAAGTCCTCGATCGCCGGGACGTGCACGGCCGGAGGCGTTCCGGACGGGCGGCTCCGCAGCAGGTCGTCACGCCAGTAGAGCTCGATCGAGGTGTCGGTCGTCTGCGAGCACAGCGCGACGAACGAACGCTCGGACCAATGGCGCGGGTCAGCCTTTCCCAGTACCTCTACCGGACGGGAGACCAGCTCCTTGAGCCACGACTCAATCGAGTGCTTCTGCTCACCGTGCTGGTGGTAAGTCCCCAGGAACGCGAACACGTTGCTGCCAAGCCCCCAGTAGGTCGGCTCGATGCTCGTGACCGGATCCGGCCATACGCCCGAGGTGATCGTGACCGAGCCGGGCATGATATGGATCCTCTCGGGATCGCTCTTCCACTCGCCGTGGCTCCGCTCGATGTACAGAAGCTGCTCAGAGTTCGTTCGCGCGCGTTGCCCGAGTTGGCTCGACAGCGCCGGCAGCCGGCCCTTGTGCTGCATGTGAAGCAGGAGCTTCGATGACCCGTACGCGTGCGCAGCAACGATCACCTGCTCAGCTGTGTACGTGTGGTGGCCGGCGTGAACCCCGCGTTGCGCCCAGCCCGGATGCCGCGCGTGCACGTCGAACCCACCACCGTCAAGCGGGACGAGGTCATACACCTCGTGGAACTCGTGGACCTCCGCACCCAGCTTCTCAGCCAAGTACAGATAGTTCGTCGTCACCTTGTTCTTGGCGTTGTGACCGCACCCGTTGTTGCAGTTGCCGCAGGAGATGCAGCCAGTGCGCCGCGGTCCGACACCGCCGAAGTACGGATCGTCGGCCTCGACGCCTGGAGTACCGAAGTACACGCCAACAGGAGCCTTGTTGTGCGTCTCTCCCCTACCGATGCCGACCGCGACCTCGTGGATGGCCCGATCGACGTCGGTGGGCATGTACGGGTAGCGGACGGCGCCCAGCATCCGCGTCGCCTGGTCGTAGTACGGCGCCAGCTCGTCGGCCCAGTCAGTGATGCCGGCCCACTCCGGCGCGTCGAAGAACTGCTTCGGCGGGACATACAGCGTGTTCGCGTAGACGTGCGAGCCACCGCCCACCCCGGCGCCCGAAAGGACGAGCACGTCGTCGAGGTACTCGATCCTCTGGACCCCATATAGCTCCGCACCCGGAAACCAGACGAAATGCGCAAGGTCCCACTGAGTCTGCGGGATGTCTTCATCCTTCCAACGCCTGCCGGACTCCATCACGCCGACCCGGTAGCCCTTCTCCGCGGCACGGAGCGCGGCGACGCTTCCACCGAAGCCTGAACCGATGATCGCTACGTCATAGTCGAAACTCGCCATGGTTGTCGTCCTCCTCTCGCGTGCAGAGTCGCGATTCGGGGCGCTGGTTCGCGCCCGTGGAGCCCCGGGCTCGAGCGCGTGTCAACCCGGTGGAACACCGTGGATGCCCCGGACCCGGGGGTGCACTGGGCCGACTCGTCCGACACCCCGGTACACCACGGGCGCGACGGATCGCGAGAAGCGCGACGGTGGACGGCTATCCGGGCACGACTCGGAGGTAGAAACGACGGTGGCGATCCGGATCAACGGCTGCGGCAGTCAGAGCGCAAGGGTGCTCCGGCGAGAGGCGGTGGCGATCGTCACAGGCGGCTCGGTCGGAGCGGGCCGCGCGATCGCTCGCGGGCTTGCCAGCTGGAATTGGGCGATCGTAGTCGTGTATCTCGAGCATCAGCACGCGGCCGAAGCAACTGTCGCAGACATCCTCGCCGCAAAGGGAAACATCGTCGCCGTCCGTGCGGACCTCGGCGACGACCTGGACGTTCAGCGCCTGTTCGCCGAGTCGACCGCCGCGTTCGGGGGCGTCGACGTCGTCGTCCACGCGACGACGGACAGCTCGTCGCTCCTCTACGAGCAGGCGGCGAGAAACGTCCGTCGGCAAGGCGCGATCGTCAGCGTCGCCCCCGCTGAACCGGTGGCGCCCGAGGTCGTACGCCGGTTGGGCGAGCGAGATATCGGCGTGGGCACGACCGCTCCGGAGGGGGTGCTCGCATTCCTCGACATGTGGCGACAGCATGTTTGTTGAGCTCCGGGCGCCACGTTTAGAGTTGCTAAGGAAATGTCTACCATCCGGGGGCTCGTTTTCCTCGGCCGGACACGCGAGCGCGAACGCCTCGACGCCATGCTCGCCCAGGCGCGCGCCGGCCAGAGCGCCGTCCTGGTAATCCGCGGCGAGCCGGGCATCGGAAAGACGGCACTGCTCCGGTACGCCGCCCGGCAGGCGTCCGGCCTGCGCACCACCGAGGTCGAGGGCGTCCAAGCGGAGATGGAGCTGCCGTTTGCGGGGATCCATCGGCTGTGTTCGCCGATGTTTGGCGGAGTCGAGTCGCTCCCGGAGCCGCAGCAGCACGCGATTCGAGTCGCCTTGGGTGTCGCGTCGGGTGACGCTCCAGACAGGTTCCTGGTTGCCGTCGCCTTGCTCAACCTGCTCTCCGCGACCGCCGAGGAGCGTCCGCTCCTATGCCTGGTCGATGACGCTCAGTGGCTCGACGCCGCCTCGGTCGAGGCGCTCGGATTCGTCGCGCGGCGATTGTTGGCGGAGCCGATGGCGATGATCTTCGCGCTGCGCGAGCCGGTCACGACCCGAGCGCTGGACGGTCTGCCGCAGCTGTCCCTCGAGGGCCTCGATGAACGTGACGCGCGCGCCCTGGTGTCGAGAGCCGTGCCGGGCCGGCTTGACGACCGAGTTCGCGACCGGATCATCGCCGAGACCAGCGGCAATCCGCTGGCGCTGATGGAGCTGTCGCAGAGCATGAGCCCGTCAGAGCGAGCCGGCGGTTTTGCTTTACCAGCGGTGGGCGATCTTCCAAGCAAGCTAGAGGAGCGGTACCTCCGGCGCGTCGCCGGATTGCCCGAGAGGACCCAGCGGCTTATGCTGCTCGCGGCGGCGGAGCCGCTGGGAGACGCCGCGCTGCTCTGGAGGGCGGCCGAACGACTCTGCACCGACCCCGGCGCGCTCGTTCCGGCGTCGGAAGCAGGCTTGCTGGAGATCGACGATCGCGTTCGGTTCCACCACCCACTCGTGCGCTCTGCGGTCTATGGGGCCGCGGCACCCGATGAACGGCGGCGCGTGCACAAAGCGCTGGCGGAGGTGAGCGATCCGGACCTCGCCGCCGACCGCCGCGCCTGGCACCGTGCACTAGCGGCTGTCGAAGCCGATGACGCAGTGGCCGCCGACCTCGAACGCGCTGCGGGACGAGCGCAGAGTCGCGGCGGCCTCGCGGCCGCTGCGGCTTTGCTCGAGAGGGCGACAGCGCTCACGCGGGACCCAGCCCTGCAGGCAGGGCGCGCGTTGGCCGCGGCTGAGGCGAGCTTGCAGGCCGGAGACTTCGAATCTACGCAGCGGCTCCTGGCCATGGCAGAAAGCGGCCCGCTCGACGGCCTCCAGAATGCGCGAGCCGCGCTCTTACGAGGCCACGCCGCCGTCGTCTCCCGCTACGGCGACGATGGGGCCCCCTTGCTCCTTGACGCCGCGAAACAGCTCGAGCCATTCGACGTCAGCCTCGCTCGCCGGGCCTACTTGACCGCGTGGCATGCAGCCGCGGCTGCGAACCACCTCGGCGCCGAGAGCGCTCTCCCCGAGATCTGCCGAGCTGTCCGTGCCCTCCCCCCCCTGCCCCCAGACCCGCATCCACTCGACCTGGTGATCGAAGGCCTCGCACTCTTGGTCACCGACGGACACGCGGTCGCGATGCCGGTCCTCGAGCGTGCGGCGAAGGAAGTCATTCGATTGCCGGTCGAGGACGTCGTGCGGTGGGGGGTGCATGTTGGCGGCGTGAGGTTGGCGATTTGGGACGATGAAGCGCTCGCGGTGTTTGAGCGACAGGCCCGGGTCGTTCGCGATGCGGGCGCGCTCGGAGAGCTGCCGATCCACCTTCAGGCTTTGGCGTTGGAACGCGCTTGGCGGGGCGACTTGTCCGGCGCGCGAGGGCTCGTCGCAGAGTCCGAAAGCATTTCGGCATCGACGGGGAATCAGGTCCCGCCGTTCGCGCTGCTTCGGATCCTCGCGCTGCAGGGACGGGAAGCCGAGACGTCCGCTTTGATCGACAGTGTCATACAGGAGGGCACGACACGGCGGCAGGGAAACGCCGTAATGGTCGCGTACTGGGCCGCCGCGGTGCTGTATAACGGTCTCGGACGCTACGAGGACGCGGCGGCTGCGTCGCGCTTGATCGTCACCACCAGCACCTTTCCGTTGCTGACGATGTGGGCTCTGGTAGAGCTGATCGAGGCTTCCGCGCGCATCGGCGACTCGGAGGTCGCACGTGATGCACTGGACGAGCTCGCAGCGACCACGCAGCCGTCCCGGAGCGGCTTTTCACGGGGCATCGAGGCCCGCTGCCGAGCCCTTCTCGCCGACGGCGATGCTGCCGAAGCCTCGTATCGCGAGGCGATCATGCAGCTCGATCGAGCCGGAGTTCGCACGGAGCTCGCGCGCGCGCATCTTGTCTTCGGCGAGTGGCTCCGCCGCGACGGCCAACTCGGCGAGGCGCGCGAACAGCTGCGCGCGGCCGAGAAGATGTTCGCCGAGATCGGGATGGAGGCGTTTGCCGAGCGCGCCCATGGCGAGCTGGGCGCCGCCGGCGCGAAGCTGCGCAAGCGCCCGGTAGACGCGCGCGAGAACCTCACCCCGCAGGAGGAACAGATCGCCCGGCTCGCCCGTGACGGGCTCACCAACGCACAGATCGGCTCTCAGTTGTTCCTCAGCTCGCGCACGATCGAGTGGCACCTGCACAAGGTCTTCGCCAAGCTCGGGATCGACTCTCGCAGCGGCCTGCCGGCCGCCCTCCCGCCACGGGGCCGGGACGGCGCGCGCTCGTAGCGTCCACGCGTGCTCGGCATTGGTCGGCTGGCTGAAGTGGATCCCCCGACGGATCCCACGGCACGTCACCGGGCCGTTACCGTTGGACGATGTCCGCCATCCGTCGGCCGGCGTTTGTGGGTCGGGCAGCCGAGCGCGATCTGCTCGACGGACTACTGACGAGCGTCCGCGGGGGGGAGAGCGAAGTCCTCGTCATCCACGGCGAGGCGGGCGTCGGCAAGACCGCGCTGCTGCGCTACGCCGCGCGTCAGGCATCTGGATTCCGCGTCGCGGAGGTGACCGGCCTGGAGGCGGAAATGGAGCTCCCGTTCGCCGGGATCCACCAGCTCTGCGCCACGATGCTCGACCAGCGCGACGCGCTCCCGGTCCCGCAACGGGATGCTTTGAGCGTCGCTTTGGGGCTCGCAACCGGCGAGGTGCCGGACCGGTTCCTGGTCGGGCTGGCGGTGCTGAACCTGCTGGCGGTGATCGCGGAGGAGCGGCCGCTGCTGTGTCTGGTGGAGGACGCGCAATGGCTGGACGGCGCGTCAAGCCAGATCCTGGGCCTCGTCGCCCGACGGGTGCTGGCGGAGTCGGTGGCAATCGTTGTCGCCATGCGCGAGCGGACCGACGAGGACGATTTCCGCGGTCTGCCGGAGCTGCACCTCGCCGGGCTGCCCGAGCAGGATGGACGCGCGCTACTGCGCGGTGTGGTGACCGGCCGTCTCGACCCTCGCGTTAGGGACCGACTCATCGCCGAGTCCCGCGGGAACCCACTTGCCCTCCTGGAGCTACCGGGGCGCATGACCGCTGCCGAGCTGGCCGGTGGCTTCGAGCTCCCTGCCCCCGGCGAGCTTCCCTCGCACATCGAGGGCCACTACCTCGAACGCGTCGGCGAGTTACCCGAGGCGACGCAGCACCTCATGCTGCTGGCGGCCGCCGAGCCGTTGGGTGACGCGGCGCTCGTGTTGCGCGCGGGCCGAACGCTCGGTATCGAGACCACCGCGCTCGCGCCCGCCGAGGCTGCGGGTCTGTTGGAGATCGGGGCGAGCGTCCGCTTCCGCCATCCGCTGGTGCGCTCGGCGGTCTACCGTGCGGCGCCAGTCCGAAGCAGACAGCGCGTGCACGAGGCTCTCGCCGAGGTGAGCGATACGGATTCGGACGCGGATCGCCGCATCTGGCACCGTGCCCTGGCGGCCACAGGACCTGACGAGGACGTTGCCACAGAGCTCGAGCGATCAGCCGGCCGGGCGCAGGCTCGCGGCGGCGCCGCCGCCACGGCGGCCTTCCTGGATCGCGCGGTTGCGTTGACGCCGGATCCCGCGCGGCGTCGCGAACGAGCGCTCGCTGCCGCACAGGCCAGTCTCGGGGCCGGTGGGTTCACCGCGGCTCGCGGCCTGTTGGCAATGGCGGGCGCCGGGCCGCTCGAAGAGGTCCAGCGAGCGCAAATCGACCTGTTGCAGGCGCAGCTCGCATTCGTCTCGAGCCGAGGTACTGACGCGACCCCGCTCCTGTTGGCCGCAGCCCGCCGGCTCGAACCGCTGGATGTCTCCGTTGCGCGGGAGACCTACGTGGATGCGTTCTCCGCCGCGCTGTTCGGTGCGAGACTCAACGGCAGCGTCGGGATGCCCGAGGTCGCGGCGGCGGCGCGAAGCGCGATGCGCCCCGCGGATGCCGAGCCGGGGACCGCGGATTTGCTGCTCGAGGCGCTGATCGCCCTCGCCGGTGACTACGACGCCGCGGTCCCAAGCTGCCGTAAGGCGGTGGCGCGCCTATCCGGCGAGAAGGCTTCGGCCGAGGAACGACTCAGGTGGCTGTGGCAGGGTTGCGTCGTCGCCATCGAGATCTGGGATGACGAGCATGCTCGCTCGCTCTCGCAGTCGAGCGTCGAGACCGCGCGCGAGACGGGGACGCTCAGCGAGCTCGCGCTCGCCCTCAGCGCGCTGGCGCCAATCCTCGTGTTCTGCGGAGACCTCGTCACCGCCGCCGCGGCGGTGTCCGAGACGGAGTCGGTCGAGGAGGCGACCGGCATCCGGGCAGCCCCATACGGTGCGCTGATTCTCTCGGCATGGCGAGGCACGCCTGAGACGACCGAGCTCATCGAGACCACCGAGCGGGACGCTGAGGCCCGCGGCGAAGGCATCGGACTCGCCATCAGTGCGTACACGCGCGCCGTTTTCTCCAACGGCCTCGGTCTGTATGAGCAGGCTCTGGAGGCCGCCGTCACCGCCAGCGAGCACCGGGAGGTCGTCGCGGAGAATTGGGGGCTGAGCGAGCTGATCGAGCCGGCTACCCGTTGCGGACGGATCGACCTCGCCGCGGAAGCCATGAACCGGCTGGCCGAAAAGGCACAGTCCGCGCGAACCGATTGGGCGCTCGGCATCGAGGCGCGCGCGCAGGCCCTCCTCGCCCAGGGCCCCGATGCCGAGCGCTGGTTCCGCACGGCGATCGAGCACCTCAGTCGAACTCACGTCCGCGCCGAGCTCGCCCGTGCGCATCTTCTCTACGGCGAATGGCTACGGCGTGAGAGTCGGCGGCTCGACGCGCGCGTCGAACTCAATGCCGCGCATCACCTGTTCGCGGCGATGGGGATGCAGGCATTCGCCGAACGCGCCGCCACCGAACTCGTCGCCACCGGTGATAAGGCGCGTCGTCGAGTCGCCACGACCCGCGACGATCTCACTCAGCATGAGCGTCAGATCGCCCAGCTCGCCGGCGATGGGCTCTCGAACGCGGAAATCGCTGCCCGCCTGTTCCTCAGCCGACGCACCGTCGAATGGCACCTGCGGCACGTGTTCTCGAAGCTCGGAATCCAATCCCGGCGCCAACTGGAAAGCGCCCTCGAGGCGTCCGACTCCGCAGCCCTCGCGATTTGATCCACCGCGAGCCCCGGTGCCGACGCGAAGGACGCAAACGACGCAACGGCCCCGGGAGCTTCCCTGGTCGGATCACAGCACGGACACGGGGGTTCACGGGCGCGAGGAGGCGCTCGATTCCCGAGGATGCGCCCATGCACACGACAACGAGCCCACAAACCCAGTTTCGTACCGTCGACGGAGTCCGGATCCGATACGCGGATACCGGTGGCTCGCGAGAGCCGACGCTCCTGCTTACGAGTCCCTGGCCCGAGAGCGTGTACGCGTTCACGCCAATGTGGGCCTCGCTGGCCGAGCACGCCCGCCTGTTTGCCATCGACTTGCCCGGGTTCGGCGCCTCCGAGAGCCGAGACGACCTCCTCTCGCCGCGAGGGATGGGCTCATTCCTCGCCGCGCTCATCGCCGAGGTCGACCTGGACAGGCCTCATATCGTCGCGCCGGACGTGGGCACGTCGGCTGCCCTATTCGCGGCGGCCGCCCATCCGGAGCGGATCGCGAGCGTGATCGTCGGCACCGGCGGCGCGGCGGTGCCGATCGAGCTCGGAGAGCCGCTTCGGTCGTGGGTTCTGGACCCCGACCTCGACAAGTACCGCACGATGGATCCCCGCACGATCGTCAACGTCGCGATCGACACAATCGCCGGCGGGGTGCCCGACGACATCCGCGCCGACTATCTCGACTGTTACGACGGCGACCGCTTCGTCGAATCGATGCGCTATGCCCGCAGATACCCCGAGGAACTGCCCGAGCTCGCTGAATTGCTGCCCGGGATTACGACGCCGGTGACGATCATCAACGGCCGCCGCGACCGGGTCGTTCCGGTCGCCAATGCCGAGTTTCTCGACGAGCGACTCCCCAATAGCCGCGTGATCCTGATCGACGCCGGTCACTTCGTCTGGGAGGAGGCGCCGGCGGAGTACGCCGCGATCATCGTCGACTCGATCAGCGGCAACTCGCCATGACGCCCGTCACGACCACTGTTTCAACGCCGCGCGCGCCAGAGCTGCTCGGCCAGCTCCGGCGGACGTCGCCGCGCTCGCCGTTCACCTCATGATCAACACCGCGGTCACGGGCGCGACGTACACCATCGACGGCGGCCAGCAGTTCGTCGCGTGAGGTGAATGCGGAGCGCCCTCACCGAGTCAGGGGAGGCACGGGCTGGACCGGGCGCTCGAGTCGCCTCGCCGCGGGGGATTACACCCCACCCGGGCCGGCGGCCATGAGCGTGAGCGCGGTCGCCTAGGCGGCACCACGCCAGTACCGGGCGGAACCGCAGCGACTCGAGCATCCCCCGGGCCGTCAGTCAATCCAGGTCCTTGGCTTTTTAGCGACGAAACCAGATCTCTTCGATCAGCAGCGCCGTCGCGCTCAGGACCTCGCCGGTCACGGCCGCGATGAGTAAGAACGCCACCACAGAGGTCCCCTCGTGCCATAGAAACCAAGCACTGTCGAGCCGGCCGGCCGTGATCGACCCCCGCGAGACGAAGGTCAAGATCGCCGAGGACTACGCGATGCTTCAGCATCTCGCGGCCGGACGCGTGGACCTGATGCTCGGCCGCGGCAACACGGTCCCGGTGTATCCGTGGTTCGGTAAGGACATCCGGAAGGGGCTCGAGCTCGCGCTCGAGAACTACAACCTGCTGCACCGTCTGTGGCGCGAGGACGTGGTCGATTGGGAGGGCACGCTGCGCACGCCCCTGCAGGGCTTCACGGCGATTCCCCGGCCGCTGGACGACGTGCCTCCGTTCGTCTGGCATGGCGCGATTCGCACGCCTGAGATCGCTGAGCAGGCCGCTTATTACGGGAACGGCTACTTCGCCAACAACATCCTCGCTCCGAACTTTCACTTCCGCCCGCTTGTGAACCGGGAGCAGCCGGCATGCACTCGTGCCCGACGAGCAGATGCGCCCGTTGTTCGCCTACATGCGCGCGGTCCCACGTCAGTGTTCGCCTCCACCGAGGACTGGGGTGCGGCGGAACTGGGCGATCGAATCAGGCGCTCGGCGACCGTCCTCGCCGTCCTCCTCCGGGAGCAGCTCGAGAGCCAAATCACCGATCGCCAGTGGTCCGATTACCAACATCAATTCGCCGGCAACGCGGCCCGCGCCGAACGGACCACCAAGGACATCGACTTCGATTCGCCGCTCATGCGACTGGCGGCCGCGGGCCGGGCCTGAACGGCACGCCGAGTGGGCGAATTCTCACCCGCTGGTGGACTTGATCATCACCGGAGGTCTGTCGTGCCCGTCGAGATCGTAGTAGACGCCTGGGAACGTCTGGAACTGCCCGCTGATGTCGTTGTGCAGATGCGACCGGTTGAAAATCAGCGTGCCCCAGCCGGAGTCGACGACGTCAAAGACTGCGCCGCCGCCCTCACGGGCACCGTTGTCATCCATGACGGTGCCGGCGATCAACACGTTGTCGTTCTGACCGTCCAGGTACACGGCCCCGCCGCTGCCGCCGCCTGCCGTGCCGCGTGAGGCGGGGTTAGCGCCCCAGCCGACGGCCTTGTTGTTCGTGAACTCGCTGTTGAGGATGTTCCACTGGACGCTGATGCTGCTGAGCGCCCCGCCGTTTGAGCAGCGGCCGCCGCTGAACGAGTCGCCGGTGATGTACACGGGCCGGTTGTGGTACTGGGCGAGGGCGCGGATCGCGCCTCCGCCGAGATCGGGGCCATATGAGTAGCAGCGGTTGTCGATGAAGCTCGAGTTGACCGCCCGGAACTGCCCGCCCTCGACGTAGATGGCGCCGCCGCCATCGACCCCGCCGTACCAGCACGCCGGCGCGTTCGCCGTGCAGGTGGCCTGATGCGCGCCGGCGTACCCGTCCTTGAAGGTGATGTTCTGCACCACGATCTGGGGATACGGCTGGTCGACGCAGTCATCCGTTGACCACGTGCCCGCGCAGGTGTCCGAGTACAGAATCCGGCGCTTGCCGCCTCCGCTGAGGGTGACAAGGCCGCCACCGTCCAATACGACCCGGTGTCGTGTCTTGATCACGCTCGCCGTCGCGTTCATGACGATGGTGACGGGCTTGGGCCCGCAGTTGAAGGTGATGATGCCGCCCGCGGCAACGGCGCGGACCACCGCCACCGACGTGCAGCTCGCCGGCGTCCCTCTCCCGATGACGCGATTGGGGCCCCGCGAGTCGACGGCGCGGCCGGCAGGTGGCACGTAGAAGTGGCCGTCGGGGCTTCCGGCCGCGGCTGTGGCAGTCCCTGCGCTCGCCGGCGCGGTCGACATCCCGCCAAACCCGAGCGCGAGTGTGGCGAGGAGCGCCACAGCAAACCGAAAGGCACCCGGCACGGTTCCGACACGACCCATGCGCCGCATGCCGCCCGATCCTAGTGAAGAGCCCGGGGCCGCAGCGTCCCCAGACCCGAACAACCCACGCTTTCCCCAGAATTCCGGTGCATTGACGGTGAAGGTGGCTAAGGCGGGGACGCGGGCGTCGCGGACGGACAGACCGCCCAGGCCCCTCCTCAGCGACCGAGCTCGGCGTCGAGTAAGTCGACGAGCTTGGTGAGCAGCTCGTTGAGCTGTCGTTTGTCGCTGCGGCTCAGTCCTTCCAGCAGACGGCGCTCGCGATGGGCGCCCAGGTCGATGTAAGCATCGAGGCGTTCGGCCCCCGATGGGGTGAGCGTGAGCAGCACGCCGCGGCGATCGCTGGGATCCTGGGAGCGGGTGACCAGGCCGCCTCGCTCGAGCTTGTCGAGACGATTGGTCATGGCGCCGGTGGAGACGTCGAGCTGGCGGCACAACGCGCCGTGGGTCTGCGGGCCCGAGTGCAGCTGCATGAGGACCTTGAACTCCTCCTTGGTCAGTCCTACACGGGCCAGATTGGCGCGCATCTGAGCGTCGAGCTGTCGGCTTGCCTCGGCCACGCGCGCGACGATTCCCTCCACCGCGGGGTCTATCTGCGGCCAGGTCGCGAGCGCAAGCTGGACATGGGGATCCAGCCGCGCCTGGTCGCCGGCCGTCAGCCCGCGTTCGTCACCAGCGTCTCGTTTGGTCCTGGGCATCGGCCTGGATTTTATCTTTGATCCGAGTCGCTTCAGATAAAGCTGTCCATAAAGCTTTTGCTACAGTAACTATGTACACGGCAAAAGGAGGCCCTATGCACCCCGCCCTCTCATTCGAACTGGCCAAGCTCCGCACGCGGGAAATCGCGCGCGAGGCGGCGCTCCGGCGCATCCACACGCGACGCCGTCGGCTGCCGCCCAGAGCCGCTCGCTGATGCGTTATCTGACGGTCGGCGAGGCGACCTCTTCGCCCCGCCGCGTCACAGTGCTGGCCCTCGGAGCGAGGCGCTACCCGGCGGCTGGCGAGCCAGCCGCGGGGTGACCGATGAGGTCGTCATCGCCACCAAGATCGGGGCACGCCCAACCCGCGCGGGCATCGACTTCGCCACCTTCGGCGCACCCGTCTCTGCGGGCGAGGTCGCGCTCCTCGGCGTCTCGAATCACCGCACCTGGCGGGTCGAGCGCGCCCGGGCGATCGCCCGCGCCACCGGCGTCGCCGGCCACGAGGTCCCCCAGTACCACGACCTGACCCGACAGACCACCCGGCGAGTTCCTGTCGGGCGATTGTGAGTTTGCGCCCGTCAGCCACCCAGCTCTCGGGCGTCGGCTGCGGTGAGCCCTTGCCCGACATACCCGCTGCCACGGCGGCCCCCGCGGCGCCGCCGATCTGCGCGCCGGCCACCGTACCCATCCCCCTCTTCGCCTTTCCCCTCCGGTTCACCCACGCACCTGCGACCTGGGGTGCGCCGAGCACGCTGGATGCATCAGCCATGTCCGAGTCCTCTCCGATCGTCAGCCGTTCGCACTATGCCCCGCTCGCACCGGCGCTCACGCGCAGCCGGCAGCATGAACTCTGCGCTCGCGCCGTCGGCAGACCCCCTGACGAACTATGACCCGGAAAATGGTAACGCCATCGGCAAGCCGCATCGTGATCCTCTGGCGCTCCTCCGGGGCATGATGTGGGCGGTGCGATACGACCCTACGATCTACCAGGGCGCCGCTGCCCACTACCGCTCCGGCAGACCGGCCTACTCACCCAACTCGAGGCTGTTCTCACCGCGGAGCTCGACCTGGATCGGACCGGAAGGCTCCTCGACGTTGGCTGCGGTCCCGGCATCCTCACGGTCCGCCTCGCCCACCTGTTCGAAGAGGCGATCGGCCTGGACCCCGATTCGGCAACGCTCGCCGAGGGTCGCCGGGTCGCCGCGGAACAGGGCATCACCAACATCCACTGGGTCCACGCACAGGCCGAAGACCTCCCGGGCGTGGCACCGGGTCCGTGCCGAGCAGTTACCTTCGGCCAGTCCTTTTGGTGGACGGACGAACTCCGTGTCGCCGAGATTGTGTACGACACGTTGGAGCCAGGCGGGGCGTTGGCGCTGATAGTCCACACCGTCGACGGGCGGACCAAACCGCTCAGCCCGGGGCCGCCGCCGATCCCGCACGCAGAGATCACAGCGCTGGTGGAGACGTATCTCGGACCGACCAAGCGCGCCGGCCGGGGCGCCGCGCCCGTCCGAAGTGTCCAGGACGTCCTTTCTCGCACTCGGTTCGGTGTGCCACGGTCCGTCTTCGCCCCGGGCATCCCCGACCTCGTGCGGGACAGCGAGAGCGTCTTGTCGGGCTATTTCTCCATGTCGTGGTCGGCCCCGCACCTGTTCGGTGACCGCGTCGAGGACTTCGCGGACGAGGTGCGCGCGCTCCTGCGGCTACGGTCTCGTGAGGGCATCTTCTGGGACCGGCCCGGAGATACCGAGGTGATCCTCGCCCGCAAGCCCGGCTGACGAGTCTTACTAGGATCGCCCGATGATCGACGAGAGCACGGAGTTTGGCGCGCGCGTCGCGCGACACCTCCGCGAGTAGAAGGTCGTGTGGTTGACGACCGTGACGCCATCCGGCGCGCCGCTTCCGCGGCCGGTCGGCTTCGTGTGGGACGGCGGGGTGAACGTAACCGTGTACAGCCAGCCAGGCGCACGGATCCGCAACATCGCCCCCAACCCGAGAGTCACTCTGAACTTTGGCGGCGACGGGAAGGGCGGCGACATCGTCGTCCTGTCCGGTAGGGCCGAGGTGGACCGATCCGGTCCGAGTGCCGCCAATGACCCGGCATATGTGGCCAAGTACGAGAGCGAGTTAGAGCGCGTCGGGATGACACCCGAGTCGTTTGCGCAGCGCTTCAGTGTCCCGGTGCGGATACAGATCTCCGCCGTCCACGGACTGTGACGTGCGCTCCCCAGAGATAGTCGGGTCGGCCGGCGCCCTGTAGGCGTCGCGCAGTTTCCGGTTCGGGCTCGGCGGAGCGTAGGTGGGCCCTTACGCGCTCAGGCGGCGGCCCTGGCTGCTTCGCGCTGGCCGCCCCCATGTTGACGACCGCCATGCAGACGACCGATGTCGTCACGGCAATCGCGGTCGTAAGGCGAGTCCTCGCGAACCAGGTCATGCGACAGCGGAGCCCGTCGACCGCCAGCGAAACGAACAGACCGATCGGCGAGCGGCCCTCGAGCCGGATCAGATCGAGGGTAAGTTCAGCGATCTCAGGTCCGTAACGTCGGCGCATCTGACGCGGATACAGCACGAGGACCCATGCAAGGAGCCGGTCCACGGCTACTCCGCGAGCGCGATCCGTCGCAACCCGAGGCTGGCAATTCGGGCCGACTCGGCGAGTCGCTCGGCCAACGCGGCCCGCCCGGCCGGCGTCAGCCGGTATGGGTACCGGCGGTCGTCTGCGTCCAGGCGCTGGACGAACCCGTCCTCCTCGAGCCGGGCGAGGGCACCGTAGAGCGTTCCAGGCGAGAGGACCACGCCCGAGAACGCCTCGACGTCCTTGAGCAGCGCATACCCGTGCTTGTCGCCGCCGGCGAGGCTGGTCAGGACGAGAACGCTGCGCTCAGGCAACCGCATACCTGTCTCCGTGTGACCCACATTTGCTCCCGGAACTATATCGGCAGCCGACTGTTGCCGAAGCCCGAACGTAGGTACAGCCAACGCTCACATGGCTCGATTTTCGATATAACTCGGTTTCCGAGTCATATGCCCGTGCCCGACCCGACAAACGCTGCCCCAAGATCGCGATACGCCCGCATCGCCCGGAGCGCACTGCAGACCGTGGCAACCGTCGCCGTGGCGATCCTGCTCGCGCTCGGCATCCAAGCCTTCCTGGTCAAGCCGTATCGCGTCCCCAGCCTGTCGATGTGGCCAACGCTCGAGAAGAATCAGCGGATTCTCGTGAACCGGCTGGACACGCATCCCGGCTTGGGCGACGTCGTCGTGTTCCACCCGCCGAAGGACGCCGAGGACGAGACCTGCGCAAACGGGTCCCAAGGCCTCGGACACGGCCAGGCCTGCGACGCCGCGCTTCCCGAGGACACGGCGACGACACCGTTCGTAAAACGCGTCGTGGGCGTCCCTGGGGATCACCTACGAATCTTCCGCGGCCGTGTCTGGCGCAACGGCGTCGAGGAGAAGGCCCCCTACGCCCAACCCTGCGACGGCGGAGCCGCCCCGGGCTGCGACTTTCCGACGACGATCGTCGTGCCCTCCGGCGAGTACTTCATGATGGGAGACAACCGCGGCAACTCTGACGACAGCCGATTCTGGGGCCCAATCCATCAGCAGTGGATCATTGGCGAGGCGTTCCTCACCTACTGGCCACCGTCGCGAGTCGGCACCCTTTGAGCGTCGCGACTCGAGCGACACACTCGACAGATGAGATCCGGGCCTCGGCGCCGTCCTAGCGAGGACACCACCGCGAGCGAAAGGACGAACCGATGAAACTGACGACCACGACGCAGGTGTCTGTCGACGGCGTGATGCAGGGGTGCGGCGGGTCAGGTGAGGACCGCCGCGGCGGGTTCGAGCGCGGTGGATGGGCCATGGGGCAGTTCGACAGCGGGGTCATGACATTCGTCAACGAACTCTTTCAGCGCGCCGATGCGTTCCTGTTCGGACGGTGGACCTACGAGCTCTGGGCCGGCCACTGGGGCGTGAGGGAAGATCTCGAGAACCCGATCGTGGGTGCCCTGAACGCACGCCCGAAGTACCTGGCATCGAACACGCTCACCGAAGGTCGGTGGGCGGAGACGAACATTCTCTCCGGTGGCCTCGCGGCGGCCATCGGCGAGCTGAAGGCCAAGCCGGGAGGCGAGTTGCAGGTGCACGGCAGCGGCGTACTGATCCGGTGGCTGCTAGGTCAAGGTCTCGTCGACGAGATGAACCTGCTGATCGTCCCCGTGGTCGTCGGCCAGGGCATGCGGCTGTTCCCCGACAACGGCCCGGACATGGCGCTTGAACTGGTCGACTCGCGAGCCTTCCCAAGGGGCGTAACGCTCCAGGTGTACCGGCCCACGGGGCGCCCGCAGTATGCGGGTGCGGAGGCGCAGCGATGAATCGCGAGTCGTTGTGGTCGCGGGTCGCGCGGTTGGCGCTCATTGTCGATGCGTGCGATTACGAGCGCCTTCACGCGACGCTCGCCTTCGAGTTCGACCGCGTCACGACGCACGTTCGGCTCGTGGGCGCTGGCACCGACGGGCTCGGCGAGGACGTATCGCCGTTTCGTGAGGACGGCACCGCGCTGCACGAGACCCGGCTGTCGCTGCCGCTCACGGGTGAATGGACGCTGGGCAGCTTCTGCGAGCATCTCGCGAAGCTCGAGCTGTGGCCGGAGCCTCCCGAGTGGGACGGAGCGCGGCGCTTCCGCAACTGGGCCTTCGAGTCCGCGGCGCTCGATCTCGCGTTGCGTCAGGCCGGGCGCTCGCTTCACGATGTGCTCGGGCTCGAGCCGCAGCCGGTGCGGTTCGTCAACTCGCTCGGACTGGGGAGGGAGCCTTCGATCGAGCCGCTGCGGCGCCGGCTGGATCGGTCGCCCGGTGTTCGCTTCAAGCTCGATGCGGAGGCGACCTGGGGGCCGGCGCTCGTCGAGGAGGTCGCGGCCACCGGAGCGGTCGACACGATCGACTTCAAGGGTCAGTACGGCTTCGAGGTCAAGGATCCACAGGCACTGCTAGCGCTGTATGACCATGTGCTCGCCGCGTTCCCGGACGCCTATCTGGAGGACCCGCACGACCTGCCCGAGATCGCGCAGCGGCTCGGCGATCAGCTCGAGCGCGTGTCTTACGACGCGCCGATCCACGACGCCGAGGACATAGGCACAACGACGCTGGCCGCGCGCGCCGTCAACGTCAAGCCGTCGCGCATCGGAAGCCTGCACCGGCTGCTCGACGTCTATGCACTCTGCGCACGGGAGCGGCGACCGATGTATGGCGGTGGCATGGGCGAGCTGGGCGTGGGCCGCGGGCAGATCGAGCTGCTCGCCGCTTTGTTCCACGCCGATGCACCGAACGACGTGGCGCCGAGCGCTTACAACGAAGACGACCCGCTGGGCGGCCTGCCGGCCAGCCCGCTGGCGCCGCGCCCCGAGGCCACCGGCTTTCGCTGGGCGGCGTAGGCGCGCACGCGATGTGGCGGGCGCCGCAGCCGCCCTGGCTCAGAGGTTGTGGTTGACGACCTCGACGTTGTGCCCGTCGGGGTCCAGGATGAACGCGCCGTAGTAGCCCGGGTGGTAGACGGCGCGTTCGCCGGGACCGCCGTGGTCCTCGTAGCCAGCGGCGAGCGCGGCGGCGTGGAACGCCCGCACAGTGGCGTCGTCCTGCGCCGGGAACGCGAAGTGAACGTGCTCCGTGAGCGGCCGCCCGTCGTCGATCAACGAGAAGCTGAAGTCCTCGCCGACCATCTGGACGTGGTCCGGCTTGTCCACTCCGATCCACAGCCCCGCGTGCTCGCGGATCGTCATGTAGAAGCGCCTGGACGCGGCGGGATCGCGAACGCGGATCCAGAGGTGATCGACGCTGCCGTCGGGCACGGGATTCTCGCGCTCGGTGTGCACCGCCTCAGCGCTGTTGCCATCCGGGTCGAGCAGGAAGCCGCCGTAGTAGTCCGGGCCGTAGACCGTGCGCGGGCCTGGCGCGCCGTCGTCGCGGTAGCCCGCGTCGATCCCCGCCTGCCAGAACGCGTCGACGGCATCGCGGGACGGCGCCCGGAAGCCGATGTGCAGGCCGCGGGTCACCGGGTGCTCGCGGTCGGTGGGCCCGATGTCCCAATCCTCCCACTCGACGAGCTCGGCGTCCGCGTGACTCGGCTCGACGCCCAGCGCGGAGAGGACCGTGCGGTAGAAGCGCTCCGACGCGGCGAGGTCCGAAACGGCGATCCCGACGTGATCGAACACCGCGCCGAGGATACCGTTGCGGGCATGCTCGAATCGAGCAGCCGCAGGTACGCGGCTGGCGTCGGCACTGGCCGTACGATCGCTTCAACCGTTCATGACGATGAGTTTGCGGTTGCGATCGGTCTGTAGCTTGAACTCGATGAGCGTCTCGGCGGACGGGTTTATCGCCGACCGCGAGGGCTCGTTCGGATGAACGGTCGCTGCAGAGCAGCAGTTTCGTTTCCATCTCGCGCAGGTACGCGAGCTTGGCGGTTATCTCTGCGGCCGCAGGCTTTACGAGGCGATGCTGCCGTGGGAAACGGATCCGTCGATGCGCGACAACGAGCTCAGCGCTGCGTTCGCCGACGTCTGGTGCGCGATCCCGAATGTCGTCTTCAGCCGCACACTAGACCGCGTCGAGGGTAACGCCCGGCTAGCCGAGGCCTCGTGGCCGAGGAGGTCGCTGCCGCGCTCGACGCGACTGACAGGGACGTCTCGATCGGATGGGCACGCCTGGCCGCAGCGGCGATCGCGCTCGGCCTCGTCGACGAGCCGCGCATGTTCCGAAATCCGATCGTCGTCGGTGGCGGCCCATCGTTCCTGCCGCCGGTCACCAAGGACAGCCCGCTGGACTTGATCGAGACCACAACGTTCGGCGCGCGCGTGATCTACGAGCGCTACGGACGCGCCCGCGAGGAGTCGGGCTGGCACCGCTGCCTGCGGCGACGCCGCGGCGCCGGGTGCGGGCGGCATGGCCGATATCTGGTGCGTCGTGCGTCGCTAGCCTGGCGTGGTCAACAGCTGCTGATTCTTGTCGCTACGGGTGCCCTCGATTCGCGTGAAGAAAATCGGATTCCTTTCCTTCGGCCATTGGAGCCCCAGTCCACATTCGCAGACGCGCTCGGGGGCTGATGCGCTGCAGCAATCGATCGAGCTTGCGGTCGCCGCGGAGGAGTTGGGCGCGGATGGCGCGTACTTTCGCGTCCACCATTTTGCGCGTCAGCTGGGCTCGCCGTTCCCGCTGCTGGCGGCAATCGGCGCGAGGACGTCGCGGATCGAGATCGGTACCGCCGTGATCGATATGCGCTACGAGAACCCGCTGTACTTCGCGGAGGACGCCGGGGCGGCTGATCTGATCGCTGGCGGGCGGCTTCAGCTCGGGATCAGCCGAGGATCGCCCGAGCAGGTCATAGATGGCTGGCGATATTTCGGGTACGCGCCCGTCGACGGCGACAGCGATGCCGACATGGCCCGCAAGCACGCCGAGGTCGCGCTCGAGGTACTGCGGGGTGAGGGGTTCGCGCGGCCGAACCCGCGGCCGATGTTCGCCAACCCGCCGGGGCTGTTACGCATTGAGCCGTATTCAGCCGGTTTGCGAGAGCGGATCTGGTGGGGATCGAGTTCGAACGCGACAAGTGTCTGGGCGGCTGGGCTCGGCCTCAACCTGCAAAGCTCGACACTCAAGGACGATGAGTCCGGCGAGCCGCTGCACGTCCAGCAGCGCAAGCAAATCGAGGCCTACCGCGAGGCGTGGCAGGAGGCCGGGCATGACCGTGAGCCCCGGGTGTCCGTCAGTCGCAGCATCTTCGCGCTCACCACCGACACCGACCGCGCCTACTTCGGTGGCGAACGCAATTCCCAGGACCAGATCGGGATGATCGACGAGAACACGCGGGCGATCTTCGGCCGCTCCTACGCCGCCGAGCCCGACATGCTCGTCGAACAGCTTCGGAGGGACGAGGCGATCGAGGCGGCCGACACGCTGCTCTTGACCGTGCCCAACCAGCTTGGCGTCGAATACAACGCGCACGTCATCGACAACATCCTCACCCACGTCGCGCCGTCGCTTGGCTGGCGTTGAGCCCGTGGCCGACGCGGGCGCCACGTGCCGATGCCTGACACGCGCAGCGCGAGCGTCCCGAAGGCTCCCGCCTCGGCCGGGAGCCTTCAAACTCTCGCTAACGGTCGAGCGCGACCGCGAACACCGTCCCGAACATCACGTTGTCTGCGAGCTGCGGCACCAGCGGCAGGGAGCGGATCGCCGGGAACGACCTTCCGATTAGACCGACGTTGATGACGCCGATGACCAATCCGCCGGCGGCACCCCACTCGGCGGGATGATCGCGTGGGAGCGCCCGCGCCAGCGCCTCACCGCACAGGACCGAAATCGCGATGTGGACGACCACACCGCGGCCGAACCCCGGCCGACCCGGCGGAACGAGCGTGCCGGCAGCACGGGTCGCGTCGTAGACGTAAACGGCGGCGAATCGTAGGCTGCGCTGCTTGATCAAGGCATGGATCGTCGACGGCAACCCGCTTAACGTCGCCGCGACCAGGGTGGCCTCCATGACTCTTCGTCGGTCGCGCCCCATGCGCACACACATACGCGCCGGAGTTACGCAACACCCGCTTGCGCGCGCGTCGGCTATCGCCAACCCGGGCAGCCCGTGGTGTCGTGGGAACATCGGGATCTCGCCGAAGGAGACGGAGCGGTGCCGACGTCAGGCGTCCGCTGCTCCTTCCTCTGACT
Source organism: Solirubrobacteraceae bacterium (assembly GCA_035499395.1). Classification (GTDB taxonomy): domain Bacteria; phylum Actinomycetota; class Thermoleophilia; order Solirubrobacterales; family Solirubrobacteraceae; genus Palsa-465. The sequence continues at coordinate 75,062 of DATJYY010000216.1, forward strand.
TCGTGGCAGGCGGAGCTCCGGCGGTCGGCGCGGCGGCATCATCGCCTCGGCTCGGTTCGTCGGACGCTTGGTTGCCAAACTTCTCGACCGCGCTGTTGGCTTTCTGGCCGTACTTGAAGATCTTGTCCGTGTATTTACCGTGCGTCCTCTGGTCGACGGCGGCACCGGCCGTCTGCACCGCTCCTTGGATCTCGTCCTTGTGCTCAGCCACCGCCTGCTGGGCCTGCTCGCGGAGGTCCGTGAGCTTGTCGCGTAGTCCCATCGCTCGCTCCTGTCGGTCGGCGCAACCCTTGTGTTCCCCACAAAGAATTGCGAAGCGCGCCGACAAGTGCACCCTGGCCCGCGTTGCTCGCCGGCACGCGACATGGGCGTGCGGCTTCAGCTCAACGCCAGCGCGTAGTAGTCCTCAGTGAGGATGGGCGTGAAGCCGATGGACGTATAGAGCGTGAGCGCTCGGTCGTTCTCGACGTCCACTTCCAAGCCAATCCGGTCGGTGCCCTCCGCGCGAAGCTGCTCGCAGGCACGCCTCAGCGCAGCGCGCCCGATCCCTCGTCGTTGCCAGGCAGGATCGATCACGAACGCGTAGATGCGGGCGCCGTCTCCGTCCTGCCTGAAGCGCAGCGTTCCCACGGCCGAGCCGTTCAGCTCCACGATCGCCGTCTGCTCGTGCGGCGAGTCCAAGCGGTCTGCCAGATCATCCGACACAGGCCCGCCAAATCCCTGTCCGAGTAGACGCGAGATGAGAGGAACATCCGCCAGGGTCGCGCGGCGAAGGCCGATTTCTGGCCCGCGCGGACCGATGGTTGGGTCGCCAGCTAGCACGAGAGCGTGCTCTGAGTGATCGAGCGCTCCGCCACGGCGCAACGCCAGACGCTTGCCCGCCAGCGAGGGACGCGGCACGATGAGCAGCGGCCGCCGATCCCCGAGCTCGCGGCACAGCGGGATAGCAGCGTCCAGCAACGCGCTGCCGATGCCGCGACCGCGTGCATCCGGCGCCACCATTCCGGCCAGCTCCGGCAAGGTCTCAAACCCGTAGATCCCGAGGAATCCGAGCAGCCGATCGCCCTCCCACCACAGGAGGTCCTCGACGCGGTCGCCGCTGCGGCGGCGAAGCCTTCCCCACTCCAGCTTGAGCCGGCCGCCGTCAATCTCGATCACCCTCTGCTCGAGCTCGGCGATCGCGTCCAGAGTTCGCGGAGGGAGGCCGGCGGCTAACTCGAGCACGCAGCAGAGGAAATCAGACCGGCGGTTTCACGCGTCGGCGCTGCACGTCGGCAGGGGTGGCGAGGTCCTCCGTGCAGACGAAGTAGGTCGCCGGTTTCTGCTGCCAGGCGATCTGGCGGGGTGGTTGCGTGAATGGCGTGAGCGATTGCCGCGTGAGGCGGCTTAGCGCCTGGTCGGTCGTCGCCTCGTCGCAGTCCTGCAGGAAGTACTCCCGGACCATGTCGGGATCGACGCCGACGGTGCCTTCATCGCTGGGCGCCAGCCATGGCGCGGGCTCGGAGCCGATTAGGTCGGCCTGGGACTGTCCGGCCTCGGGCATCACCGAGGTCACGTACAGGAGCTGGGTCACGCGGTCATCGATCCCGGCTTCGGTGATGATCATCCCGCCGTATGAGTGGCCGCAAAGCACGACGGGCTCGTCGAGCGGTGCCGATTCCGTGATCGGCGAGCGGCTTGGTCATTTTGCTCCACCACCACGTTGCGTCTCGAACGCAGGCGCCGTGGACGTAGATCAGTGTGGGCATGACGTCACCATATCGCAACCCTGCGGTTGCACGATCGGGGAGCCGTACGTCGCACCGCGGGGATCCCTAACCCAGGCCGGCGCTGCCCCTTGCCGTCGCCAGGACTGCCGCTGTTAGCGCGAACGAGCGGTCTCTGACAAGCGACTGAGGGCGGTAAGAACCAGGGCTCGCGACTCGACCGTGCGGGCCGGGATGCCTCCGGCCGACCCAGCGCGGCCCAGCAAACGGCTGGTGCGCGTCTGCGCCGGAGCGTCATCCTCGTTCGCGGAGCATGTAGCGGTATTCGATAAGCGCGAGGCCCCAAACCGGCTCGTCAAACGGGTCGCCGGCCGGGAGCCAGCCCTCGCGCTCATAGAAGCGCCTCGCGCGTGCCTGGCCGGATGCCACGAAGAGCCGCAACTCTGTAAAGCCGCGCGCGTCCGCCGCCTCGAGGGCGGTCCGATGGAGGGCGGAGGCCACCCCGGCGCCCCAGTAATCGCGACGGACAAGGAGATTTGAGATATGCCCAAGCGACGAGTCCTCGACGGGGTGTGACGCGCGCGTGGCAGGCAGCAGAGTGATTTGGCCGACTAACCCGCTCGCGGATTCCGCTACGAGGCAGTACACCTCCGCATCGGCCAGCGCCTCGCGTACATGCTTCAGCTCGGCCTGAAACGATGGCCCGGTCCAGCCCGGCGGTGCGAACGAAGGGTAATCCTCGACGCCCTCGATGACGCCTTGGGCCAGTGGCTCGGCGTCGGCGCTGGTTGCCCGACGGATGCGGATCGAGTCATCACCCGCCACGTCGCACGCAGTATCTCGCAGCACAGCCGCCTCGCGGAGCTGGGAACCCACGGCGGCCACGCCTCGGTGTTGCTGCCGGCAACCCCACGATTCCGGATCCATCTGATCTGAGGGTGTGAGCTGGCGCCTTCCCGCATCCGGATCGTGGGTTGGGGGGCCTCGCCCCCACGGAGCCGCATCGCGCGATGCGAGTTGTTCGGCGAGGACCTGCGATGACGACGCGCCTCGGTTAAGTCACCGCCCTTGCGTGCGCGCGTACCGCACAAGGCTACGCAGCAGCCACAGATCGAGGGCGAGAAACGGAAGGAAGACGAGCCCCCACCAGTAGCCCTTCACGCACAGGAACACGGTGACGAAGAGGATCCAGGGCGCGAGTAGGGCGCGCAGGACGATCGTCTGTTTGTAGTGCTTTCGCGCCCAGTGTCCGCCCGGGCCAACGGGTTGATCCTCTGCCGCCATTTCAGAGAACGATGCCGCTCGGCTTGAGCGCTGCGACGAGCCCGGATGGATCCTCGGCACTCACGATCAGCCGGCGCATCCGCGCCCGGAGTGGACCCAGGCGCACCTGCTTCGGCTGATCCAACGTAATCTCGACCAGCCCTGTACCGGCGCCATTGACGAGAGTGGTGCCGCGCCAGAAGTTGACTCCGCGAAGAACGCTGACCCCCAAAAGACCATGCAGGTCGCTCAGGCCTCCGTTCAGTGGCCGGACAGATGCGACGGCCTCCCGAGGGATCGTGGCGTGAAATGCCCACCCCAGGCGAATGTCGACCGTTGCAGGACTTACCTTCACGCGCGAGACGTCCGGACCGGCGCCGAGCACCGTCATAGGAATGCGGCTGGGTCGATCGAACGTGATCCGGAACGTCGTTGTGCTGTCCATGATCGGCTCCTCAGGGAGCCCATCAAATTGATACCCAAATGATATCACTCGGCCTGCGGCTGTCAAGGCTCGCGTAGTACGTGACAGCAGCTGACTGAGCTGGTCGCCGCATATGCCGAGCCTGCGGAGCGACGGGCGCTTCGCCCTTCACGGGTTCCGGGTTGACGATCCAGAGCCAGCGTGTTCAGTGGTGGCGCTCGACGTTTGGAGGCATTGTGACCCACGCGTGTTTGCGGTCTTCCCACACTGAAAAGCTCGGAGGCGGGAACGAGGGGTCAGCGAACGCGCCGACGGGAACGGCCACAAACTCTGGTGCCGAAGCGATCACGTAGTAGACGGTCGCACCGCACTCCGGACAGAAACTGAACGTCCCCCGTCCGCCATGATCCGAGATGCGGGTGTACTCGTGCGATGACCCGACGATCTGGACGCGGTCACGAGGAAACCGTGCCTGGAAGCCGAACGCGCTTCCCGTCCTACGCTGGCACGCCAGACAGTGACAGACCGAGACGCGCGAAGGCTCACCTTCGACGACGAGCTTCAGTTGTCCGCAACTGCAGGCGGCCTCACGCGTGGCCACGGGAAGAGCCTAGGACCTTCATCTCGGCGACGCATCGCCCCCCGTGGGACGGCGCGCTGCGGGATACAGTCAGATGGTGTCTGAACCAATCGCCGACGCGGAGCTCCAGGCGTGGTTGCGCGAACAGCCAGCCTTCTCGGAGCCTGATCCGGCCGCGTGGCGGGCCGACATTGCCGAGCGCGCTGCACGCCGGCCGCGCGAGATCGAGATGCAGCGGGTCACCGACCTCGACGCCGCCGGGGTGCCGGTCCGGCTCTACGTCCCTTTCGGCGAGCCTGCGGCGCTGCTGGTCTACCTGCACGGCGGCGGCTGGACGATCGGTTCGCTCGACGGCCATGATCCGGTGTGCCGCGCGATCGCCGACGGGGCCGGCGTGCGCATCGTGTCGATCGACTACCGGCTGGCCCCTGAGCATCCGTGGCCGGCCTCGGTCGAGGACGCCGTCGCCGTGCTGAGTTGGGTGGCAACGGGCCCGTCGGAACTCGGCGGAGCGCCGATCCGGCGCGGCGTCGCGGGCGACAGCGCCGGCGGGGCGCTCGCCGCACTTGCATGCCAGCGGCTGCGCGAGCGTCGTCCCGCCGCGCTGCCCGACGTCCAGATCCTCTTGTGCCCGAACACCGACCTCGCCGCCGACACCTCGTCGATGCGCGAGAAGGCCGTCGGCTTCGGTCTCGACGCGGAGCTTGTGTGGTGGTTCGCACGGCAGTGGGTGCCCGATCGTGAACGCTGGATCGATCCGCGCGTGAGCCCGCTGCGTGCCGAGGACCTGTCGGGACTGCCGCGCGCGCTGGTCGTCACTGCTGAGCACGATCCTCTGCGCGATGAGGGCGAGGCCTATGCACGGCGACTCGCCGAGGCGGGGGTAACGACGACGCTCCGCCGCGATCTCGGTCTCGTGCACAACCCGATCATGCTCGCGCGGGTTTCGCCAGCGTGCGCGGACGCGCTCCGGGGAGTGATCGCAGATGTACGGATGCTGCTGGGCTAAGCGGCACGGGGCCGGGCGACCGCAACAGGCGTCGGCGGCCATCTCGGCGGTCGGCGTCCGTGCCGGTGCGGCGTTGAGCAGCCGCTGGGTGCGCGCTGCGGGGCACTACTAGACTGGCTGGCTCACAACGCGATCGCTTTGCCCCCGGCATCCGAACGGAGGTGCATGGGTGAGTGTCAGGACCGATTTCTGGAAGGGCGTCCCGGGCGGCGTCGACAGTGACAACTCGGGGCGGTTCGTCCGCCGCGACAGCGTCTTTCGGCGCTGGGTGTCGAACGACGGCGGCGCCGAGTTCCTGGCCGAGCCGGGCCGCTACCACCTCTACGTCTCGCTCGGCTGCCCGTGGGCGAGCCGCGTCGTCACGGTACGTGCGCTGAAGGGGCTCGAGGAGGTCGTCGGGCTCTCCGTGGTCGATCCGATCCGCGATATCAAAGGCTGGGCGTTCGGCGACGCCCCGGGCGCAACGGGCGATCCGATCAACGGCTTCGAGTATCTGTCGGAGGCCTACGAGCGCTCCGATCCCGGCTACGACGACCGTTACAGCGTTCCTGTCCTCTGGGACCGCGCGACTGGCCAGATCATCAACAACGAGTCGTCCGAGATCATCGTGATGCTCAACGAGGCCTTCAACGAGTGGGCCGAGCATCCCGAGGTTGACCTCTATCCGGCCCACCTGCGCGCGGAGATCGATGCCGTCAACGAGTGGGTCTACACCGGTCTAAACAACGGCGTCTACCGGGCGGGCTTTGCCTCATCGCAGGAGGCTTATGACGAGGCCGTGGGGCCGGTGTTCGAGACGCTCGACCGCATGGACGCGCTACTCGCGGGGCGCCGGTACCTCGCCGGCTCGCGGCACACCCTGGCCGACTGGCGGGCGTTCCCCACGTTGCTGCGTTTTGACCTTGTCTACCACGGCCTGTTTCGCTGCAACCGCCGGCGCCTGATCGACTATGACAACCTCTGGCCGTATCTGCGCGACCTCTACCAGACGCCGCGTGTCGCCGCCACGGTCAACTTCGACCACTTCATCCGCGGCTACAACCTGAACCTGCTGCAGCTGAATCCGGCTGGCATCATCCCAATCGGGCCCGAGCTCGACTTTTGGGAGCCACACGGCCGCGAAAGCCGCGGCGAGTGAACGGCGCTGCGACGAGTGGGTGACGTCGAGGGCGTCCTGGGCCGTTAGCTCGCGGAGCCGGAAGCGGAAGTCGTTTGCAGCGTGTCCCAAGCGGTGGGCGACCCCGCGACGGTCTTGAGTCCGATCGGCTGCTCGAGCCCGGTGAAGTCGTCGGCGGTGCGGTGTACAGCGGGATCCCGTCCGAAAGCATCGAGCTCGTAGCGTGCTCGGGCTGCCCCGTCGGCGAGTGAGCGAACCTCTGCCCGACTGCCGTCATGTGCGCTTCAGGAACCTCAGGTAGACCGCACCGAATACCAAGACAATGCCGATGTTTGCTATCAGCGGCTCCACGAAGTTGTGCCTGAAGAACAGGATGTCCACGCAGACCACGACGGCTGCCAGCGCGAGCATGTAAAGCACGACAGCTGCCCGTCTCATCGTTCGTTCTGCCATCGGCGGCAGGAGTGGAGCAAACGCGGAATGGTTGCGCGAAGAGCCTAGGCGATAGTCCGCGTCCAGCGACGGGTCTCAGTAAACGCCACCGCCGGCCGGCCTCACCGGTGGCCGGGCACGTGCTGTCGCAGCCGACCTTCGTGGACAAACCCGCAGCGCTCGAGCACCGCGCACGATGCGAGGTTGTCGGACTCGACGACGCGGAAGACCCTGGTCGAGGAGCCAGGGATCTCATGCAGATACCGATCGGCTGTGACTGCGCCGTCCTCATCTCATCCGGGTGATGCCGGGTGCGCCGGCCGGTGGGATGTTGCGGTCGAGGAATTTGAGGGTGCCCTGCAACCAAAGGAGGCAGTGAGGATGAGCGATAGCGATGACGTTGATGAGCTGGGGCCAGTCGACTACATAGTCGTCGAGTTTCCGGCTGACCAAGCGGATTTCTCCGGTGCGATGGCGAGGGAGCTATCGGCGTTGATCGATCGTGGCACGGTCCGTGTGCTCGACCTGGTGTTTCTCAAGAAGGACCTCGATGGATCGGTCGAGGGCTTCGAGACCCACGATTTCGGCGACGGGGAGATCGGGGAGCTGCGGGCACTTGAGACGGAGCTGGCGATGTTGCTCGCGGCGGACGACGTGGAGGCGATCGGGGCGGCACTCGAACCGGGCAGCGTGGCTGCGGTGCTCGTGTGGGAAAACGCCTGGGCGGCGCCGTTTGCGTCGGCGGTGCGCCATTCGGGTGGCCAGCTGGTGGCCAGCGGACGGATCCCGATACAGGCGCTAGCGGCGGCGATCGAGGCCGACGAGGCAGCGACAACAGAAGGAGTTTGAGATGTTGGGTAGAGGCAGAGTCGGTCGACGTGGTGTGATCGGCGGCCCGGTCGTGCGAACCGCCGCTGTGGCGGGTACCGCTGCGGTCGTGACGCGCGGCGTTCGTCGCCGAGGCGATCGTCGCGAGGACCGGCGAGATGATCGCCAGGACAGGCGCGAAGACCGGCGTTTCTAGGGCCCAAGCGCCGGCAAAGCGGGATTGTTCGGTTGCCCCGCCGCGTGAACGTGGAAACCTAGCGCTTCGCGGCTTGGAGCAGGCGCCGGAGCAAGTGAGGGCGTACGTACTCCAGCGTGACCCTCCGAATTCGGCCTCCACTCCAATCGACCACTAGGCGGACGGATTTGGTGCCATCGAGCGGGACTAACGCTTTGACGAAGCGGGGCATCGTCCATACCTCCCGAGCAGGTGTCTGATCTCGACCTCTCATACGCGTGCCGACCGTTCACTGGTCGCAGATGGTGAGTTTCGCGTTTGATATCGGATCGGAGTTCGGAATCTGGCCGGACTACTCCGCGCTCTTCACTATTGCTTGACAAGGCCGCTCCCGCCAAGGATGGCCAAGACGCTGCCGACAAACAGAAGGAGGCTCGCGAGCACCACCGGCCAGCGGTGTTGCAACCAGGCGCCGCCCTTCTGAAGCCATGGGTCGGCGCGACTGCCGGCGAGCAACATCACCGCGATGATCGCCACCAGTGGGACCACAAAGGCAACGTTGTACAGAAGAAGCAGCCCGATCTCCTGGGAGACGCTCGCGCTCGATGCCACGATCCCCGCGATCACCGCGAAGTACGGCGCAGCGGTTGGCAGCTCGATCGCGGCGATCGACGCCCCGGTGACGAATGCTGAGCCTCCACCGCCACTACGGCCCGGAAGCTCGCGACGCGCCAGAGACCGGCGTCCCACAAAGATCGCCGCCGCAAGGACGAGCAGGGCAACGCCCGCGACGAGCTCGATCACGTGCCTGACCGTTCCCTGCGGGTGAGGGACCAGACCCAGCAGCAGCCTGCCTGGACCGATCGTCAGCACAACGCCGCCGGCGAAGCTCACGCTGAACACGCCGATCGTGAACTGCGCCACGCGCCAGACGCGATGTCGCCCCGTCGCGATGTACAGCCCCGGTCCGACCGTGCTGGGGTTGAGCGAGTCCGCAAGGCCCACCGAGATAGCCACACCAATCCGTCGCAGCATCGCTTGCCATCCCCATCAGCGGCAATCGAACGGAGCCTACCGGCACGGCTCCGGGTCCACAGCCTCGGCCATCAGCCGGCACGCGCCTGGTCGCCAGGGGAGTCGACGGATCGCGCGCCGCCGATCCGGTAAAGGATCAGCTCACCGGGGATGAGTCCGCGGCGGCGATAGAGGCGGATGGCCGCCTCGTTTGCGCACATCACCGCGACCGTGAGGTTCGGGATCGCCCGATCGCGAAGCGCCGCGTCGACGGCGTCCAGCAGGGCGCTTCCGATGCCCGAACCACGCGAGCCGGGCACGACCGCGAGGGTGTACAGCTCGGCGTATCCCGCCCCCAGCGGGAAAGTGTCGTCGCTGCCCGCGTGCAGCACGGTGAACGCGTATCCCACGCAACCGCCGTCGATTCGTGCGACGTGCAGGAGCGCGCGGCCTGCAGCGAAGTACTGCTCGTAGGTTGAGACGCGTTCGCTCCAGGCTCGCTCGTCGGGCCCGGTGAGCATGACCGTCGAGATCCGGCGGTGGTGCTCGTGCAATGAGAGGAACGCGTCACGCACCCGCGGGATGTCGCTGACAGAGCCGACGCTGATGTCGACGGCCGGGCGCATGAGCGCGAGCGTACACACAGCGGCCACCACTCACGCTCACGGCGGTCCCCTCCGCCGTCGCCTCTTGTCCAGGAGCGTACGCGCGCGTTCGCTTGCGTTACGTGATGGCATCGAAGGTGCCGTCCGGCCGCGGCCGGTACGGGCGGACTCGCTTTACTGCCCGCGGTTGGATCTCGCCATATAAGTGGGGGAAGAGCGACTCGATCACGACCGGCGCGCCCACCTGCTCGGGGTCGAGCTCGAGTACCACCAAGTCGGTCATGCCGCGATAGACGGCGTCCGCGACGGGCTTGACCTGGTGGGCGAATGACAGGTGAAGCGGACGTATCCCCGCACGTCGCGTCGCGTTCACGAAGCACCCGGGAGGAGCCCTTCGCCTGGCTCCGGCTACACCACACAGCTTGGTGATGGGAGGCTGGCCTCGCGATGCCGGGCGCGTGACTTGGCAGCGAGCGGGTTCTCCCGGCCGTCGCCGGCCGGTTCCGTGGGAAGGATGGCCATAGGTCAGACGTCTGGTGAACATGCTGAGGGAACTTGCATGGGCGTGCCGATTCTCATCTTCCTGATCGCATTCGGCGCCGGCGGCGTCGCGGCAGCGGGTCTGCTGCCTGACCACGCGGATGGACGTGTCGCGGGGATCGCGCTGCTCGTGATCGCCGGTCTCGCTGGTATGACCCTCGCGCTGATCGCCGTCCACGTTTACGAGATCGCCCGCCAGCTCGACAATGCGGGCACACTCGGGATCTCCGGCTCGAAGCCGGACGTCGTCGCTAACGGTCTGATGGCGATGTTGCGGGACATCGGCCCGATCGTTGGACTGGCGGCGGCCGTGTACCTGCTGGCGCCGGGGCGCGAGAATGAACCGCCCCCCGTGGAGACAGGCTGAGCCGGGCCACCCCGTGCACAAGCCGCCCGGGAAACGCGACCTGGCGCCTGGGCGTAACGGCGTTCGGGCTGGGTCATGTCCGAAAAGGTAACGCGCCCGCCCCGGCGACCTTCTATCTTGAGGAGAGTGAAGCTCGTGGATCCCGAGGCGCTGGCCGTGATCGAACGCGTCGGACGCCGCTGCGCGGTTTGCCGCAGTGGCCGCGGCTGGCGTCAGTTCACGGTTGTACAGCCGGACGGTCGCGAGCCAGTGGTCATGTGCGCGGCCTGTCGAGCTCGATACGGGGACGCTCCGCCCGGACCACCGGCCGGCGAGCCGACCGCAGCGCCCGCGGCCCGGTCCGCGGACTCGATCCCGGCCACCCCCGCACAGCGCCCTCCCGATCGCGAGGATCGTGTGAGAAAGGTGCTCCGCGAGCTGCCCAACGGCGAGTACACCACGGGAAAGATCGCCAAGGCCGCCGGGCTCCCGCAGGCCAAAACGCTTCGCCGGCTGCGCCAGATCGCCGCCTCTGGCGAGATCCGAGAGGTCGGCAAGCGCTGGTCGACCGAGCCGCCGCCGACCGACCTCGACGAGGCGCTTGACCGGCTCCAAGCCCGAACGAGCAACATTCGGATCGTTCGGGACCGGTCGCCGGTCGGCTGACCGCCGTCAAGCCTCAAAAACCGAACCCTCTCCTTGTCGTCTCACGATCAGCGCCGTCGCCGTGCGACCAGAGCACGCAAACGCAGCCGCCGGCGAGGGTGCGCGGCTGGGCGTCATCGCCTAGACCGCAACGGTAGGCGGAAGCGCTCGAAGGCCGAGCGAGAGTTTGTTTCGCCTGACCCGGCCCCGGGCAGCGCGCGAGGCCGGGTCATGCGGCGGACTGCGGCTAGCTGTTGCTCGCCGTCGTTATCGCATTGATCTGCCCGTCAACAGTCACAGTGCCGCCTGTCTGTGTGCAGGCGAGCGTCGACGTCGCGCCGGCGCTCGGGACCGTCGAGGCGAGATCAATCGGCAGGACGGCCTGATGCCCCGAGGGCACGGTGATCGTTCGGGCCTGGCTCGAACCGCTCGGCACAGCCAGCGTGCAACTGAGCGTCGAACTGCCGACGCCGGTGTTGTTTGCATAGGCGTCGCCGAGCACGAGAAAGCTCCCCGCCCCCAGCGACCGGCTCGCGACGGTTGCCGCCGTTCCGGTCACTGCTGTTCCCGTCGAGGAGCTGCCGAACTCCTGCGGCGCGCTCGGGTTACACAGCACGTGGCCGGACTGAGTGATCTGGCCGATCGCTCCGTTCGTGCCCGTGCAGCTGCCATTCACGCGGGTCTGGACAAGGGCCTTGTTGATCCGGGCCGAGCCGATCGTGCCCGGCGCGATCTTCTGCCAGGACACGGCGTCGTTGCGGATCTGTCTGTTCCCAACCGAGTTGTTCGGGATCGTAAACGCGGCATAGCTGGCTCCCCCGAAGGCGAAGAACAGCGCAACCACCGAGATGAGCAACGGCGCCGAGGGACGGCGCAGACGGAACGATTTGAGCATGTAGGACCTCCAGCGATGCTTGATGCCGCGAGAGACCCGGCCGTCCCCACCCACGGCTACTTCAGGACGCTTCGCTCCTTCCCAGATGCGACGCGATCAAATCCGGAGCTGCGCGAATTCTTCGCGCACTCTTATGATCCCGCATCGGGCTCGAGCCTATCCTCGCCCCTGATCGCGGCCAGACCGGTCACGTTGCGGACTACGGCTTTGTAGTCCTGCTGCGACGGCGCCTCAACGTCCAGCGTGACCCCAGCTGTCCGGGAGCTACGGCTCGCGGGCTGCGGGGGTGACACGCGTGACGGCCCCGCAGTCCGCTATGGCCGCTCAGGGGTGCAGCGCCGCGAGTACCTCGTCGGGGCCGACGCGCCAGCGGTAGTCGCCGGCGACCGACGCAAACCGGATGGTGCCGTCACCGTCGACCACGTACACCGCCGGCGCCGGCAGCTCCCAGCTGTCGTCGCCGTTGAAGGCGGTGAGGTCGATGCCAACGCCGCTATGCAGCTTGCGGTCGTCAGCCGCGAGCGCAAATACGAGCCCGTAGCGGCGCGCGACAGCATTGCCGACATCGCTGAGGACCGGGAACGCAAGCTCGGCCTGCTCCGCAAGCGTGAGCGATTTGTCGGGCGTCTGCGGCGAGATCGCGACGAGCGTGGCGCCGTGCTCGTGTAGGCCGTCAAGCACGGCCTGGAACGCGCGCAGCTGCAGGTTGCAGTACGGGCACCAGCCGCCGCGGTAGAAGACCAGTACGACGGGGCCGTCGCAGCGGAGGCCGGCGAGCGTCACGCTGCCGCCGCGCGCGTCTGGGAGCTCAAAGTCGGGCGCCGCGTCGCCGACCGCCTTCGCCGGCCAGGTGCGCGCCCCGAGTTCGGTAGCGCCGGCGTCGAGGCTGTCGAGGACCGTGCCGAGCTGCGCCTTCAGGCCTGAGCGCAGCTCCTCCGTTGGCGCGGTCAACGATGTGGTGGATGCAGTGGATGTGGTCATGAGTCAACCATACGTCGCATGAGTGGGATGGTGAATGACTGTCCTCGACGCCGGGCGCCGCGTTTCACGCGATCACCGCCGGCACGTGCTGGCTGCGGTTCGACGGCGGTGCACCGCTGCAGCTCATGCCCGGCGACGTCGTGCTGCTGGCGACCGGTCGCGCGCACGACATGGTCAGCACCCCCGACGGACGCACACGCGCCTACGACCGCGTCACGAAGGAGGAGCTCATGACCCCCGATGGCGACCTCCTCATTGCCGGGCCGGGCGCCGTGACACGCTTCATCTGCGCGGCATACGAGTTCGACCACGAGGTCGCGCACCCGCTGCTCTCCTTGTTACCGCCGGTCGTGCATATCCCGGCGGACGCGCCTGGGGGCAGCGGCCCGATCCAATCGACCCTGCGTTTGCTCGGAGGCGAGCTCGGCGGTCGCTCGCCCGGATCACGCTCGGTCGTCACGCGGCTCACCGACGTGCTCTTCGTGCAGGTGCTACGCGAATGGCTCAAGCGCGAGCGCGGCGGCGCGTGCTGGCTACGCGCCCTGCGCGATCCGCAGATCGCGAAGGTGATCGCCGTCATGCACGCCCGGCCGGCCGAGCCATGGACGCTTGCGACGCTCGCGCAGTCAGTGAACCTCAGCCGCGCGACGCTCGCGCGGCGGTTCACCGAGCTGGTGGGCGAGCCACCGCTCGCCTACCTCACCCGCTGGCGTATGGATCTCGCCGCCCGTCGCCTGCGCGAAACGGCCGAACCGGTCAACGTGATCGCGCACGGCGTTGGCTACACCTCCGAGTTCGCATTCTCGCGTGCGTTCACGCGCATGCGCGGCGAGGCGCCTGCCCGCTACCGGCGCGCGCTACGCCCGGCCGCATGGCCAGTCATCATGGCCGAGGCAGGGCCCTTCCGGCGAAGCCGAGATGCTCGATCAGGATATTCCCCAGCTCCTCGGCGCGGTTGATCTGACCTAGGCCGTATGCGTCGAAGAGCGCGTCCCAAACGTCTCTGTAGAACTCGATTTCGATCATCTGGCCTCCCAGCTCCTTGAGGCGCTTCCTCGCGCCTGCCGTATCGCCGCCTCCTGCGTTGGCGATCGCCTTGCGAAAGCGCATCGCGAGCTCCTTGCTTTCGAGGACGTCCTCGACGAGGTACTCGTCGAACATGTGGACGAGCATGCCATGGTCGGTCTTCAGGAACGCCAGATCGATAGAGGGTTTGTCCTCGAGCAGCGCCTTTCTGAAGAAGCCGTCGTCAGCGTCCGCCGGGATCCTTGGCATGCCTTCTGGTCCGCCGAAGTGACGAATCAGCTGCTTCTGCGGCGAGATGCCGTTCTCTCCAGCTTCCGTCCAGAGCTTCACGATCAGCCGCTCGATCCGCTTCGGGTCGCGCCTTGCCTTCCAGACCTTGTCGACGACTTCGAACAACCAGCGGTCATTCGGATAGTTCGCAAGGTGCTCGGCGCGGTTGACGTTCATGATCCGTGCCCACTCGGGATTCACCTTCTTGCTTCCGCCGCGAAGCTTCGCGAGGTCACGGCGAAGCGCTGCACGCAGCTCATCTACGGTCCAGTGCGGCTGGCCTGGGGGCGGCCGTACGGCGGGCTGTCCGACGGCAGCGTCCGCCTCCGCGGCCCGGATCTCTTGCAGTGTCTTCTTGCCAAGGTCCGGCGCTCCGTGCTCGTCGCCGATCTTGTCGAGCTGCTTGACGGCCTTGTCGATTTCGATGGCGTCCTCTCCCGCGCGTACTGCGTCTCGCAGGGCGACGAGCTCGCGGACTGCTTTGACCAGTCCGGCGCCGTCGAGACCGAGTGTGATCAGGTCGAAGATGAATGGGACCAGCGATGGGTCGGCGACCGACAGCGCCTTTGCCCGGTCTAACGCCGAGTTGGCCAGCATCTTGTCCTGCTTGTACGTCTGCCAATCCTCGTAGGCGGTCGTCGCTGACAGCGCTGCACCGACCATGGCGATCGGGATCCCCAGTGAGGCGCCTCCGGTCGGGATCACCAGCGCCAGCGCGATCAGCGCGAGCAGTCCCTCGGCGATGTACGTGGACACCTTCGTGTCCCGCGCCTCCTTGACCATGTCCTTGACCTTCCCGGCTCTGATCGAGCCGTCCGGCACGAGCATCGCCGCCTTGGTGACGGCGACGACCGGCGGTAGCGTGAGCGGACTGAGGTCCCCACTCTCGATCCGCGCGTATATTCGGTAGATGTCCGCCGCCTTCGGCAGGACGCTCGCTAGCACCTCCCTCATCTGGGCGGCGCTCTGGCCGCTGTCGAGTGCCCCTAGATCGACGAGGTCAAGTCCAGCCTGGCCATGCTGGCCCCGGAACGACGCGAGCACGGGGTGGAACTGCTCCGCATGGACCCACATCAGCGCTAGGCGCTTGTAGGAGTTGTCGAACCGCTCTTTGGCGGCGCGGTACCCCGCCTGGTTCTCGTCCGGAACGTAATCGCCCAGCTGCGATGAGTGCCTGAACCACTTGGCCATGTCCTTGCGGCGGCCGTCGACGATCCGCTGCTGGGCGCGGAGATTCGTTACGTAAGCGGCGAGGCTCTGCCGGTGCTTGCTCGCCCGTCCGGCGTTGGCGTCGCTGTTTTCGAGGCTGCCGCCTTCCCACACGCCAGGGGCGTCGACAGTTTCCTGGACGGCCTTGTCTTCGTCATGGCCGCCCGCGATGTCCCTCGCCTCGACGTCAGCCATATGTCTGTCGTATCCGTAGCCCTGGAGCGCGTCGAGGATCTGGTTGAGGCTGCGTTTGAGCATCTTCACGGCGATGTCCTTGGCCTGCTTCTTGAACTCCTCTCCGAACTCGTGGGCCTCGTTCTCGATCGCCCAGATGTTGTGCTCGTTGTACTTCGGCCGCTTGATCTCGTCGATCGACTCCTCCAGCGAGCCGTTCTCGCGGATCCCCGCTTCGATCACCAGCCGCGTGTTCAGGCGGTCGACGGCGTTCTG
>DATJYY010000217.1:0-18420 GCA_035499395.1 Solirubrobacteraceae bacterium
GGTTGCCCCGCGCGCCACCGCGACGAGCCTGACCTGCTCTCCCTCGCCGGTCGCGGTGACGGCCTCGACGATCTGCACGGCAACCGTCTCGGACCTGGGCGCGTTCCACATCACTCCAACGGGCACCGTCGCGGTCAGCTCGCCCACCGCCGGCGCGTCATTCGGGGACGACTCGGGCTGTGTGCTCGGCGCGACCGCGACTCCCGGCGTGGCGATCTGCGAGGTCGCGTTCACGCCGACCGAGCTGCCTCCGGCGCAGGCTCGAGTCGATGCGGTGTACGGAGGCGATGGCACCCACGTCGGCAGCAGCGCCAGCGCGATCGTCCGGGTCCGCGCGCAGCGATGCACCATGAAGGCGCTGCCGGCCAGGCTCAAGCGGCACCCGGCGGTGCTCGGCGTGCTCGTGACATGCGATGCCCGCGCGAACGTGACGATCGGGGTCAGAGCCTCCGCGGCGCGCAAGGGCGGGCTCAAGGCGTTCAGCCTCCAGTTCGGCAGCCTGCGCACGACGGTCACCGCGGGCCGTCCGACCGTGCTCGTGGTCAAGCCCTCGAAGGGCGTCCTCCCGGCGCTCCACACCGCCACGCGCCGGGGCCAGCGAACGGCGCTCCTGCTGACCCTGACCGCGAGCTCGCACGCCACGCGGACGTCTACGACCACGCGAGTCGCGGCGCTCAGGATTCGCTAGCCATCGCCGCCCGCGCCAGGATCTTGCCGACGAAGCGGCCGGTGTCGGGCGGCAGCTCGTCGCGGCGGAACCAGCTCGCCTCGGCGAGCTCGGTGAGATCGATGTCGACGTGCCGGTCGGCGATGCGGGTCTTGAACATGTGCAGGTTGTCGCGATGGTGGTTGGTCGTGATGTACAGCACGCCGAGGTCCTGCCAATCCTCGATCCGGCGGCCGAGCTCTTCCTGCATCTCGCGGCGGGCGGCATCGATAGGGACCTCGCGGCGCCGGACCGTGCCTCCCGGGATGTCCCAGCCGCGGTGCCCGTAGGTGTGGCGCACGAGTAGCACCTGGTCGTCGTGCATGACCACGCACTTGACGCCCACCACCTTCGGCCGGGCCACGAACCAGTACACCCGGAGTCCGACGTAGGCGCACCGGATCGCGGCGCGCCTGACCTGGAGCGGGACGGTCATCGGTTCAGCGTACGCTCAGACACGAACGGCCGTGTGGCTTCCGATCGCCTATCATGGGCAAAGCCGCGCGATCGTCGCGCGGCTTGTGCATGCCATGAAGACCTACGTAGCCACCCCCGCCGACAGAGAGCGCACCTGGCTGATCGTCGACGCCTCCGGGCGGACGCTCGGCCGGCTCGCGACGCAGATCGCCGATACGTTGCGGGGGAAGCGCAAGCCGACTTACACGCCGCATGTCGACACGGGCGACTTCGTGATCGTCGTTAACGCCGAGAAGATCTCGGTGACGGGCAACAAGCTTTCCGACAAGCGGTACTACCGCCACTCGGGGTATCCCGGCGGGCTGAAGTCCCGCACGCTGAACGACATGCTTGAGCGCCGGCCCGAGGAGGTCATCCGCCTCGCGGTCAAGGGGATGCTGCCCCGTAACCGCCTCGCGCGTAAGCAACTGACGAAGCTGAAGGTCTACGCGGGTCCTGAGCATCCGCACGCCGCACAGAAGCCGCAACCGATGGAGATCGAGCAGTGACCGAGCGCCCCGAGGACGAGCAGCGAGCCGACGATCAGGATCCGGGAGTTCCGGAGGAGCCGGAGGCGGAAGCGACCCCGGCCGACGAGCCGGCGCGGGACGAGGAGCCCGTCGCCGAGGAGCCGTCGGTCGAAGAGCCCGCTGTGCAAGAGCCCGTTGCCGAGGAACCGCCGGCCGAGGAGCCCGTTGCCGAGGAACCGCCGGTCGAGGAGCCCGTTGCCGAGGAGCCGGAGATCGCGGCCGAGGCCGAGGTCGGCGACCCGGATGCGATTCAGCCCGACGTCACGATCGAGGCCGAGCAGAACCCGCTCGAGGACGAGGAGATCGAGGAGCTCGAGGAAATCGCGCCCCGCGCGAAGCCGGAGATCCCCGGTGCCGACCTGATCCCCGACATCGTGCCCGAGGGCGAGCAGTTCCTCGACGCGGAGGCGCAGGCGGCCGCGGAGGCCGACGCCGAGGCGCTGGCCGCGCGCGAGCAGGAGGAAGAGGAGGACAGCCGCCCGATCGCGGACGCCGCGATCGATCTGGCCGCCGGTGCCCGGTACACCGCCACCGGGAAGCGCAAGACGGCGGTCGCGCGGGTGATCATCAAGCCCGGCACCGGCACCTACGTGATCAACGGCAAGACGCTCGACGAGTTCTTCCCGCGCGAGACGCTCAGGCGGATCATCCGCCAGCCGCTCGAGACGGTCGGCTACGAGTCGCGGATGGACGTGGTCGCACGGATGCACGGCGGCGGCGTGTCCGCCCAGGCCGGTGCGCTCCGCCACGGCATCTCTCGCGCGCTGATCGTTGCCGCTCCGGACCTGCGTGGCGAGCTCAAGCGCCGCGGCTTCCTGACGCGCGATCCGCGCGTGAAGGAGCGCAAGAAGGCCGGGCTCAAGAAGGCCCGCAAGCGGCCGCAGTTCTCCAAGCGCTAACTGACGCATGGCGCGCCAGCTGTTTGGCACGGACGGCGTCCGCGGCCGGGCGGGACATTTCCTCACTGCCGACCTCGCCCTCGCCCTGGGGCGTACGGCGGTCGCGTGGATCGAGGCGGAGCGCCCGCAGGTGCTGATCATCCGCGACACCCGCGAGTCGGGCGAGATGCTCGAATCGGCGATCGCGGCCGGCGTGGCCGCGGCAGGTGGCGACGCGTGGCTCGGCGGCGTCCTCCCGACGCCGGCGGCGCCGCTACTGGTGCGCCGGCACGGCCTTGACCTCGCCGCAGTGATCTCGGCGTCGCACAATCCCTACGAGGACAACGGCATCAAGCTGTTCGCCGGCGACGGATTCAAGCTGCACGACGACACCGAGCACGAGATCGAGTCCGCGCTCGAGAGTGCGCCGCCTCCGCCGGCGCACATCGGTCGCATCCGGCCGTTCGACGGCCCGCTGGAGGACTACCTGCAGCAGCTTCAGGAGCGCTTCTCCGGCCTCGATCTGAGCGGGCTCCGCGTGCTGCTCGACTGCGCAAACGGGGCCACCTACCGGGCCGCTCCCGAGATCTTCCGCAGGCTGGGAGCGAGCGTCGACGTGCTCGCCGACGAGCCCGACGGCATGAACATCAACCAGGGTTGCGGCTCGACGCACCTCGACGCGGCCGTGGAGAGGGTCTCGGGTGGCGGCTATGACGTCGCGTTCGCGTTCGACGGCGACGGCGATCGGGTGCTCGCCGTGGACGGCCGTGGCGCGGTCGTCGACGGCGACGAGCTGATCGCGCTGGCTGCCCTGCATCTTCGCTCGGCGGGCCGGCTGCCCGGCAACGGCGTGGCGGTCACTGTGATGACCAACTACGGCTTCCACCGGGCGATGGCAGCGGCCGAGATCGAGGTGGCGACGACCGCCGTCGGCGACCGCTACGTGCTCGACGAGCTTCGCCGGCGTGGCTGGGCGCTCGGAGGCGAGCAGTCGGGCCACATCATCGATCTCGGCTTCGGGCCCTCCGGCGACGGAATCGCGAGCGCGCTGCTCACCCTCGAAGCGCTCGGAGGTCGCGACCTGGCCGACCGAGGCGCGATGGAGAAGCTGCCCCAGCGCCTGGTCAACATTCGCGCCGCCGACCGGGCCGGGCTTGCGGCGGCGATGGCCGACCCGGGCGTGGAGGAAGCCGTGGCGCGCGAGCACGCGGGGCTCACCGGCAGGGGGCGGGTGCTCGTCCGGGCGTCGGGGACCGAGCCCCTCATCCGGGTCATGGTCGAGGCGCCGAGCCAGGAGGAGACAGACGAGGTGTGCGCTCGGCTACGGCAAATCGTGGAGACCGCGCTGCCGTAGGAATGCTTGCGGCGCCCGCGAGTCTCGCACGGGCTCGTGCGTTGATTGAGGCGACTGTCCTTCCGGCTAACATCGTCGGACTCCTCTGACGGAGCCACCGGAAGGCGATCCCCGGATTGCCCGCCACGAAAGGGGAATTAAGCACTTATGTGTGGAATCGTCGGCTATGTTGGCCCGCGTAAGGCGCGCCCGCTCCTCCTGGCAGGACTCGAGAAGCTCGAGTATCGCGGATATGACAGCGCCGGCATCTCGGTGCTCGACGGGAACCGGATCGACGCCGTACGTGCCGTGGGCAACCTCAGCGCGCTGCGCGGCGCGATCGATGCCTGTGGCGGCACCGATCGAAGCGGCGGGGCGGTCGCGCTCGCCGAGCGGCCCCAGCCGGGGACGGGGATCGGCCATACGCGCTGGGCTACCCATGGGCGGGTCACCGAGGAAAACGCCCATCCCCACTTCGACAACACCGACCGCGTCCACATCGTCGTCAACGGCATCGTCGAGAACTACATCTCGCTCAAGCGCCGGTTGGTCGCAGACGGCGCGCAGTTCACCTCCGAGACGGACGCCGAGGTCATCGCGCACCTCGTCGCTCACTACAACGAGGGCGACCTGGTCGAGGCGGTCCGTCGTGCCTACGCCGACCTTCGGGGCCACTACGCGTTCGTGGCGATGACTGCGGATGAGCCCGGCCTGTTGGTCGGGGCGCGCAAGGAGTGCCCGCTGATCATCGGCCGCGGCGAGGGCGAGCAGTTCATCGCGTCCGCGATCCCGGCGTTTCTCCGTCACACGCGCCACGTCCAGTACATCGAGAACGACGAGATCGTCGTGCTCCGCCCCGACGAGGTCGAGTTCTCCACCGCCGACGGCACGCCGCTTGCGCGGGAGATCGTCGAGGTCGACTGGGACGCGGAGACCGCGGAGAAACAGGGCTACGAGACGTTCATGCTCAAGGAGATCCACGAGCAGGCCGAGGCGGTGGCGGAGACGATCGGCGAGCGCGCCGCCAGAGGCGTTGGGATCGACCTCGGGGATCTCGGGCCGATCGACGACGAGCTCCTGCGGACGCTCCGCCGGATCGTGATCGTCGCGTGTGGGACCTCCTACCACGCCGGGTTGATCGGGCGCTACGCGATTGAGGAGTTCTCGCGCGTGTCGGTCGAGGTCGAGATCGCCTCCGAGTACCGCTACCGCAACCCTGTCGTCGGCCCCGGCGACCTCGTGATCGGCATCTCGCAGTCTGGTGAGACTGCCGACACGCTGGCTGCCATGCGCACGGCCCGCGAGCGCGGCGCGAATGTACTCGCGATCACGAACATCATGGGCTCTCAGGCCACGCGCGACGCCGACGGTGTCCTGTACACGCGCGCCGGCCTCGAGATCGGGGTGGCGGCGACCAAGACGTTCGTCAGCCAAGTCGTGGCGATGTACCTGCTCGCGCTACGGCTCGCCGAGCTCCGCGGCACGCTAGAGCCGGACGAGCTCAAGGCGACGATCAGCGAGGTCAAGCGCCTGCCGCACCGGATCACCGAAATGTTCGAGCGCGACATGGGCGGCGTGCAGGCGGTCGCCGAGCGGGTGAGCGGAGCCGAGTTCTTCCTGTACCTCGGGCGCCACGTCGGGCTTCCGGTCGCGCTCGAGGGCGCGCTGAAGCTCAAGGAGATCTCCTATATCGCGACCGACGCGTACGCCGCGGGCGAGATGAAGCACGGCCCGATCGCGCTGCTCGACCAGAGCACACCGGTGGTCGTCGTCGCGACCGAGTCGCCGGTACTCGAGAAGGTGGTATCGAACATCCAGGAGGTCCGGGCACGCGGGGCGCGGGTGATCGCGGTCGCGACCGAGGGCGATGAGCAGATCGCCCAGCACGCCGACGAGGTCATCGAGGTGCCGCGCACGGAGTGGATGCTGTCCTCGTTGCTCGCCGTGATACCCCTGCAGCTGCTCGCGTACTACATCGCCCGCCGGCGCGGTCTGAACGTCGACCAGCCACGGAACCTGGCCAAGACCGTCACGGTGGAGTGACGATGGGCGGGGCCGGTCTCCGCGTCGGGATCGACCTGCTGGAGATCGACCGGCTCGAGCGGGCGCTCGAGCGGACCCCGCGGCTCGCCGAACGGCTGTTCACCGAGGCCGAGCGCACCTACGCGGCCAGCCAGGGCCGGCCTGGCCAGCACCTCGCGGCGCGGTTCTGCGCCAAGGAGGCCGCGGCCAAGGCGCTCGGGATCCGGTCCTGGAACTTCCACGAGGTGGAGGTGATCGGGACCGGCGGGCCGCCCGCGCTGCGCCTGTCCGGCAGCGCCGCGGAACGGGCTGCCGAGCTCGGCGTCGAAGTGCAGGTATCGCTGACGCATACGCGCCGCGACGCCGCCGCGGTCGTGATCGCCGGGTGAGGCGCGTGGGAGCCAGCCACTAGGCTCCCCACCGTGACCCCCCTTCCCGACTGGCTTGACCCGCTCCCCGACGCCGGCGAGCAGCGCGCGCTCGACGAGTGGGCGATCGGCGAGCGCGGCATCCCCGGCGTAGAGCTGATGGAGCGCGCCGGCGCGGGGCTCGCCGACCTGGTCGGTGAGCTGGCGCCGGCGGGTCGTGTGGTTGCCGTGTGCGGTAAGGGCAACAACGGTGGCGACGGGTTCGTGGCGGCCCGCCTGTTGCGCGACCGGGGTCGGGAGGTCGACGTGCTGTTGCTCGGAGAGGTTGAGGATTTGCGTGGCGACGCGCGGGTCAACGCGGAGCGCCTGCCCGGTCCGGGCGCGAGGCCGTTCGACGGCGGTGTCCTCGACGGGGCGGCAGCGATCGTCGACGCGATTCTCGGCACGGGCTTCTCGGGCGAGCCGCGTGAGCCGGCCGCCGGCGCGATCGAAGCCATCAACCGTGCGTCCGCAAACGCGTGCGTCGTCGCGTGCGACGTTCCGAGCGGTGTCGACGCCTCGACGGGCGAGATCGCCGGCGGGGCCGTGACCGCGCGCGCCACCGCCACCTTCCACGCGGCCAAGCCGGGGCTGTGGATCGATCCCGGCAAGACGCACTCCGGCGACGTGCGGGTGATCGACATCGGCATCCCCGCCGGTGGTCCAGGTGAGCCGCAGGTCGGGCTGATCTCCGATCGCGCGTCCGACGGGATCCCGCGCCGCGGCAGGGCCTCGAACAAGTTCGCCGCCGGGAGCGTGCTCGTCTGCGGCGGGTCGCTCGGGCTGACCGGCGCGCCGTGCATGGCGTCCGAGGCCGCGATGCGTGCCGGCGCCGGTTATGTGACCGCATGCGTGCCCTCGTCCCTGATGCAGATCTTCGGGTCTCACCTGCTCGAGGTGATGTCGGTGCCGCTGCCGGACACGCACGGGTCGCTCGAGCCTCGCGGCGTCGAGACTGTGCTCGAGCGCTCCGATCGGTCCGATGCGGTCGTGCTCGGGCCGGGGCTGGGCCGGGCGCCGGAGGCGCAGGAGTTCGCGCGGCAGCTGGCTCGCTACGCGCCGGTGCCGCTGCTGCTCGACGCCGACGGTCTGAACGCGCACGCGGGGTCCCTGAGCCTGCTCGCCGAGCGCGAGGCCGCCACCGTGCTTACGCCGCACGCGGGGGAGCTCGCGCGCCTGCTCGAGACCGACAGCGCCGCGATCGGTGCCCACCGCCTCCAGAGTGCACGGCGGGCGGCGAAAGAGGCTCAGGCGATCCTGGTCCTGAAGGGCGACGACACGATCGTCGCCGCGCCCGACGGCCGCACGGCCGTCAATCGCGGGGGCGCCCCCGCGCTGGCCACGGCGGGCACCGGTGACGTGCTCTCGGGCGTCGTCGGCGCGTTCCTGGCCAAGCGGATGGATCCGTTCCAAGCGGCGTGCGCGGCCGTCTTCGTGCATGCTCGCGCCGGGATGCTGGCGGCGCAGGCGATCGGGCCCGAGGGCGTGATCGCGCGCGACGTGATCGCGGCGCTTCCGCGCGCGCTGGCCCCGCGAGCGGCCTGATCATGGCGCTGCGCGCGCTTGCCCGCGTAAACCTCGCGGCGATTGAGCGCAACGTCGCCCATCTCCGGGCTGGGCTGACCGGTGGAGCTGAGCTGGCGGCGGTTGTCAAGGGCAACGGCTACGGCCACGGCCCGGCTCCGGCGGCGCGGGCGGCGCTCGCCGGCGGGGCGCGGTCGCTCGCGGTCGCGACCGCGGGCGAGGCGGCCGACCTCCGTGCCGCGGGCATCGACGCCCCGGTACTCGTGATGGGCGCCGTGAGCGACGAGGAGCTCTCGCTGGCGCTTGATGCTCGGAGCGAGGTGGTCGCGTGGAGTGAGGCGTTCGTCGATCGCGTTGCCGCCGCAGCGGTGCCGATCCGGGTGCACGTGAAGCTCGATACGGGGATGGGCCGGCTCGGGACGCGTGCCGTTGATGAGGCGATCCGCGTGGCCGAGCGCATCGCAGCGGCGCCGGCGCTCGAGCTCGCTGGAGCGATGACCCACTTCGCGAGCGCCGACGAGGACCCGTCGTTCACGGCCGAGCAGCTTGCGAGGTTCGGACCGTTCGTGGACGCGATGCGCGACCGCTGGCCCCGGATCACCGTGCACGCCGCCAACAGCGCCGCCACGCTGCGCGAGCCCGCGAGTCATTTCGATCTTGTCCGGTGCGGAATCGCGATCTACGGTTGCGACCCGATGAATCAGGACCCCGCGGCGCACGGCCTCGAGCCGGCGCTCGAGCTCACCTCATATGTGGCGGCCGTGAAGCTCGCACGCCCCGGGGACAGCGCCGGCTATGGCCGGCGGTGGGTGGCATCGTCGGACACCTGGATAGCGACGGTGCCGATCGGGTACGCCGACGGGATCCGCCGGGGGCTCACCAACAACTGCGACGTGCTGATCGGCGGCCGGCGCTACCCGCTCATGGGGACGGTCAGCATGGACAACATCACGGTGTCGCTCGATTCGGGTGGGGCCGGCGTGCGCTGCGGCGACCCGGTCACGATCATCGGTGCCGACGGCGACGAGCGTCAGACGGCCGAGGACGTGGCGCGCCGGATCGGCACGATCAGCTACGAGATCCTGTGCGGGCTGACCGCGCGGGTCCCTCGGGTCTACCACCGCGACGGGACCCCGGTGTGAGCACCGGCAATCCGCTCCTCGCGGCGCTCGCCGGAATCGCGGACGAGCCGGCCTGGCTGGTCGGCGGGGCGGTGCGCGATCGGTTGCTGGGGCGCCCGACCGACGACTACGACGTTGCGGTCGACGGTGACGCGCGCCGGCTGGCGCGTGCACTCGCCCGCGCCGTCGATGCCCATGTGTTCGGGCTGTCGGAGGCGTTCGGCGTCTGGCGTGTGGTGTCTCGGGATCACCGCTGGCAGGTAGACGTGCTCCCGCTCGCCGACCGGTCGATCGAGGCCGATCTCGCGCAGCGCGATTTCACGATCAACGCGATCGCCGAGCCGCTGGCCGGCGGTGGGTTCGTCGATCCGTTCGGCGGAGTCGACGATGTGCGGCAGCGCCGGTTGCGGATGGTGTCGCCACGCGCCTTCGCGCTAGACCCGCTGCGGACGCTGCGCCTCGCCAGGCTCGCCTGCGAGCTGGGCTTCGAGGTCGACGGCGACACGGCTGCCGCGGCCGCGGCGAGCAGCCCAGCGCTCGCTCAGGTAGCCCCCGAGCGGATCTTCACCGAGGTCAAGCGGATTCTGGTCGCTGACCGGGCCCTCGCCGGACTCGAGCTGATGGACGCTCTCGGGGCGACCGACGTGGTCCTCCCGGAACTGACGGCGATGCACGGCGTGGAGCAGAGCCACTACCACCACCTCGACGTGTACGACCACACTCGGTTGGTCCTTGCGTCGGCCATCGAGTTGTCACGCCAGCCGGAGCAGTGGTTCGGCGAGTACTCCGACGCGGTCAGCGACCTTCTGGCCGAGCCGCTCGCCAACGAGCTGAGCCGGGGTCAAGCGCTTCGGTTCGGCGCGCTGCTCCACGACGTGGCCAAGCCGCGTACGCGGCAGGTGACGGCTTCGGGGCGGATCACGTTTATCGGACATGACGTCGTCGGGGCCGACGTGGCGACTTCCGTCCTGACTCGCCTGCGGGCGAGCGAACGGCTCCGTGAGCACGTCGCGGCCTTGACCCGCAACCACCTGCGGCTCGGCTTCCTGGTGCACGAGATGCCGATTGGCCGGCGGGCCATCTATCGCTATCTACGGGCGTGCGAGCCGGTCCAGGTGGACGTGACGCTGCTGAGCGTCGCCGACCGGCTGGCCACTCGCGGACGGGGCGCCGAGGAGGCGATCGCGCGGCACCTCGAGCTCGCGAACATGCTGCTGGGCGAGGCGCTCGCGTGGCGCGAGAGCCGTCCCCGCCCACCAGTCCGAGGCGACGAGCTCGCGCGCGCGGTGGGCATCCGCCCCGGCCCGGAGCTCGGCCAGATTCTGGAGGAGCTAGAGGAGGCGAACTTCGCGGGGGAGATCACCTCGCGTGAACAGGCGATCGATCGAGCGCGCTCGATCGTCAGCGCCTCGGGCGGCGCAGGCCGCTCGGCCGCCGAGCGGTAGGCTCCGCGACGTGAGCGACCCAGACTGCATCTTCTGCAAGATCATCGCCGGCGAGCTGCCGGGACAGATCGTCGACGAGGACGACCGCACCGTCGCGTTCATGGACATCAATCCTGCGACCCGCGGCCATCTGCTGGTCGTCCCGCGACGGCACGCGCGCGATCTGTTGGAGGTCGACCAGGAGGATCTGGCGGCGACGATGGCCACGGCCCAGCGGATGGCGGGCAGGGTCATCGAGCGTCTCGACGCCGACGGCGTGAACCTGCTCAACTCCTGCCGCGCGGCCGCCTGGCAGGTGGTTTTCCACTTTCACGTCCACGTGATCCCGCGTTACGAGGACGATCCCCTGAAGCTGCCGTGGATCCCTGAACCGGGCGATTCCGCGGAGATCGAGGCGACGGCGCAGGCCCTGCGCTGACGTCTTCGGCGCCAGTTTTTGGACCGGGGAAGTTGCATCGAATCACTCCAGAAAGCCACGTGCTGCGCTTCTTGCTACCTTCCCCGGGTTGGTCGGGGCCCTCAGGCACCAACCGGCGTGTCCGATAGAAGGCTTCTAAGGGGAGTACATGGCAACGGGTACCGTCAAGTGGTTCAGCGACGACAAGGGTTTCGGGTTCATCACGCCCGATGACGGCGGGCGCGACTTGTTCGTTCATTTCACTGGCATTCAGGGGGACGGCTATCGCTCGCTGTCCGAGGGAATCAAGGTCTCATACGAGGAGGAGGCCGGCCCGAAGGGGCCGAAGGCGGTCAACGTCTCGAAGCTCTAGCAGGACGGCCTGACTGGCCGTTTTGTAGTAGAGAAACTCGATTCGCCGGCGCCAGGCTGACTATCGTCGCCTGGGTATGGCGCAACTGGCGCCGGGGTGTCGTGTTGAATCTGAACATGAAACGTTCTTTGATGGCAACCGCGGGCGCCGTGGCGCTTTGCGGGCTTTTCCCAGTCGCCGCGAACGCGACGATCACAGAGCTCGGCGCCACCACGTCACCGTTGGTCGCGCCCGCGTGCCCCAAGGGCGTCCCGCCCTCGCAATGCACGATCATCCTCACCCGAGCGACGGCGCTCGAGACGATTCGGGACAACATCGCCTACCCGACCAAGGTCAAGCAGGCCGGTCGGATCGCGGCGTTCACGGTCGGGCTGTCCGGCTTGTCGACCAATGCGACCACCGCGGCGAGTGACGTCAAGTTTCTCGACAAGGCATACGGCGGCGATGCGCAGGTCGGCATCACCGTGCTCAAGCCGGTCGGCAAGAGGACCGCCTGGTCCTGGACGGTGGTCGCCCAGAGTCCGCTGGTGGACGTGCAGCCCTATCTGGGCCAGGTCGTCCAGTTCCCGCTCACGACGACGATCCCCGTCGTCCGTGGCGAGACGATCGCGCTGACCACGACGACGTGGGCGCCGGTCCTCACGATCGACCTCTCGACCGACCACTTCGCGTACCGGCAGAGCAGGGCTCGCAACTGCAACAACGCGGCGTCGACCTCGCAGGCCCAGGTCAGTGTCGGTCAGAGCGCCGCGTACAAGTGCGACTACCCGGGGACGCGGGTCGAGTACAGCGCGACCGAGATCACGAACCCGGTGGCGCCGAAGACGACGACCCCGACCACGACGAAGCAGAAGTGAGCCGAGCCGGCTAATCGCAGGCAAGGGGGTGGTGGGCTCGGGCGGTGGCGCCGGTCGGGCCCGCCGGGCGATCTTTCGACCGCGGTCGAACCCCGGAAACCGCGCACTCGGCAACCCGGGCGGCTCGAGTGTCCCAAAACCGGTGCTATAGACGGTGTTCGGCGCACTCGAGCCGGGATGGTCGTCGAGTGCGCTGTTATCGGGGCTGCGAGCCCCGCACGGCGGCCTAGGAGGTCCGCAGCGGGGCCTCGGCCGGCGTAGCGGTGCGCGCCGGGTCCGCGGACCACGTACGGTGCGCGCCGGGTCCGCGGCCGGCGTGCGGTCCGCGCCGGGTCCGCGGCCGGCGTACCGGCCGCGCCGGGTCCGCCGCCTACGTGCGGTCCGCGCCGGGTCCCGGACCACGTGCGGTGCGCGGCGGGTCCGCGGCCGGCGTAGTAGGGGCCGCGCAGGTCCGCCGCCGACGAAGGGACCGGCCGACGCGCCGGGCCTACGGGAGTCCGCCGCCGCCGGAGCCCGAACCGCTGCCGCCACCGTTGCCGGTGCCGGTCGAGGTGGCGCCGTTCGGGGTGGCGCCACCACCGGTGGCGGAGGTGCCGCCGCCCGTGTTACCGCCCCCCGTGCCGCCACCGCTCGTGCCGCCGGCGCTCGTCCCGCCTCCGGTCGTGTTGCCGCCGCTGGTGCCGCCCGACGACGAGCTCGAGGCGCCGGACGACGCCGACGAGGACGGCGAGGAGCTGCTCGAGGACGCGGTGGACGTGGTGGACTTCGTGGTCGAAGCGTTGGTGGTGCCGGTCGACGCCGGGGCGGCGATCGTCGCGGTCGGAACCGTCAGGGGCGGGGCACCGGATGTGTCCGTCGCCGCCGAACCGCTGCCGCACGCCGTAATGCCGGCGGCGACGGCGGCACCCGCCGCCAGCGCGGTCAGCGTGCGGGTAGCGCTACGGGCAGTCGGACGTCGCGACACGACCGGCACCTCAGACCTCTTCGAGCGGCTCCATACGCCTGCCGCAGTGGGGGCAGTCGTTGAGGTCCTTCTGGCAATGCTGGTCGCACCAGTTGCAGAAGCGAAGGTTATCGACTGCCCACGGCAGCTCGGACGGGGTCGGCGCCAACGGGAGCAGTTCCCCGACGACCTCTAGAGCTTCGCCGGTCTCCCGATCGACGTACGTCCGTGCGGGCTCCGCCTCGATCACGACCTCACGACCGGTGGACGGCGTCCGCATCCGGTACTTCTGACGCGTCCTCATTCCTGGTCATCGTATAGCAGGGAACGGACGGTCGCGGCGTCGGCCGGGGCGCGGCCGCAGCCGCCGAGCCCCCCTGCCGACGGCTTGGATAGAGTGCCGCCTCTCAAGGTATGGTCAAGTCGCTGGGACGCATCACCACGCTCATGGCGGCAGTCTGTATCGCGGTCACGGTTGGTGGTTGCGCACTCAAGCATCCGACTGCCAACCTCGTGACGGGCAAGCAGCTGTTCGCGACCAACTGCGCGTCTTGCCACACGCTTGCGCATGCGAACTCGACTGGCACGGTGGGGCCGAACCTGGACGATGCATTCCGGCAGGACCGCATCGACGGGGTGAAGAGCACGTCGATCCAGGGATTGATCTCGTACTGGATCTCGTATCCGAACACCGAGGGCGTGATGCCGGCGATGCTCGTCAAGGGCCAGGACGCCCAGGACATCGCGGCGTACGTCGCGGCGGTCGCGGCGAGGCCGGGGCAGGACACGGGCGCGCTGGCCCGCGCGGTGGCGGCGAAGGTCAACCCGACGCCGGCAGTCGGGAAGCAGATCTTCACCGGTGTCGGCGGTTGCGGCTCCTGTCACACGCTCGCCGCCGCCGGCACGACAGGGACCGTTGGCCCGAACCTCAACAACCTGAAGACTGCCTGCGCCACGCCGGCGTCCCAGCAGGCCCGCGGCGCGACGTTCGAGAAGTGCGTGACGACCGCGATCACCGATCCGTACAAGTACATCCCTGCGGGCTACCACGCCGGGATCATGCCGAACACGTTCAGTAAGACGCTCAGCCCGAGTCAGATCCAGGCGCTCGTGGCGTTCTTGTCGTCCGCCTCGCACTAGGGGAGCGGCACCGCCCGCCCGGTCGCGGCGTGGGCTCGGCGGCCGGCGACCTGCACGGTCTGACATTCGAGCCGCCGCCGACGGACCTCGGCAGACGGCATGCGCCGTCTGCCGACGGACCTCGGCAGACGGCGCATGCGGGACGCGCATGTCCTGCCACGATCGGCGACCCCGGAGCTCCGTTGGCAGGTTGTGCATGCCCGCGGCGCGCGCCTGGCCCTAGGACAGCGTCGTGGCGCGTCCCCGGGCCTGGATGCGCTCGAGCAGCTCGTCGCCCCGGCCCGCCGCCACCGCGCGCGCCGCGCGCTGCTCATCGAGCTCGAGCCCGTTAGCGGCAGCGGCGTCGAGCAGGGCCTGCCGCTCGTCGGCCTCGCGGGCGACCTTCAGGAACAGCCAGCAGAACAGCCCGATCGTCAGCAGGCTCTCCTCGACCATCATCACGCCGGCGGCCGCGATCTGATCGCCCATCGGGCTGATGTGCCATTTGGCGTCGGTGGCGCGGTAGATCGGGTACAGCACGGTGCCCGAGAAGATCATGACGTTGGCGAGAATCGTCCCAGCGAGCCGGACCGCGATGATGTACGCGAGCCGGGCCGCGTTGCCGAACCACGACGGCTTCGGCAGCGGTCCCAGCAGCGCCATCCACATCGCCATCCCGAACGCGAGGAAGCTCGCGTGCTGAAGGCCGTGGATCAGGTCGTGGCGGAGCGCCGCCTGATACAGAAACGGCGTGTGCCAGGCGTAGAAGTTGATTGCCCACACCGGGAACGCCACCAACGGGTGGGCGAACACGCGGAGCTTGCCGATGTACTTCCGCCGCAGCAGCGGCGCGAGCAGCGGCCCGGTGAAACCGAGCACGAGCAGCAACGCCGAGATGTCGCCGATCACGAGGTGCTCGGCCATGTGCGCCACCAGCAGCTGGTCGGCCAGCGAATCGACTGGCGCGCTGAGGACGAGGGCGAGGCTCGCCAGGCCGGCGGCGAAGCACGCCTGGCGCCAGCCAGGCACGGCGCGCCGCTCGTGCGACAACGTCCGCACACGCGCCCTGTAGGGCAGCCAGCAGAGCAGGACGACGACCGACGGGACGATGCCGTTGATCAGACCGGCATCGGCGAACGGAATCGAAACAGGAGCCACGACTACACCCAATGGTGGCGCACGGAGGGCCTGACAGCTAGGTCAGCGCGCGAACGATGAACACGATCGCAACGATCGCGACGATCACGGCGAGGCAGTACAGGAACACCCGAAAGGCGTCGGCCTCATAGCGCAGGGGGTTCGCCACGGGGCGCTAGTGCCCCGAGTCAGAAACTGGATGGAGTTCGAGCGGCCCCTGCCGGCCCCTCGCTTTGTCCTCGGATCCTCGTGTAGGTCTGCCACACGCCTGACCCTGCGTCCTCGCCAAGCATCCGCGGGTGACCCCTCTCGGTGCCGCCGAATTCCTGACTCGCGACACTAGAGCACGTAGACCGAGGTGTACACGATGATCCACATGATGTCGACGAAGTGCCAGTAGATCCCCGGCACTTCCATGCCGGTGTGGGCCTCCGGCGAGTAATGCCCGCGGAAGGCGCGGACCGTCACCATCAGGAGCAGGCACAGGCCGATGAACACGTGGGCGCCGTGCAGGCCGGTCAGCGAGTAGAAGACCGTCGCCTGGGCTGAGTCGTGGGCGGCCCAGCCGAGGTGGATGTACTCGTTGATCTGGATGAACAGGAAGGTCAGGCCGAGCATGAACGTCGAGGCCATTCCGGCCCGAAGCCCGAACCGGTTCCCGTTCTTCACCGAGGTCAGCGCCCAGTGGAGCGTCAGCGAGGACGACAGCAGAATCGCGGTGTTGACGCCGGCGACCGCCTCCGGCACCGCCGTGCCGCGGGCCGGCCACGGGTTGTGTGTGACCACCCGGATGAAGAAGTAGGCGGTGAAGAACGCGCCGAAGATCATGATCT
Source organism: Solirubrobacteraceae bacterium (assembly GCA_035499395.1). Classification (GTDB taxonomy): domain Bacteria; phylum Actinomycetota; class Thermoleophilia; order Solirubrobacterales; family Solirubrobacteraceae; genus Palsa-465. The sequence continues at coordinate 16,082 of DATJYY010000217.1, forward strand.
CGGACATGATGAAAAGCAGCATGCCGAGGGTCGGCGCGTGCACCCTCGACGACTGGTGGGCGGCGGGCGGGCCGTGGTGCTCGGCGTGGCCGTGGGCGATCGAGGCGGCTTCCATGACCTAAGAGCCTCTCTCGAGATGACCGCGGTTTGGATCTGGCCGGATGATCGTCGCAGATACCCACTCGCTTGCGGCCGGCTCGGCATCCGGCCTCGCCTGATTCGGCCGCGCTCGCGTCATCCGAGCGACGCTCGGCTCATGTAGCGCCGCTACACCACGCCGATCGCCGCCGCCGCCCAGCTCGATCCCCGACCATCCCAATCTGGCGCTCATTTCGTTCGAGACTCTACGCGGCGCTCGTCGAGGTGACGTCCTCGTGGACGATGTGCTCGACCGGCTTTCCGGTGGCGCGCCGGACCCGCTCGATCAGATCGGTGCGGAGCCAGCCGGACTTGGTATCGGGGAACGTGGAGATCACGATGTCGTCGACGCGGAAGTACTGAAGCGCGTTGGTGATCGCGGTGAACGGATCCGGGTCGCCGATCATCCCGGCCGCGAACATTCCGCGGGCGTGGAGGCGGTCGATCACGAGCTTCAGGCGCGTGCGCGCTCGCCGCGCGTCCTGGCCGCTGCCGCCCTCCTGAGGCACCACCACCACGAACAGGCGGTTGCGGCCCTCGGGCTCGGCGTCGACCTTGGCCTTGAGCGCGTCGAGCAGTTCGTCGCCGCTCGCGGTCCGGTTCGCGACCGCCAGCGTCACATCGAACGGCAGACCCTCGGTATCGGGATCCGCGACCACGTGCTCGACGGGGAGCCCGGTGGCGTCGCGGACGCGCTCGATCAGGTCACGGCGGAGCCATCCCGACCGGGTGGCCGGGTACGTCGAGATGATGATCTCGTCCGGACGGTAGGTGTGGACGCCGTCGATCGTCGCCGAGTAGGCATCGGAGTCGCCGACCTCGCCGATCGCGTCGATGTGCTCGGCGCGAGCCAGCTCGAGCGCGAGATCGACACGCGTCTGGGCGGCGTCGAACACCGAATCGTCGTAGACGACGAGGCCCGCTCGGGGCCGGTTCTGCGGCGCGACCAGCACGAAGCGCACGTCGCCCTTGGCGGACCGAGAGCGAATCGCCTCGAGCAGCGAGCGGCCGCCGAGGGTCTCGTTGGCGACGACCAGGACCGTCTTCACGTGTGTCTCCCGTGGGCGGGTGTCGCCCCCGCTCCGGCCGTGACGCGTCCAGCCTCGACTGGAGGCTTGAAGATCCCGTGCACCGCGCCGGGAACGCCGTACTCATAAGGCCCGCCGACTACGGTCGGGATCGTGTCGAAGTTGAAGATCGGCGGTGGCGAGGAGACCTGCCATTCGAGCGTCAGCGCACGCCACGGGTTCGACGGGGCGCGCGGGCCGCCCTTCCAGCTGACGATCATGTTGTAGAGGAAGATCAGCGTGCTCGCGCCGAGGATGAAGGCCGAGATCGAGATGAACAGGTTCCAGGCGGCGAATCTCTCCGCGTACTCGGCCACTCGCCTCGGCATCCCCTGGATCCCGATCAGGTGCATCGGGCCGAAGGTCAGGTTGAAGAAGATGAACGTTATCCAGAAGTGCCACCTGCCCAGTCGCTCGTCGAACATCCGACCGGTCATCTTCGGAAACCAGTAGTACACGCCGGCGAAGATCGTGAACAGCGAGCCGCCGAACAGCACGTAGTGGATGTGGGCGACGATGAAGTAGGTCTGGCTGACGTGGATGTCGAAGGGGATCATCGCGAGCATCACGCCGCTGATCCCGCCGAGCGTGAACATCGTCAGGAACCCGAGCGCGAACAGCATCGGCGTGTCGAGGTGGAGCACGCCTCGCCAGAGCGTCGCGAGCCACGAGAAGATCTTGATGCCGGTGGGGATCGCGATGATCGCGGTCGTGATCATCATCGGGATCCGAATCCACGGCGCCATCCCGGACACGAACATGTGGTGGGCCCACACGGTGAAGCCGAGCAGGACGATCGCCAGCAGCGAGAACGCCATCATCCGGTAGCCGAAGATCGGCTTGCGTGACTTGACCGCGATGATCTCGGAGATGATCCCGAACCCGGGCAACATCATGATGTAGACCGCCGGGTGCGAGTAGAACCAGAACACGTGCTGGTACATGAGCACGTTGCCGTTCTTGAGCGGTCCGACGAACGCATCGAAGAAGTGGAAGTGGAGCGCGACGTCGAGCAGGATGAAGAACTGCGAGGCGGCGATGAACGGGGTCGCGATCACGACCAGCAGCGAGGTCGAGAAGTTCGCCCACACCAGCAGCGGCATGCGGAAGAAACTCATCCCGGGCGCGCGCATC
>DATJYY010000218.1:0-2981 GCA_035499395.1 Solirubrobacteraceae bacterium
TAGTCGGGGAACTCGTTCAGGTGCGCCCTGGCGATCTTGCCCGTCGTGATCTCGTCGTCATCGCTGACGTTGGTAGCGGGATCCCGACGGCCGTGCTCGAGCTCGACCGCGAGGCCCATCCGGAACTGCTCGACGTCGAACCGCGACGTGTCCCAGTCGATGCCGATGCGCTCGCCGATCTCGCGTGCTTCTAGCTGGGAAAACTTGCCGTGCTCGTCCATGGTCCAAGTGTGGCGGGCTACGGGACCGATCGCGTAGGTAGACGCTACGGATGCGGCATGCACGGGATGGCGGATGCGCCGCGCACGCAAGTGACCGCATGCTTGGCAGCACGAAAGGAGGCAGAAGATGACGCTCACGCGTAAAGACGCGGTGGCCACCGGCCTCACGGGCTTGGCGGTCTTCGTCTTCCTGGCGACGCACGAGGCCTGGAACGTGCCGCTGGTCGGTGATAACCATCGGTGGGCGGCCGCTGTGATCATGGCCCTGGGAATCGCAGCCTGTTCGGTCGGTGCCAAGCGCATCGACTCGGCGCTGTTCGGCGTTCTTGGTGCCGCGGCGTTCGTGTTTGGTGTGCTCGCACTGATCACCGGTTCGCTGACTCCCCTCTCGCTACTGGTCGCCGACATGGTGGTGATGTGGGCGCTCACCACGTTCCGTCACGCCAAGAGCCGTCCCGGGCAACCGGTCGCCACATGACCGATCTGGCCCGATCGGCCGGCGGCGGATCGGCAACCGTCGCCGACCGACGGCCGCCGGATCGCGATCTCGACCCGTCGGGATTGAGCGAGTCCGAGGCGGAGCGAAGGCTTGCCGCCGCCCGTCGCCCGCACAGGCCGGAGACGAGTAGGTCCTACGCGAGCATCGTCCGGGCCAACGTCCTGACGGTGTTCAACCTCATCCTCGCCGTGTTCGGGGCCTTGACCCTGATCTTCGGCGATGCGCGCGACGCGCTGTTTCTCGGCATCATCGTGGCGAACTCCACGATCGGGATCGTCCAGGAGGTGCGGGCGAAGCGGGCACTCGATCGCCTCTCGCTGCTGGTCGCGCCGTCGGCAACGGTGATACGCGATGGGCATCCTCGCGCCCTGCCCCCCGAGCAGGTGGTCGTCGACGATGTGGTGGTGGTCCAGCCCGGCGATCAGCTGATCGCGGATGGGACGCTGCTCTCGGCGAGCGATCTTCGCCTCGACGAGTCGGTGCTGACCGGTGAGTCCGAGCCCGCCGGTCATGTGCCCGGCGACGCGGTCCTGTCGGGCGCGTTCGTGGTCGAGGGAACGGGCACGTATCGGGTCACCGCGATCGGGCAGCACAGCTTTGCGGCCCGCGTCACAGGGCAGGCGCGCTCGTTCCGGCATCCGCGCTCGCCGCTGGAGCGCGCCATCAACCGGCTGCTCTACGCCCTGGTCGGATTGGTCATCGCGCTCGGCGCCCTACTCGGCTACTCGCTTTACCATCGCCATGCACCGGTTCACACTGCGGTGGCCACCTCGGCCGCCGGCGTCGTGACTCTCGTGCCCGAAGGGCTGATGGTCCTGGTCAGCCTCACCTACGCGGCGGCCGCCGTGCGCATGTCGCGCCGAGGCGTGCTCGCGCAGCAGCTGAACGCGATCGAGTCGCTGGCGTCTGTCGACACCATTTGCGTCGACAAGACGGGAACCTTGACCGGCTCGTCGCTGCGGGTCGTCCAGGCGATCCCGTGCGAGGAGGGCGCCGAACCACGGCTGACCGCAGCCCTCGCGACGCTCGCCGCCGGCGCGTCAATCCGGAACCTCACGCTTGGGGCGATCGCGGACGCGTATCCGGCGGATACGCCCCAGGTGAGCGGGGAGGTGCCGTTCTCGAGTCGGCGTCGATGGAGCGCCATCGAGACTGCGGAGGGCGCCTTCTATCTGGGCGCGCCGGGGCGGATCCCCGTGGGGAGCCTCGGCGAGGTGGCCCGGCGGCGGCAGAGCTCGGGCCGGCGGGTGCTCGCCGTCGCCGAAGGCTCGGCGCCACTGCCACACGATGTCCCCGACGACCCGCCCGCCGAGCTGCGGCCGCTCGGCCTGGTAATCCTGGCCGAGGAGCTGCGGCCGAACGTTAACGCCACGATCGCGTTCCTGCGCGAGCAGGAGGTGGAGATCAAGGTGCTCTCCGGCGATGCCCCGGAGACGGTCGCGGCGATTGCCCGTGATGTCGGAATCCCGGTCGCGGGCGTGTGCGATGGCTCGTCGATTCCGGAGGATCCAGAAGCGCGGCGGCGGTTCGCCGCCGACGCGACGGTGGTCGGGCGGATATCACCGGACGGCAAGCAGGCGATTGTGCAGGCGCTGGCCGATCAAGGCCGCTACGTCGCGATGCTGGGCGACGGCGTCAACGACGTTCCCGCGTTGAAGAGCGCCCGGCTGGCGATCGCTCAGGGCAGCGGTACCCAGATGGCGCGGACGGTGTCCGACCTCGTGCTCGTCTCGGGCGATTTCGCCGCGGTGCCGCCGCTGGTGGCCGAGGGCCGCCGCGCGCTGCGAAACCTCCAGCGCGTGACCAAGCTGTACGTGACCAAGTCCGCCTTCGCCGCGTTCCTTATCCTGACCATCGGCACCACCTCGGACGCCTACCCGCTGCTGCCCCGGCACTTGTCGCTGGCGGCATCGCTGACCATCGGGATACCGACGTTCTTCCTCGCGCTGGCCCCGAGCAGCGGCCCGTGGCGACCGGATGGGTTCGTTCGCAGCGTCGCGCGGTTTGCCATCCCGGCCGGGGTCCTCGTCGGCACCGGATTGGTGGCGGGATATCTGTTCTCCGTGCACGATCTGAACCTGTCGACGGCCGACGCGCGGACGGTCGCGCTGACGACGCTGATCGCCAACGGTCTCTATCTGGTGATGGCGTTGGAGGCGGGCGGGTCCCGCCGCCGCTCAACCCTGGTCGCGGGCATGTGCGCGGTGATGGGCGGGCTGTACGTCGCGGCCTTGCTGATCCCGGCGGCGCGCAGCTTCTTC